>JBBSOF010000004.1:0-129986 GCA_038260025.1 Phycisphaerales bacterium
TCGTGCCAGCAGAGGCGCATCTTGCAAGTCAGAGGCACTGGGCACTGGGCACTGGGCAATGGGGCGGAGGGGCGTTGGCGGCGTGACCACTCGGCGGGGCTGAGGGGGATTTTTTCAAGCTCTTTTACGACGCGCGAGGCCATCGCGACTGCGCCCGGGATGTTCGTGAGGAGCTTGCTGCCGCCGTCCTTCTTGGTCACCTTGTCCACGGGGCAGCCCATGTTGATGTCGATGATCGTGGCACCGTGCTCGACGGCCCAGCGTGCTCCTTGGGCCATCATCTCGGGGTCGCTGCCGTAGAGCTGCATGCCGACGGGCTTGTCGAAGTCGTTGGTCTGGGCGAGGTCGAGGCTGGTGGCGGTGCCGCGGAGCAGGCCCTGGGGGCTGAGCAGGTCGGTACATGCCAGGCCCACGCCGCCCCATTCGCGGCAGATGGTGCGGAACGCGAGGTCGCAGTACCCCGCGATGGGGGCCAGCAGCAGGTTGGTGGCGAGGTTGACGTGGCCGATCCGCAGCATGAGGTGGAATCGTACGGGTGGGGGGGAGGGGAAGGGCCATGGGGAATGGGTCGTGGTGGGGGAGAGGGGCGTTCCTATGATGGGCCTTGGCTGGAAAAGAGGGGCCGAGAAGCCCGAACAACCCTTGACCGGCGACAAACAACTCACGGTCCGGGCGTTGGTCCGGGCCTTCATCCCGGTCTTTCACTGTCTGTGCCCGTTTCCCCGACACGACTTCACGGAGAAGAACGAATGGCTTTCCGCAACGCTGTCCTCATCGCCTGTGCCGGTCTCGCCCTTTCCACGTTCGCCGTCCGCGCCCAGGACATGAAGCCCGTCAAGGCTCAGCCCGTGCAGCCCGGCCATGAAGGGCACGATCACGCCGCGGCACCCTCCCAGCCCATCCTCGTCAAGAAGGCCGAGCCGATGCCCGAGGGGGCGATGGCTCAGCCTACGGCGGTGGTGTCCGCGGACTCGCCCAAGCTCACCTTCGACGAGATGTCGCACGACTTCGGCGTCATCACGGATGACAACTCGGTCACGACCAAGTTCAAGTTCTCCAACGTGGGCAAGTCGAACCTGGTGATCGGCAATGTGCAGGGCTCCTGCGGCTGCACCGTGCCGGCCCTGGAGAAGAAGGAGTACGCCCCCGGCGAGGGCGGCGAGATTTCCGTCACCTACAACCCCCACAACCGCCGCGGCAAGCAGCAGACCAACGTGACGGTCAACAGCAACGACCCGGCTGCGCCGTCGATGGTCCTGCAACTGCACTCTGAGATCAAGCCCATGATGTTCTTCGAGCCCCAGCTGGTGAACTTCCAGCAGGTGCCCAAGGCCAACCCCACATCCGTGTCGTTCACTATCACCTCGCGGCGCGATGACCTCAAGCCCACGCAGGCAACGACCAGCAACCCCGCGATGCAGGCCCGCATGCTCGAGAGCAAAGAGGTGGAGATCGACGGCGAGAAGATGTTCGTGACGCCCGTTGAGGTCTCCATCGTCCCCGGCGCCGAGGTCGGCCCCCTCAATGGCCAGATCACGGTCCGCACGACGGACCCCGCCCGCCTTCTCAACGTCGCCGTGATGGGCGAGGTGATCGGCGACATGGCTGTTTCCCCGGCCCGCCTGCAGTTCGCGAACCTCAAGCCCGGCGGCCCCGTGAGCAACTCGGCCCACGTCACGAGCCGCTCCGGCGCTCCCTTCAAGATCATCGCCGCCGAGGAGGTGCCGATGGGCGCGAAGCTGTTCAGCGAGATCACCTTCGTGCAGGAGGCCGGCTCGAATCCCCCGGCCTGGGTCATCACCGCGAGCGGCAACGCCCCCACGACGCCCACGGCGATCCGCGGCGACATCCTTGTCACCACCGATTCTGACGAAGAGAAGACGTTCAAGATCCCGTACAACGGCTACATCGCCCAGCAGACGATGCCGCAGGCCCAGTACAACAACCCCACCGGCGCCCCGATTGACCCGTGGGTCTCCAACCCCAGCTCGCTGGTCCCCGGCAAGTAAGCACAGGCGGCACACACACCCATGTCCCTCCTGCTGCACCGCACCTGTACGATCCTTCTCGTCGGCGTTGTTGCCGGCGCTGCCCACTCTTATGTGCGCAGCGCCGGCGGCAGGCCCATCAAGCTCACGCCTGATGCGCCAACGCCGCTGAACCTCCCGCCACGCGGAGGGGCGACCGCGCCCGTTACCACGCCACCGGTAGAGCCCGCCACGACGCCGACGCCGACCACCGGAACGACTCCGACGGTGCCCCCGCCGCAGCCCGAACCCCCGGCAACGCACGACTCGCTCGATCTCACGCTCGATCAGGCCAAGGCGCTCTTTGATCAGCAGGTGGCGTTTATCGATGCCCGCCACCTCCCCGAGTATGAGGCCGGGCATGTGCAGAACGCCTTCCTGCTGGGCACCGAGGGCTTCGCGACATCCGATGTTCTCAACTACCTCGATCGCAGCCAGCCGATGGTGGTCTATTGCAGCGGCGGCGCGTGCGATGCCTCAAAGAACCTGGTCATCCTGCTTCAGCAGGCAGGCTTCGGCGGCGCCCGCATTATGGAAGACGGCTACCCCGCATGGGAGAAGGCCGGGTATCCGACGGCCAAGGGCAAGCCCGCGATCGGCGGCGCGCCATGACCCACCCCCAGCCTGTGAAGCCTCGCCCCCTGGGGTGGCTGGTGCTTCCCTGCCGCCTTGTGCTGGCGGTGCTCTTCTTGCTTGCCGCGTACCTGAAGCTGAACGACCCGTCGAGCTTCGTCTTTTCCATTAAGGCGTTCAAGATCATCCCGGCCTCTGCCGACCACCTGACCGTCCTCGCCACCTTCGTGATCCCCTGGTGCGAGGCGATTGCGGGGCTGTTCCTTCTGCTGGGCATTTGGACCCGTGCCGCGGCAACGGTCATCACACTCCTGCTGCTCGCCTTTACCGGGGCGATTGCGTCTATTATCATCCGCAATCAGATGGGGGCGAACATCGACACCCATTGCAGCTGCTTCGGCAAGCTTGAGTGGCCCTGTGGCAGCACGGTCGGCTACTGCCAGCTGATCCGCGACATCATCATGCTCATCATGGGGCTGATCGTGATCGCCTTTGGCCCCGGTCCCCTCGTCATGAAGTGCAAATCCGGCTGCTAAGAGGGTGTTTGCCTCGTTGATGCGAAGGTAGACCCCGCCGGGGCATGGACCTACCATCCTCCCCCAACCGTCGCCCGGTTCGGTCGGCGTGTCGCCGGTCGGAAATCGGGCCCAAGCCCAGGACGGAAAGAAGCCACCATGAGCAAGTTCCCCCGCTTCGGCAATGTTCAGAAGATCCGCGTCGCTCACAACACCGGCACCGGTGATGTGGTGGTCGATTGGAAGGATGCGGAGACCCTCCGCCGCCTGATGAGCCCCAACGGCAAGATCCTGGGCCGCAAGCGCCTCAGCACCTCAGCCCGCGAGCAGCGCATGGTCTCGCAGGCCATCAAGCGCGCCCGCTTCATGGCACTGCTGCCCTACACCTCCGCGACACTGTAAAGCCCCTCCCCGAGGGAGGGGTTGGGGTGGGTTCGTTGGGCTTTCGATCGCGGAGGCGCGACGATTCTTGATCTGTTCCATGCGCGACTACGCCCCCCTCATCGCCGCAGCCCGTGCCTCTGGCCCGCTGACGCGCGAGCAGGCGATGGACCGCACGGTTGCGCTGCTCTGGCAGGCCTTTGGGCACAACCCCATTTCGTGGGTTGGGTTCTACCTGCGGAACCCTGAAAACACGGAGGAGATGGTCCTCGTTTGCCGCGAGCCGAAGCCCGCCTGCTCGCCCATTGGGCTTCACGGCATGTGCGGAAAAGGGATGCTGACGAAGCGTTCCATCATCATCTCCGATGTCCGTACGCTCGGGGAGAACTACATCGCGTGCGATCCGAAGGACCAGTCGGAGGTGGTGATCCCGCTGATTGATGGCGATGGAAACTGCGATGCGGTACTCGATGTCGATAGTTATGACCTGAACGCGTTTGACGATGGCGATGAGCGCGGGATGACAGGCCTGCTCGGTGCGCTTCGCTTGACAACAGCGTCATGCGAGCCGCGCGCGAAGTAAGCGTGTTTCTGCTTCAGCGCGTGGTTCGCACGCTACGGAAAAAACCGCTTACTTCGTGCGCGGCTCGTCGTGGCTAGAACGGCGCTGCGCTCTCCACCTTCACCCACTGCCCGCTCACGGGCTCTTTGAACTCCAGTTCGCACGCGTGCAGCATCAGCCGCTCCTCAGTATGCACGCGCCCGTACAGCACATCGCCCACGATGGGGCAGTGGAGGCCTGCCGCGGCGTGCACGCGCAGTTGATGAGTCCGGCCGGTGACGGGCACAAACTCCACACGCGTGCGATCAACCTCGCGTGAGAGCACGCGGTACCGCGTCACGGCCTCGCGCCCCTGGGCGTGATCGACGATTTGGTACGGGCGGTTCTCCAGGTCCGGACGCAGCGGCAGGGATACCTCGCCCGCATCCTCCCGTACATCCCCTTCCAGAAGCGCGAGGTACCGCTTGCGTGTTTCACGCCGCTCGAACTGCCCCGACAGGTCGCGCTGAGCCTGTGCCGTCAGGCCGACGACCAGCAGGCCGCTGGTGTCCATGTCCAGCCGGTGTACCACCAGCGGACCCTCCGCCTGGGGGAAGAGCCGGCGCACGCGCGCGGGCACACAGTCCTGGTTCGCTTCCCCCTTCCCCGGAACGGAAAGCAGGCCGGCGGGCTTGTGAACGACGACATAGCCCTCGCCCTCCATCACGATCCGCAGGTCCTCCATGGCACGAGCGTAGCGGCAAACTCCTCACATGCCCCCCTCGCACCCGCGCCATCCTGCCCGCCAACAATCGGCCATGCCCAAGCCCGCTTTTCTTGCTGCTCTTGCGATCCTTGCCGCGTGCGGGCCTGCCATGGCGCAGCCCGCGCACACGCCCCTCGCCCCCGAGCCGATCCATGATGCCGCTGTGCCGCTGGATTGGAAGACCCTCGAGGCCCCGTACCTCCGCAACCATGTGCAGCTGACTTCACGCGACCGGTTCATCAAGGCGGGAGAGTCCTACTTCAGCCCGGATGGGAATTGGATCATCTTCCAGGCTGTTGAAGTGCCAAAGGAGGGCGCCCAGGCCGATCCCTTCTACGCCATGTACGTTGCCAGGCTGAAGCGCGACCGCTTCACCGGCCTGATCGACGGCCTGGACCAGATCGAACGCATCAGCCCCGACCACTCCGCCAACACCTGCGGCTGGTTCCACCCCACGCAGGCCGGCAAGGTCCTCTTCGGGTCCACGCTCAAGCCGCCCACCGACGAGCACAAGTCGGGCTTCCAGGTCGGCACGCGCAGGTACGTCTGGATGTTCCCAGAGGAGATGGAAGTCACCTCGCGCTCGGTGCTCAGCATCTTCAAGGCCCAGATCAAGCCAAAGGTCGAGCGTCGCGATACCGGAAATGGGCCTCAGCCGGATGCTCTGGCGCAGCTGCCGCAGGATCTGGAGGCAACGCCCGTCTTCACACGGCCAAACTACGACGCAGAGTGTTCGTACTCGCCCGATGGGCGGTTCATCCTGTACGCCCACATTGAGGACCGTAAAGAGAACGAGCGGCCGGATGCGAACATCTATGTGTTCGACACGTTGACGAAGGAGCAGCGCAAGATTGTGAAGGCCCCGGGGTATGACGGTGGGCCGTTCTTCTCGCCCGATGGCAAGTCGATCTGCTACCGCAGTGACCGCAAGGGCGACGACCTACTTCAACTCTTCGTCGCCGACCTCACATTCAGCGCGGACGGAGTACCGACCGGCATCAGCCGCGAGTATCAGCTCACGAGTAACGAGCATGTGAACTGGTGCCCCTTCTGGCACCCCAGCGCCACGTTCATGGTCTATGGCACGAGCGAGGTCTCGCATTCCAACTACGAGGTCTTCGCGATTGAGTCTGACATGAAGGGCCTGCGTGCCGGTCGCCCGCCGTCGGACCTCAAGCACATCCGCATCACGCAGGCCGATGGGGCGGACATCCTGCCTGCGTTCTCGCCTGACGGCGCACTGATGATCTGGACCAGCCAGCGAGGTCCAAAAGTCGAAGGCGAAGAGAAAGCCAGCAGCCAGTTGTGGATTGCCGATTGGGTTGGCGACCCCTTCAAAAAGTGAGCGAGAATCTCTCAGCCAATGTCCCTCTTCCCCTCCCAACCCCTCCCCGATGATGACCAGCCGCTGGTCACCGCGTACACCGCCGCGGGGCGGACGCTCGACGATCTTCCGTACACGCCCGAGTTCGAGGCGTTGTTCGCATCCCTTGATGGCGTGCGCTCGCGACGCGAGGTGTTTCATCGGCTTCACAACCTGCGCAAGGCGGCACGCCTGCCCCGACTGGGTCGGGCGAGCGAGCCCGCCCCGAAGATTACGGCAGAAGATGAAGCCATCCTCACGGCATTGATCATCGATCAGGTGGGAACGCTTGGGCAACGCGACCAGCTCCCCTTTGACCCCCGGTTTGATACCGTTGTGCAGCGCTTCAGCGACCAGACCGGCCGCGCGTTAAACCAGCGGGATGTATGGCGTCTGGTGGCAAAGCTCGCCAAATGACGCACACTACAAGAAGACACCCACCCTATGACCCGCTCCCTCCGCACGTTTCTCAGCGACCTCATCGACTACGCCGGGCTGTTCCCGCCCGCCAAGCTCGACATGGCCTCCGCCGTCGAAACCTACAACCGCGCCAAGATGGGGACGCATGAGTTCATGCTCGGGCGGTTCATCTGCCCCGTTTCACGCATGCGCGAGTTCTCCTCCGCGGCTGTACAGCTCATGCCCGGAACGATCGCCACCAGCGGCTATCGCGGCCCCACGTCGGGGCTTGCCGCATGGCAGGTTTCGGCGCTCATCGATGGCGACCTCGACGCTGCGCTCGACACCATCGCCGCCTTCAACGCCCACCACGCCAATGAAGAGAACGGCCTGTGCATGGTGGACCAGCTTGAGCTGAAGGCCGCCGAGGTTGGCGATATCGACAAGGCCCTCGACCTGTTGCCGGAAGAGGTGTCATCGTTTTTCGAGCTTCCGGCGAGCTGCATCGCGGCAACGGGGGACGCCCGGGGTTTCATCGCCGCCCTGGCCGGCACCGGCGCCCACGCCAAGATCCGCACGGGCGGGCTTCAGGCCAACGCCTTCCCCACGGCAAAGGAGCTTGCCAACTTTCTGCATGTCTGTTCCGATGCTGACGTGGCGTTCAAGGCCACTGCGGGGCTGCACCACCCGGTGCGGGGCTCCCACGCGCTGACGTACGAGCCCGATTCGCCCACCGCCACGATGCACGGGTTCCTGAACCTGTTTCTTGCCGCGGCAATCGTCCGCACCACCCACACGCACCCGGACATCACCGCCGCCATCCTTGCGAGCGAAGAGCCGGATGACTTCCGCTTCAGCGAGTCGGCGATGGGGTGGAAGGAACAGCTTCTGACGACCGCGGAGGCCGCGGTAGTGCGCGAGAACTTTGCCTTGTCGTTCGGCAGTTGCTCGTTTGATGAGCCCGTTGCCGACCTAACCGCCATGGGCCTGCTGGACGAGTAGCCGAAGGCCGAATACACCCCAAGCCCAAAGAAAAACGGCCGCATTACGCGGCCGTTTCAGATCGTCGTTGTTGTCGGTCGGCTTAGCCGGCGATGCCGGTGACCTTGACCTTGGTGTACTGCTGGCGGTGGCCCGTCTTCTTCTGCCAGGTCTTCTTGGCCTGGAAGTGCTGGATGTGCAGCTTGTCGCCCAGGACCAGGGGCTCTACGACCTCAGCGGTGACGGCAGCGCCGGCGACGTAGGGGGCCCCGACCTTGGCCGAGCCGCCCACATCGCCCACGAGCAGCACCTTGCCCAGCGTGATGCTCTTGCCGGCCTCGGTCTGACCTTCATCGAGCAGGTCGATGAGGATGACCTCGCCCTCGTTGACCAAGCGCTGACTGCCAGACTCTTCAATAATCGCGTACATCGTGGGGCTCCAAACCAGTGCCAAACTTCAGGGCCGAAATAGTAGCCGCCCGGCCCGCCCGGACAAGCCGTTGGCGCGGGCCTTTCCCACCTCAGGGGCGTGTTCCAGGCCCATCTGGGGCCCTCACACCACCACCCTTGCCTACACTCCGCCCCCACGGAACCTATCCTTGGGAAATAGCCTTGGGCGAGTGCCGGAGTGGCCAATCGGGGCAGACTGTAAATCTGCTGGCTAACGCCTTCGGGGGTTCGAATCCCTCCTCGCCCACTTGCGAAGCCCCCCTGTTCCGGCAGGGGGATTCGTGTTTTTGGGGTCCTTTCGTCGTGTGGGTCTCATGGCCGTGGATCACTGAGGAGAGCGTGCCGCCGCTGGGGGTCCCTCGCCTCATCGCACATGGGTGGAAACAGAACTCTGCGCGGGTTGGCAAGCACCCATCCATGTTGTAGATTTTCTGCATGAGCCGTGCTGTGCAGGTCGTTCGTGGGGCCGCGTCCATCATGATGGCGGCCGTTGGCAGCTACGGGTCCATCGTGCACCGGGCTTTCGCTATCCCGCAGTGGGACGGCGATCATGACATGAACAACGACGGGCACGCGGATATTCGACTCTCGATCGGGGGACTGCCGCCTTGGATGGGGTTCGCGAGTTACTCAAATTTCAATACGCTGAGCGGATCAGCGTTGGCCGGCCCGATCGGCTCGAGGCCCATGGTCTTTACACCAGCAGCGATCATCGGGAGCGGCTCAAGTTTCGGCATGACAAGCGGAACGCTCGCGTCCTATTGGGACTACACGCCGCCCAAGCAGATGAGGACTTTTGGCGCGTTCAGTGTGTTTGGACCAAGCGGAACATACATCATCGGTATCCGCCTTCAGACACCGGAAACTGAGTTTCAGTACGGATGGCTTCGGCTCCAGGTGTTCGTAGACCCAGCGCGGCCATATGCGAACATACTTCTCATGGACTATGCGTACAAGTCTCAGCCCGGTGTGGGCATTCCCGCGGGCGCCATCCCCGCACCTGCATCCGTGCTCGCCCTCGGTGCGGGGGCCGTTTTCGCAGGGATTCGTCGCCGCTGCGCGGTGACAACGTGTGAGGCCACCAGCGAGTAAGGCATCGCTCGGGATAATCGCTCAGGCCGCCCCGCCCATCCGCAACTGCCCCGCGGCTGGGCTGGGGAACTTCACGCGCAGCACCGCCCCGCCCCGCACGCCATCGCGGCCAATCAGTTCGATGGAGCCGCCCATGCCCTGCACGACATTGCGTGCCACTGCGAGGCCCACGCCGGTGCCCCGGGGCTTGGTTGAATAGCCCAGGTCGAACACCCGGGCCGGCTCAAGCCCTGCCGTCAGGCCTGCGCCGTCGTCCACGATCTCGAGCACCTGCCAGTCGCGTGTGTCGCGGCCATAACCGCCGATGACCGGGGCGCGGTCGTGCTTCACCGTGATATCAATGCGCCCGCGCACCCCGCGCCGTGCGATGGACTCCACCGCGTTCTGAAGGCCGTTGAGCACGACCGTGTACAGCGCCCCCGACGGGCATGCCGCCGCCGTCGGCGCCATCTCCACGAACATTTCCACACCACGCGACTTTGCCAGGGGCGTCAGCAGGTCCACCGCGTGCGACACCGCCTCGCCCAGCGTCACGGGGCGCGAACGCGAAATCGCGGGAGCGCCGATCGAGAGCGATGGCCCCTGCATCGCGCTGTGTACCAGCTCGCTCATCCGCTCGAGAGCGACCGCGGCAGTCTCGAGCTGCTTCTCTACCGCGCCCGCCGTCGCCAGTTCCATGACGGTTTCGCCCGCCATTGTGCCGCGCAGCTTCTCCAGGCTGTCTTTCGAGCCTTCCAGCAGACCACTGAGGCGCGTGATGAGCGCCGCGATGTGATCAACTTCTTCGTAGCTTGCCAGCGGGCCGGAGCATGACTGGTTCGCCCCCGTGAGCGCGGGTCGCGGGCGGGCCGGGCCATCATCCGACGGGTTATTGGGCGTTCCGCGCTCGCTGCTCATGCGAGCCAGATCGACCACCCGCAATATCCACGCGCCGCGAGGGTCCAATCAAGGTGACAAACCTGCACGCTTGTACCGAGCGTGCCGACTGCGCCGCCGTGCCTGTTGTTACCAGACCTCACGACCGACGGCGTGCTTTTGTGCCGCGATCACTGGTCAAGTTCGCCAGGAGCGCGATTAGACGCCCACAGCCTCCGCGTCGCGATCGCTCAGCATGCCGCCATCGCTGCGGACGCGCACGGTGCCATCGCGCTTCCACGACCGCTCGCACTGGGGTTGTGTTCGTCGGTCCTCGACCATGACCTGCGATGCGCCTGCGTCCACGCGCACCACGCTTACGCCCAGCAGGTCCGCAAGGTCCACCGGGTCCAGCCCTGAGAGCGCGCCCTCGGCATCCGGCAGCGTGACGCCAAAGTCCAGCGGCTCCGCGGCTTTCACACCGGCGTTAGCGCCCAATTCGCTCTCCTTCTGACCCTGACGCGATTTTTCAACCTCACCAAGCACCAGAGGGCGCACCTTCAACGCCGCTGCCCACTGCTTGGCAGCGCCGCTGGCTTGACCGTGAGTATCTATGTTGAGGAACTCCTCGAGGTGTACGCACATGTCGCTCTCGGGCCCTGCCTTCTTGAGGGCGCGGTACGCTTCATCCGACGTATGCGGCAGGATGGGGGCCAGCAGTCTGCACAGCCCATCAGTCATCGTGAACAGTGCCGCCTGCGTCCGCCGGCGCCGCGCACTGTCGGCGCGGTCGCAATACAGCCGGTCTTTCACAGCAGCGAGGTAGATTGAGGAGAGCGTGTCATTGCTGAAATCGTACAGGCGCGACTGCGCACCCTTGAAATCAAACGAGTCGTACGCGGCCCGCACAGCGCGCGACAACTCCGCAAACTCGTCCAGCACCCAGCCGTCGATGGTGGTGCTGGCCTCTGGCGATGCTTTGCCCGCTGGGTCATAGTCGTACAGGTTGCTGAGCATGAACCGCAGCGTGTTGCGGACTTTGCGGTAGCTCTCGCCCGCCACTGTGAAAAAATCGACATCGACCTTGATGTCGTTCTCGTAGGGCAGGCCCGCGACCCACCAGCGCATGACGTCGACGCCGAACTCCGCCGTCAGGCTGTCAACTTCGTACCGCGCCGCATCCGCGCGGCTCTTGCTCAGTTTACGGCCGTCCTTGTCAACCATGAATCCATGAGTCAGCAGCGTCTTGAAGGGGGGTCGCCCTGTGACGCCGAGTGCGGGCAGGAGGGAAGCCTGAAACCAGCCGCGGTGCTGGTCGGAGCCTTCAAGGTACAGGTCGGCGGGGTAACCAAGGTCGCGCGCCCGCAGCACCGAGTTCCACGATGAGCCGGACTCAAACCACACATCGATGATGTCCCCGCCCTTTTTGACACCGCTCCACGCCGCAGCGGCGGCTGCCTTCACCGCGGGGGATGCGTCTTTGTCGCTTGCCGCGTTGTAGCCGGCAAGCAGATCGGCCGGCTGCATCTGGAACCATGCGTCCGAACCTTTCTCACGCACGAGCGACAGCACCGCGCGGACGGAGGCAGCCGTCATGAAAGTGGAACCATCGCCAAGCACAAACGCGGGGATGGGCAGGCCCCAGGAGCGCTGGCGCGAGATGCACCAGTCGGGTCGGGATTCAAGCATGCCGCGCATTCGGTTGCGTCCCCACTCGGGAACAAACTTCACGCTCCCCTCGCTGGGCGCAATGGAACTCAGCGCCCGCTCGCGCAGCGACCCCGCACCGCCGCCTTCGACGCCAAAGCCCTTCTCAACAGAAACAAACCACTGCTCGGTGCAGCGGAAGATCGTGGGCGTCTTGCTGCGCCAATCATGGGGGTAGCTGTGCATGAACTTCTGCTCGAAGAACAGGTGGCCGCTGTCGCGCAGGTGCGTGGCAACTTTCTCGTTCGCATCCCACACGCTGAGGCCGCGGAGCCACGCAGGGACCGTCGCGTCGTAGGTGCCGTCGGCCCGCACCGGGCAATAGATCGGCAGCCCCTCGCGCAGGCCCGACTGGTAATCCTCCTGACCGTGCCCCGGGGCCGTGTGCACGAGCCCGGTGCCATCCTCCAGCGTCACATACTCAGCAGCCAGGACCGAGTAGACGGCCGGCGGCACCGATGGTGACAGAGGTTGTGACACGGGTGGTGACACGGACTTCCCGACTACGACCTCGAACGCCGGCGACGCCACTCCATCTGAATTTCCTACAAACGGATGCCGGTACTTCAAGCCAACAAGCTTCTCGCCCGTTGTTCTCGCCAGCACCTCCACCCGCACTGCGCTGGCGAGCTTTGTCACCCGGCCGACAGCCTCCGCGGCCATGATGGACACGTTGCCATCCACCCACACGAGCGCGTATTCAAACTTCGGGTTGACCGCGATCGCCAGGTTCGCCGGCAGGGTCCACGGTGTGGTAGTCCAGATCATGAATGTCGGGCGCTGTCCCGGTCGACCTGTGGGGGGGCCGCCGCGGCTTTCCTCGCCGGCGTTCTCGGCATCGACTCCGGCCGCATCGTCCGTGTCATCTGCTTCCTCTTCCTCTTGAAGCCCGAACGCGTCGTACACGGCCCCCGCATCGGCGGCCTCAAAGTCCACATAGACGGACAGGTCCTCGCGGTCGTAGTACTCCAGTTCCGCCTCGGCGAGTGCGGTCTCGTTCGCGATGGACCAGTGCACCGGCTTGAGCGCGCGGTAGACCAGCCCGCGGTCCATCAGCGTGGCGAGGACTTCCAGGGTTGACGCCTCGTACTGGGGCGCCATCGTCAGGTAGGGGTGCTCATAATCAGCGAGGGTCAGGAGCCGCTGCATCTGCGCAGCCTGTAGCTTGATGTACTTCTCCGCGTGCTTCTGGCACTCGCGGCGCACGGCCATCTTGCGTTGCCACTCGTCAAGGCCCTTGATCTTCTCGAACTTGCCCGCTTCCACCAGTTCGGTCTGCACCTTGTGCTCAATGGGCAGGCCGTGGCAGTCCCAGCCCGGAACGTACGGGCAATCCAGCCCCATCATGCCGCGGCTGCGGACTACCAGGTCCTTGAGCGTTTTGTTCATCAGGTGGCCCAGGTGGATCGAGCCGTTGGCGTACGGCGGCCCATCGTGGAACACGTACTTCGCCTTGCCCGCGGCACGAGCGCGCAGCTGCTGGTACACGCCGATCTTTGCCCAGCGCTTCTGGCTGGCGGGCTCGTTCTGCACCAGGTTTGCCTTCATGGCGAAGGCGGTCTGCGGCAGGTTCAGTGTCCCCCGGTAGCGGCTCTTCTCATCGCCCTTGCTGGGCTTGGCCGTCGGCTGCGTCGTCATCGGAAAACCTCTCCTCTGAGCGAGCGGTGGACGCCAGGTTCGTTCGACTGTCGAACTCCCGCACGCGCCGCCCGCCCATCAGTCCATCAATCGTTCTTGTTAGTCCTTCGTCATACCAATAAAAAAAGGCCGACCCGTCACGGGTCGGCCTTCACTTGCAAGCTCTCTACACGAGCACGCCGCGGCCAACCCTTAACAGGCCCCGCTAATTCGCGCCGCATGGACCATCACCACGTGCATGGCGAATCCTAGGCGTGCTCAAAGATGGACTGCGTCCGCAGCACCAGCCCGGCAGACGCCACCAGGTGGTACGTCTGCACATGGGCTTCTTTGGCCTTGCGCTGGATGTCCAGCACGCTCAGGCACGGGCCCGCCTCATCCTTCCAAACATGCAGCAGCGACCGGTTGGCCTTGGCGAACTCCACCATTTCTTCCATGGTGGAGGCGTACAGGCTGTCCGAGAGCGTTTCGGTCTGCACGGTCGTGATGTAGTTGACGCGGTCCTTCACGAACTTGTGCTCGTAGTCGCGTTCGCCAGCGCACAGAAAGCTCGCCACCAACCCCTGCTGCGACGGCGCGCGCTCGTGATCGGTCAGAAGCTCCGTAACGCAAAGGGCCCGGTAGTCAAACCGCACCATGTGAGAGCCGGGCAGCACCCACGCCTCCAGTACATACTCGCCCTGGTTGACGACCTGTCGCCCCTTGATCGCCACCCCGTCGGGGTGCAGGGCCCGGTTGTAGAGCACCAGCTGATAGGTCTGCAGCACACTTGTCTTGGTCGGCATATTCATCGACATTCCCATTTCCCCGCAGTCGCCGCGTTTCCCACTCCCGAAACCCGCGCCCCTCCCAGAGCGCGTCCCCGTGTCGAGTGGATCGGTGCAGCCATCCGATATCTCTTTCCGCGGACCTCCAACATTAAAAACTCAGCGTTATTCTCCGGTACACCACATATACGCCTCTATGAACACAAGCCCCAACCCCTCGTAGCAATCCTCGCTCAGAAACGACTTCACGCGGGGTCGCTTCGCCCAATCTTTATCCCATCCTGACGCGCCAGGCACACCTGTGTCAAGAACTTTTCATACATTCTCATCACGACTTGCTGCCGCACGCCGCGTGCCAGCCCCGATCCGGGTGGTGGTGCTGGCCCATGCCCTCGCAGTGGCTGCACCCGCGGAAGCGGATGGAATCATCGCGGAACTGCTTGACGTTGTGGCTGTTAAGCCGGCAATCCCCGGGATGGGGTCGCGTGCTCTGTGGGCCGCCCGGGTTCGTCGGTGGCTCGGCGGCGATGTTCGCCGCAGGGCAGTCTCCGACGCTGCGCTGGCCGCGCTCGCGCGCTCTTGGCGACAGGTAACCCCGGCATTGTCCCCAGCCGTACGTGCCGCAGGGCGCGACCGATGGTCCGCGATCCTGCCGCAACTCTGCACAGACCCGTCCGCCGCTGCCCGCACTTCGGTTGCAGCCTTGTTGGGGGATTGTGATGCGGCAGCTCATGCCGACCTTCTCATCGAGCTGCTCCACGACCACGCTGCCGCCGTCGCGGACGAGGCGGAACGCTCCCTGACCACCTTGGCGGTGTGGGCTCTGCGGGGCGATCTCGCTGCCTCCCCCGGGGCGGCACGCTTTGTCGCCGCCACGCCGGGCCTTGGTCTGATGCCATCGGCCGATGTGGACTCCCTCTGCCGGGCGTTGGCGCACGGGGCGATGACGTACGACGAGCACCACCGCCGGGCGCCCATCACCGGCGCAGTGGCCATCGCCGATCGGGTCCGCCTCCGCTCGGGCGATACGGGCACGCTGCGGGCCTGGCTCGCCAACCCCGACCATGCGGGCCACACCGTGCTTCGATCGACGCTGCGCTGGTCCAAGCTCCCCACGGCACGCCTGCGTGCACTGGAACTGCTCCACCTGCCGCACCTCGCCCTTGCCTGCGCTGACCGCCTCGCCCGCGCATCCACCGTGCTCGACCATGAACTGACGCTGGCGGACGCGCACCTGCTGGCCCGTCCGGCCCGTGCCGCCCGTCTTGCCGGAACACGCCTCACCCTTCCCCGCCCGACGAAGCTGCGGACAGCGCCGAAGTCCGCGGACCAGTCCACGCTGCCTGCCGCGCCGATCCTGCGTCTGCTATCAGAGAACGCCCGTCGCCAAGTGCCCGCGTTCGTGAGCGCCTTCTCTGCGCCCGCCGCCAGCGTGGGGGCGGCCATCGCCCCACTTATCACCGATACATCGCCCCTTGTCCGCCACGCCGCGGCAAGGTTCCTTTCCACCGCCGATCTGGCCCCGCTGGCCGCCGATGGGGACGGACGCATTGCCCGCACCGCGGCAACCCGAATCATCTGCTCACGGCTTCCTTCAGCCGCACCCGCTCCACTCGGCCTGACGACGCCGCAGGACGCCGCGGAGCGTCTGGCCCTTCGCCGCGCCATTGCCGCGGATCGCCATGGAGTTTTTCTGAGTTTGCGCTCGCAGCTGCGCTCCAGATCGCCTGCGCAGGCGCTGGGTTGCGTCCGCGCCCTCTCGCTTGCGCTGGACTTCCAGGCAGAGATCCTTCTCTTGAGTGAGGCACCCGCCACGACCGACCCGCAGCAGCGGACACTGGCCACCGTGGCCGCGATGCTCCCGCTGCTGACAACGCCACAGGCGGTTGCCGCTGCTGAACGGCTTTCGGGGCATGCCGATGCTCGCGTGCGTGCCAACGCCGTCGAGTCTCTTGCGCGCATCAGCCGTGCCGCCGCGGCGACGCTGCCCCGGGTCGTCATCGAGCTCAAGTCCGACCCGCATCACCGCGTGCGTGCCAACGCGTTGCGAGCCGCTCTCACCGCCTCGCCCGCCGGTGCCGACCATCATGCCGAGGCGGTGTCGCGCATGCTGCTGGATAGCCGCGTGATGCACCGCCTCGCGGGTTTGTGGTTGACCGCCCGCGTGCTGCCCACGGCCGCGTGGGCGAGGGGATCGCTGCCCGAGATGCGCGCACGCGTGGGAGAGTTGGCCCGCTTTGATGAAGATGCGCGTGTAAGGGCCCGCGCTGCGGCGTGTGTGGACCGGCTGCATGACGCGTCGCGCGTGCTCTCGATCAGTTTCAAGCGAACCCCTCTCTCGGGAGCTGCGGCATGAAGTTGCTGGCGCTCGTAGACCCACTTCGTCTTGTGACCGGCGAAGAGCCGGAGGCGCCCAGCGTCCTGTGGGTTCTGGCGATCGCAGTTGGCGCGATGGCGCTCGCAGGACTGGTCCTGTACCTGATCGCTCTGCACCGCGCGCGCATGGCACGAAACCCCGATGAGTATGCCTTCCGAGTGATGGCCCGCCGGCTGCGTGTGCCCGGTTCGCACGCCGCGCTCATACGCCGCCTTGCCGCGGCGCACAGCACCGCGCCGCCGGTGGCCCTGCTCATCAGCGGTTCCGCCCTCGCGGCAAGCCTGGAGAGCTTCGAGCAGCACAACCCTTCCCGCCGCGACCGTCGCGTCAGCAGGCAGTTGCGGGCCCGGTTTGACCTTTGTGACGCGGGCCGTTCTTAAGGTTGTCCTTGAGAACCGCGGCAGTTTCTCTGCAATCCCTCACCACCGGGGCACGCAGCCCGCCTCTTTCGCGACCGGCTCCTCCCCGCGCAAGCGCCGCGCGATGTCCACGATCACCCGTTTCTCCCGGTTGATGGCAAAGTGCGTACACAAGCGTCCGAGCCCCGGCGCCACATCAACCCAGTGCGGGTGTATCCCCGGCGGCGCGGTGTTGCCGGCGCTGATCCACCAGTCGCGCAGCGCGCCGTAGCAGTGCAGTTCATACGGGACGGCGGCCTCATTCAAGCGTGCAAGGAACTTCGAACCCGGCCGCATATCCCACGCGGCAGGGTCGGGAAAAACGACCCGCGCGATCGTCGCCCCCCGGTGGGGCGAAGCGATGGTGAAAACCCGTCGCACGCGCAGCGGGCCAAGGCCGAACACGTTGCCCGCCAGAGCCCGCGCCAACAGCCCACCCATCGAGATCCCGATCAGGTCAATGTCTGACCCGGCGAGCCCCGCCGACGCGATCTGCCGGTGGGCGGCACCCGCTGCCGACCGCAGTCGCAGTCGCCACGGGTAGGTGATGGACAGAAAATCATCCCGCCTGCCGCTGGTGCAGGGCCAGAGCAGCGATCCCACACCCCAGTTGGCAATGCCCGGGGAATGCCACCCGCCCAGGATCACGACGGGGCGATGCAGGGGTTGGGGGCTGGCCCGCATGCGGGCGAGGTCGGCCTCGACTGCCGCGGGTTCGAGGTGAAAAGCCGGGTTGGTGTAACACCGCTGCGTCATACGCCGTAATCGTAGTGATGCCACTACACTTTCTGATGCACACCCGCCATGCCCGCGCCGCTCTTGTTGCACTCCTGGCACTTCTGTCCCCCCTGCCGGCCCTCGCACAGGACGCTGCGCCGCCTGCGAAGGCGAAGGCGCCGACGGGGAGTGACTACATCCGGGTCCGCGATGTTGATGATGGCAGCAAGGCGCTGCTCCAGGTGTCGATCCGGAGTTTCACGAAAGAGGGCGCTCCCACGGTTCACCTTGTCGGTGTCGTACACGTTGGCGACAAGGCGTACTACGCCAACCTCCAGCACTTCCTCGATGAGCAGGACCTTGTGTTGTTCGAGGGGGTCAAGCCCGGCGCTGCCGTCAGCGACCTCGCCAATGCCGACGACGCGGCCAAGGTGAAGGTGACTAAGTCGCGCCAACGGCTGCTGGCGATCCTGGTCTACCGCTACCTGGACAAGAACAAGAAACTGCCCGACACTCTGGACGAGTCATTCAGCGGGCTGCACGGCGCCATGGCGCGACTGGGCAAGGCCGCCACGGTCGATGCGTGGGGCCACCCGCAGGCCTTTGAGCGCAAGAAGGTTGATGGCCTCGAGAAGTACGACATCATTTCGCTGGGTGCCGACAACGCCCCGGACGGCGAGGGCGCCAATGCCGATGTGAGGCTGTCAAGCCAGAAGCCGCTGACGAAGGACGAGAAGTCCGGCGGGGGCGAGGGCATCCAGGTGCAGCTTGCCAATGCGCTGGGGCTGGAGTTCCAGCTCGCGGCAATCGACTACAACCGCGCCAAGTGGCGTAACAGCGATATGACGATCGATGAGCTGGAGGACAAGATGAAGGAGGCGGGCCTGTCCGGCGGCGCGCTCTTCAGCATGCTTGACGGCTCGTCGATGATGTCGAAGTTTGTCGGGTTCGCGCTGGGCATGATCGCGAAGAGCCCTGAAATGTCCTTCTACTTCAAGGTGATGATGGTTGAGACTATCGCCCACGCCGATGAGATGATGGACAGCCAGAGCAAGGCCATGGGCCAGGGCATGGCGGAGTTCATGAAAATCCTGGTCATCGACCGCAACGCCGTTGTGTTCTCTGATTTGGAGGCCGCGCTGAGGGATGAACCAACCCTCAAGTCGATCGCGCTCTTCTATGGCGCGGGCCACCTGCCCGACATGGAAGCGCGGCTTGGCGACATGGGCTTCTCCTACGCGGGCAGCATCTGGAAGGATGCCGTCGAGGTGGACGCTTCCGCAATCCCAGGCGGCAAGGCTCTGATGAAGAACATCCGGGCGCAGGTCAACTCCATGCTCCCGAAGTAGCACTCCTTCTGATCCACAGCCCGTGATGACTCGGCTCGGGATTGCTGGTCAGAAAGACCAGGTGAGCAGCAGGAAGTAGTCGATGTCGTTCTTCTCGGTATCCTCGCCCGGGTCGCTGTCGTAGCGGTCCTCGACGCCGATCTTCAGGCTCAGCTTCGATTCGGGGTCTACGACAATCTCATACTGAGCCTTGAGCTTGGCGCGGTAGTCGGCCAGGTCCAGAAAATCCGGGTAGAGTTCTGCCGTTAGCGTGAACTGCTGGCGATCGGTGAACTTGTGGGACAGGTCAATGCCCAGCAGGCCTTCAGGATGAATGCGGTTATCCTCACCCCCGAAGTCCCTGCGGATGCCGGCGCCGACGCGACCCACGAATGTCGTCTTCTCATTCTCAACGAAGGCGTAGCCGATACCGTTCTGAAGCGTCAGCCGCTCCTGCCAGTCCTGGAAGTCGTCGTACTCAAGCGTGCCCTTCACGAAGTAGCGCCACGGCGAACCCTTGCCGAAGATCCAGTCGTTCTGCGCGTTCAGTTCAATGCGGTTCTTCGTGGTGTCCCCATCGTCCTGCGCCCGCAGGTAAGACAGGCTCACCTTGGTGTCGTAGCGATCGGTCTTGCGCTGGGCGTTCACGCCCGCGTGGATGTTCAGGTTCTCCGAGTTGCCAGCGGACCCGTTGACGCCAAGCTCCACTCCGCCCTTCCACCCGTGGAAGAAGCCCTTGGGCTCATCCACCAGTGCTGCCTTCTCACCCTCGACCTTCTCCTGGTCGGGGGCGGGCGCGGCAGCCGTCGGCTGTGCCACCTCCATCGCGGGTGTGAGGTCAACTACCGCCGGGCTCAGGTCCAGCAGTGGCGACTCGTTCGCCCGCACCGCCCCGCTCAGGCCCGCACCGATCAATGCCGCAGCGCACATAGAGCGCATCGAAAACTCCTTCAATAAAGGCGTGTCAGAAACAATGTTGAACCGAGCCAGAAACGACCAGCCTTACCGCGCCTTCAGAGCGTCGCGGATCTCCGTCAGCAGTTGCTGGTCCTTTGTGGGGCCCGGGGGCGGCGCGGGAGGGGGCTTGGGCATGGCCTTGTTCATGGCCTTGACCACCAGGAAGATGCAGAACGCCACGATGAGGAAGTTCAGCACGATGCTCAGGAACTGCCCGTAACGGACGGCCACTTCGGCAACCTCGGTCTCCTTGCCGTTCATCAGGCGCACCGTTTTTTCGGCGAGAACGAAACGCAGGTTGGAGAAGTCCACCTTCCCCAGCGCCATGCCCAGCGGCGGCATCAGCAGGTCTTCCACCATCGACGTCACGACCTTGCCGAACGCGGCCCCGATGATCACGCCCACGGCGAGATCGATCACGTTGCCCCGCATCGCGAACGTCTTGAACTCTTTGATCAGTCTCATTCCATCCACCCTTCCGCAGAAATCCCGCGGCACCCCGGCCGCGCACCCGCCCACCCTCCCCCCCCCTCCCCGCCCCCGCACGCAATCGACGCCAACCGCCAGTTTTCCACCACAGGGCACGGCCCCTCGCTGCGAATCCCCATCCCGCCCTATCCTCAGCCCATGATTCTCGCCCAGACCGATCTCGGCTCGTACCTGCCGATCTTCATCATCATCCTGATGGCGATCACCTTTGGCGTCGCCAATATTGTGCTGAGCGCCATCATCGGACCCCGGCGCGAGGGCCGCATCAAGGGCCAGACGTACGAGTCGGGTATGAACCCCATCGGCACCGCCCGCAAGCGGTTTAATGTCCGCTTCTACCTCATTGCGATGGTTTTCCTCGTATTCGACGTTGAGATCATCTTCCTCTACCCGTGGGCATCGACCTTTCCCAACCTGGCCCCGCAAACGTCCGACGGGGCCATGTGGCTCGGCCGCATCCTGTTCTTCCTGCTGACCACGGTGGTCGCCTACATCTACGGGTTCCGGAAAGGTGTCTTCAAGTTTGACTGAGGTTCACGCCCCGCCCGTTTCGACCTCCCGCCCCGCCTCAGCCCGTGTGCCGGTCGGAGAGCGCATCCTCGCTGGGTTCTTTGGGGCGGGCTGCCTCGCCGTCCTCGTGACCGCCGCCATGCTCACCCCTGACGCGGCGGGCCACGGCACCCATACGCAGCTTGGGATGCCCGCCTGCGGCTGGGCTGCCGCCTTTGGCCACCCTTGCCCAACCTGCGGCATGACCACTTCCTTCGCCTATGCCGCCCACCTCCAGCCCTGGCAGTCGATTAGGACGCAGCCCCTGGGCTTCCTGCTGGCAGTGGGGGCCGCCGCCCTGTTCTGGGTTTCCCTCCACACCGCGGCAACCGGTTCGCATCTGGCCCGAATCTGTGCAAGAATGCTCACCCCGCGTTCGCTCTGGGCCTTGGCCGCGCTCCTCGCGCTTTCCTGGGCGTACACATGGGCGACCTGGACCTGACGAGCTGTCCAGCATGGGAGTCGTGCCCCGCAGCCCTTGACGCGGGCAGGAAGGGCCTACAGGGCCCATGGTTCCCTCGTGTTTCATACGCCCGATTCGTTTCTCACTGTGTGACTTATGACATACCTCCGCCTCGCCATCCTCTCTCTTTCCGTCGCGTTCATCTCCGGCTGCCAGTTCATCGGCATGGCCGCCGAGAGCCAGCGTCGTGAAGTCCCCCAGGACGTGAAGGCCGAATATCGGGGAATGGAGGGCAAGTCGTTTGCGGTTGTTGTTGCCGCGGACAGGTTTATCCAGTCCGAGCACCCCGGTCTGGTCGACTACCTCACGAACAAGGTGACCGAGCGGCTGGCTGCACGCACCAATGAGCCCGTGGCGGGCGCGTACATCCCCGCGCCCGACGTGCTGCGGTATCTCTACAACAACCCGGGCTGGAGCGCCAAGCCCATGATGGAACTGGCCGCGGGCCTGGGGAACCCGCAGCGGATCGTCATGATCGAGGTTTCCGAGTTCCGGCTTAACGAGCCGGGCAACCAGTACGAATGGAGCGGCATCGCCTCGGGCACGCTCTCGGTCATCGACATGGAATCATCTACCCCTGACCAGTACGCTGTGCAGAAGAACATCTCCGTCACCTTCCCCGACGGGAAGGGCTATGGCCCCAACGACATGTCGCGCAGCCAGGTCATGTCCGCCCTCGCCCTCCGCTTCGTGGATCGCTCTGTGTGGCCCATGCTGGATCACAAGGAAATGTACTACTCGACTTACTGAGTTCTTGTTCCTGAACCTGTGCCCCGTGTTCGTTCGGTTCCTCCGCTGCCCAACTCCCCGCACGCCCCATTCCCAACCATGACCCAGCGCATCACCACCATACTTCTCATCGCTGCCGCGGCAATGCTGCTGCCATCCTGCAACATCATCGGCCCTGCCGTGGTGCTGGTGCACGGGCCGGAGAAAACGCCCGCGCAGTTCAAGCTTGCCAAGGAGCGGCCCACGATCGTCTTTGTTGATGACCGCGAGAACGTGCTCGCCCGCCGCACCTTCCGGACGCAGATCGCCCGGGCCATCCAGGAGACGCTGCTGCAGAAGGGCGTGCTCACGAATGTCATCGAGACGTCCGCGGCCATGGCCGTGGCATCGCGCGAGTCCGCTGGCGAGCCGCTGGATATCGCCAGCATCGGCCGTGCCGCGCAGGCCGAGGTGGTGATCTATGTCACGATGAACGCGTTCGTGCTCTCCCCCGATGGCCAGACGTATATCCCTCAGTCCAAGGCGCACGTGAAGGTGATCGATGTCGCCAAGGGTGAGCGGCTGTGGCCCGACAAGGAAAAGCGCGAGGGCTTTCCCGTCGATGCGATGCTGAACAACACCTCGGGCACGGTGCCCTCATCGCCGAGCGATCAGCTCAAGGGCCTGAGCGCCCTCGCGGACCGCACGGGCCTCCTTATCGCTCAGCTCTTTTATGACCACGAAACGCGTGAGAGCATCAATCAGGGCAAGTGACGGGCGGAGCAAGTAGCGGGCATAGCAGTGCCTGGAACAGGACGTTGCTCCTGCTCAGCGCTTCTTCAAGTCTCGCAGGGCGTCCTTGCCGATCCAGCGCGCGGTTGCATCGTCGGAGTCCGCTAGGCGTATGGCAAGGACCACCGCCTCAGCGCGCAGCCCGGGCCGCCGCAGGCCCACCGCCCGCAGGGCCCAGCTCACACCCTTTTTCACAAAGTTGCGGTCATCGGTGGCCGCCCGCTCAATCAGCGGCAGCCATGCCCGGAACACCGCGTCATCGAGTTCCTTTTTGTGCAGTGCCAACGAGGCCATGAGCGCGAACGCCGCTCGCCTGACAAACTCATCGCGCCGGCCCGCCCAGCACTCCACCTTGGCAGGCGCGTGCGGTGTGCGGTCAAACAGGTGGAAGCACACCGTGTCGCAGACGCCCCAGTTATCAAAGTCGCGTGCCCACCGGTCCATTTGCGGACCGGTGACTTTTTCGGGCTCATCCACCAGCGCCGCAAGCAGGCGCGCGTCGTACCAGCCTGACTCCCACAGCCCCGCCGCCAGTGTGTGGCTTCGTCCAAGCCGCTTGGCCTGCACTTTCAGGTTTGCCATTGATACGCCGAAGACCTTGCCGTTGGAGACGTGAATGCCGTACCGAGGTTCCATCTCGTCGCGGGTCTTGCGGGTTCCGAGCCGCTTGAGCGCGGCGAGCACCCCCGCAACGTCATCAATGCGGGGTGCCGGGCTTTTCCGTTTCTTGGAAGACGAGTCCGCCATGATGCAGCATCCGCAAGTTGCGCATTGGAAATGGCGTGAGACCCCCTCACCCCATTGCAAAGAATACCCTGAGCCCCCCGGAAGCGAACGCGTCCCTAAAGTCTCTCCCCTTGCAAGCGCCCGCACTCATCCCCTCCCCGCCTTCGCCAGTGACCCAGCAGGGCGAGTGCGTTCACCTCGTCATCCCCGGGGAGACGGCCCCCGAGCCGACGCTGACGGCGCGCCCGCGCCGATGGTCAGAAGGCTGGCGCCGCCGCATCGTTGGGTGTGATAGTGCCGTGTGGGCCTGCCGCGCCGCCATTGCCGCAACACCCAATCTCAGGCACCGCGTCTACATCGTGGGCGGCAACCGCGCCGGCGACCGTGCGGCAGCCTTGGGCCTTGCCTTCACAGGCCGCCTCTCCCCCCCCTTTGCCCGGCCCGAGCTGGCGACCGCCGCGATCAAGAACTTGTTTGCGGAGCACGGGGAGCCGGACATCATCCAGTGCTGGGGTGGCTCGTTTGCGGCGCTGCGCGATCGGCTTGCGGGCCACACCCGCCGCGCCGTGTGGCTCGTGACAGACTTTGAAGGGGCCGTGCTGGAAATCAAAGAGCCGGGGGCCCGCGAACCACTCACGCAGGCGCTCTCGCCCTGGCTGTCCGAATCCGGCGGTGGGGGGCCCTTGCACCACCGAGACGACATCCGCCGACAACTGCGGGTGGGCACCGACGATCTACTGATCGCGCTGGTCGGCGATCCAGCATCGGCCGTCGATGCGCTGCCGTTGATGTCCATGATCAGCATCCTGCATGTCGCGGGCATTCGGGCGATTCCGGTGCTGCCGCGATCGGGCTTTGCGGTGCCGCGTGTGCTGCGACATCTCCGCACGGGCGGCTATATCAGCGATGTGCGTGTGGTGGGCTGTGTCTCGCTCGTGGCGACGGCCTGTGATATTGGCGTGTGCATACCCCGGCTGCCGGCGGAGGGTGAGGCGTCTGTCGAGCCGCGCGCCACCAACAAGCTTGCCGTCGGGCATGTGGCCGCACGCGGGCTGCCGGTGCTGATCCCCGAAAGCGTGTGGGCCCGTTCGCTGTACCCCGCGGCAGCCCACACCTGCATCTATCCAACGCTGGATCATGCGGCCATCGCGAAGACAGTTGTTCCAATGCTGGAAAACGGGCGTGCGGGCCTGCACGCCGCCCGCGCGGCAATCCTGGAGAGCGGCCTCGCTCCCGCACCGCGATCTCTCACCGATGAGGTTGTTGCCGCGTGGGGCACCATCCTTGCGACTTCTGCGCGACGCCGGTAGGCCGGCATGCGATGGGTTAGCCGGGCCCGCATCCGCACATTCCCACTCATACCATCCCGCCCATGCCGCACGACCCTATCCAGATCCTTACGGACCGCTTCCGCGCCGGGCTTGCCAGGGCGTTCCCGCAGCTTGAAAACCCGGACCCCGCGATCACCGCGAGCAAGAACACTGCCCACGGCGATTTCCAGTCGAATGCGGCGATGGCGCTCGCCAAGAGGCTGAACCTCAAGCCCCGTGAAGTGGCCGAGACGATCCTCAAGAACGTTGACCTGGGCGACATTGCCGAGCCGCTCACCGCGGCATCGATCGCGGGGCCCGGGTTCATCAACATCCGCCTGCGCGGCAGCGCGCTCGCGGACCTGCTCGCGTCGATGGATACCCCGTCGCTTGGCGTCGAGATGCCAGGTCGCCCGCAGACCATCGTCGTGGACCTCATGGGCGTGAACCTCGCCAAGCAGATGCACGTGGGGCACCTCCGCTCGCCCATCATCGGCGATGCCCTTGCTCGCACGTTTGAACGGCTCGGGCACACGGTCATCAGGCAGAATCATGTCGGAGATTGGGGCTTGCCCATCGCGATGGTGACGGCCCGGCTGATGAAGCTTGCCGCGGGAGGCCGCATTGATCTTGACACGCTCTCACTCGACGATCTCGACACGGCGTACCGCGTGGCGCAGCTGGAGTGCCAGCGCGATACGACGGGCCTGGATGCCGTGAAGAAGTACGACTTGGGCCCTAAAGCCCTGGCGGAGTTGGAGACACAGGTGTCCGGCGCGACCGAGGCGTTTACCAATGCACGCCAGACGCTGCTGAAGCTGCAGGCGAAGGACCCAGCGACCTACGCCGTGTGGCAGAAGATCTACGACGTCACCATGCGCGTGTGCCTCGAGGCGTGCGCGAGATTGCATGTGAACGTGACCGAGCGGGACAACGCGGGGGAGTCGAGCTACGCCGATGAGCTGGCGCCGATGGTTGCGGACCTTGAGGCCCGCGGCATCGCCGAGCCGGATCAGGGAGCGTTGATCGTGCGCCTCGATGCTCCGCAGTATGGATCGATCCGCGAGCCCGCCCTCATTCGCAAGACCGACGGCGGGTTTCTGTATGCAACCACGGACGTCGCGGCGGTGCGCCGCCGCGTACAGCAGATGAAGGCGGACAGGGTTGTGTACGCGATCGATGCCCGCCAGAGCCTGCACCTGCGCCAGTTCTTCGGCGTTGCGGCGCGGGCCGGGTATGCCACCAACCCAGTGACGGGGGAGGCGGCCATCCTTCAGCATGCGGCGTTCGGCTCGGTGCTCGGGGAGGACGGCCGCCCGTTCAAGACGCGCAGCGGCGAGAGCGTGAAGCTGGCGGACCTCATCGAGGAGACCGTGTCGCGGGCGACCGCCGCCGTCAAGGCCCGCAGCCCCGACATGAGCGAGACCGAGGCCCGTGCGATCGCCGAGGCCGTGGGCACCGCTGCCCTCAAGTACGCTGACCTGTCCAATGACCGCGCCAAGGACTACACCTTCAGCTTTGACCGCATGCTCGCCTTCGAGGGCAACACCGGGCCATACTTGCTTTATGCGCTGGTGCGGATCAAGAGCATTTTCCGCAAGGCCGCCGAGCGAAGCATTGGTGATGGGTGGAAATCAGCGCCGCTTGCTATCGAGGCCGCGCCAGAAAAAACCCTGGCCCTCAATCTGCTTCGCTACCCCGCGACCATCCACAGTGTCGCCGACTCGCTGGAACCGCACCGCCTATGCCAGTACCTCTTTGAACTCGCGCAGTCGTTCAGCGTGTTCTTTGATCAATGCCCGGTGCTTGCGGCAGACACGCCCGCCCAGCGCGATGCCCGCCTGCACCTGTGCAGCCTCACCGCTCGGGTACTCGAGGATGCCTTGCATGTGCTGGGTATCCCGACGCTTGAGCGGATGTAAGACTTAAACACAGAGGGCACAGAGAACACACAGGAGGGATTGGATTTGTTCCAACACTCTCTCTGTGTTCTCTGTGCCCTCTGTGGTAAAACGTCCTAGCCCTGCGCAGCCGCGGCGAGCCCCCGCATGCTGCCCGCACGCCGCCCCAGCACGGTCTGCTCCAGCGGCTTCTCGGCCTCCGCATAGTCCTCGCCGAAGCGGAACAGGCGGAAGCTGTTGCCGATGACGAACACGTCACCCGCAAAGTGGTAGAACGCTGCCACCGGCAGTGCGAGGCTGCCGATGCTCGTCAGCGTGCCCGTTGCTGCCAGCACCAAGCCCACCAGCGCGATGATCACCGAAGCCACGATGTTCTGCGTCGTGATCGCCCGCGTCCGGCGCGAAAGCTCGATGAGGAAGGGCACGCGGCTGAGGTCGTCGTTCATCAGGGCCACACCCGCCGAGTTGGCGGCAATGTCGGAGCCTTCGAGGCCCATCGCAACGCCCACGTCGGCCTCTGCCAGGCTTGGGCCGTCGTTGATGCCATCGCCGACCATGAGGGTGCGGAAGCCGCCCTTCACCATGTCTTTGATGAGCTGGTGCTTCTCTTCGGGGTGGCACTCGGCCTCGATGGCGTCAACCCCGACGTTGCTGCCGACGCGCTTGGCCACGCTCAGGCGGTCGCCGGTGAAGATCGCGATATAGCGGATGCCCAGGTCTCGCAGGCGCTGCACCACCATGCGGGTGTTGCCGCGGACGGTGTCTTCAAGGCCCACCGCGCCCAAGTATCGACCATCGCGCATCACATGCACGCCGGTCATGCCTTCGATCTTGCCCTCGACGCCCTCGACCTCGGAGCGGATGGCAGGGTTCAGTTCCATCAGCCAGCTGGCGCGGCCCACGCACACCTCGCCGATGCTTGTGCGCGCCCTGACGCCCCGCCCGTGGATTTCCTGCATGTCGGTCGAGCCGTCGATGTTGACCCGGGCTGCCCGGGCCGTCGTGAGGATCGACTGCGCCAGCGGGTGGTTGCTCTGCTGCTCGCCATTTGCTGCCGCGCTGAGGAGGTCTGCTCCTTCCACGCCTGTTGCCGGGGCGAGCTTGGTGACCTGGAACTTGCCGGTGGTCATGGTGCCAGTCTTGTCCATCACCACGGCCGTCACGTTTCCGGCGGCCTCGAGATAGGCGGGCTGCTTGATGAGGATGCCCAAGCGTGCTGCCGCGGCAAACGCCGCCAGCATCGCGCTGGGGCTGGCCAAAAGCAGGGCCGAGGGGCACGCCACAACCAGCACCGTGACCGCCGTCAGCATGGCGTTGTCGCGCGTGGCGGAGCTTTCGGACTGGCTCATCACGAACCAGGCGATGGCCGCCACCGACAGCACCACCGGCACAAAGAAGCTGGCCACCTGCTCGATGAGCAGCTGGCGGGGTGTGCGGCTCTGTTCCGCCTCGCGGATGAGCTGCGTCACGCGTCCGATAGTGGTATCCGCGCCCACCTGCGTCACCTGAATGTCAATATTTCCGGTGAGGTTGCTCGTGCCGGCGTAGACGGCATCGCCGATGGACACTTCCACTGGCGCGCTCTCGCCGGTCAGCGAGGCCTGGTTCAACGTTGAGCGACCGGTGATGATGCGGCCATCCACGGGCAGGTTCTCGCCGCTGCGCACGCGCACCACATCGCCGACCTTTACCGTTGCGAGGGAGACGCCCTCCTGCTCGACGCCATTACGAACCACGCGGGCCATATCAGGCGTCAGGTGAACCAGTTGCTCGATGGCCCGCTGCGCGCCGCTTGCGCTGCGGCGCACCAACTGGCCGAAAACCACCAGGATGAACGCCAGCCACCCCGCGGTGGTGTACTCGCCGATCGCCAGAGCGGCCACAATCGCGAGGGCCGCCAGCGATGAGCTTGAGATCCGCAGGTTCTTGAGTTCAGTCCATGCCGCGATGAACAGCGGGATCGCCAGCAGGACCGCGCCCAGCATGGCGGGCATCTTCGCGACCGCGGGGGGTACCAGGTCCAGCACGTTGGCGATGGTCGTCGCCAGCACCAGCATCCCGCCGATCAGGGTGAAGATGATCCACCGCTCGATGGCGATCTCATGGTGCGAGCAGCATGCCATCGCCTCCTCATGAGTCTGCCCGGCGGCGTGGGTGTGTCCATCAGCGTGAGCAACAGCGTGGTCGTGCGCCATAAAGTCGCGGCTCCGGTCGCGTAAACAGGTTCAGACAGTCCGACAAACATCCCGACAAAGCGTCAATCGAGCACCCGCGGGCAGAACGCCCTGGGGGCAGATGCGAACAGTATCGCATCCACCGGCGGCCCGTGCGGCAGGCGCTTGCCGCGCCGCACCCCGCCCACACTCCGTACCATTACGCTGCCCCCGGGGTTGCGGTTCAGCCGCCTTTGTCGGCCGCGAGCCGGGTTCTGTTCAGTCCTCCGCTCTTCACCACAGGACTCCCATGGCCCGTTCTTCCGACCCCACCCCCGCGTCTCGGCCCTCGTCCGAAGGGGATGCTTCTTCACTTCCGGTTGTCACCGTGCTGGGGCCGGGCCAGATGGGACTTGTCTGCGCCGGCCTGCTGGCGACCTCTGGGGCCTGCCGCGTGATGCTCTGGGGCCATACGGAAGCGGAGATCGGCCGCCTTGCCCAGACTCGGACCAGCCCCCGGCTTGAGGGGTTCCGCCTTGCGGACGATGTCCAGGTGGTCCTCGATGATGCCGCGGCGGTTTCCCGCTCGAGCCTGATCGTTTCCGCAATTCCTGTGCAGTACATCCGCGAGGTGTGGAACCGCCTGGCCCCGCATGTTCCCGCCAACGCGTCAGTCCTCAGCGTCGCCAAGGGCATCGAGAACACCACGCTCTTCCGCCCCACCCAGGTCATCGCTGATGTCCTCGCGGCCACCGGCAACGACAACCCGGATTCCACCCCCCGCCGTTACGCGTGCCTCTCGGGCCCCACCATCGCGGCAGAACTTGCCCGCTGCCTGCCCGCCGCCATGATCGCGGCGAGCGACGACGCCGCTCTCGCGGCCGATGTTCAGGCCCTCTTCGGCACCTCGTGGATGCGCATCTACACCAACCCGGACATGCTGGGGGTAGAACTGTCGGGCGCGGTCAAGAACATCATCGCGATTGCCGCGGGCATCGTCGATGGGCTGCAGGCAGGCAACAACGCCAAGTCGGCCCTGCTCGCCCGCGGCCTCGCCGAGATCACGCGACTGGGCCTGGCGATGGGGGCGCGCAACGAGACCTTCTTTGGCATCGCCGGCGTGGGTGACCTCGCCACAACCTGCTTCAGCCCCGAGGGCCGCAACCGCTCCTGCGGCGAGGCGCTGGGCCGTGGTCAGAAACTGGACGACTACCTTCGGGCGACCCCCTCGGTGGTCGAGGGTGTGGCGACGACGAAGTCGGTCGCCGAACTGGCCAAAAAATTCCGCGTCGAGATGCCCATCACCTTCGCCGTCCATGCGGTGCTCTTCGAGAAGGTCGACCCCATCGAGGCCATCGGGCAGCTGATGTCGCGCGAGATGAAGGCAGAGCGAGTGGGCTGATCTGATCCGCAGTGTGCTGACAGGGGAGCGGCTACTCCACCGTTCCCGGCACCATCCCCACGGGCGTGCTCGCGGACTCGTTCGGCGGTCCGGGCACGAACGGGATCTGCTCGTACCAGCGCTTGCTCCGCCAGAAGACTGGGTACACATACACCGCGCGGGCGGCGAACAGCTCGCTGCTGGATGTGTACCACGCGAACCACTGCGCCCGGTCGATGCCGAAATCCTGCCCGGTCAGCGTGCGCAGCGACTCCTGGGCGCGGCGGTTCACCGCCAGGTTGTCGTCGGCCAGCGCCTTGATCAACTGCTCGACCACACGGCTATCTGGGTACTGCGCCAGGGCGTCGGCGGCTTCCAGGCGAACGGCGGGGTCGTCTTCCTTCGCGGGGTCCAGCGCGGCGAGCAGCGGCTCGACGGCGACGGTGCTGTGGATACGCTGCAGCGCCCGCGCCGCTTCGATACGGACGCCCACATCGGTGTCGGTCAGCCGCTCAACGAGCAGCGGGGCGAGTTCGGGCCTGCCGTGGGTGCCAAGGCCGCGCGTTGCCGCGGCGCGGACGCCAGGGTCGGTGTCCTGCGCGTTGGTCGTGAAGAGCCGCACATACAGCGGCTCGCCCGCGAAGGGGGCGTTGGCAAGCAGCAGCGTGCCGCGGTAGCGCTTGTCGGCATCGAACTCATCGGTGGCCCACTTGGCGGCGTCCTGCGGCGTGGGCTGCGCGAACGCCTCGAACAGGCTCTGCGCACCGGGCTTGAGCTCAACACCGACGGCCTCGCAGCCTGCCGCCGCCCCAAGGCCGGCCAGCAACAGCAACCCCGCGGCTGAAACAAGAGCCGCGCCCGCACACGTTCTCCAGCGTCCATGCACCATGGCCGCAGTATACCGGGCCCGGGCCTACTGCCGCAGGGAGAGCGGCAGGCCCAGCACTTCCCGCAGGATGATCGCCCGGCGCATGTCAGCGGCGCTGAAGGTCAGCTTTGCCGGCTTGCCTGCCCGCCGCGCGGGGGCCAGGGCGTACGCATCATGCTCGACCTCGACCGGGGCTGCGGCGTTGCCGCTGATGGCCTGCGCCGCGGCAATGATCTTGTCCTCCGCCGAGTGCGAGCGGCTCAGGCGCTGCTCGCGCACGGCAGCGATCTCGCGGCCACGGCGGCCCCGCTGAATCTCAAGCGTGCGGAGCTGATCGGCCTCGATGCGCTGGGCTTCTACGCGAGCGGCGGCGTCCTGAGAGCGCTCCGACTGCTTCTGCTGCTCCGTATCCATGGAACGGGGCTGTGCCTGGCCGGTGCTGCGGCGTTGTGAAGTACGCGTAGGCGGCCGCTGATCGCTCCGCGTTGGCGGACGATCGCTGCTCTGCGGGGGGCGGGCAAGCGGACGGGTCGGGGCAGGACGCGCGGGGGCACCCTGCGTCGGGGCGCGTGCGGGAGTCTGTGAGCCGCTGGCGAGGGCAGCGCGGCGACGGCGGATTTCTTCAATCTGGGCGCGGCGGCGGGCGGCCATTTCCTCGAGCGACGCGCGGGCGGACTGCTGGGGGCTCATCACCGACGGCGCCTCGGCCTCTGGGGGCCGGCCTGTGCGCAGCGAGTCAAGCTGCTGCTGCTCGCGACGCCGGATCGCCGTTTTGCGATCGGCCTGCCCCTTCAATGATCCGAGGATCTTGACGAACACGCCGCCGAACACGAAGACCAGCGTGGCGATGAGGTTGAACCATTGACTTTGGGACACGGGGGAAGTGTATGGGCCCTCAGGCCGGGATGATGGCTGCGGGCCGCTGGGTGGCGGGGTCTGCCAGGCTGCGGAAGCCAACGCCGTAGACCCGCCCCAGAAGCTCTGGCGTCAGGGTCTCGGCGGTGGGGCCGTGGGCGGCGATGTGCCCGGAGTTGTCGAGCATCAGCACCCGCCCCGCGCCACGGAGGACCAGCGAGAGGTCGTGCAGCACGGCAATCACGCCTACGCCCGTGGACGCCAGAGCGGCAAGGGTGTCCATGGTCTGAAGGGCGTGGAATGGGTCCATCGCAGCCACCGGCTCATCGGCCAGCAGATAGCGCGGGCCGCTGTGTGTCCCCAGTTGCGCGAGCGCCCGTGCAAGGGTGGTCCGCTGCTGCTGGCCCGCGCTGAGCTGGGCGAAGAGGTCGTTGCGGCGGTCTTGAAGCCCGACGGTCTGCAACGCCTGCGAGACAGCGTGGGCATCACCCCCATGGCCGGTCCGGTAGCGGCCCAGCGCGACCACCTCGCCGACGGAAAACGGGAATGCGACCTGGCTGGACTGAGGGATGTACGCCAGCAGCCCTGCGCGCTTTCGAGCGGGGATCGACCCCACCGGTTGGCCGGCGAGCGTAATGCTGCCTTGTGCCGGAGCAAGCAGCCCAAGAAGGATGCGCAGCAGTGTGGTCTTGCCCGCCCCGTTGGGGCCGACGATGGCGGTGATGACCCCGGCAGGAAACTCCGCCGACACATCGCGCAGCACCGGGCGCCCCGGGAATGAGAAACTCAATGCGTGGGCGGCAAGCACGCCGGGATGGTAACGCCCTTGGGATGGTCAGCGGCTATCCCAGCCTTACATCTGCACTTTGTCGTGCTCGCCGCTGGTGTGGACGCGCTCGTGCGTGGCGACGGCCTTGAGGAGGCTGAGCATGTACGACGTGTTGGAAGGACCATCCCAGTACTCCGCCCGCTCCACGGTGACGCGGAGCAGGGTCAGCGTGGGATCATCGGGCCCGCCCGGATACCAGCCCTTGGCATGGATGTTCCAGAGTTCGCGGGCCATCTCGGGGTTCTTTTCGGCCTTGGCGCTGGCATAGACGGCGATGTAGCGGTTCTTGTCAGGGAGGGCGTAGGTGAGGAGCACGACTGGATTGACCGAAAGGTCGCGGACCATGGCGCTGCCGCTGTTGGTCATGAACCAGAGGGTGCCGTCGAAGGAATCAGAGTCCAGTTTTTGCGTCCACATGGGGCGTGCACTGGCGGCTCCCGCCATGCCGCCGGGAAAGGTCGTGAACATGGCGACCCGGACGTCCTTGATGAGTTCTGCAAGCTTGTGAGAGTCGTTGTTGCTCATGCCGGGATGGTGTCACCCGGGCGTGAAGAGGCCGTGAAGACTCTACCCGTAGTGGCTGATGGACCGGGTAATGAGGCCCTGCTCGTTTAGCGCGAACAGCTCCGCGGCAAGATCACCGTTCATCCTGCGGTACACGAGGATGACGCTTTCCAGGCCGGTTGTGGCATGCATGGGATCGAAGCGGAGGGTCGGGTTGCGCTCCAGGGCGCGGGCGAAGTAGTCGCGGACGGCGGGCTTGCCGCGGAGGGAGGGATCGTCGGAGTTGTTGTAGCGTTTGATGAAGGGCGAGGAGTGCTCGATGGACGGGTCGTAGCAGGCCATGATGGCGTCCACATCATGAGCATTCCATGCGGCGTACCAGCGGGCGGCGAAGGCTGCGGCGTCGGAAGGGGCGAGGGGCATCGGCGAGTGTAGATGGGGGGGGTTACACTCGGCCCATGCATGTATTGGAACTTTGGCAGGCGGTGGTCCTCGGGCTGGTGGAGGGGGTCACTGAGTACCTGCCCATCAGCTCGACCGGGCACCTCATCATCGCGGCGTCGCTGATGCACCTGCAGGAGCGGGCGGCGGGGGCGATCGAGGACTTCGAGATCGTGATTCAGGGCGGGGCCATCCTTGCCGTGCTGGGGCTGTACTGGCCCAGCGTGGTGAAGATGCTGCGGGGGTTGACAGGCAAGGATGCGGAAGGGCTGCGCCTGCTGGTGAACCTGGCGATCGCGTTTGTGCCGTCGGCCGTTGTCGGGCTTCTTGCCGGCAAATGGATCGAGAAGCACCTGTTCGCGCTGCTGCCGGTGATGATGGCAGTGCTGCTGGGCGGGGTGTACATGATCGCGGTAGACCTGTGGGGGCAGGGGCGGCTGGGTGGCAGGCTTTCCATGGTCAAGCAGTGGCGAGCGCAGGAGAAGACCATTTACGACGTGACCCCGCGCGAGGCGCTGATGATCGGCCTGTTGCAGATTGCGGCGCTGTGGCCGGGCACCAGCCGATCAATGATGACGATCACCGGCGGGATGTTCGCAGGGCTGCGGCCGCGTGCGGCAGCGCAGTTCAGTTTTCTGCTGGGGCTGCCGACGCTGACCGCAGCGACGTTTTACAAGCTCGCGAAGAACGTGCACGCAGCACACAAGACAGGCGGAGAGAACCTGTTTCAGGTGCTGGGCGTCGGCGCGTGCGTGCTGGGGATTGTGATTGCCGCGGTCTCCGCGGCGGTGGCGGTCAAGTGGCTCGTCGGGTTCCTGGGCCGCCACGGCCTGGCGCCGTTCGGCTGGTACCGCATCGCGCTGTTCGTGGTGCTTGCGGTGCTGAGCGCGGCCGGGGTGGTGCGGGTGTCGAAAGAACCTGCCGCGCGCGTGGAGAAGCCGGTGAAGTATGTCGAGACCCCGGTGTGGGTTGATGAGAAATAAGAAGGGGCCGCAGGTGCCCATGGGACAACCATCGCATATGAGAACTTCGTTCCCGAAAGACAAGATCCGTGTCGTGCTGCTGGAGAACATCCACCCGCTGGGCAGGGCGATGCTTGAGGCAGAGGGGTTCAGCGTCGAGGCGATGGCCGGGGCCCCGGACGAGGCGGCGCTGCTGCGACTGGTCGCCGATGCTCACGCGATAGGCATCCGCAGCAAAACCGATGTGACGCCGGCGGTGCTGGCGGCAGCGCCGCGCCTGCTCACCGTGGGCTGCTTCTGCATCGGCACCAACCAGGTTGATCTCGCGGGCGCCCGGCGTCAGGGGGTGCCGGTGTTCAACTCTCCCTTCAGCAACACGCGGAGCGTGGCAGAACTGACGATCGCGGAGATCATCGGGCTGCACCGGCGGCTGACCGACAAGAGCGCGCAGATGCACGCGGGGGTTTGGGACAAGTCCGCGGCCGGGGCGCACGAGGTTCGGGGACGCACACTGGGCATCGTGGGCTATGGCCACATCGGCTCGCAGGTGAGCGTGCTGGCCGAGGCCATGGGGATGCGGGTGCTGTTCTACGACATCATCGCGAAGATGCCGCTGGGCAACGCGCGGCCGGTCAAGACATTGAACGCACTGCTCGAAGAGAGCGACGTGGTGACGCTGCACGTGCCGGAGACCAAGTCAACCCGGGGAATGATCGGCGCGGAGCAGTTGGAGCGGATGCGGGCGGGGAGTTATGTGATTAATAACAGCCGCGGCACGGTGGTAGATGTAGACGCCCTGGCGGCGGCCGTGCGGAGCGGACACCTCGCGGGGGCGGCGCTGGACGTCTTCCCCGACGAGCCCGCGGGCAAGGGCGAAAAGTTCGAGAGCGCGGTGCGCGGTGCGGGCAACGTCATCCTAACGCCGCATGTTGGAGGCAGCACCGAGGAGGCCCAGGCCACGATCGCAGAGGATGTCTGCTCCAAGCTCATCAAGTTCATCAACGTGGGGACAACGACGGGCGCGGTGAACGTGCCGGAGGTTGAGCTTCCGGAGCAGATGGCGGCAACCGATGAGGATGATGGGGCCGGCCCCGGAAGCTCGGGCCACCTGCGGCCGCACCGCATCCTGCACTTTCACCGCAACGTGCCGGGGGTGCTCAGCAACATGCACAAGGCGATCGCCGAGGTGGGAGCCAACATCTCGGGCGAGTACCTTCGGACAAGCGAGGAGATCGGGTACGTCGTGCTGGACGTCGACCCGACCGATGGAGAGGCGGTTCTGGAGCGGCTGCGGGCGATCCCCGAAACCATCCGGGTGCGGATGTTGTGGTAGCAGCCGGAGTTAGCGTGCGGAGGCACGTTTCATAACGGGGGTGACAGGTGTTGGTAGGCTGATGCAAGTCTTGGCAGGAGGCTTGTCTATGAGCACGCTGGTACGGCGGGTTGGGTTCATGGTGGTGGCGGCCGCGGTGATGATCTGGATGATCGGGTGCGCACCACCCACTCGGCACCTGGGCTCATACCGCGAGTCGTTCGCCATGACGCGACAGCTCACCGAAGGCATCATCCTCAGCGGCAAGACCGATGTGGACCGGTATGCCGCGAGCCCCTACAACACCGATGTCCCTTCGGTGCGTGAGCGCAAGCGGTCACAGTTCCAGGCTGATCTTGATGTGCGGCTGGCGGCCCTCGACGCGATTGACGGTTATAACGGCGCGCTGGTGGCACTGGCGACCGGGGCAGATCCCAACGAGGTTGCGGGTGCGCTGCGCACCCTGACCGGTTCGCTCACAAAGATGATCCCGCGGCTGGCGACCATGGCCGGGCCGGCAGGCGCGGCCATCGGCCTCGCGTCGGATGTCATCTCCGCGGTCGAAGAGGGCATCCGGGCGCGCAAGTTCACGATGGCGGTCAAAGAGGGGCAGCGCATCATGCCGCTGCTTTTTGATGTGCTGGGTGAGGATGTGCAGGGCCTGACCGCCGCACGCCGCGCGATCCTGACGCAGGAATATGTCGACGCCATGGCGCGGCTCACGACGCAGACCGCGTTGGCCGCAACGCTACTGGACCGCTACGCCGACGGCCCGCTGGTGAAAAAGCGGTACGCCGACATCAACGCCATCCGTGCTGGGATGGAGGTCACGCCGCCCCCCGACCCGTACGCCACCACGTCCCCACCATCCACAGGCATGCTCGAGGCCCTCGAGCACAGCCCGGGAGAGAAGGGCTGGGAAGCGGGCTCGGCAGAGGATGTATACCTGAAGGGGCTGCTGGCGGGGGCGCGGGAATCGGCGGCGGGGGTTGCGGCGGTTCGCGCCAAGTTCGATGCCCTCACCCGCCTTCAGGCCGCGTACCAGTCGCAGCTGGAGGGAACGCGCGATGCGTTCAGCGCCTTGGCAGTCGCGGTCGAGAACCCGACGATCGACCTCACGGCGGCAACGGACCGGATGGCTCGGGGGGCACGCGACTTCCGCCAGGCGTACCTGGCCTTTCAGGAGGCAAAGTAAATGGCTGAACTGACTGAAAAAAGCACCACGGCAGAGTTCTACGCTGAGGCTATCAACGTGCTGCTGCTGCGCATGGGCAAGAGCAAGGACGCCGAAGAGATCGAGGAGTTGCGGAAGGACGCGTCGAAACTGACCTGCCGCATGGCGGAGGCGGAGTTCTCAAAGGTTGGCGAGCGCACGAAGTACCTCAAGGCGCTGATGACGGACCTTTCCCGTGTGACGGCAGCAGCCGGCTCAGGCAAGAAAACCGCGGCATGGGTGGACGAACTCAACGGGTATGTAATGCTCGCGGGGAAAGTGGTGGGGGCGGCGAAGGGGACGGGGTAAGCGGTCGTCATCCTTCCGGCGTGTCGAGCAACTGCTGCAGGCGGGTGGCGAGCTCGCCGGGTAGCTGAGGCACCCAAGTGGCGTCAACCAAGCCGACATCGATCAAATCGCGCAAGTGCGTGCGATCCTTATCGCGGAAAGCCGTGAGCTTGATACGCACGAGCGGCGCGAGGTCGATCAGGCGGAATGAGCCGGTGTCGAGGGACTCGCTGACATCCGGGTTCGCAGCTGGCTCTGTAGGACGAACGCGTTCGCCCGCAAACACGATGCGCACCGCGCTTCGTGGTGGAGCATCCACATGATCCAGGAACAGGTCCAGACCTGCCGCGTGGCGGTACACAAATCCGGCGGCTTCCAGGGCGCGGCGGGCTTCGGGCAGATCGTCCCGCCGGATCATGATGTCCACGTCCTGCGTGTTCCGCACAGCAGACTCGTCGATTGTGGCAACCCACGCGGCAACGGCGTTGCCGCCAACCACTGCATATTCAACATGGCGGGAGCGCAGGGCCGCTGCCGCGCGAAGGAGGCGTTGACGTACCAGTTCCACGGCGTCCACCATCCGTTGCAGGAGGTCAGGGGGAATGGGGAGTGTTCCACTCACGGCTGATGGTACGCGAAGGCTGGCAGCAAGGATGCTTTTGCACGTTCCTATGAAGGTTCGCCAAAATCTTCAGATCGAGATGCTCAGCAGGCCCCGCCCGCAAGGACGCGGAAGAACGCCTCAATGTCGGCATCGGTGCCGATGTCTCCATCGCCGTTGAAATCCGCGGTGCCGCAGGTTTCGCAGCAGATGCCGGCCAGGCAGGCGAAGAAGGCCTCGATGTCGGCGTCGGTGCCGATGTCGCCGTCGCCGTTGAAGTCCGCACTGCCGCAGGGAGGGGCGACGACGGGGGCGTCGGCCCCGCCAAAGAAGTCGAGCGAGGTGTTGGCGATCGGCCCGGGAAGCAGCACGGTGGCGTCGTAATCGATCAGCATCGCGTTGGGCAGTGGGAAGGCGAAGGGGACGGCCGTGCCCGCGGGGGGAACGGGGAATGAAAGCGAGCCGGAGGAGTTTGAACTGACGACAACGCCATTCTGGATGCGGAAGCGCAGTACGCCCGGGGAGCGGGCAACGGGGCCGATGATCTGGGCGGAGAACTCGGCATTGCGGGCATCGGTCTGGAAGGTGTCGTTGGCCCAGGACATCGTGCCCGCGCTGTCGCTGATGAAGTCGATGCTGAGGATGACGCTGCTGGCCGAGACGCCGCTCGCATCCGTCACCGTGACTGCAATGGGATCGTGACGCACGGACTGGTTGAAGGCCTCGCCCGAGACTGAATCAAAGAAGGGCGCCCAGTGTACCGAGCCGCTGGCGGAGCCATCGGTGATGGAAATCCCGGCGGAGCTGAAGGCATATGCTCGCGCCCCGGGCCCGGTGGCGCGTGCGTTGCCCATGGACCGGATGCTTCCCTGCACAGGCGTGCCCGCGCCGAACGAGAAGATGTCGATGTCGTAGCAGGCGTTGGCGAACGTGTTGCTGTTGGGGCTGACAATCTGGAGGCAGTTGACGGCGTGAAGGCCCGTGGTCGACACGGGGAATGTCGCGAAGTTGCAAGGAACCTGCGGGCCGCCATTTTCGGGAATGTTGTTGGCGCCGATGCCGAACGGTGTATCCCGCCCCAGCCCATCGAAGTTTGGCGATTGCGCAAGCGGCACGACGGCCCACGCGTTGTAGGGCCCGGCGCGGTCTTTAACCCAGACATGCTGGAAGGTGCCGATGCGCACGGTGGGGACAATGATCACGCCGGGCGGAGGCATCCAGTTGAAGGTGTGCTGAACGTCGTATGTGGTGATCGATGTCTGCCCTTCTGCAACGCCTGCAAGCAGTGCCAGAACGCTCAGACCGGCAGTGAACACGGTGGTACGCATCACGCCCTCCTTTGAAATGAAGTTGTCCGTCTCCCAGTGTAAATCCGGGGATGGGGAGGGCAAGGGTAATTCTGGAGAATTAGGGATACTGGGTGGCTTGGCAACTGGAGTGGCGACCAGGAAGAGGCACAGGGCCCGCTCAGCAGGGTCCGCCGGCCAGCACACGGAAGAACGCCTCGATATCGGCATCGGTGCCCGAGTCGCCGTCAGCGTTGAAATCTGCCCCTAAGTGCCAGCATGTGGGGCAGCAGCTGCCGGCGAGGCAGGCGAAGAAGGCTTCAATGTCCTGATCGGTGCCGCTGTCGCCGTCGTTGTCGAAATCCGCGGTGGAGCAGGGCGGGGTCAGTAGTGCGGAGATGTCGAGCCGGTATGCGCGGATACCCGTGACGACGCCGTCGTTAAACAAGCCATACCCCGTGACCCATCCGCTGTTGCTGCTGATGGCCTGAGCGTTATACAGAGTCCAGAAGTTACCGTCGGGGGCGTTCTGATCGACCCACATGTCGAGGTCGATCATCTGACCGCCCGCGCCCGGGACGCCGACGTAGAGCATCGCGTGCGATGTGCCGTCGGCAGTGAAGCTGGAGCCGACGATGTGGCCCGAGTCGTTGATGTCGTAGGCCCACGCGCTCGAGCCGCCGAGGGTGCCCAGGTCGCGCATCTGGCCGCCCGCGCCGGGCGTGCCGGTGTAAAGGAATGCATGGGTCTGCGCATCGCTGGTGTCGCTCTGGCCGACGATGCTGTTGTCGGCATTGATGGCATGGGCGGTGCTGGTGTCGCCGCCGAGGGTGCCCAGGTCGCGCATCTGGCCGCCCGCGCCGGGGATGCCCATATAGAGAAAAGCGTGCGTCTGGTTTGTAAGCGTGCGGCTTGAGCCGACGATGTGGCCGTGGATGTTGATGGCGCTGCCGCTGCTGACGCTGCCGCCGAGCGTGCCAAGATCGACCATCAGGCCGCCGTTGCCCGGGATACCGGTGTAGCGGTAGGCATGCAGCTCCCCCGCAACAGTGCGGCTGTCGCCGGTGATTTGTCCGAGGCTGTTGATGCCGTACGCGCTGCTGGATGGGCCACCGAGCGTGCCCAGGTCGGTCATGAGCCCGCCCATGCCCGGGGTGCCGGTGTAAATGAAGGCGTGTGTGGCACCCGCGGCCGTGGTGCTGTTACCGACGGCGATGCCGGAATCATTGATGGCGTTGCCATAACTGGCGGAGCCGCCGAGCGTGCCCAGGTTCCACAGGACGCCGGGAGTGCCGGAGAAGACAAACGCGCGCACTCCACTGAGGCCGTCGGCCTGGCCGGTGGCTTGTCCGGAAGGGTTGATGCCCACGCCGTAACTTGTGGAACCGCCAAATGTGCCGACGACCTCGATGGTGACGGCGGAAGCCGGGTGAGCGGAGAGCGCGGCCGCACCCGCCGCGGCAAAAAAGGTCACATGAAGTCGGTAGGAAAGGCGCAGGGATCGCATGCGGTGCTCAGGTGATGCGGTTCAGCGCGGGCAGGAACGCAGATAAGCCCGACGGCAAGCCGCCGAGCGTAACGAACGATGTAGGGGCGTCAAGAAGAATGTACGACGATGGCGACAGGGCGGTTCGGTTGCAGTTGGGGAGGGAGGCTGTGAATGGGGCATGTGTTCAGCAAGAAGGGTCATTGAGAGTCGGGAAGTGGGGTTCTGGTACGTTGGAGAGGTGTAGAAATCCAGATGGTGTAAGTGAAGCCACCGGGTTGATGCCAACGCGGTTGCACGGAGTTTGGCGTGAACGTTGAAGCGGCATTCGAGCGGATGGAAGCGCATCCGCGGTGGCGGCGGCTTGGCTGGTTGTACCTGTGGATCGTCCTGTTCCATGTCGTGACGAGCGTGGGTTCGATCAGCATGTCGGAAATCGGGTGTCTGCCGCTGGCGCTCGCGGGGTTGGTGAGCCTGAACGTGGTGTGGCCGACACTGCGTGTGCTCTTGCGCGAGCGGGTGCTGTGGGCGGTTGCGGCGTTCGCGGCATGGATGGCGATCTCGCTCCTGTGGAGCAGCGATGTGGGAAAGGGCGGGTGGGAGATCGGCTGGGGCCGATTCGCATGGCTGCCACTGGCGATCTATCCGGTCATGCGACGGAGGCGACTGCTGATCGCCGCCCTCGCGGCAGGATTTCTACTGACAAACGTGTCGCAGGTGGTGCACTGGCTTGGCCATGCGCTGGATGTGCCCGCGCTGATGTTCCGCCCCTGGACGCCTCGAAACTCGGGCTGGTGGTCGCACCCCGCGGTGTTCGGGTACATGTTTGTGGGTGCGCTGGGGCTGCACCTGCCTGCCGCCATGATGGGGCGTGGCAGGCAGCGGTTGATCGCGGTGCTTGGCGCTGGCGCGACCGTGGCGGGCATGGTCGCGACAGGGACGCGCGGCGCATGGCTGGGAGGGGCGGTGCTCGTCGCACTCGTGGGCGTTGTGAGTGTGGTGGTGTGGGTGAGGCGGAAGCGGGGGGGTCAGGAATCAAGGCCTCAGCGGCGGCTGGACGCGGGGATGGCGGGCGTGCCGGTGGTTGCTGTGATCGTGGGCGTGGTGATCTTGGCGGCGCAGCAGGGCGTGCGCGAGCGCGTGGGCAGCGGCATCACGGAGATTCGCCAGGCCATGAGCGCGCAGCGGTATGAGAGCGATACGGGGGCGCGGATCAAGTTTGCGGCGTGGGCGGTGCGGATGGGGATGGATCGGCCTATTTGGGGGCATGGGGCGGGAAGTTATGAAACCTGGGCACGCGCCGACCTCCGCGCGGGAGGTGTCAACCCGGACACGGTGCGCACAGCGCCGCAGGCGCACAACCTGTGGCTGCACGCCTTCGCGACGCTGGGGATTGTGGGGGTGGGTCTGCTCGTGGCGATCGTCTTGTGCGCGGTGCGGGGCGGATTCGCGGGGCTGACGTTGGAATCGGTGGGGACATACGACGCGGGCCCGGCGTTTGCGCTGCTGGGGGTGCTGCTGACGACGCCGTTTGATGTGCAGTATGTCAACACGCCGCCGGTGATCCTTCTTGCGGTGCTGATCAGCCTGTGCATGCGGCGGCGGCCGCTTGCCGCGTGCGTGCCATCGCTGGTGCCGGGGAGGGGAGTATGAGCGAGTCACGCTTGTCACATCGATTTGAACTGACGCTGCTGCTGCTGGTGCTCATGCTGCTGGCGTGGTCGGGCGTGCGGCCGCACGACTACCCGACGTGGGGGTTGGAGGTGTTCCCTGCGGTCGTCGGGCTGATCGTGCTCGCGGCAACGTACCGGCGGTTCCGCTTGACGCCCCTGTGCTACGGATTGATCGCGGTGCACATGGCGATCCTGATCGTTGGCGGCAAATACACCTATGCGCTCGTGCCCGCGGGAGAGTGGCTTCAGGATCTGCTGCACACCAAGCGGAATCATTACGACCGGCTCGGCCACTTTGCGCAGGGGTTTGTGCCCGCGATCATCACACGGGAGATCATGGTGCGACGCGGCGTGCTCCGCGATGCACGGTGGATGTTCTTCCTCGTGCTGTGCGTGTGCATGGCTATCTCGGCGGTGTACGAAATCGTGGAGTGGGCGGTGGCTGCCGTGAGCAAGGAGGCGGCGGATTCATTCCTGGGCACGCAGGGCGACGGGTTTGACACACAGAAGGACATGGCCATGTGTGGGGTGGGTGCGGTTGTGGCGTTGCTGACGCTGCGGAAGGAGCATGACCGGGAGATGCTGAAGATGGGTGTGAAGCCGCCTGATGCGTGTTGACCACGCTTGAGTAGGTTCCATCTTCAGCGCTTGCGCTTCTTGAACCGATCCTTGACGCTTGGGGCCGCAGAGGAGCCCTTGCCGCGCAGGCCGGGGATGCTCGACATGCCCGGGAGCATCGAGAGACCGTCCTTCCCCATGCCCTTGACGGTCTTCACACGGTCTGAGGCGGACATGCCCGCCATGCTCTTGGTGAGCTTGCTCACCATCTCAAACTGCTTGACCATCGCCCCGACTTCTTCCGGCTTCGCGCCCGACCCCACGGCAATGCGGCGGCGGCGGGGGTTGTTGATGAGACCGGGGTTGGCACGCTCGGTCTTCGTCATCGACGAGATCATGGCCTCGACCTTGTCGAGCTGCTTGTCCTCGATGTGCATGTCCTTGACCATGCCTCCCACGCCGGGGAGCAGGCCCAGGAGCTGCTTCATGGGGCCCATGCGCCGCAGGGTCTTAAGCTGGGCAAGAAAGTCGTCCATCGTCATCTCGCCCTTGGCCATCTTCTCCTGAAGCTTTTCGGCGTCCTCGGCGGACACCTGCTCCTGCGCCCGCTCGACGAGGCTGACGACGTCGCCCATGCCCAGGATGCGCCCGGCGACTCGCTCTGCGTGGAACTCCTCGATGGCGTCGAGCTTCTCGCCCACACCGACGAACTTGATGGGCGCGCCGGTGACATGCTTGACTGAGAGCGCTGCGCCGCCGCGGGTATCACTGTCGAACTTGGTCAGGATGATGCCGTCGACATTGAGGCGGCTGTTGAACGCCTTGGCAGAGTTGACGGCATCCTGGCCCGTCATCGCATCAACCACCAGGAAGATGTGGTGCGGCTGCAACTGATTCTTGATCTGCGTCAGTTCACCCATCAGCTCGTCGTTAATGTGCAGGCGGCCGGCGGTGTCGAGGATCAGCACATCGACCCCAGCCTTGCGGGCGGCGTCGAGCGCGTGTCGGCAGACCTGCACGGCGACGCCAACCGCCTTGCCGTATGCCGCAACCTTGTCGGGCTCGGAGTAAAAGGCGACCTTGGCGCTGCCCGGCAGGTCCGCATCAACCTGCTTTGCCACGGTCTGCAGCTGCTCAACCGCGGCAGGGCGCTGGAGGTCGGCGGCGGCGAGCATGACCGAGCGGCCGCGCTTCTTGAGGTACGCGGCTAGCTTGCCGCATGTCGTGGTCTTTCCCGACCCTTGCAGGCCGCTCATCATGATGATGGTGGGCCCAGGGCTGACCCGCATGATCGGAGGCTCGACGGAAAGTTGCAGCGGCTTGGGGGGTGCGCCAGACTGTGCGGCGTCCGCCGCACCCTGGAGAACTTCCATCAGCTTTGCGGAATCTTCCTTGCTGCCGCCAAGCAGTTCCACGAGCTTGTCGTGGACGATGCCGATCATCTCCTGGCCGGGCTTGAGGCTCTTGGTGACCTCGCGCCCGGCCGCCTCGCGCATGACGTCGGAGATGAACGTATTGACCACCTCAAGGTGGACATCGGCCTCCAGCAGAGCCGTGCGGACATCCCCGAGGGCGTCCTGAACGTTGGATTCTGTGATCGTGGCCTGACCGGAGAGCTTGCGGAAGAGGCCGTTGAAGGAGTCTGTAATGCGGTCGAACATGCCAACTGCCCGCGCGCGAGCGCGGCCCCTTTATGAGGAAGGGCAAGGGCCGTGACCGCAGCCGGGTGGAGTGTAGCGGCCCGGGCGGATCGCTGGCAGCAGGCATCAGCGTTCGAACGAGGAAAGCACTGCCGCGAGGTCATCCGCGAGCCTGATCATGCTGGTGCTTGGGAGCTGCGAGAGCGGATCGTCGAGAAGCGCCAGACGATCCTGACGTGCGGCTGGAATCGCAAGGCTGGAGATCATGGCGAACGCATCGCGCGTGCGTTGGGAATGCGTTTCCGGAGTCACAGGCTCTGCTCCGCCCGACCGAGGGCTGATGAGGATGATGGTGTCGGGCGCAAGGGCAAGGAGACTCTCGGCCGAGAGTTCGATGTAGGCGTTGCCGCGGGTGATCGCGGGGGTGGCGCCAATGGCTTCCAGGATCTGCTGGTGGCAGGAACCGGGGCCGAAGGCGGCTGGCGGGGCGGTGGAAGCAAGAAGCAGCACGCGGCCAGTGGTGAAGGCGCCGCGGGGTGACCAGGCGCGGTCCATGTCGCTGAGGAGTTGTTGGGCCTCTTGGCTGGGGGCAGGCAGGCCGATGGCGGAACAAAGAAGAGCATCGATCGCGCGGGTGTCGCGGCGGATGTCATCGAGGGTGAGCAGGGTGGTGTCGAAGAGGTGCCAGTGGTTTGTTGCCGCGAGGGTGGTGAGGGTGGATGGGAGGGTGCGCGAACCCCATTGGGTGATGATGTGCGTGGGCTGCGCTGCAATCAGAGCTTCGTAGTCAAAGCCCTCCTGCGAGCCGATGATCGGGAGCGACCTTGGAAGAACGAGGTCGTAGGCGTGGCGGGCGACGCACAGGTCCGCATGTCCGAGGTCTCGAATGATGACGGCTGCCGCAGGGGAGTGGGGGATGAGGCGGACCGAGGCGGCCGCTGAGGGTGATGGCGGCGCGGGCGTGCGATGGCAGGCGGGCAGCAGCAGGAAGAGGAGCAGTAAGAGTCGCACACACAAGTGTAAGTTGGTCGCAATCAAGAGGAGGGAGTTCATTGCGGCTGTTGGAACTTCAGACCGACGCTCTCGCGGAGTTGGGTGAACAGCTCAATGAAGTCGGGGAGCTGGTAGTTGGCATTAAGCCCGCTGGGGTTGGGGAGAACCCAGAGCGGGATGCCCTCGAAGGTGTCGGGCTGGAGCCCCACCTTGATCCGTTTCAAGTTGTACGCCTGTGAGTAGGTGCCAACACCGAGGAAGCACAACGCGCGGGGCTTGTAGCGGCGTGCCAGGCGGCGGATGTCCTCGCCGCCGGCGCGGACCTCATCATCGGAAAGTTCAGCCGCGGTGGCGGTGGCGCGGTGGACGACCTTGGTCAGGCCGATGCTGTACTTCAGGAGTTTGCGTTCTTCCGAGGGGTGCAGCTGGCGGGGCGTGAGGCCGGAACGGTGCAACGCCGGCCAGAAGCGGTTGCCGGGGCGGGCGAAGTGATGACCGGTCGCACCGGAGTACATGCCCGGGTTGATGCCCACCAGCAGCAGGGCAAGGTTGCGGGCGAGAATGTCGGGTACGGTGGTGGAATCCTTCGCAGCGCGGAGTTGGTCCGGTGTTGGCTTGAGAGGGCGCGGGGGCATGGGTTTCGTGTTTGTCGATCAGGGCCGCAGCCGCGGGCATGCTTCGATGCAGCGTGCGAGGCGCGCTCGGGTTGAGGCGGGGCCCAGCAGTGCGATGACGAGGTTGATGGGCGGGCTGACCGTGCCGCCCGTCAGGGCAACGCGCAGCGGTTGGGCGATCGCGCCGACCTGCACATTCTGCGTCAGTGCGACGTGATCCAGGTGGCTCTGCACCGACTGGGCGTCGTACGCATCAAGGCCTGGGAGTGAAGCCGCGAAGGCCTGGAGCAGTTCAACGCCGGAGGGCACGCCGGGCGCGGTGGTGTTGAACAGGGATTTTTGGACTGCCGCGGGATCGAAGGTGTACGTGTCGTCATCAACAAGGGCAAATGCGGCTTGGCGTGCAGCATCGCTGAAGACTTTGCAGCGGGCCTTGACCGTTTGCGCCAACAGCTTGAAGCGGTCGGCGGGGAAGCGCGATGTGAGGCTGGGCTCAAACTCATCGGCCCAATGGCGGAGACGCTCCTCAAACACATCGTCGGACATGGCGGCCATGGCATCGGCGTTGAAGGAGAGGAGTTTGACACGGTCGAACTTGGCGTTGGTCTTACCGATGCGTGAGAGGTCAAAGCGGGTTGCGAGGAAATCGACACTGAACTTCTCGACGTTCTCTCCGGGGGACCAGCCCAGCAGCGCGACGAAGTTGCAGATGACCTCCGGCAGGTATCCGGCCTTGCGGAAGTCGTGGACCTCGATCTCGGGCAGCGAGAGGCTGAAGCGCTGGGCGATCCGCTCCGCGGTGGTGATGTCGTCGGAATCGCCCTCTATGAATGCCGTAAGGTCGATGGAGGACATGCCGGGGGTTGCTTCGCGCAGCGCATCAAGTACCGCAGCAGTGCGGGACTGCTTGTCAGAAGCCGGGGAAAGGGCTTTGAAAGCGCCCTGGCCCTGACCGGCGAGAAAATCTTTGACGGCCTTGCGCGCGGTCTTGGCCTTGTCACGCTTGCTCATCTTGCTGCCATCAGGGTTCTGGATGAGCGGCATGTGCGCATACTTGGGCGTTGGGAAGCCCAGGGCCTGCTGGAGGGCGACCTGGCGGGGCGTGTTGTTGAGATGTTCCTGCGCGCGAAGGACATGGGTGATGCCCATGGTGAAATCGTCGATGACGACCGCAAAGTTGTAGAGCGGGAAGCCGTCAGCCTTGCGGATGACGAAGTCCTCGGTTTCGCCCGCGGCATACTTCACCTCGCCCAGGACTTCATCCTCAACATAGATCGCATCGTCGGGTGCCTTGAACCGGATGACATAGGGCGTGCGCTCGCGGTCCGCCTGCTGCATGCGGGCGAACCGCTCCTCCTGCGGGATGCTCAAGGCCGCGCGGTCATAGCGGTACGTCTCCTTCTTCGCGGTCGCGGCTTTGCGCTTGGCATCCAGTTCTTCAGGCGTTTCAAAGGCCGGATAGCCGCGGCCGATCTCGATGAGCTTGTGGATATACGTGTTGTAGATCGCCAGGCGCTGGGCCTGGAAGAACGTGCCGATGTCGCGCGGGTCGCCGCCGGCTTTCACATGGCGGCCATCGGGACGGGCGGCCTCGAAGACGGGGCCTTCATCCCACAGGATCCCGAGCCACGCCATGTCGCCCATGATGCCGCGGGCGGAGGCCTCGGAAGATCGGGCCTGGTCGGTGTCCTCGATGCGCAGGAGGAAGTGGCCGTGGTTCTTCTTCGCGAACGCCCAGCAGAAGAGCGCGGTGCGGGCTCCGCCGATGTGCAGGTGGCCGGTGGGACTGGGGGCGAAGCGGGTGATGGTCAGCGGGGGCATAGGCGGAGGTTATCGCGTCCGCCCGCGCGGTGCGGGCTACGCAGCGGCCTGGATGCCTGGCGGGTTGAGGAGCATCTCTGTGGCGGCCTGCGTGGAAAGGGCCCTGCCAAACAGGTAACCCTGGCCGAAGTCGCACTCAATGGCGAGCAGGCTGGCCACCTGTGCAGGGGTCTCGACGCCCTCGGCAACGACGGTGATGTTGAGATTGTGGGCCAGATTCACGATGGCGTGGATGACGGCCGCATACTCGCGGCGTTCCTTGACGCTGCTCATGAACGAGCGGTCGAGCTTGAGCGCGTTGATCGGGAGGCGGTGGAGATAGCTGAACGAGGTGTACCCCGTGCCGAAGTCGTCCATGTGCACGCGGACGCCCAGATCGGACAGTTCTTTCAGGATGCCGATGGCAAACGCCGGGTCCTCGATGATCGCGCTCTCAGTGATCTCTACAGCAAGCGACGCTGGGGGCAGGCCGCTGGCGGCAAGGGCCGACTGGACATCGCCGACGAGGCAGTTGGTCGAGAGCTGCTTGGCAGAGATGTTCACGCTGATGTGCAGATTGCCGCACGCCGGCACTTCGCGGCGCCAGCGGGCGAGCTGGTCGCACGCCGTGTGCAGCACCCAGCGGCCGATGCTGAGGATCTCGCCGGTTTCCTCGGCAGCGTGGATGAACTGGTCGGGGTCGATCGCGCCCTTGGTCGGGTGGTTCCAGCGCACCAGGGCCTCAAAGCCGTGCAGCGTGCGGTTCTCGAGCATCACGATCGGCTGGTAGTTGAGGACCAGCTCACCGCGCTCGGCGATGCCGCGGAGGTCGGCCTCCATGGCGACGCGCTCGGCCAGCTGATCGTGCATGCGCTGGTCGAACATGATGCAGCGGTTCTTGCCGCCCGCCTTGGCATGGTACATGGCGGTATCCGCATCGCGTATCGCCTCATCCGCCGTGGTGTACCGGCGGCCACTCGTGGTGATCCCGATGCTCGCCGTGGTGGTGAGGTTGAAGCCCTTGAGGCTGAAGGGGACGGACAGCCGCGTGAGAAGGGAGTTGCCGAAGGAAAAGGCCGCGCGTTCGGCGCCGTCGCCGGTGATAAGCACCATGAACTCATCGCCGCCGTGGCGGGCCGCGATGGATGCCGACCACGCGCCGCAGTCCTCCGTCACGGCCGCCTGAAGGCGAGCGGCGATTTCCACGAGGAACTTGTCGCCGGCGTCATGGCCCAGCGTGTCGTTGATGACCTTGAAGCGGTCGAAATCGAGGAACAAGAGGGCAAAGGGTGTAGCAGCGTCGCGATCTGCGAGGACGCGGGTGAGCGCCTCGCGCATCTGCATGCGGTTGGGGAGGCCGGTCAGGCCGTCGTGAAGAGCGGCGTGGGCGAGGCTGCGGGTGCGCTGCTCGACAATCCGCTCAAGCTCATCCATCTTGAGTGAGGCAAGCTGCTTCAGCGACCACTTCTCGCACATCGCGGCTGCGATCTGGAGCACTTCGATTGGGTCGAACGGCTTTTTGAGGATGAGGAGCCGGTCGGTCAGGCCCAGGCGATGCGTCAGGTCCTCCCAACTGTGGTCGGAGTACGCGCTGCAGATGACGATCTGGAGGGCGGGGTCCATGGCCCACAAGTTCTCGATCGTCCGCAGGCCGTCCCAGCCCGGCGGCATCCGCATATCCACAAAGGCCATCGCGAATGGGCGGCCCGCCTTGACAGCCTCGCTGAGCGTCTCAAAGCCGGCCTGGCCCTGGTGCGCCGAGTGAATTTCAAACCGCGGCTGCGCCGATGATTCCGTGCTCGCCGGGGGGCCAAAGAGCGCGGCCTTCGCCTGGTTGAGCGAGGCCGAGGCGGTGCGGGGTGCGAGGATCTTGCGGTAATCGTCGTGGATGCTCTCGTTGTCGTCGATGATCAGGATTCGGTGCACAGTTCCCCCGATGGCGCGGTCACGCCAGGCTGGATGGTTGCAGGGAGCGAAAGCGTGAACGTGGAGCCCAGCCCCGGCCCGCCGCTGACGGGCGTGAGGGAGCCGCCCAGGGCCTGCGCTGCGACGGCAGCGCTGTGGAGCCCGAACCCATGGCCCTCGCTTCGGGTGGTGAAGCCGTGCTGGAAAATGCGGGTCAGGTTCTCTGCGGGAATACCGACGCCCGAGTCGGCGATGTCGATGCACACAAATGGCGCCCCGTCAACCGTGCGATGCGCCACGGTGACGGTAAGCCTGCGGTGCGGGGAGTTTTCCATTGCCTGGCGGGCGTTGGTGATGAGGTTGATGAGGATCTGCAGCACGCGGTGCTTATCCGCCGGGACGGCGGGGACATGCTCAATGCTGCGGACGACCTCGACACCGTGGCGGGAGAGGCTCTCCTGCTGCAGGCGCAGGGCGCTCTCGACCACCTCTGCCAGATTCACCGGCTCAAACTGTGATTTGTGCTTCGCGTGCTCCTGCTGCATGCACACGACCTGCTTGATGTGCTCGACGCCCGCGATGATGGCCTCAACTTCCGACTCGAGCTCGCGTTGATCCTGCACGAGACATTCGGAGACCTCGACGATGAACGACGGGATGTGGCGGCCGCGGTCGTCGGTTTCGAGGAAGCTGCCAAGGGCGGCGCGGTTGTCACGGATCATGCCGGCGGCGCGGGCGAGGCTGGGCACTTCGGAGTTGTGCAGCCGGTCGGCCAGCACACGGGCGGAGACGTTGACGGTGTTGAGTACGTTGCCGACGTTGTGCAAGACACCGGTAGCCACTTCGGCCATGCCCGCCATGCGAGAGGCAACGACGAGTTTCTCGTGGAGCGCCTTGTGCTGCGCGGACGCGGCGTGGAGGTCGTTATTCGCGGTGCGCAGCGCCGCTTCATTCTGGGCGAGCGAATGATTGGCGGCGGTCAACTCACGGGTGCGCTCGATGACCTCCAACTCGGTGTGGGCCTTGCCATCTTCCAGCAGCGCTGTGCGCTCCGCGATCTTGCGCATCTCCGCAAGGCCGCGCAGGCACGCGGGGATGAGGAAGGCGTCCTCAAAGAGCACCCACCCCGCGTGCTCAACCCATCGCCACCCCGCCACGGCGCCCGGCCCGAACACAGACCGGGGCCAGAACCATCCGCGGACGGCATGGTCGACTGCGACGACGGCGGTAGCCGTGGCAAGCACTCGCCAGTCGCGGTAAAAGGCAATGAAGGCGAGCGATCCGAAGACGTGAAAGTGTGTTTCGAGCCTGCCGCCCGTGAGGTCGATCAGCAGCGCCGCCCACAGCATCTGTGCAGCAGCAATCAAGTGCCGCGTGATTGGAGCGCCCGGGTGCGTCCGAGCCAGCACAAACGGCAGGCTGGTGATGACCCCGCCCAGAAAGACAGCCGCGAGCACATGAGGGTGGACGGAGCTCTGGTCGCCGGCCCACGCCAGTGGCGTGAGCCACAGGGCGCAGGCGATGCCGGCGATCCACTGGGCCAGCAGAAGCCAGCTGAAGAGCCGATCGGTGTCCGTGTGGACCTGGCGCAGGTCCCGCTCGAAGAGTTCCTGTGCGCGACTGCCCGGTGCGATGGTGGAAGCGCTCACTTCGGGCACTCCTGATCGCGGATGCAGGCGTCCGCCGACACCGAGAGTGGGCAACCGAAAACCGGGTGCCCTGCAGTTGCCTGGCCCGTGGCGATGGATTCGAGCAGATGTTGCAGGCCCGGGTTATCTCCCTCGTGGCCTCTGGAGGCGGTAATGCCGCCGGCAAAGAGCACGCGACCCTCCGGGCTGAAGAGGAACACCGTGCCCGAGGTGTCGGTCTGAAAATCAGTATTGAGGTCCGCGGCAGGCCGCGCTTCAAACGACGCGACGGGGATCGTCTGTTCAACGGCCTGCCGGCACTCGGCGATTGAAGTTGCTCTAACCCCGCGGGGCTGACTCGCGAAAACGTGGATGCTCAGCCGTCCCTCATGCGTCCGGGCAATGGTCTCCAGGGCTGCGAGCGAGGCGCGTGTGCAGGTGCAGCCGGGGTGAACCACCATGACCAGCGTTGGCATGGCGGGGTCAAGCGCGATGTCAGCGGGCGCGGTGTTGATGCCGGCGGCGTGACCGGGCGTGAAGTCGTACGCGATGAGCACACCCGTGCCCAGGAGCACGGCGACGGTCCATGCGATGATCGCAGCGCGCAGCCGAGACGTGGCAGCCGCGGGGACTGGGCGGCAGGACTCGGCCGAATCTTGAGCGCTGTGAAGGCGTGGCATCGAAAGGAGCATCGACCCGACGCGCAGGCAACGTGATGGGCGCGGCCAAGATGGGGAAGCGGATAGGTTGTTTTACCTATGTACGCATCGGTCCCTTTCGGGCGTGTTATCCGGGCCTGCGTTCATGGTTGTGGCGTTGATCGGCGGACCAGAGAAGGCCATACAAACCAGGCCGTGTAAAAGACGATCACCACGGTGATGGCGGCGGTGATTCCGGCGGTGCGGCTGCCCGTGCCCTGCTCAAACACAAGCCACACGGCCGCGGCAAGCCCGGGGGCTAGGGCCGCCATCGCAGCCAGAAGCAGGCGGCTGGCGACACGCGGGAACCGCGCGGAAACGCTGCCGCGCTCCGCGATGCGGTGGTACGCGGCTGGTGTCATTAGCAGCACGATGGCGAGGGTGATGAAGCAAAGGCCAATCGCATGCACGGTCTTGAGCAGGGGTGCGAGATTCTGAAAGGCACTCGTGAGCACGGCGACAGCGCCAAACCCCAGCAAGGCCTGCGCCCCGGGCAGGACCATGCGCGCTTCGGTGAGGATGTGAACTGTCTGTTGCTCGGGAGTTGCGAAATCACTTCAGGAGTGTGCTGAGTGTTCATGGAGGCTTCCCCTTCGCTCGTTATCGCAGGGGCCGTACGACGCGCCCAGAGTGGGACGACGTACCACGACACGAGCGCGAGTATGAGACCACTGATGCTGAATCCCCGGGCGAGCGGCGAGGCGCCAACCCGCTCGCCCACGATGTACAGAACGGCCCCAAGCCCCAGGGCGAAGGGCAGGAGCGCAATTGTGACCATCGTGGTAACGAACCCGACGAGGCGGCGCGTGTTACGCCCGCCACAGGCGATGATGTGGTACGAGGCCGGCCACATGAGCAGCCCGACGGCCAGCACCAGTGATGTCATGCCGCAGACGCTGCACAGCCGGGCGAAGGGCATGAGGTCCTGAAAGCCGGGCGAGAGCACCGCCCCGGTGGCGATACTGAACAGAACCTGCCCGCAGATGAGCAGGATGCGGCACTCATCCAGGGCGAGCTTGATGCTGTGCTTGGGCGCGGCCAGCATGGGCCCTCCGGTGAACGTGTCACGCCGCGGCAGGGGGCACGCCAGATTTGCTGAGGGGTAGACGAGGTGGGTCAGGCGTTGTCGGCGTCGTCCCGGTCGTCGAGATCGTCGCCCCGGTCAGAATCGTTGCGGTTGTTGTTGGAGTCGGCGAAAGAGCCCGCGGCCGCGCCGATGGCTGCACCGATGACCGCGCCCACCGGGCCTGCCACAGCGCCGAGGATGGCGCCCGTCGCGCCGCCCGCCAGCGCGCCAGGGTGCTGCGCGGCGGTGTTCGTGACCTTCTTCGCGGCCTTGCTGGGAATGCCGGCGCGGGTCATGGCCTTGGTGACCTTCTTCTTCGTGATCTTCTTTGCGGCCTTGCTCACAGCTTTCTTGACTGCCTTCTTAACCGCCTTCTTTACGCCCTTCTTCGCCGGCTTGCGGGGGCTCGCCGCGGACGCGCCGCGACCCTTGGAAGACTTCGGCGAAGCGGCGCGCTTCGCTTTGCGCAGCACCTTCTTCGCGGCCTTCTTGACCGTCTTGGCGGCGCGGGCGGTCTTCTTCGTGGATTTCTTCGTTGACTTACGGGTGGACTTCTTGGCCATGATGAAGCGAACTCCTGCGGGGAGGTGTTGTGCTGGGTGCGGCGTCGAACTGCCGCAATGAGTACACCATACCACAGGGTTTGCAAGCGCGTCGCTCTACACCTTGGCAGGAAGGAACTGGTCCTCCAGCGGCGCGACGCCGGGGGTGGGCGTCCAGGGAACCCGCAGGGCGCTGGTGCCCATGTCCTGCTGGCTGACCTCGCAGGAGAGGATCGGGTTGGGGTACACATCCGCGAGCGCGCGGATGGGGGCGTCCGGCAGCGCGATGGACAGGGCGAGCCGGTCGATGAGCCCGTCGTGGTCGATGGGAATCACCTGAACACCCGACGCGGCATGGATGTGGGCGCCTTCCCAAATGCCGTCAGGAGGGCCATTTAGGACAGGGGGGTGGAACGTGACAAACGTGCGGAGGTAGGGGCGGCCGGCCTCATCGGTGATGGGCTTGATGTTGCTAAAGCCCCGGCCGTCGAGGTTGAAGCGGGTGCCGGGGATGTAGATCCGCACTTCGAAGGACTGGGAGGGCCGGCCAAGCTTCTTGAGACGGTTGACGTACCCCTTGGCGACGCGCCCCAGAGCCCCCAGGGCCAGCTTGTCCAGGCCCCACCCCAGGTTGAGCAGGTTGGAGGCGGAGACGCAGGCATCGACACGGGCGGCAAGGCCCTCGACGCCCGAGTCCAGCTCATCAAGGAGCGGACGCTGGGACCATTCGTACTTGGTAAGAGTAATCGGCGGCTTGAAGGGAGTGCTGAGGAGGTTGGAAGCACCCAGGAACTCTGCTGCCGCGATGATGCCGGCATCGAAGTCGTGCTGGCGGACCGTGGCGGACATGAAGCCGGCGAAGCCGGAAACCTCGCCCCCGGGCAGACAGATGGGGGTGGGGCGGGGGGCTTCGCCAGGGTGCTCGGCGTTGCCCCCCACGGCGGCGGCAGCGTGGAAGGCATCAAGCGCCTTCTGATACGTGGTGACAGCGTCGCGATATTCGGTCATGCCCGTAAAGGGGGCGATCGCAATGAGGGCGCTGTCATCGTTCTTGCCTTCAAGGTCGAGGGACAGATCAAGCGCGGCCCAGGCGAGTGCGCGGAGCCATCCCCCGGCAGGATTGGCAGCGGCATCGTGTGCCGCAGGGTCGGCAGCCGCGAGGAACGCAGCGGCCTTGGACCGCAGCGACTTGATGGGGTCCTGCGCCGGGGCTTCGCGGATGACCCGCTCCAGCTCGGCGACAAGGGTGAGGTTTCCCGGCGGGATCATGGCGTCGGTGGTGTTGCGGCCCAGCAGTGTCTCGCAGAAGGTGCGAAGGCCCTTGTAGGATTCGGCGGGAACGCCGCCGGTGGCCAATGCCCGGGTGAGGAACAGGCGCATCGCATCACGCATGCGGAAGCGGTCGCGCGTCTGGAAAATCTTGTCGGCCTCGACAACACGGGACTCATCGCTGAGTGCCGAGATGATGGACACGGCGTGGGGCAGCAGGCGGTCGAGGGTCGTGAGGTGGATGGGATCAAAGCCCGCAAGGGGATGGAGGCCCGCAGGCGGTTCGAGGCGGGTGATGGCATGGATGGGCACGCGGAGCGAGGGGTTCTCGTCGCTTACAAAGGGGTCGACGAACAGGATGCGGCGCTCGAACCGCTCGTCCGTGTCCTGCGCATCGATGAACGCGGCAAGGCGGAACGCCTCGCGGATGGGCTCGTTGTTGAACGTGCCCCCGTCGATGTAGGAGAAGGGGTAGCAGTCGGTGAGGCCCGCCTCGGTCAGGGCGCGGGGCCACAGGCGGTCGCCGAACTCATAGCGGCGCCGCGTCAGAACCACCGGTGCGAACGCGAACGGGAACGCGCCGGAAGCCACGGTGGTGGCACCGATGCGCGCCCATGTGCGGGGGCTGGTGAGGTCGCCGACATGCCCCGCCACCTCGCCACCCTCTTCCTGGTAGCGACACCAGCGTGCCGGGTAGCCTGTGCGGGCGGATAGGTTGGCATTGGCGATCAGCAGCTCGGCGGGCGCGGGAACATTGAGCGAACCGTTCGCGCCGTCTTCCGGGCGGAGGGCGAAGTTGAGATCGAAAACGCGCAGCTCGCGGCGGACGCTGGACCGCATGCCATCGGTCAGGCCGACATAACCGACGCTGGGGCCGGGCAGCTCGGCGCGGGCATCGGCGACGATGGGTGAAAGGTTGGCGAGCGTGCAGCAGAAGAGTACGCGGTCGGAGATGACGCGGCGGTTCGGGAAGCGCGTGGGCTGCTGAAGCGTGAACACCTCGCGGGCGATGTCGTTCACCGCACCGCTATCAAGCAGGCACGGCAGGCAGGTGAGGTCGCGCGGGCCCGACCCGGTGAAGCCCAGCAGCGAGCGGATGTTGATGCGGCGGACCCATACGTCCTGCTGCACATCCTGCGCCATCTGGGCGGCGATGAGGTCTTCGCGCCGCGGGTCATTGGCCTTCAGGGCCTGATACTGCGGGGTCTTGCCGTAGAGCCGGTCGAGATTCGCAATGGCCTTCGTACGCCCCGAGGGCACAGGGTCGGCGAGCGCCTTGAGCATGATGCCCAGGGACATGGCCCCCGCGCTGGCGCCGCTGAAGACATCGACCTTGACGGCCTCGTAAGGTTTGCCGTCCTTGTCCTTGCCGAAGAGGGTCAGGAGTTTGATGGCTTCGGTGAGCGCAGCGCCGCAGAACGTACCGAGCGAGACGCCGCCGCCCATTGCGAAGCCGAGCCGGAGGATGGTGCCCATGCGGGTATGGTCGCAGATGCAACGGTGCGGCGGTAGTGGCGGGGCAAGGGTGGGGAAGATGTGTGGATTAATCGACGGCACCAAGCGCGGAAGCGAAAGGGTTCAGCAACCGCCACCGGCGAGGACGCGGAAAAAGGTCTCGATGTCGGCGTCGGTGCCGATGTCGCCGTCGTTGTTGAAGTCCGCGCTGCCGCAGGAATCGCAGCACGTGCCCGCGAGACAGGCGAAGAACGACTCGATGTCAGCGTCGGTGCCGATGTCGCCATCGCCGTTGAAATCGGCGCTGAGCCCGGTGATTGTCAGGCGTGCGACGTAGCCCGCGGGACCACCGCCCGCGCTGGTGAAGAACCCGCCTACAGCCATAGAGCCTTCGGGCAGCGGCACGAGGGCACGCACGTTCGAAGCGTTGACATGAGATACGCCCGCCCCCAGCGACGACCATACGCCGGACTGGTATGCGGCAATGCGCTGCGCGGCAACGCCGCCTGCGTTGGTGAAAGTGCCGCCGGCGATGAGCGTGCCATCGGACGCTTGTGCCAGATCAAGCACCGCCTGGTTCATCCCTGTCCCTACCGAGATCCATTGGGAGCCGTCCCACTCGGTGATGTTGTCGGCCGGGCCGCCGTTGACGGTCATGAAGCCGCCGCCGACAAAGAGCCTGTTATCGGTGGAGAGCAGTATGGTCTGAACGGACCCAAAGATCCCGTTGCCATACGCTGCAAAGCGGCTGATAGAGGTATCCCAACGGGCGATGCCGCGGGTGTTGGCGCCGAACGTGCTTGTGAACTCCCCGCCGATGATGAAATCTCCCGCGCTGAGCGGGAAGATGGCATTGACGGGCCCGCCGAAGACGCCGTTGCCGCTCGCGGGTGGGTCGTTGAAGGGTTGCCAGTTGGTGCCGTCCCAGCGCGCCACGCGTGCAACCTCCGTCGTGCCCGTGAGCGTGAACGTACCGCCGGCGACCAGCGTGCCGCCGGGCAGGACAGCGAGCGCTCGAACCTCGCTGTCAAAGCCGCTGCCCATGGGGGCCCACGCCGAGCCAGTCCAGCGGGCGACAAAGAGGGCCTGAACGCCGCTGGCGGTCCGAAAGTTGCCACCGGCGACGAGTTCGTGCGAGGGCAGCACCGCGAGCGCCTGCACAGCCGCAGTCCCGCCGGGGAGGAAGAAGTTTGTTCCAAACGTGGACCACGCCGTGCCATCCCACGCCGCGATCTGGTTGGCGACCGCGCCGCCCGCCATCGAGAAGTTGCCGCCGACGACCAGGCGCTCGGGAAGGGGGCCGGGGCCATCAGGGTCCCACCGGGTCATCGCGTAAATGGCGTTGTTGGTGCCGGGCGCGCCAATGGCTTCCCATTGGGGAGGGCACTGCGCCGAAGCGACTGCCGCGAGGAGCAGCGGAACAGGAGCGAGAACAGTGAGGCGGGCGGCACGAACAAACATTGGCGAAGCTCCCAAATGTAGACGCGGAACGGTGCATGGTTGACCCAAAGAGGCGCGGCAGGAAGCATGCAACGGCCAACATTTTGCTGGGTTCATGACAGCACGCTGTCCGAGAAGCCGCGCACGAAAAAAAGGTGCGTGGGGGCACGTGAGCGGCGCGTTCATCTGACTGCTTCGGGGCTCGGCTACGGTTTCGTGCGCGGGGTTTCCCGTACAATGCACGCGTCAGTCATCGCAACCGGAGTTCAGACCATGGCCAAGAAGGTTCCGTCGAAGGGGATGATGAAGGGCAAGGCCGCGGCAGCGCCGGGCGCACCGCAGGCAAAGAAGGGCAGTGCTCGCGGCACCCCGGGCAACGGCGGGGAGTTGCACCAGGCATCGGGTCAGGGCTCGGAACCACTGACGACGAATCAGGGAATCCCCGTTTCCGACAACCAGAACCAGTTGAAGGCAGGCCCGCGCGGGCCGGTGATGCTGGAGGACTTCGTTTACCGCGAGAAGATTTTTCACTTTGATCACGAGCGCATCCCGGAGCGGATCGTGCATGCCCGGGGGTCGGCGGCGCACGGCTACTTCGAGTTGTACGAGTCGCTGAGCAAATACACACGGGCGGACATCTTCCAGCGCAAGGGCGAGCGGACGCCGCTGTTTACGCGGTTTTCGACGGTTGCCGGCGGTTCGGGCAGCGTCGATACGCCACGCGATGTGCGCGGCTTTGCCGTCAAGTTCTACACGAAAGAAGGTAACTGGGACCTTGTGGGCAACAACATTCCCGTGTTTTTTATCCAGGACGCGATCAAGTTCCCCGACCTCATCCACGCCGTCAAGATGGAGGCCGACCGCGGCTATCCGCAGGCTGCAACAGCTCACGACACCTTCTGGGATTTCATCTCGCTGATGCCGGAATCGACCCACATGGTGATGTGGGCGATGTCTGACCGCACCATCCCGCGTTCGCTGCGGATGATGGAGGGATTCGGCATCCACACGTTCCGCTTGGTGAACGCGAAGGGTGCATCGACGTTCGTGAAGTTCCATTGGAAGCCGAAGCTGGGTGTGCAGTCAACGGTGTGGGATGAGGCCGTGAAGATCGCAGGTGCCGACCCCGATTTTCAGCGTCGCGACCTTTTCGAGAGCATCCAGCAGGGCGCGTTCCCCGAGTGGGAACTGGGCCTGCAGTTGTTTGATCAGGACTTTGCCGACAGCCTGCCCTTTGATGTGCTGGACCCGACCAAGATTATCCCCGAGGAAGTGCTGCCCGTGAAGATCGTGGGGCGCATGGTCCTCGACCGCATGCCCGACAACTTCTTCGCCGAGACAGAGCAGGTTGCGTACTGCCCCGCAAACATCGTGCCGGGCATCGACTTCACGAGCGACCCGCTGCTGCAGGGGCGGCTGTTCAGTTATCTCGACACGCAGATCAAGCGCCTCGGCGGGCCCAACTTTCATCAGATTCCCATCAACCAGCCCAAGGGTTGCCCGTTCGCAAACTTTCAGCGCGATGGCCACATGCAGACGGGCCACTTCACGGGCCGCGCCAACTATGAGCCCAACAGCCTTGCCCGCGCGGGTGAGTTGCCCGGACCGCGGGAGACGCCGGGGCGAGGCTTCACAAGCTTCCCCGAGACGACCGACGGCGCCAAGCAGCGCCTGCGGCCCGAGAGCTTTGCCGATCACTACAGCCAGGCCCGCCTGTTCTTCCGGTCAATGCACGAGGTTGAGCAGAACCACATGGTGTCGGCCCTTGTGTTCGAGCTTTCTAAAGTGGCGTTGCCTCACATCCGCCTCGCGGTGATGGGCAACCTGCGGAACGTGGATGAGTCGCTCGCCAGCCGCGTGGCCGATGGGCTGGGCATGGACTTGCCCGCGGCTTCGCCTGCCGCCGCGCCGGTGATCGAGATGGAAGAGTCCCCCGCGCTGCGGATCGTCGGTCGCATGAAGGACACGCTGGAAGGGCGCAGCGTCGGCATCCTCATCGATGATGGCTCGGATGCGCGTGTGCTCACCTCGCTGCTGGCGGCGATCAAGAGCGCGGGCGCAACCCCGGTGGTCATTGCGCCCAAGGTGGGCGGTGCGAAACTCAGCGATGGTGCGCGGCGTGCGGCGGATGCGCAGCTCGCCGGCTGCCCGTCCGTGCTGCTGGACGCGGTAGCGCTGGTGCTGACGGAAGCCGCGGCAAAGAAGCTCGCGGGCGACGGCGCGGCCGTGCAGTTCGTCATGGACGCGTTTGGTCATCTCAAGGCCATCGGCCACACGCCCGGCGCAAAGCCGCTGATGGACAAGGCAGGCGTCGTCCCCGATGAGGGGGTCGTCGGCGTGGAGGCCAAGGCGTTCGTGCGTGCGGCTGCAAAGCGGTACTTTGACCGCGAAGCAAAGGTGAGGATGATGGTGTAACCGCTGCCCGCAAGAATGACAGCGGACGGATCGCGCCCCTCCACCAGTAGATAACCCGCCCGGCCTTCCGGGCGGGTTGTTCATTATTTGGCCCTGGATCGCCGATCAAAGAAAGCCCGGGGGGCGTACGAGTGCCTTCTGCAGCAAGCCATGGCGCTGGGAATACGGCTGAATCGTGGTATGAGTGACGTCCTGACACCCCCCGGCACCACCGCCCACGACACCGAGGGGCCGGGCGATGGCGTTGAGGCCGTCGCGCTGGCGACGGCGACGCAGCCCGCGCTGGGGAAGGCGGTTGGTCAGGGCGCCGCGTGGCTGCTGCTGACGAACATCATCGGCAAGGGCGCGGGGATCGTGACGTTCATGATCCTGGGGTGGCTCGTCACTTATGAGGAATATGCGGTGTGGACGATGGCGTTCACGTTTGCCGCCTTCACGCAGTTTTTTCGCGATGGTGGTGTGACCCAACTGCTGGTACAGCGCGGAGAGAAGCAGTACGAAGCGCTGGCCGGGTCTGTCTTCTGGATGGCGCTGACATTCAATGCGGTGTCCGCGGCAGTGCTCGCAGGTCTGTCGCCGATCGCCGCGAGCTCGCGGTTCTACAACACGCCCGAGCTTCTGCCGCTGCTGCTCATCATCGCGGGCACCATGCCATTCATCACGCTCTCGACGGTGTACTGGGTGCGCTTGCAAACACAGCTTCGCTTCCGACTCTTGTCGAACCTTCAGGCCGCGTCATCGCTCATTCGTTACGGGCTGATGATCGCCGGTGCGTGGATGGGCCTTGGGCCGCTCAGCTTTGTGCTGCCCATCCCCGTTGTCGTGCTCTTCGAGAGCATCGCGTACTACCTCGCCGTGCGCGACAAGCCCTGGCGGCGACCGCCACGGGTCAAACTCTGGCGTTCGCTTTTCAGCGACAGCAAGTGGCTGGTGTTCGCAACCTTCGCGGCAGCCGTCTTGAATACGGGTCCGTACTTCCTGCTTGGTGCGATTGTGGTGAAGGAGCGGTTGGGTGCATTCTCCTTCGGCTATCAGCTGGTGGGCCAGATCGACCAGTTGCTTGCTGCGACAGCGGCCATGGTGCTGCTCCCCGCGCTTGCCAGGCTGAACGATGAGCCGGTTCGTCAGCGGGGGGCCATCCTCCGCGCCTCGCGCCTGATGACCTTTGCCGCGAGCGTCGCCTCTTTGGGGCTGGTGGCCGTGCTGGTCCCCGCTGAGACCCTGATCTGGGCAGGAAAGCGCGCCGACTCGGTGTTCTCGGCGCAGGTCATCGGTGTCGTTTTCGCGTGGCGGGTGCTGCTGTGCGTCCCCGCGCCGGCACTGCAGGCCCGCGGCCAGTTCCGGTTCAGCGCGGTTCTCATGCTTCTGGCGGGCCTGGCCCTTATGGCCGCGGCATGGGTCGGCGCCAAGGTTGGCGGGGGCGACCCCGGGGTGATTGCGATTGCGATCGGCATCGTGACCGGGGTGGGCCTTCTTGGCTTCTCGCTGTGGGGTTTCCACAAGGCGGGGGTGTCGCCGCGGGATGTCATCAAGGGCACCGTGCCGGTCTGGTTGTGCAGCGTGGTGGCGTGTGCAATCGCCCTCGTGGCCAGCCACTTTGCGCAGCCGATGTTCGGCCACATGCCGGGACGCTGGGGAGCCCTGGGGAATGTGCTCCTCTCGGGCACGGTGTTTGTCGGTGCGGTGTACGTGCTCGTCCGGTTGGCCGCGCCAGAGGTGCTGCGGGAAGCAGGGGGCATTCTGCCTGCACGCCTGCACTTTCTACGCCGATACCTTGGATAATCCCTCGGCCGCTGTGCAACCCCGCTCCTGACCACCCGGTAGACACGCGATCATGCCCAGCCCGATGCACAGTTATCGAGTCTTTGTCCGCGGCACGCAAGGCCTGGAGGCCGAAGCGCAGTTGGTGCGCTCGGTAATCGACGCCTTCAATCGGGAGCGGGCGGTGGTGAATGGGGTGCTGTTCGTTGCCGCGGGAGACGGCGCGCCGGTCGCGAACGCCGCGGGTGAGACACGTGCCCCGGCCGTGATCCACGAGGAAGTGCGGACCAGCGATTACTTCGTGCTCCTGCTCGCAGACCGCTGGCGGGGTGAAGATGATGCATCGGGCGCTTCGGTTGGGCCGGTGGGCGACGATGCCGAGGAGCTGTACGAGCTTGCAGAGGAATGCCTGCACGATGGCGCGGCGCCGATGCGGCAGATCGCCGTGTACTTCCGGCCCCCTCGCCCCGAGCAGTTGATCACGATGGATGGTGGCCTGCGGCGTGTGCTGGAGTTCAAGCACCAGATCGATGCCGACGGAGAGCACCCTCACGCGACGTTCGACTCAGCAGAGGGGCTTCAGGACCTTGTGCGAGAGCGGCTTGCGGCGTGGCTGCGTGATGATCAGGATCACGTGGACCGCAAGGCCGAGGCGGCCCTGGCGCGGAAGCAAGCGACCGAAGCCAGTTCCGGCTCCACTTTCACCTATGGCGTGACCCCCGACGAAACCGACGCGACCCCCGGCCTGGTGCGGGCGGAGCTTGTCGCGGAGGGCAAGCGGCTGGCGGATGCGGGCCGGGCGGCGGGGGCCGAATCGTGCTTCTCACTGGCGGTGGCGCGCGGCGACGACCCCGGCGCGTTCATCGAATACGGAAAGTTCCTGCGGCGCGTGGGCAGGCTCACGCAGGCGCAGCAGTTGTTCGAGCAGGCGCTGTCCTTCGCCCAGCAGCGTGACGACCAGGAGGTCATGGGCGCGGCGCTCTCCTGCCTGGGGATGCTGTTGCAGTTGAAGGGCGATCTCCGTGGGGCGGAGCAGATGCACCGCCGCGGGTTTGAGATCAGCAAGCAGCGCGGCGATCAGCGTGGGCTCTCGCAGGGGTACGCGAACCTGGGGCTCGTCCACAAGGCGCGGGGCAACCTGGCCCAGGCAGAGCTGATGCTGCGGCGTGCGCTGGCGATCGAAGAAAAGCTGGGACGCCTGCACGGCATGGCGAACCAGTACTGTAACTTGGGCCTCATCTCGCGGCGGCTGGGCGACCTTGCCCGCGCGGAAGACATGCTCCGCAAGGCGCTGGAGATCGACCACAAGCTCGGGCGGCTGGAGGCAATGGCCAACGGCTACGGCAACATCGGCCTGGTGCTGAAGGCCAGCGACGACCTGGAAGGCGCAGAGGATTGCTTCCGGCGCGCCATGACGATCAATGAGAGCCTGGGGCGGCTGGAAGGCCTGGCCAGCGACTACGGCAACCTCGGCCTCGTCTGTCACAAGCGCGGCAGGCTGGACGAGGCCGAAAAAATGCACCTGACGTCGCTCTCTATCGAAGAGCAGTTGGGGCGCATCGAGGGCATGGCCCGGTCACACTACAGCCTTGGCATGCTGGCGCAGGCGCGTCTGGATGGCGCGGCCGCCCGCGAGCACTGGAACCAGGCGAAAGACCTGTTCCTGCAGATTGGGATGCCGCGGGAAGTGCGGCTGATGGACCGCATGCTCGGCGGCCCTACCCCGGGCGCCGGCTCGAAGGCGAAGCGGCGTGCCGGGGGCTGAGTGAATCGTGGGGCGGACGCCCGATGTTGGCGTGCCGCTACGCTTGCAGCCATGGACCTGACGCCTCCCACTCTGCAATCCAGCCGCGTGCGTATGGAGCCGTTGGCGATGGGGCACCTTGAAGGGCTCTGCCGCGTCGGGCTCGACAAGGACCTGCTGCAGTGGTTTTCCATCCTGCCCATCATTGATGAAGCGGGGATGCGCGGGTTCATCAAGCGGGCGCTGGCGGAGCAGGCGCGCGGGGAGAGCATCCCGTTTGCGACTATTGATGTTGAGCGCGGCGCGGTGGTGGGGTCGAGCCGCTTCATGGCAATCAGCATTCCCAACAGGCGCGTCGAGGTCGGCGCGACGTGGATCGCCCGGCCCTGGCAACGCTCACACATCAATACGCACGCCAAGCTTTTGATGCTCACGCACGCGTTCGAGGTGATGGGCTGCGCACGGGTGGAACTGAAGACCGATGCGCTCAACGCGCCGTCGCGTGCGGCGATCCGCCGCCTGGGTGCGGTGGAGGAGGGCGTCCTACGCAAGCACCTGTTGTGCGAAACAGGACGCTGGCGCGACACGGTGTACTTCAGCATTCTCGACTCGGAATGGCCGGGGGTGAAGCAGCGACTGACGGCGGCGGCGGGCACGGTCGGTAGCGTGTAACGCTTGGCGGGTACACTCCCGGCCCGCGAACGCGAGGGAGGGTCATGGCGGAGCTCAACGATGAACGTGCGGTGGTGCGGATCCTGCGTGAAGCCGCGGCAGAGCACGGGGTAGAGGTGCAGGCTATCGGCGAGGGCTGGGTGCTGCGGCTCAGCCGCGCCGGGCGGACACGCTTCCTCCACGGTTACACCCTCGACCTCAACACCGCGGCAACACACGCCATCGCGTGCGACAAGGCGGGGACGTCGGACGTCCTCGCGGCCGCCGGAGTGCCCCACGTCGAGCACCGGCTGTTCCTGCACCCCAAGATGGCCGCGTTCGTGGTACACCGCGGCAACTGGGATGCGATGCAGGCGTTTGCCGCGGCGCACGGGTTTGATGTGGTGGTGAAGGACAATCAGGGCACGGGCGGGCGCGGGGTGTTCCGCGTGCGTGATGCGGTGCAGCTTGAGCACGCGGTTTATCGGCTGTTCGAGCAGACGCACGCCGTGGCGATGTCCCCCTATTACACGGCAGCCCACGAGCACCGCTTTGTGATGCTCGGCGGCGTGTGCGAGGTGGCGTACACCAAGCTTCGGCCGATGGTCGTAGGGGATGGCAAGCGAACAGTGCTGGAGACGCTTGCGGAGCGCATGACGGGCGAGGGCCGCGCAGGACCGATTGCAAAGCTGATCGCCCACATGGATGAGGAAGCCGCCGCGGGCCTGGGAGAGATACTTCCAGCCGGCGCTTCACGCCTGCTGAACTGGCGTCACAACCTTGGACAGGGCGCATCGGTCGAGGTGCTCGACACGGGCTGGGGCTCCGCGGCTGATCTGCGAAAGCTTGCCGAGGACGCGGCGCGAGCGCTGAACCTGAGGTATGGAAGCGTGGATGTGATCGAGACGGACGCCGGCCCTCGCGTGATGGAGGTGAACGCGGGGCTGATGATGGAGTTTCTGGCACGCAGCCTTGAGGGTGGGTACGAGATCGCCCGCCGGGTTTACCGGCGGGCGTTTGAGATGATGTGGGAGTTGCCGCTCAACTGAATTAGCTCATCACGAGTTCGGCTTGCGCATCAGCACGCCCGTCTGCCCGCGGTCGATCATGCGGGGCGTTACTTCCAGAACATCAAACGCGAAGGACCAGCGACGCCGCACACCCTCGGTGTGCCAGAACGATTGCGCGTGCGGACCCAGCCCGTGGGTGACGAAGTCATCCTCGAGCGGCTGAGAGAAATCAAGGCGTGGGCACCGCAGCGCGCCGGGGTTTTCGGGCTCATCGGCGAAGCGCTGCCACACCGATTCGTCGTTAATCGTGGCGAAGAGGAACCCGCCGGGGCGGAGGATGCGGCGCAGCTCCATCAACCATGTATCAAAGTTGTCGGAGAGGTGAGTAAAAACGCTGATGGCGTAGACGAGGTCAAACGATGCGGATTCCAGCGGCAGCGACGGATTCGTCGTGGACCGGAAGAATCGCAGGTGAGGCGACAGGTGTCCGCCCGCCCAGTTGATGGTCCATGGGTCGATATCGCAGCCCCAGCACCGTGAGCCGGGAACAAGATCGCGGAAGTGGCGGAGCACGCGCCCGCTGGCGCAGCCCCAGTCAAGGATGTCACGCGGCTGCATGCCACCGGTGTTGTGCCGCATGACCGCATCAAGGATGGCGCCCGCCGCGCGGCCCCCGGACTCGAGATAATTTGCGCCGTCATACCCCGCACGCGTACCCGCGGGCGGAACAGGCAGAGCCTCGCTATCAGCTGTCCGTGGCACAGATGCAATGCGGCGGACGACTGAGAACTCGCCGACATCTTCCTCTGATAGTGAGTCGGCGGGTGCAGCGGCAAGGCGAGAGAACATCTCGTCATGCGAAGCGTCGTACGGTCCAGGAGGCAGACGTTCGTAAAGACGCACGATGATGGGGCGTTGACCCGGTGAGCGATCGGCCCACGCCTGTGCCCGCTGCGCCAGTTTCGCCTCAATGGATTCCGACGAGATGACAACGCAGCCGTACGCGGATGGGTCTGCCTCGGCCGGAGTGCGCACCCCGATGCCGGCAATCGAGGTGCGCGAGCGCGGCTCGTCATCCAGAATGACGCTGATATCAGGGCCGTCGGTCAATGGCACGTTCTCAAGCAGCCACCGTGTATGGCGGCCCGCGCCGTAAATCGCGATACGTCGGCCGGCCGCTGTCCCTGCAACAGCACGCCATTGACGCGCGACAAATCGAGCGCGAGGATTGATCGTGAGGGGAGGGGCAGCAGTGGTGGTTGACAACGGTGAGGCTCCGAATACCGGTGCCAGTTGTGAAGCTGGACGGCAGGAGTCTCATCGGCGCGGGAAACGTGTGCGCATGAATTGCATGGCAGTAACCGGCTCATTCCGGGGGTGTGAAAGAAGTTCCGCCCTGTTGTCCGCGTATTTCTGCGTCACTGCGTCGCCAGCGCCACCATCAACTCGATCCCCGTGGCGAGGGCGTCATCGTTAAAGTCGAAGTCGGGCTGGTGGATCGTTGGGTAGCGGTCGGCGCCCGCCGGTTTAAGGCCGAGCAGGAAAAAGCACGCCCTGGCGTGGTTGCCGTAATAGGAGAAGTCTTCCCCGCCCATCGTGGGCGCATCAACCGTCTGCACCCGTGACTCTCCGAGCGTACGGCGGGCGACCGTGAAGAACTGCTCGGTGGCGGCAGCGTCGTTGGAGGTCACCGGGTACCCGACGTGCCAGACGATCTCGGCGCGGCAGCCCATCGACTGCGCAATGCCCTCGGCAATCTCATAAAAACGGCGACGGGCGAGCGCACGCATCGGCTCGCTCAGCGTGCGCACGGTGCCGATGAACCGAACATTCGCTGGGATGATGTTGTCCGCCGTGCCCGCGTTGATCGCCCCGACGCTCACGACCACGCTGTCCAGTGGCGACACGCTGCGGGAGACGATTGTCTGAAGGGCGGTGATGATGTGTGCTGCCGCGACAATGGGGTCGTGGCCCTGGTGGGGGTAGGCGCCGTGCGAACCGGTCCCCTGCACCGTGACTACAAAGTCGTCGGTGGCGGCGAGGAGAGGGCCCGGCTTGCTGGCAACATTGCCCAGGGGGAATGTGGGCCAGCCGTGCAGGCCGAAGATGGTCTCAACGCAAGCGCCAAGCCCGCCCCCTGCCTCGCCCGCCAGCGCGCCCTCTCGGCACATGACATCTGCGCCGCCGCCGCCCTCTTCGGCGGGCTGGAAGATAAGGGCGACATCGCGCGGGCGATCGATCTTTGCGAGCACGCGTGCCGCGCCCAGCAGGATGGTCGTGTGGCCGTCGTGTCCGCAGGCGTGCATCACGCCGCGCGTCGTGGAGGCGTACGGCTTGCCGGTCAACTCTTCAATCGGCAGCGCATCCATGTCGGCTCGCAGCGCGACAGCGCCGTGCGCGCCGCGGCTGGTCGCGGGCAGATGGCCCAGCACGCCCGTGCCGCGGGCGAGCCCGGACTTAAAGGCGATGTTGAGGGCGCTCAACTCCCGCTGCACCACCTTGCTCGTGCGGTGCTCCTGGTAGGAGAGCTCGGGGTGCTGGTGCAGGTCGCGGCGGATCGCGATGAGCGAAGGCAGCTCAGCGCGGATGAGGTCCTGAATGTCGGGCTGCGCGGTCGTGGCGGGCATAGGCGAGAATCGTATGCAAATCTCGCAGCAGGCTCAGCGACCCAGCAGGTTAAACGTCGCCGGGGGCAGGGGCATGATAACCATCACCACCCGGGAGTTGCGCCGGCCGCCGGTGACCTGGTCGGTCATCATGATTTCCCCGATGGTGGGCAGGGTGGGCAGCGGGGGGCCAAACTGCTTGAACATCCCCTCATCCTCAAAGGGATCAACCTCCGGGCGGGTCTTCCATTCCGCGTCCGGGCTGTCGGGCACGATCAGGAGCGCATCGTCGGTGGCGAAGGAGGCTTCGAGCGAAAGGCGGGGGAAGAGCACGCCCTCCTGGGCGATGGTGGGCTTGGGCTTGAGCAGCGCGGCAACGTCTCCGCGGTCCTGCACGCCCACATGCTGGGGCAGCAGTTCCACCTGCACAGCCCCGGGGATTGAGCCGCTGACAAGCTTACTGGCATCGATGCCGGCGATGGATATCGCGGGCCCGCTCCAGCAGCGCATCAGAAGACGCATGGCACCGGTGTTCAGCGAGACTGTTCCACGATCCGTCCCGACGGATTGGACGCCGAACCAGCGGGGTCCGGGCATCGCCTCCATCCATTGCGGGCTTTCGCCCACGAACTGCTGCTGCACAGGCCCGGTGAGACGAAGATGATCGCGGATGCTGTCCAGCTCCTCGCGCGGCACACTGATCAGGCGGAAACCGTTGGCCTTCCACAGCTGACGGCTCTCCCGCGTGACAGGCACCACCCGGTTGAGGTACGGGGATAGCACCTCCGCGAGCGGGCGTGCGTCACCCACAAGGCTGCGCGGTGATTCGTTGAGGGCGAGGCGATCATCAAACGGGTTGTCATCCACCACCCACCACGAGAGCTCCACCCCCACCCCCGGCCCGCGGCTGCCAAGGCTTGATTGCGCCCGCGCATGCTCATTTTTTTCGATGGGGCGGGAAGCGCAGCCCACCAGCAGCAGAGCGACCGCCAGCAACACAAACGTGCGGGACCATGCGGGGGTTGGACCACGGATGGGCATCAGGTGAGCTCGGTCCCCGCACCGCCCTTGCCCACCAGCAGCGTGGGCGAAGGCATGGGCTCGGGCATCGCCTCGAACGAGTTGATCCGGTCGATGAGGGTGCGGATCAGCCCGAACTTGTGGCGGGTGTGGCGGAAAACGAGGCGGGGCAGATCGGGGTGATCCGACTCGCCTTCGAGCGGCCCCATGACCTGCGACATGGCCCCGCCCTCCTTAATAAGTACGCGGAACTCCTCGCCCAGTTTCGCCACATCTTCGGCACGGAGGGGGCGGTGGAGGCGGACGACCAGGTCGTCCCGCACATACCGCGAAGAGTGATAGTTGCGGTAGAAGTGCACGATGTGCTGCACCGCGTCGGCGGGGGTTTTGGCGAGGTAGTAGATCGCGGGGTCTTCGGGGCTGATCCAGCCGCGGGCGAGGAGCTGCTCGCGGACCCACCGTTCCCAACTGTGCCAGTAATCGCCGCCCTCCCCTTCGACCATCACGATGGGCATGGGGGTGGACTTGCCGGTCTGGACGAGCGTGAGTGCCTCGTACGCCTCGTCGAGGGTGCCGAAGCCGCCGGGGAAGAGGGCCACGGCCTCGGCCTGACTGAGGAACATCAGCTTGCGGGTGAAGAAGTAACGGAACTGAATCAGCTTCTCGTCGCCCGCGATGACCTGGTTGGCGGTGGTCTCGAAAGGGAGACGGATGGCGACGCCGAAGCTGCTCTTGCGGCCGGGCCCGACGTGCCCTGCCTGCATGATCCCCAGGCCCGCGCCGGTGATGCTCATCCAGCCCGCCTCGGCCATCAGTTTGCTGAACTCGACACAGGCGTGGTAGTCGGGGTGATTCTCAGGCGTTCGGGCGGAGCCGAAGATGGTGACCTTGTGGGGCTCTTTGTACTTGCCGAAGACGCGGTACGCGTACCGCATCTCTTTGATCGAGTTCGTCAGGAGCTTCAGTTCGCCCGTATCCCGCCCGTCGGGGATCAGCTTCAGAGCCGTCTGCATCAACTCGCGGACGAGGCGAGCGGAGAAGGTGCCGGGGATTCCCCCTGTTTGGGCGATCAAGGCATCGAGCTGCTCCGCGATGTCGGGCTCATCGGCGCGCCTGGCGGCGGGACTGACGGGACCACCGGCGGCTTCTGCCGCGGCATCAACCATTGGTTCCTTGGGTTCAGCGACTTCGCCTCGTTCATCGATTGGCATTCGGTGTTCTCGCTCTCCCCCCCTTTGGCGGCGGGGTGGTGGGGGGTGGAGTGTACGCGGAACGGGGCCGCTGCCCAAGGGCTTTGTCACCGCGGGGCGATGGCTTCGCGGTCTGGCTGGCGACGGCGCGGGTCAGACTCGGCACGCCGCTCGATCTGATTAAGCCGCCGATCCCGGGCGGATACCGAGCCCCCGAACACCCGCTCAAAGATGCGGGTCGCGCCCGGCAGGGCGGCGAGGTGAACATCGGGCTTGCCCAGGGTGCCATTGACGACCGCAACCAGCAGTTCATCGCGGACACCCTCGACCACTCGGGTCAGGACCGGGATGCGGGTGCGGTTCTTGGTCTTGAAGCGCAGGTCAAGCTCGAAGTCGGGGAGGGAGGCGGTGCCGTAGCCATACACGGCAACGGATTCGGAGGAAGCGGAGAGTTCGGTGAAGACCGCTTGGTTGCCCTGCAGATAGAACTCGGCAAGGGCGTAGTCCACCCGCTCGCTGACCGGGAACTGAAGGTTCATAACTCGCATGATGGGGATGAGCAGGGGCATGGTGACAATGCGGCCGCCGCCGATGGTGATGGTGCCCCTGCCCCGCCGGGAGGTGGGGTCGCCCGCGATTCCGCCGAGTGTGAGGCCGGCGTCGAGGCGGCCGCGGGACTCGACATCCGGAGCCACTTTCGGGTCGGCTGGCAGCGTCTTGTCGAAGTTGGCGATGAGCGACGCGAGGCGGATGTCGGAGGCGTGTACATCGCCCTCAAAGCGGCGTCGGCCCGTGCGGGGTGAGGGTGAAAAGAGCACCGCGGAGCCCGCCACACGCCCGCCGTGGCAATCAGCGGAGATGAGCGGCACGAGCACCTCGCCCTCGTCGCCGCTGATAACCCGGATGCGACCGTCCGTCATGCTGATGCCCGTTGCGGCAAAGGAATCGAGCAGGCCCCACAGCTGGAACTCCGGGCGGACATCAGGCCCGGGGCGCACGATGCTGTAGTCCAGCGTGCCATCCAACGCGGTGATGAGCACCCCCACATCAAGATTGGCGGAACGAAGGGATACTTGCCCGCTGCCCTTGAGGGCCGTGACCTTGCCTGCAGCATCAAACGCGAGGGCGAGCTGGTTGTCCTTGATGGTGATTGGACCGTCAGTGGAGAAAGAGAGCGTGTCCAGCTCCTCCGTCAGGTCGCCGGGGAGCAGCGCACGAAGGTCTGGCGCCAGGCGCTGCGCGCTGATAGAGAACGTGGTTTGCAGCGAGGTGCCACCGTTGTCGAGTGAAGTCCACGAGCCGCTGAGCGCGCTGGACCAAGTTGGGGCGGTGATCCCCAGGTCGCGGAAGTGGCCGTCGCCGTTGCCGAACTCGATCGAACCCTGAATGGCCGTGAAGGCGATCGGCGCGTTGCTGATGGAAAAGTCGATGGCGCTAGGACTGAGAACGCCGCTGGCATCCCACCGGTCTGCTGTGTCGTTGGGGGCGAGGCTGAGTTCAAGGCGGTAGCCCCCACGGACATTGCTGGATGCAAGGGTGTCCGCAAGGGCCTTGGGGCCGAACTCGGTCAGGGCGGTGCGCGTCAGGGCCGACTCGAAACGACCGGCAGGCACGGCGAGCTTCAGGGAGGAGCCGCTCGCGGGGCCGCCTTCGAGGGGCAGGAGACCGGTGGCAGTGAAGGCTGTTGGCGTTTCGCCGTTGAACTGCAGATCGCCTTCAAGAGCGCGCAGCGCGATGGTGCTGGATCCCGCAGGCGGGCTGACGAACACCACCTCTCCGGTGCGGGCATCCAGACCGATGCGACTGCCGGCGTAACTGAACTCGGCCTTGAGCGGCGTCTGGAGGGCAACCTGCGTAGTCAGTTCCTTGATGCCCTCCGGCTCGTGCAGCGTTGTGCGCATGGAGAGGGATGCCACTGGCTGGTAGACATCGCGCCGCTCGGCGAGCATCGCGGCAGTGGATGGCGCAAGCATGGCGACGATGTCTTCCGTCACAAGGCGTGTGTCGAAAGACTTTGATTCGATCGTCGCATCCAGCCCTCCCACGGGTGAGGGCTTCTTGGAGTCCGTTGAAATTGGGAGTGAAAACGAAACGGACACAGGGGAACGGATCGACGGGTCTTCAATGCTCCCAAGGTTGGTCGTCAGTGCCGCGGCAGCGTGGTCCTGCGTGATGTCGACGGTGCCCGCAAGGTTTGCCAGAGAGAGGCGAGGGGCCTCCCGTCTGGGGGGAATGGGAGCTCCCTTGACGTCGTTGAACGTGGCATGCACGTGGAAGGCGGGCGTGTGCTCCGGTGACATGCCGATGGTGACATCCGCATCGCCCGTGCCGGAGAGGTGCAGGGCCCGCATCACGCCCTCGAGCGAGAGCTCGCCGCTGAGCGGGCCAGTCTCGGGCAGGGCGTTAAGGAACAGGTCGTCGATCGGCACACCCCGGGCAGAGATCTGCACCTCGGGGACAAAGGGCGTACCCGGGGCCTCCATCCGGTCAAAGTTGACGGTCGCCGAGGCAGTGGCGGTGCCGCCGGTGACGCCGCGGAAGTGGGCGTTTTCGAGCGTGGCGCTGTCATCGCGCTTGATGATCGTGACGTTGTCGGCGATCATCGGCAGGGGAACCTCGCGCGGCACAACCCCGGCGTTGCGGAGGTGGATCGTTTCAAGGTCGAACCACTCCGAATCGGGGCCCGCCTCGCGCGTGACCTTGACCTCAACATCAGCGCGACCGCCGAGGTCAAACACGGGGCGTGCCAGAATTTGTCTCAGCGCCTGCACGCGCGGGGAATCTTCGCTTCCTGAGGCGGCCTTGAGTTCTGCCGCGGCAACGGCGTGCTGCTCGCTGCTGGCCAACAGGCCGGCCTCGATGAGCTGGCGGTAGCGCTCGGCGTTGAAGAGCTCATCCAGCACACGCTTGCGCCCGCGCAGGGCCTGTGCCAGCCGGTCGTCCACGGGCATGTTTGTGACGGAGACGTTGATCTCGACCATCGCGTCGTCGTTGGGGGGCGCGATGATGCCGGTGGCGTGAACTTTTACACCGCCGGGGGCCACCGCGTCAATGCGATCAAGACTGACCTTTGAGTCGTCGAAAGAGATCTCCGCCGTCATATCGATGAACTCGTAGGGGAACTTCTCGAACGCCGCGACGCCCTCCCGCAGCAAAAGAGTGCCGGACACTCCCAACGGGCCTTCCTGGCCGCTCACGGGCTGTCCGCGGGTGACCACCACGCGAGCATCAACGATGCCCGTGGGATTGTTAAACTGTGCGAGGCGTTTGCGCACGACGTGCGGGGCAAATCGCATGATCTGCGGCGATTTGGTCAGCTCAAACCCGCGGCTGACAAGCGTGCAAGAGAACGCGGCCTGCGGCGAGGTCCCATCGACGGAGAACTGGACTTCGTAGGGCAACTCCTCGAGCGTGCCCGCAAGCTCGCCCGAGGCTCCCTTGTTGGTGAAGGTGACATAGCCTTCCACGTTCTCCATGCGGAGGAGCCGGTCGGGCTCCGCGACGGCATGGTCGGCGGCAAGGTCTTCCGCATCATCAACACGGGCCTTGACCGGAAGGTTAACCGCAACGCGCCGCAGCTCGATGCGTGCTTCCCAGCCTCCCGCATAGTCGTATGTGATTGTGGCGCGGGGCACCTCCCCCTGCATGGCACGCTCGCGGAACATCCCGCTGGAGAAACTCGGCAGGCTGTCGGCGCTCCACGAGCTGAGTGAAAAGCCTTCCAGGGTGAGGCGGATGCCATCGTCCGCCACGCGTCCCGTGACGGTGAGCCCGCCGGCGACCGGCACCGCGCCCTCGACCTCGCTGAAGCTGATGATCGAGGCGCCCTTCTCATCGGGCGAACGCTTGACTTCTCCCCCGACGTCAAGCTTCTTCAGGGCGGTGTACACCGGGGCCTTGTCAGCGTGCTTGGTCGCATAGGTGATGTGCTCCCCCAGCTCGATCACGCCGCCCGTGACGACGACGCGGGGGACATTCTTAAGCCCACGCTTCTTATTCCCCTTTGGCGGATCAAGGGCCGCAAGGTTAACCGTGCCATCATCAATTGACTGGCTGATCCGGGCCAGGGGATGATCGAGATCGATCGACCAGATGTTGAGCGGACCGCTGAAAAGACTCGTCCACTGGAACGACGCTGCGAGCCGCTTAACGCTGAACACCACCCCCGCGTCGCCGGGCACGCCAGGGGCGCGGAGCTTGCCGTCGGTGATGATGATCCTGCCACGCGGCCCGATGGTGACGGACGAGGCGGAGGCGTCGCCGCCGGTCAGGTGGCCCGCGATGCCCATGACGATCCAGCGGGTGAGGAAAGACTGCGTCAACAGGAAGTACGCGGCGACAAGCACCAGCAGCACAATGAACGTGGTGCGGACACGCCGGATGCGTCGTGAGGCCTTCTTGCGTTTCGCTGGTGTCGTTGTGGGCTTGTCCATGGTCGGGCGGTTCGGCGACCCCGGTTGGGTCGGTTTGTGTGGTGGGGATCATAAGTCATCCGGGCTGTGCAAACCCAGGGTGAGGGCAACTGGTAGAGTGGCGAAACCGGGAGGAAAGCACGTTGTCCAGAGCACGGCGTGAAAGCGGCTTGAAACCAGCGGTGTTCTGCTGTGCTCGGCTGTGCCGGGGGGTCGCCGAGTCTCCACTATGATCGGCCCATGGCAAAGGCTCGACGGGTATTCGTGTGTCGGTCGTGCGGCTCGGGACAGAGCCGCTGGATGGGCAAGTGCCCGGACTGCGGCGCGTGGGATGCGCTCGAAGAAACAAGCGCCGACCCCGCGCTGACCAAGGACACACAGAAAGGTCTTGTCGCGGCATGGGGCGAGTTGGGTGAAGGTGGGGTCGGCGGCACCGCGCTCTCGCCGGGGCTGACGGCAGCGCGGCCGATATCGCAGGTTGCCGCGGACGACACGCCAACCGCGCGCCTCCCCTCGGGCATCAACGAGTTCGATCGTGTTCTGGGCGGCGGCGGCGAGGATGGCAAGGCCGGCGTCCGGGGCCTGGTCCCTGGGTCTGCGGTGCTGATCGGTGGGGAGCCAGGGATTGGGAAGTCGACGCTGCTGCTGCAGGCTGCAGGGGCGTGGGCCCGGTCCTGCCGCGTGATGTATGTGTCGAGCGAGGAATCGGCCCCGCAGGTGGCGATGCGGGCCCAGCGCCTGCGCGAAGGGTCCGGTGCGAAGCCCGGCTCGGAATCGGAGAACCTGTTCATCCTGTCGGACACGAACCTGGCGCGGATCGTGGAGCAGACGCGCAAGGTGTCGCCCGCGGTGCTCATCATCGACTCGGTCCAGATGATCTATAACCCTACGCTGCCCGCCGGCCCCGGCAGCATCACGCAGCTGCGGCGGTGCTGCTCGGAACTGGTGTACCTTGCGAAGGCCTCGGGCATCGCGGTCGTGCTGGTCGGGCATGTGACCAAGGATGGCCAGCTCGCGGGCCCGCGCCTGCTGGAGCACCTGGTGGATGCGGTGCTCTCGTTTGATGGCGACCGCCACCACAGCCACCGCATCGTGCGCGCAGTGAAGAACCGGTTCGGCGCAACGCTTGAACTTGGCTTGTTCGAGATGACCGGCGCGGGGCTGCGTGAAGTGCCGGAGGGTTCGCACGTCTCGGCACTGGCCGCCGGCGACAGTGAACCACGCCCGGGCTCGGTGGTGTGCCCCGTCATCACCGGCACGCGGTGCCTGCTGGTGGAAGTGCAGGCCCTGACGGCAACAGGGTTTTTGGGCGCCGCCAAGCGCAAGAGCTCGGGCCTCGACAGCAATCGCTTGGCGATGCTCATTGCGGTGCTCGAGCAGCATGCGGGTCTGCGTCTGGCGGACAGGGACGTGTTCGCCAGCAGCGTGGGGGGCGTCAAAGTGGTCGAGCCCGCATCGGACCTCGCGCTGCTGCTGGCCGTGGCCGGGGCGCACTACCGCCGTTCCCTGGGCGCGGCAACCGCCGCCGTCGGAGAGGTAGGCCTGGGCGGAGAGATCCGGCCCGTTTCACACCTCGACCAGCGCGTCCGGGAAGCGGCACGCCTGGGCTACAAGCACCTGCTCGTTCCCCGCGGGACCAAGGTGAACCGGGTGACAGGCGTTCAACTGACGGCCGTCAAAAACGTTGACGAAGCAATCGGCCAGTTAGCGTAAACGGCCACTCGGCCACTTCGCCACTCGACTATTTTCTAGGAAGCCAGCCACTCCGGCAGCACCATCACCTTCCCCGCGGCATCGACGCAGGCCAGCGTGGTGCTTGCCGCGGCGGCAAGTTCGTCCATCGCCTGCCCGGCCCGCTCAATCACACGGACCTCGTAGGTGTGCTCAATCTTGACCTTGCTGCCCCCCGCCCAGTGCGTGCGGATTTCCACCACGTCGTCGTAGCGCACGGGCCTTCGGTACCTGACATCGAGCTTGACGATGACCAGAAACGTGCCCGAACGCTCCAGGTCGGCGTATGTGACGCCGCAGGCGCGGAGCAGTTCGGTGCGGCCGATCTCAAGCCACGGGATGTACGAGGAGTGGTGCGTCACGCCCATGGGGTCGCACTCGCAGTACCGCACGCGCAGCGAAGACCGGCCATCACGCTGCACGCTCGTGGGTCGGAGCGATTGGTGGTCCGCTGGATGGGAGTGAGCATCTCGCATGAAGGGGCTGATCCGGAAGGTTGTGGTGGAGCCGTGACCAGCGGTGACCGCGGCTGAGCGCAAAGTCTACAGTGTCCGCCGATGCAGAAGCGTGAGGAATCATTGCCGGGTGACGCGCCGTTGGACGCGGTGGCTGTGCGCCTGCTCCACGCGCGCGACCCCATCTCCGAGATTACATCGCTGTTGCACCGGGCCTATGCCCGGCAGATGGCCATGGGTCTCCAGCCCCTCGCGGGCCGTCAAGATGATGAGACCACCGCCAAGCGGGTGCACAACGGTGAGTGTTATGTCGCTGTGATGGGGCCGCCGGGCAAGCGCGGGCGGATCGTCGGCACCATCCTGTTTCACGAGATTGAGGACGCCGCGGGCCCTCCCTGGTTCCAACGGCCCGATGTCGACAGTTTCTCGCAGTTTGCCGTGGACCCCGACATCCAGGGCAAGGGGCTGGGGCGGCTGATGCTGGAAAAAGCCGAATCTCGCGCCCGCGAGTGCGGGGCGGCGGAGCTTGGCCTGAGCATGGCCGAGCCTGACACCGACCTGATGAACTTCTACCTCAAGCGGGGCTACCGGTTCATCGAGCACTGGCAGTGGCCGTATACCAACTACCGCAGCGCGATCCTGAGTAAGACGCTGTAGAAACGCTGCATCGGTTGCGGAAAAATGGCTGTACACTGGGTGAACACCAGGAGAACGGCTCATGCGGACGCGACGCGGTTTTACATTGATCGAGGCGGGGTTTATTGCAGCATCCGTGGCCGGGCTGGTGGGACTGGGGGCGGTTTCGTCTTTGCAGCCGGAGCCTGAAAAAAAGCCCATGCCTGCGCCGGAGAACAGGCGCGCGGAGCCGCTGCCCACGCCCAAGGCAAAGTCGGGCGGATTCTTCGGGTCACTCATGGGAAACAGGGCTCAGGCACGGCAGATCGGCGACTCGACCCGTGTCCGCGGTCTGTGTCAAGGGCTGATCATGTTCGCCCAGAACAATGATGACAAGTACCCGCTGCCATCGGAGATTGACAAGGGGGGTACCACGGTGGACCTGCCGGGGGAGGAGAAGAACACGACGGCAAACATCCTGTCCGTGCTCATTTGGAACGGGTTCTTCGGGCCTGAGCTTCTGGTGAGCGCGGCGGAGACGAACAAGCGGATCACCCTCTACAAGGACTACTCCTTTACAGATCCGAAAAGTGCTGTGACGCCTGCGGAGGCGTTGTGGGACCCATCGCTGACGGCTGACTTCGTGAACGGAACGGGGAGCATGAGCTTTGCGATGCGGATTCCGAGCGTGACGCGACGGACGGAATGGGCCTTCACGTTTAACGCGGCGGCTGCGGTGGTAGGCAACCGGGGGCCGCGGGTGGAAGGCCTCCGGCGGGAAGGGAACGCGCTTGTGCCGCTGCTGCCGGGCACCAGCAACACCTATGCGATCCATGGCAGCAAGAAGGCGTGGGAGGGCAATGTCTCTTTCAATGACAACCATGTCGAGTTCATGCAGGGCATGACGAGCATTGCGCAGTATGTGGACAGGCGGGGCGCACGCCACCCGGACAATCATTTTTATAACGAGCCAGACGATGCGAAGGACACTAACTCGGTGCTGGGCATCTACATCCGCGCGGGCAACGACACCAAGTTTTTTCAGGGAATCTGGGACTGACCGCTCGCAACCGCGCGGCCGACCCGCCGGTATGCCCTGAACACCCCGGAGGAATGAACGATGAGCAATCGCACAGGGTTCACGCTGGTTGAGGCCGCGGCAGTATTGGTGGCGGTCGCAGTGGGCGTTTCGACTGTTGCGGTGGCAATCGGCCAGCCCGAGCCCGAGGGCACAAACCTGCCGAAGCAGGACCCGCCCAACCCTAAGGCGAACGACCCGGAGACCATTGCTGCCGAGAAGTCAGCCAAGGCCAAGGCGGCGCAGCTGAAGGACGCGACGCAGGTGCGGGGTATCCACCAGGGTTTAGTCATGTTCGGGCAGAACAATAATGATCTCTTTGCGTTGCCATCAGCGATGGATGTTGGCAACAGCACCGTCAAAGCAACGGGAGCGGAAAAGGACACAACTGCCAACATAATCTCGATCATGATCTGGAACGGCTTTTTTAGCCCGGAGTTAACCGTGAGCCCGGTCGAGGTCAACGAGAAGATCAAAGTGTGTACGACGTACGAGTACTCAATGCCCAAAAAGGCGATAGCGCCGATTACTGCGTTGTGGGATCCCGCATTCTCTGCAGATTTCTCCGATGGCAACACCGGCAATGTCAGCTACGCGCACCTTATCCCCACCAAGTCCCGCCGCGACCTCTGGAAGAACACATTTAACTCGAAGGAGCCCGTAGTCGGAAGCCGCGGCCCGAAAATATTCGGCGTTAAAGCCCTCGAGGATGGCAGTGTCGAGCCCGAACTGGCCGGCAGGAGCAACACCCTCAAGATGCACGGCGACCCGGAAAGCTGGAGCGGCAACGTCGCCTTCCAAGACAACCACGTCGAGTACAAGACCACGATGACTCATGCCAAGAGCGTCTACAAGGACGCCAAGGGCGTCGAGCACCCTGACGTCTTCTTCTACAACGAGCCCGAGGACGAGACCGACACCAACGCCTTCCTTGGTATTTTCACGCGGGCAGGCAACAGCACCCGGAACTTCAAGCCCATCTGGGACTGACCGGCCAGACGTTCGCCTTGCGGCCCCATGCAGCAGGGGCCCGGGCGCGGTACAACCCCCTTCATGAAATACCTCCGGGTGTTGATCGCGGCGGCGTTCGTCTTTGTCAGTGCTCCCATGGGCTGTGCCCAGCCTCGGGTTGTGGATGGTGTTCCCATCCCTTCGCACGAGGCGGCGGTCATGCCCGATCTCATCCGCCTGTACGACACTGACGAGTCGTACATCTCGCGGTTTGCGCGGGTTGGCTGGTCCAGCGACCGCCAGGGACGGCTGGGCGGCTTCTATGAAGAGTGGCTCGCCAGGCTCGATGCGCTCGACTACGCCGCCCTCTCGCCGACCGACCGCATCGATTTTCATCTGCTGCGCAACGCCGTGGAATGGAGCATCAGTGGCTTAGCGCTGGAGCGCCGCCGTCTGGCGGAGATCGACCCCGTCATGCCCTTCCGTCAGGCCGTGCAGGATTTGGAACTCTCCCGCCGACGCATGGAGCCCTGCGACCCAGAGGTCGCGGCGGGTGTGCTCGCCGGTGTCGCGGCGCAGGCGAAGCAATCTCGCGAGCAACTCGTCGCCGACAAGAAAAAGGGTGATGAGACCTCTCCCGAAGGGCTGAGGCTCAGCGCCGCGGCCGCACAGCGTGCGGCAGGCATCATCGACGACCTCTCACGCGTGCTGGCCGACTGGTCGAGGTTCTACCAGGATTTTGCGCCGGACTTTCAGTGGTGGACGCGTGTGCCCCGGGAAGAGGCGCAGCGAGAACTCAGCGACCTCTCCAAGTACCTTCGCGAGGACATCGCGGGCCTCAAGGGCAAGGACGAAGACCCGCTGGTGGGCGACCCCATTGGGCGCGAGGCACTGCTGGCGGACATCAAGGGCGAGATGCTGGCCTACTCGCCCGAGGAACTCGTGAAGATCGGCGAGGCCGAACTGGCGTGGTGCGAAGAGCAGATGAAGGTTGTCGCGGCAGAAGCAGGCTTTCCCGACGACTGGAAGCAGGCCCTGGCAAAGGTGAAGGATGCCCACGTGCCGCCGGGCGAGCAGGCGGCGTTGGTGCGCGATGAGGCGCGGGCGATGATCGCCCGCCTGAAGGAGCGCGATCTCGTCACCATCCCGCCGCTGTGCGAGCAGTTGTGGCGTGTCGAGATGCACTCGGTCGAGACACAGCGCACGCTGCCTTACGCGGTATACGGCGGGCAGTACATGGGCGTGTCGTATGCCGCGGAGTCGATGAGCCACGAGCACAAGCTGATGGCCATGCGCGGCAACAACCGCCACTTCACGCACATTGTGACGCCCCATGAGCTGATACCGGGCCACCATCTGCAGGGCTACTACGCTGCACGGGAGCGGGCCTACCGCCGCACCTTCAGCACGCCGTTTCTTGTCGAGGGCTGGGCGCTCTACTGGGAGATGCGCCTGTGGGATACGGGCTGGGCGGGGGCGACCGGGCAGGATGAAGCGATGGACCGCATCGGGATGCTGTTCTGGCGGATGCACCGTGCAGCGCGGATCATCGTGAGCCTGAAGTTTCACCTGGGTGAGATGTCGCCCGGCGAGATGGTTGATTTTCTGGTCGACCGCGTCGGGCACGAGCGCAGCGGCGCCACCGCCGAGGTGCGGCGGTACATCGGCGGCGACTACTCGCCGCTCTACCAGTGCGGCTACATGATCGGGGGGTTGCAGCTGTCGGCCCTCCGTCAGGAGCTTGTCGTGCCGGGGACCATGACGGAGAAGCAGTTCAACGATGCCGTGCTGGGCCAGAACAGCATCCCCATCGAGATGATCCGGGCGGCCCTGTTGCACCAGCGGCTCGAAAAAGACTGGGAGCCCTCTTGGAAGTTCATCAAAACGGAGAAATAGGCCGTTGAAGGCCGGGGGGGCGGGTTGACGGGGTGGGCCGGGGGGCGCACCATACGCGGCCCATCGGAGCCCCTCGTGCTGTGCCCGTACTGCAACTCGAACGACGATAAGGTGATTGACAGCCGCGCCAGCGATGCGGGCAAGGTCATCCGGCGTCGCCGCGAGTGCCTCAAGTGCGAGCGGCGCTTCACCACCTACGAGCGTGTGGAGCAGGCGGCGCGGCTGACAGTGGTGAAGCGGGACGGCCGCCGCGTGCCCTTTGATCGCGACAACATCATGCGGGGCGTGCAGGCCGCGTGCGGCAAGCGGTCGGTGCCTGAGGCCGTAAAGGAACGCCTCGTCAATGACCTTGAAGACGAGGTGTACCGCGAGTTCGACCGCGAGGTTGACTCTTCGGTGCTGGGCGAGCGGGTGATGCTCCGCCTTCGCGAGTTCGATGAGGTGGCGTATATCCGCTTCGCCAGCGAGTACTACAAGTTTAAGTCCGTTGATGAACTGAAGAAACAGCTGGAACTGCTCGACGGCCGTGTAAAGGATGCCAAGGAGCAGGGGCAGCTGTTCAGCGGGTAGGATGGCCGGATCGACGCTTGCAGCAGGTGCGGGCCGGTATTGTCGAACCGCCGTGCAGCGTGCGAGAGGAAGACTTCTTTGGAGCAGTGATGGCAAGCAAAGTGTTCTCCGATGCAGCGGCGGCCTTCAAGGACCTCAAATCCCTGGGCGTGCTGCGCGATGGGATGACAGTGATGGTGGGGGGCTTCGGCCTGTGCGGCATCCCCGAGATGCTGATTGCCGCGCTGCGCGACAGCGGCGTCAAGGGCATTACCTGCATCAGCAACAACGCCGGCGTGGACGACTTCGGCTTGGGCCTGCTCCTCCAGACGCGTCAGATTAAGAAGATGGTGTCGAGCTACGTCGGCGAGAACGCGACGTTCGAGAAGCAGTTCCTTTCGGGAGAGCTCGAAGTCGAGTTTAACCCCCAGGGCACGCTCGCCGAGCGCATTCGCGCGGGCGGTGCGGGAATCCCCGCTTTCTTTACGGCAACCGGCGTGGGCACGCCCGTGGCCGAAGGCAAGGAAACCCGCTCGTTCTTCCGCCCGCGCGAGGACACGGCCCTGCACAACCGCACCGGCGACCGCGCCGGTGACGCGGCCAAGCGGGAGTTTGTCATGGAGACGGGGCTCTTCGCAGACCTGGCGCTGGTGAAGGCGCACAAGGCCGACCCATTCGGCAACTTGGTGTACCGCAAGACCGCGCGGAACTTCAACCCCATGATGGCCGCAGCCGCGACATTCGTCATCGCCGAAGTCGAGGAGCTCGCGCCCCTGGGCGGCATAGACCCGGATCAGGTTCACACGCCGGGAAACTATGTCAAGCGGGTGGTCAAGAGCGTGCCGCAGCGGCGTATCGAGCAGCGGACGGTGCGGGCCGGCTGAACGAGGCGGCTGAAACATGGAGGCAACACGAGCATGTTCCGTGATATTGAGAAGGTGCTGATTGCCAAGGAGAAGATAGCAGCGCGTGTGCAGGTGATGGGGGCGCAGATCGCCCGTGATCTGGAGGGTGAACTCGGCGAGGATGCCGCCCACGGCGGGCAGTTTGTTCTGGTCTCTGTCCTCACCGGGTCCATCGTCTTCGTGGCCGACTTGATCCGTCAGCTGCCCCTGAAGCTGAGCCTGGGGCTGGTGGCGGTGTCGAGCTACCCGGGCACCTCGATGGAGAGCAAGGGTGTGATGATGCGCAGCGAGCTGCCCCGCGATCTGGCCGGCAAGCATGTACTGGTGGTGGATGACATCCTGGACTCCGGCCAGACGCTCGATGTGCTTTCAGGGCTGATCCGCGAGCAGAAGCCGGCGAGCCTGCGGATGGCCGTGCTGCTGCGCAAGCCCGGCAAGGCGATGGTTGCGGTGAAGGTGGATTACGTGGGCTTTGATATCCCCGATGAGTTTGTGGTGGGGTATGGGCTCGATTATGACGGGTTTTACCGCAACTACCCGGAGATCGCGACGCTCAAGGCCGAGGTCGCGCTGCGACGCGCGTAGCGGTGGTATCGTGTACCGCGTGAAGATCGCCCACCCAAGCCCCCTCGAGCCGGCGATGCCGCATTCTTTGCGGCGGCATGTGCCCGCCGATGAGCGTGTGCTCCTGTCGCTGCGTCCCAGCCTGTGGTTCATTGTGGCGCGGTCGCTCTGGGCGGTCGTGTTGGGCACGGTGCTCATCCTCGCGACGCGCCCGCTGGCGCGATGGGCGGACCAGCCCGACTGGAACTTCTGGATACTCTGCTTCAGCGTGCTGCTGGTGCTGCTCACGGTGCTGTGGCAAGCCTTGGAATGGCTCTCGCGCGAATACGCCCTGACCGACCGGCGGATCGTCACCCTCGCCGGCGTGCTCCGCCAGAGCGTCAGCGATGTGCCGCTGCGCAGCGTCCGAAACCTTGTGGTCGTGCGGAGCCTGCTGGAGCGGCTGCTCGGGCTGGGCACACTCGGCGCGGCGACAGCGGGCACCTCCGGTTATGAAATGGTGTGGGTGCAGATCGACGGCGCCGATGGGGTCCTCGCGGAGGTGCGTCGCGCGGTCGATGCCGACACCGCGCGCCTGGAGCACGCCGTTACCCCCACACCAGATCGCATCTCCGGCCCCTCCCCGTTGGTGCTGGGTCTCAGCGGCGGCATTGGCGCCGGCAAGAGCGAGGCGGCCCGGGCGCTGGGCGAGCTTGGTTTTCTGATTGTTGATTCCGACAAGGACGCCAAAGAGGCGCTCGACCGTCCGGGCGTGCGTGAGGAACTGATGCGGTGGTGGGGCACGCGGGTGATCGGCGCCGATGGACGCGTCGACCGCGGCGCGGTTGCGAAGATCGTGTTCAGTGATGCCGCGGAGCGGACGCGGCTCGAGGGGCTCGTTCACCCGTTGATCCGTTCGGGCCGCAAGGAGCTTGTGGAACGTGCTTCGCGCGAGGGGCTGCCCGGCGTGGTGATCGATGCGCCGCTCCTCTTTGAAGCGGGCTCAGACAGCGAGTGCGATGCGGTGATTTTTATTGATGCACCTCGTGAGGCGCGCCTCGAGCGCGTGCAGCGGACCCGCGGCTGGGACGAGGCCGAACTCACGCGGCGCGAAGCCGCGCAGCTTCCGCTGAAGGAGAAGCGCGAACGGTCCGATGAAGTGGTGTGCAATGATTCAACGCAGGCGGTCTTCCGCGCACGGGTGCGGGAATCCGCCGGACGGCTGCTTGGCCGCCCGCGGCGGGCACGCCACCCTGCGTGAAGGCTGTTTTAAGTGTGGAAAACCGGGCGGGTCTTCACCGCGACTTCGTTGGCTGTGGCATCAGTCGGGTGCTATAGTGTTTACACAGGAGCCGAGCCTTGGGCGTTCTCGCCCGGCGGTTTGCCCCGGCAGTCACGGGGTTCTGTAACGCACTCTTTTATGTGGATGTGACGGTTTCGGGTTGATGTCGGCTGTAACGGCTGACCACCTTTTCCAACTTGTTCTGGTTTTTCTGGCGGTGCTGGGCCCGGGTTGTCCGGGTCAGTTCCTGCACCAGGCATACGCCCCACTCAAACTTATAACTCATCTCGTGGTGCCGCAGAATGCGGCCGGTTCTGGAAGGTATTTATGGCGAAGGCAACATCGGCAAAGGCGGCGGACGACAAGGGCAAGGGCGAGGACGCGCCGAAGGCGAAGCGCCCCGCGGCAAAGAAGGAGGCCGAGGCCCCCGCCCGCAGCGCCCCGGCCCCGCGTGAGCCCGCGCCAAGCCGGCCCGAAGTCCGAGAGATCAAGAGCGACAGCCGCCCGCGTCCCGAAGGTTCGCCGGGCCCCTCGCAGCTGCCCATCCGCGACGGCCGCGAGAGCGGCCCGCGTGATTCGGTGGAGCAGGCCCGGCCTGTCCAGGACCGTCCCCGCGACCAGGGTCCGCGCGATTTGCCGCGGCAGAACGGCACCCCGCCAGCCGATCGCCCGGTTGCCGACCGGCCCCCGCAGGGTGATCGACCCCCGAGCGACCGGCCGCAGGGAGATCGTCCCCAAGGCGACCGTCCTCAAGGTGATCGCCCGCAAGGTGATCGCCCGCCTCAGGGCGACCGGCCCCAGGGCGATCGATTCTCGCAGGACCGTAACGTCAATCAGTACGGCGACCGTGGCGGGGGTGGTGGGGGCGGCGGTGGCGGTGGTGGTGGCGGCTACCCCTACGACAATCAAATGGACCGTGGTTTCCGCCGCAAGAAGAAGCGTCGCAAGGGCGGCATGGGCATGGGCGGCCCCATTCAGAGCGGCCCGCGCCCGGGCATGTCGTTGATGAGCCAGGGCCCGCGCCTCGATCAGTTCCTTCCCAGTGATGAGGAGTTGGAACGCGAAGCGGCCGAACTTGAACAGGTCGCCAAGAACCCCGACTTCAAGCCCACGGGCGAGACGGTCAGCATCGGTGAACTCCAGCAGATGAGCGTTGATGAGCTTCATAAAGTCGCTCACAGCGAGGGCTTTGCCGATGTGCAGCAGATCCCCCGCCAGGACCTGGTCTTCAAGATTCTCAAGGCCCGCGCCGCCCGCCAGGGGCTCATGTTCGGCGAGGGATCTCTGGAAATCATGCAGGACGGCTTCGGCTTCCTGCGCAGCAGCGAGCTGAGCTACCTCCCCGGCCCTGATGACATTTACATCAGCCCTTCGATGGTGCGCCGCTACGGCCTGCGCCGCGGCATGGTGGTGAAGGGCGCGGTGCGCCCCCCCAAGGAGAATGAGCGGTACTTCGCCATGCTCCGCGTCGATCAGGTCAACGGGCGCGACCCGGCCAAGGTGCACGACCTGCGCGGCTTTGAGGACCTAACACCCCTGCACCCCGAAAAGCGCTTCGTCCTCGAGACCACCCCCGACGAGATCGAGTGCCGCGTGATTGATCTGGTCGCGCCCATCGGCAAGGGCCAGCGAGCCCTTATTGTCGCTCCGCCCCGCACCGGCAAGACGGTGCTGCTGCAGAAGATCACCAAGGCAATCAGCCGCAACTACCCCGAGACCCGCATCATCGTGCTGCTCGTTGATGAGCGGCCCGAAGAAGTGACGGATTTCAAACGCAACGTTCAGAAGGATGTGGAAGTAGTCGCCTCGACCTTCGATGAGGTCTCCGGGCGCCACGTTCAGGTGTGCGAGATGGTCATCGAGAAGGCCAAGCGCATGGTGGAGTTTGGCGACGATGTCGTCATCCTGCTCGACTCCATCACCCGCCTCGCCCGTGCGTACAACTCCGAGATGCCCCACAGCGGCAAGATCATGTCGGGCGGCCTCGACAGCAACGCCCTCCAGCGTCCCAAGAAGTTCTTCGGTGCGGCCCGCGCCATCGAGAAGGGCGGCAGCCTCACCATCATCGGCACGGCCCTGGTGGACACCGGCTCCAAGATGGACGAGGTCATCTTCGAGGAGTTCAAGGGCACCGGCAACAGCGAGCTCCACCTGGACCGAAAGCTCGTTGAGAAACGCATCTGGCCCGCGATTGATGTTGCCGCGTCGGGCACCCGCCGCGAGGAACTACTGCTGGACCCCAAAGAGCTGGAACTGGTGTACCGGCTCCGCAAGGTGCTCAGCGACATGAACGTCGTGGAGGCCATGGAGCTCTTCAAGACCCGTCTCAAGAAGGTCAAAACCAACGCCGAGTTCCTCGTCACGATGGCGATGGGGTAAGGCTCTGGTGAGCGGATCAGGCGAGCGGATCAGCCCCCCCCCGCATCAAGCCGCAGGGCCGCTCGGATCGATACAAGTACGCCGGGCGGGTGAACAATCCGCCCGGCGGTTTCGTTTATAGTGGGCGGTGCATCAGGCCGGTCATCCGACCGGCCGTTGGGTTCTCAACCCTGCCGCGGCTTTGGAAGGGGCATCTGGCATGAAGCCATCTGGCGTGAAACGTGGTCCCATGAGGGTGGTTCTGCTGGCGGCCTTGGCGGGCCTGCCCTGCGGCGTGTCGTACGCGCAGCCGAGTGCCGCCGCGGCCCCGCGCGAAGCGACGGGGCTGGGCGCATTCATCGCCGGCGAGATCACCCGCATCGCGCTTCTGGATCTGCGCTCTGTCGAGACGCCCCGCCCCTCCGACTTCACCATTACCATCGAGGTGCTGCGCCTGGCGCAGTCGCTTGATCCCAACAGCGGCGACATTGCCCGCCGCATCTGCGAGGCGGCATGGTCGGCCGGGGACCAGGCCGCGCTGCTGGAGGCTACCGAGCGGCTGATCAAGATCGACCCGGGTGACACCGTTGCATTGCTCCGCCTGCTCACGGCCCGCATCAGCCAGATGCAGACGGCCGAGCAGCGCCTGTCGGCCTATGACGCGGCGCTCGGTGACGTGGGCAAAGGGCTGGACCCGGCCATCCGCTCGCGCCTGGCGCTGGATGCCGCCCTGCTCCTGAAGGAGCGCGGCGACGAGGCCGGCTTCGTTCAGCGGCTGACGATGGCGACGGCGCTGGACTCCACGAACAAGGATGCGGCGCTGCTCGCGCTCAACTATTTCTCCGACCGTGTCAGCGGTGACCCGCTGGGCAAACTGGAACTGCTCTCCAACCTGTTGATGGCCGACCCGCTGGACCCCAAAGTCCACGCGCAGCTTCGCGATGAGTTTGCGACTGCGGGCGCGTTCAAGGCCGCGCTGCGGTTCCACACCTCTGTCGGCACCATCTACGCTGCCGCGGGAATCCCCGAAACGGCCGATCATGTGGTGCGTTCCTTCGTGCTCGACTGGCGGGGCAAGGGCGCCCGCGGCATGCTCGATGCCCTCAACCAGAACCTGCAGCAGCAGCGTGCCAATGTGGGGCGGCCCGGGAGCGAGCAGGCCAGCGCCTTTAACAACCGTCCCGAGGATGTCCGACTCGGCGCGCCCTTTGAGGAAGTGCGCCTTGCCGCGGCGCTCGTGCTTGATCGGCCCAACGATGTCGCCGCATCATTGCAGGACATGGGCCGTTCGACGCGCTCAAAGGTCGAACTGCTGACAGACCTGACCCGCCGCCCGACGAACATCACGGCTGAAGACGCCGCGGAAGAGGTACGGCTGACGCTGGGCCAGCACCACCTGTGGCAGTGCCTTGCCGCGGCAGTCGGGCCGTCACTCGAGGGTGCGCAGCCGTCAATCACGCCGCCTGGCGAAACCGCGGAAGACCCCAATCTGCTGCTGGCCGACAACGGCGCAGAGTCGTCCCCCCTCAACGACGCATGGCGTGCCATCCGTGACAAGGAAGACGCCAAGGCGATGGACCTGCTGGACCGCGCGGGTGACTCGCTGTGGGTGTCGCTGGGCCGGGCCGTGGTGCTGGAGCGAACGGAAGCCGATGGCGAAGCGGCCCGCGCCTACCGCCGCGTGGCCGAGACGGCCCCCCTGTCGGCGATGGGGTCGCTGGCGGCCCATCGAGATGAGGCGCTCGTGCAGCGAAGCGGTGCGGCACGGCCCCCGGTCGCTCTCATCGCGGGCGATGCCGAAGAGTTTGCCAACTCCATCCCGGCGTGGGTGGACGCAATGGCTTCCCGCCCAGGCAGTTTTCAGTCCATGCGCGCCGAAGCAGCGACCAATAAGTCCGGCACGCTCGACCGCGGCAACGTCCGCGTGATATTGCGGAATCTTTCCCCTGCTCCGATGGGCCTGGGTTCAGGTCGGGCCATCAGCACGCGTCTGCTCTTTGTGCCAGCCCTTGAAGGCCGCATCCCCATGAACCGCCTGGAGCCGGAGGTTTTCGAGCTTGACCGCCGCCTCCGCCTGATGCCCAGCGAGGAAGTCCAGTATGTGCTCTGGCCCGAGGTGGGCGAGGTCGGTTTCGCGATCCAGCAGAGCGGCGAGTTCCCTACGCGTGTGCGATGGAGGGTGATCCAGGGCTTCGAAACCGCTCGCGATGGCACCCGTCATGCGGGCCTTGGCTGTATGGAGTCGCAGATCGATGTTGGAATCCTTCACGAAGCGATGCCGGAGACGCGGGTTTCTGGTGAGCAGCTTGCAAGCCGCCTACGCACCGCGGATGAAACAGCGTTGCCCGAGCTGCTGGTCGCGGCAAGGCTCCGCCTGCTGCAACGGTCGGATCCCTCGCTCAACCCGATGATGGACACCCTCGTCGCCCGCTACCCGACGATGAGCCCTGCCGCACGCTTGCTGGTGCTCACCGCTATGCCCTCGGCTGCAAGGGTCCCCGAAGCGAAAGAGCTCGACGCGGCGGTGCTGCGTGAGAAAGACCCGCGCGTGATGCTCATGGGTGTCTTGCTGCGTACCAAGGGCCCCGACGACCCGATCATGGCGGCAGGCCTTGCGCTCAACGACCCTGCGCTGACACGCGTCGTTGAGTCGATCAAGGACCGCTACGCACGCCACGCCAACTCCCGAGGCGGTGCTGATGCGGCGAACCCGCCGCCCGCCGCTCCGCCCGCCGCGGAGACCCCGCTGCGTGCCGCACCCCCCGTACCGCAGAAACCCTGAGTGCCGCCCCCCGACCACCAAGAAGTGCCCGCGATCGGAACGTCCGCCCCAGGGCTGGCACGCGGCACGCGGATGGTCACCTACTTCATCGGCGCGGCGCTGCTGCTCGGCGCCCTCTACGTTGCATCAACGCAGCGCGATGCCTTGGGCCAGGCATGGGATTCCGCCCGCGATTCACCATGGTGGCTGATCGCGCTGGCGATCCTGCTGCCGCTGGTGAACTGGCTGTTGACCAGCACTGTGTTTCTCATCCTCACCCGCAGCGTTCCTGCGACCATCAGGCCTGTGTCTTTCGGAGAAATATCACAGCTCATCGGCGCTGCGTGGCTGCTCAACTACCTCCCCCTCTCCCCCGGGCTCTTCGGGCGGCTTGCGTACCACAAGCGGATCCACGGCATCGAGCTCAAGCACTCCATCGGCACCGTCGTAGGCTCGCTGATCGCAGGGTGTACCGCCATCGCGGTCGTGGGCCTGTTCACCTTCGCGCTTGCCGGCAGGGTGTCAGAAGCCGTGTTCGCAGGCTGCATGGTCGGTGCGGGCCTCACCGGCATCGGCTGGGGCCTGGTGCAGCGATCCCGCGGCAGCCAGCGCTGGTTCATGGCGGCGGCCCTGGGCGTGCGCATCCTTGACGTGCTTGCCTGGGCTGTTCGGTATGCCGTAATGCTGCGCGTGGTTGGGCAGCCTGTCTCAGCGCCGGCGGCGACGGCCTTGGCGGTTGTCAGTCAGGCCGCGGTGCAGCTTCCCCTGCTGGGAAACGGCCTTGGCGTGCGTGAATGGGCCATCGGGCTGGTCGGTCCCCTCCTGCCGCCGTGGTTTACCGGGGCAGCCGCCCTCACCCGCGGCAGCGGTCTGGCAATCGACCTCCTCAACCGGGCCTGCGAGCTTGTAGTGGCCGTTCCGGTGGGCGTGGTCTCGATGGTGCTGCTGGCCCGCCGTTCGCGTGTCCAGCCGCGGGCGTAGCCCCACGTTTCCGGACGTTTCCATTCAAGGCAAACCACCCAACGGCCGAAATCGTACAGGATACTGAACGACACCGGCTTTCCGTCAGGATGGCGTACCGCCCATGGTCAACAAGATCGAACAGGACCATCAGCGCTTCCGGCAGATCGTCCGCGGCAAGATCCGCAAGGACCTGCGGCGGTTTCTGTCGCGCGGCGAGCTGCTCGGTCGCGAAGGCAAGCGCGTCGTCTCAATCCCCGTACACGACATCGATATCCCCACCTTCCGCTACGGCGACAACTCCGGCGGCGTAGGCATGGGTTCGGGCGATGAGGGTGACAGCGTCGGCCAGCCCGGCCAGGGGAAGGACGGTCAGGGCGGCGATCAGGAGGGCAAGCACCTGCTCGAGGTGGACGTCTCGCTCGAGGAGCTGGCCGACATCCTCGCGGAGGAGCTGGAGCTGCCGCGGATCAAGCCCCGGGGCCACCACCAGCTCACCACCATCAAGGACAAGTACACGGGCGTGCGCCCGGTGGGCCCCGCATCGCTGCGGCACTTCAAGCGCACCTACCGCGAGGCGCTGAAGCGTCAGCTCGCGATGGGTCAGTACGACCCTGCGAACCCGATCATCATCCCCATCAAGAATGACCTGCGTTTCCGCACATGGAATGAGGTCAAGAAACCGCAGAGCAACGCCGTCATCGTTTACATGATGGACGTGTCGGGCTCGATGGGTGATGAGCAGAAGGAGCTTGTCCGCCTCGAGGCGTTCTGGATCGACACCTGGCTGCGCCGCAACTACGAGGGCATCGAGAGCCGCTACATCGTCCACGATGTCCGCGCGGGTGAGGTTGACAAGAAGACGTTCTTCTCCGTCCGAGAGGATGGTGGCACGCGGATCAGTTCCGCCTTCACCACCTGCAAAGCGCTGCTCGATGCGCACTATGACCCCAACGACTGGAACATCTACCTCTTCCACTTCTCCGATGGTGACAACTCGTCAGACGCCGACAACCGCCTGTGCGTGAAGCTGCTGCGCGAGTCGCTGCTGCCTTTCTGCAACCTCTTCGGGTACTGCCAGGTGGCTTCGGCATACGGCAGCGGCTCATTCCACGGGGTGCTCGCCGAGTCGTTCCCCGACGGCGCTGCGGATGAGTCGGGTCCCAAGCTCGTGACCAGCCGCGTCAATGGGCGGGATGATTTGTTTGAGTCCCTCCGCACGTTCTTCAAGGCCGGCCGCTGAGCGGCTTGGCGCGTGGGGTACACTGGGGCTGCGATGGTCATCTTCCCGATGTATGCCGTGCTGGTGTGGTCATTCACGTGGCGCTGGCGGCGCTCGTGGCCCGCGTTCGCGGCGTTGCTCTTGGGCGTGCTGGGGGTAGCCTTGGTGGCCGTGCTCCACGAGTGTTCAAGGCTCGTCTTTCCCGTGGCGTTGCACGGCCCCCTCTTCCCGCTGCTGCTCGCGGTGGAGGGCATTGCAATCACCGTGGTCGGCCTTTTCATCTGCACACTGCCGCGCGACCGCGCCGAGCTGCCCTGCCGCCGGTGCCGCTATGAGCTGCGCGGGCTGGATGATGCCAACCCCACCTGCCCTGAGTGCGGCATCGCCCACGCGGCACGGAAGGTGCGTCCTCGCCCATGCCGTGCATGTGGCGGAGTGCTGCTCGTTGCCCATGGAGACAACCCCCCCTGCCGCGCCTGCGGCTGCGAGCATGCGCTGTTTGAGATCAAGCCCCACCAGCCGGACTTCTTCGATCGTGCGGTCGACGCCGTGATCGCGGTGTTTCAGCCCCGCAGCAGCCGGTACACCAGCCCCAGCGCCAGCACGCCCAGCGGCAGGCCGACGATCATTGTCAGGCGCAACCCCGACAACACTTTCACATCAATCGGTTGAATCAGCGGGATTGTTTGGGCGGTGGCGCTCTGCGCGATCAGCTCATCCTGATTCGCAAGCCAATAGACCGACGCTTCCAGCAGTTCCAGGTTGCCGGGCGAGACCATCGCCGTCCGCCCATCAATGCTCACCCTGGGCTCAACGGCCTTGTTGCTGAACCATTCCCGCGATCCCACAGTCACAAGCCGCTGCGGCGCACCCCGTGCAGGCCGGCGCTCGACAGCCGCGGCAACCAGCCAGCTCTGCTCTTTCTGGCCCATCATGCCCTGCGGCCAGCGGACATCGCGTCCATCATCAAACACGGGCTGGTTGGGCATGAGGGCCCGCTGATCGCGCGGTGTCTGCCACAACTGAAGCCACTGCGACTCGGACCACACGCGGTCGCTTGCGGGGATGGAATACAGCCTCCACAGCGTGATGGGCTCCTTGCTGTCCCCCACGTGCTCGTGGAACGCAACCGGCCCAGGCAACAGCATGCGCAGGCCCATGATGGCGCTGGGTAGTGAGCCGCTGTTCTCCTCGGGCATCACCGCGTGCTCTGTCTCAACCCGACGGCCCTGACGGCTGACCTGGTCCCACAGCAGCGGCCGGCCCGACTCGACGACGAGCCCAAAGTGCTCAAGCGCCGGCGCGATCGGGTCGGGCTGCCCATAAGTCTGAAGGATGCAGGGGTTCGCCGTCAGCAGCACGTTCTTGCCGCCCAGAACGAGCGCGTTGATGACCTCACCCATCTTCGTGGCACGCTGCACGCCCGTGCTGCCTTTGGTGTCGCCGCCCTCCGTCGACTCGGCAGGGAACGTCAGATACACCACAGGCCGTTTGTCGCCCGGGTTCAGCTCTGCCAGCTTGGGCGGGGCCGGATCAACCGTCGCCGCCCATTCCAGAAGGTCAATCCCGCGGAAGAGCAGCCGCTGACGCATCGCCCCGAAGTTGCGCTCCACGATCTGCGGCTGGTCGAAGAGCGGCCGCTCAGCGTGCGTCAGCACCACGATGGGGCGAACCGGGTTCAGCAGCGCAGCAATCGCGGTGGTCACAAGCTCTTCGACGCGCCGGCTCAGGTCTGCCTTGCCCATGCCCGTCGCCTCGAGGTACGCCCCGGAAGGCAGCAGCGAATCGAGGTCCATCGCGGCAAGGCCCAAGTTCGCAGGGCCCACCACCAGCGCCGCATTGCCCGTCTTCAGCACATCCGTCATCCGCAGCAGGTCCAGCCGGTTCATCCGGCGAAGCCCGTCGAGGATCACCGCCGCTTGGTCACGCTGGGCGCTGACCTGGGGAATCAGCTCTCTCGCCTGCTTCCCGTTGGCGCCCGCCCCGGTCGCATCCGCGAACCGCGCGAGCTGAGTTGCCAGTTCGGTCAGTTGATCCACCGACTTTGTCAGCGGTTCGATGAGCGCCTGTGCTGCCCGATCCGTCGCCGGGATTGGAATGTCATCAAGGGTCTGTCCAAGCGCTTCCTTTGAATGACCGATCCCCGCGGCAAGGTCCTGCGCCAGCAGACGAACACCCGCCGCGGCCTGCTCGAAGTAGGCCCGGTTGTTCTGACCGACGGGCGTCGCATCGGAGATCATCGCCTGAACGCCGAGGAGCGCGGGGGAAAGGTCGCCGGTCAGGTAGTTCCCCAGAGACTGTGCCGCAAGCTCGGCGCGTCCCGCGGCGCCGGTCTGCTCATCGATCAGCTTCTGGTCCCGCGCCGCAAGCTCGCGGATGAGGGCTTTGTATGTTTCCAGCCCGCTCACCGATGCGGTATCGATCAGCGTGTAATCGAAGTATCGCGATGACCGCTTCATCTCTGCCAGCACATCGCGCACACGATCTTTCGATCGCTGCTCGGTCCCCTTGAGGTCGGTGGCGATGACCACGCGCATCCGACTGCCCAGGCGGGAGAGCAGGCGGTCCGTGCGGGGGGCCAGGCGCTGGGTGCCTGCGGCAGTGGCGTCGAATCGGAGGTGGTAGCGTTCTGAAACGACATTTGCAATGACGATCGTGGCGGTGACGGCCAATACTGTGATGCCGGTGGTCAGCAGCGTGCGGAGACGGCGCTGGCGGCCGCGCAGCATCGGCTCGGGCTGCTTGCGGAACGGAGTTGTGCCCGGGCTTACCGCCATCGACGAAGCTCCACACTGGCAACGGAGAGCAGCAGGAACCACGCCGTGCCGGTGACAAAAAAGATCACATGCCCCGTATCGATCACCCCGCGTGCAAAGTCGTCCACGCGCGGCCGCAGCATCAGCGCGGCAACCGCAGGACGCAGGAACTGCGGCACATTCGCGTACGCTGCTTCAATGAACATCAGCCCCAATATGACGAACAGCGTCATCATGAAGGCCAGCGTCGAGTTGCTGGTGAACGACGAAGCGAGCGTGCCGATGGACAGGTACAGCCCCGCCACGAGGATCAGAGAGGAATAGCCGGTAATCAGCGCCCCGACATCGGGGGCAGGCTGCGAGACGCGGAACAACACCGCGATGTACGCCCCCGTGGGGATCAGCATCGCCAGCAGGAACAGCCATGCCCCGGTGAACTTGCCCAGGATGAGCGAAGCGCCCGAGAGCGGCGATGTGAGAAGGGGCTCAATCGTGCCCGAGCGCAGCTCGTCGGAGATCAGACGCATGGAGATCGCCGGTGCCACCGGCAGCAGCAGCCATCCCGAAAGCGAAAAGAAGGTCCGCAGGCTCGCGGGCTCGCCCGGCACGAGGATCGACAGGCTGAACACCACCCCCGTCAGCAGCAGGTACAGCGCGATGATGATCCATCCCGCTGGTTGGCGGAAGTAAGCGCTCAGCTCGCGCGTCGCGATCGCCCACGCGCCGGTCATGATGCTGCTCCGCTGTCGGTGGGTGCCGCTGGTGCAGCCTCCGCATCGGTGGGCGCGGCAGGCCGGTCCGCATCTTCCACAAGGCGCAGAAACACCCGCTCCAGCGTCACCGCATCGGTGCGCAGCTCCCGCAGCATGATGCCGTTCTGCATCGCGGCATGCGCGATGGCCTCGCGCAGGTCGGGTGCGCCCCGGCGCGAAACGATCACCCAGTGCGTCCAGTCCATCACCTCGCCCGCCCGGTCCGGGTTGGTGCGGCGGGCGGTCTGTACATACGGCACGGTCGTCATGATGCGGGAGAACCGGTCATCATCGCCCGGCCGTCCGCCCTTGGACTGCACGAGGTAGGTTCCCTGGTCGCCCGCATCGCGGATGAGCTGCGAGGGTGCCCCGTCGGCTTTCACCTTGCCTGCCGCGACGATGATCACCCGGTCGCAGATTTTTTCCACCTCCGGCAAGATGTGCGAGCTCATCAGCATGGTCCGGTCCGACGCCAGCTCGCGGACCAGTTGCCGGGTCTCGCGGATCTGGGAGGGGTCCAGGCCGTTGGCGGGCTCATCCAGCACCAGCACGGGGGGGTTGTGCAACAGGGCTGCCGCGAGGCCGACGCGCTGGCGGAACCCCTTGCTCAGTTTGCTGATGCGGCGGGTTTGGACCTCTTTGAGCCAGCACCGGCTGAGCACATGCGATACGGCGTTTTTTCGAGCGCGGCGGTCCATCCCGAACAGTTTGGCCCGGAAGTTGAGGTAGTCGCTGACCCGCATCTCCGGGTAGAGGGGCGTGTTCTCGGGCAGATAGCCTAATCGGGTGTGCGCCCGCTGCGGATCGTCGATCGTGTCGAACCCGCCGATCAGCACCCGGCCCTGGTCCGGCAGGAAAAACCCGGTGATCATGCGGATGGTCGTGGTCTTGCCAGCCCCATTGGGGCCCAGCAGACCGGCCACCTGGCCCGGCTGAAGCTCAAAGGAGATGCCCTGGACGGCCTTAACCGCACCAAATGATTTGTGAACTCCATCGACCAGCAGCATGAAGAGGTATCCGTAAGTCCTTGCCCCTGCCGATACGAAGACAAGGGTGCGTCTGGGCACCGTTATCGGTCGAATACATAGAAAGAGGTCGAAAAGGGCTTTCGATCAACCCCTGTCGCTCGCTACACTTGTCACGGGCCCAGGATGATGTGTTTGGCATTCCCGGCAGGAGCGCATTGAACAGGCAGCCTGGCCAGTTTGGGTTTGAAGATGGTCGTGGCGAACCTACGCCCCACGCGTTCCGCGGTTCGCAGCCCTTGAGCGTCTCAGCCGTGACTTCCGACCACCAAGACCCTCACCACACCCCTGAACCAGAAGACGCCCCGGCCCTGCCGGGGGATAGCCAGCCCCTCGACCACTCCGTCGGCACTTTGGCGTTGTCACTGCTCAACTCCATCGGTGAGGGCGTCGGCCTGTTCTCTCGCTCGGGCCAGAGCATCTGGTCCAATGACCTGCTCAGGGGGCTGAGTGGGGGTATGCATGAGCGTGTCAGTTGGACGTGCCGTCAGTTTGATCGCGACCACCCATCGCCCCCGCTTGACCTGCCCTACCCCGTCCCCAGCGTCCGGGCGGAGTTCCCGCTGGCGGATCAGGACCAGTTCTACGAGCTTTTAGTGTCGCCCCTGCCGCGGTCCACGCTGCAAGCGCTCGGCCCCGGGATGAAGCGGTGGGGGGATTGCCTGGTCGTGAGCCTGCGCGACGTGACCGCCGCGAAGAAGCTCCAGCAGAAGATCAACGCCATCGACCTCGCGGGCAGCGAACTGGTGCGGTTCGACGCGGACGTGGTGCGCAAGTACAACGCCCACGAGCGTCTGAAGCTGCTGGAAGACAAGATCATCCGCGTTGCCCGCGACCTGCTCCACTTTGACCATTTCGCCATCCGCCTGCTCGATGAGCGCGCGGGCAAGCTTGAACTGGTCATCGGCTACGGCCTGCCCAGCGAGTACGGCGAGACGGTGATCAAACCGGCGCTCGAGGGCTACGGCATCAGCGGCCACGTCGCAGCCTCGGGGCGCAGCTACCTCTGCCCCGATACCTGCCGCGATGAGATGTACCTCGCAGGCATCGACGGTGCGAAGAGCTCGCTGACCGTGCCCCTGCGACTGCACGACAAGGTCATCGGCGTGCTGAACGTGGAGAGCGCGCAGGCGGAAGCCTTCGATGAAGAGGACCGCCAGCTCGGCGAGATCTTCGCGCGGTATGTGGCGGTTGCGATCAACATGCTCGACCTGCTGGTCGTCGAGCGGACGACCACCAACCAGAGCATCAGCGGGCGCGTCGCGGTTGAGCTGAACGAACCGCTGGCGGATATCGCCCACGAGGTTGAGGTTCTGGAGATTGAAACCGCCTCGTCCGGCCCTTCAACGCACTCACACCTCGAGCGCATCAAGCGCGACCTCGATTCCATCCGCACGCGCATCCAGGAGTGCGCTGCCGGGCCCGCCAGCCTGCTGGGCGTCGAGCAGGCGATGGCCGACAAGAGCCAGGACCCCATCCTCCGCGGCAAGCGAGTCCTCGTCGCCGACGATGAGCCCCGCATCCGCCGCATCATCGGTGATGTGCTCACCACCCGCGGTTGCAGCGTCGTGGTCTGCAAGGACGGCAAAGAAGCGATGGACGCCCTCGTGGTCGCCGGCGATAATGGCTTCGACCTCATCGTCAGCGACATCCGCATGCCCGACCACAACGGCTACGAGATCTTCGCCGCGTCCCACAAGCGCAACACAGGCGCCCCTGTCATCCTCATGACCGGCTTCGGCTACGACCCGCACCACTCCATCGTCCGCGCCAGCCAGGAGGGCCTGCAGAGCGTGCTCTTCAAGCCGTTCCAGGTCGAGCGCCTGCTCGACGAGGTCCGCAAGGCCCTGAAGAAATAGGCCGCGGCCGGCGCTTATCCGCCGTACGATCCCTGGATGAATCGCTGAATATACTTTGCCGTGCGGCTTTTCCGCACCGTCGCGACCTGAGCGGGTGTTCCATCGGTCACCACGCGACCCCCCTCGTCACCAGCCCCCGGACCCATGTCGATGACCCAGTCGCTGCCCGCGATGACCCGCATGTCGTGCTCAACAACGACCACCGTGTTCCCGGCATCCACCAGGCTCTCAAGCTGCGTCATGAGTCTTTCCACGTCCGCGGGGTGCAGGCCTGTGGTGGGTTCATCCAGCACATACAACGTGTTGCCTCGGCCGATGCGCTGCAGTTCGGTCGCCAGCTTGACCCGCTGTGCCTCGCCGCCGGACAGCTCCGTCGCAGGCTGCCCCAGCCGGATGTAACCCAGCCCCACCTGCAGCAGCACGCCAAGCGCATTCTTCAGCGAGGATTCTCCGCTAAAGAACTCCGCGGCCTGTTCCACGCTCATGCCCAGAACCTGCGCGATGTTCTTGCCCTGAAACTCGATCTCCAACGTCTTTGCGTTGTAGCGGGCCCCATGGCAGGTGGGGCACGGGGCGTACACGCTGGGAAGAAACAGCAGTTCCACAAATACAAAGCCTTCGCCGCGGCACGTTTCGCAGCGCCCTTTCGCGACGTTGAAAGAGAACCTGCCGGCGTCATACTTGCGGGCGCGGGCGGCCTTGGTCGCGGCAAAGATCCGCCGTACATCATCGAACAGGCCCGTGTAGGTTGCCAGGTTGGACCGCGGTGTACGACCGATGGGCCGCTGATCCACACGCACCATCCGTTTGATCGTCTCCAGTCCACCCGTAATCGCCCCCCCGAGCGTCTCCGTCGCGCGCTCGAGTTCTGGGCCTTCCTCCTCCTCGGGTTGCGGGGTGTGACCAAGCGCGGCACCTGCAAGTTCCACCAGCGCCTGGCTGATCAGGCTTGATTTCCCTGAGCCCGAGACGCCGGTGACAGCCGTCAGCACGCCTTTCGGGATCCTCACGCTCAGCCCGTTGATGTTGTTCCGGGTGATCCCCTCCAGTGTCAGCCATCCGTTGGGGCTGCGCATTGCCTGCTCCGCGGCAGTCCCGGCCTTGGCGAAGAGGAACGGCGCAGTCCGTGAGCCCGCAGCATCTGCCAGCCCTGCCGGTGGGCCGCTGTACAGCACCTGCCCGCCCTTCTCACCGGCGTCGGGCCCGACATCAACGATCCAGTCCGCGTGCCGCACGACGTCCAACTCATGCTCGACGACAAACAGGGTGTTCCCCGCGGCCTTCAGGCTATCGAGAACGCTCAGCAGCGACTCGGTATCGGCCGGGTGCAGACCTGCCGAAGGCTCATCGAGCACATACACCACACCAAAGAGGTTCGAACGCACCTGAGTGGCCAAGCGCAACCGCTGCAACTCGCCCGGCGAAAGAGTGGGGGTGCTGCGGTCCATGGAGAGGTAGCCCAGCCCGAGCTGCATGATGACATCAAGCCGCGCTTCGAGATCACCGACGATCCGCTGCGTGACGATCGCCTTTTCCGGGTGTTCATTCCGCGACTTCGCTGTTCCCCAGCCCTTGCCGCTGGCGAATGGCCGGAGCAGTGCTGCAAGTTTCGACAAGGGCAACTCCGAAATCTGCGCGATGTCCAGACCTGCGAATTGAACCGACAGCGGACCGGGTTTCAGCCGCTTCCCGTAGCAGGCCGGGCACGCGCTGCTCACGAGGTATTGCGCCACGCGTTTCTTCATCGCTGTGCTCTCGGTCTTCGCGAACGTCTCCAGCACATACTTGCGCGCCCCGGTGAACGTGCCCTGGTAGCTCGGCTCCGCCTTCGCCTTCAGGGCCCTCTTCACCTCCGCGATGTTGAACCCGGCGTACACCGGCACCGTCGGTTGCTCCTCCGCATACAGCAGCCAATCCCGCGTCTTCCGCGGCAGATCCCTCCATGGCACGTCAATGTCATGCCCGAGCGTCGTGATGATGTCGCGCAGGTTCTGGCCATGCCACGCCGGTGGCCACGCGGCAATGGCCCGCTCCCTGATGGTCTTGCGATCGTCCGGTACCATCGACGCCTCCGTCACGTCGTACACCCTGCCCAGCCCATGGCATGTGGGGCACGCGCCCTCCACCGTGTTTGGCGAGAAGGCTTCGGCGTAAAGCAGGCCCTGGCCCGCCGGATAGTCTCCCGCGCGCGAATAGAGCATGCGCAGCAGGTTCGAGAGGGTCGTGACGCTGCCGACCGACGAGCGGGTGGTGGGTGTGCCGCGCTGCTGTTGCAGCGCAACCGCCGGCGGCAGGCCCGCGATCTCGTCGACCTGCGGGTTGGCGATCTGGTGAAAGAGCCGCCGCGCGTAAGGCGCAACCGACTCCAGGTACCGACGCTGCGCCTCCGCGTACAGCGTGCCGAAGGCGAGCGAAGACTTCCCTGAGCCGGACACGCCAGTGAACACCACGAGCGCATCGCGGGGGATGTCAACATCGATGTTCTTGAGGTTGTGCTCGCGCGCTCCGCGCACGCGCACAAAGCCATCATGGAGGCCGGGGGTCGCACGGTGCGGGGGAGCAGGGTGATCGTGGGGGCGGGTCATAGGCGTGCGGTGGTAACGGGGAGCCGGTGCGCTGTGGGCGCAGGGCAGGCAGCGGACAAACCCTAATCTAGTCGCTGTTTGTGAACCACCGTTCACATCGCGCTCAACGCACGCTTGCGCCGGAAAATGAAAATGTGTACTTCAGGTGGCGGCCTCTTCACCGGTGCAGCAGCGATGCATCAAGCAGCGCCTCCATCTCCGCGTCTGTAAGCCATGTCTTTTTCCCCGCATTCGCATCGACGCGTTGGCGTGACTGAACACTGTCGGGAATATCCAGGTTCGGCACATAGTTGAAGGCGATCCCACCGGTGCCGTGCGTGCGGACATCCTGTGTTGCCGCGGTGTAGACCTTGTTGGCGCCGAACTTCCGGTTCACCGCGTCCATGGCCTTGGACAGGTTCTCGCGCCGGGTCTGGTTCCCAAACAGTGGCAGCGTGAGGCTCGCCGGCGCGATCAGGTCCATCAGCGTGACGCTCACAAGCAGTGGGGGGGCCACGGGCGCGAGTTTCCACAATCCGTCAAGGGCTTCAAGCATGGTGCTGGTATCAACGCAGCCCGACCCCAGTGGTGCCCACTTGTGCCACGATGGTCCGCTCCAGGCGTTCACCGTTGGCCGCTCCCCGGGGAACCGCAGGCCAAGGGAGACTTTGCGTGCCGCGTACCCATCATGCCGCAGGCGTGCCGCGGCTTTAAGCAGCAGCCGCAGCGACACGCTCCGCGCGCCCTCCGCCGTCCTCACTTCAGGCGCAAGGACATGCTGGTGGCCGACGGAACCCTTGTGCGTTTCTGCTTCGCGGAGCTCCTTGCCGCGCAACAGGTGGTACCACCGCCCGCCGATCACACCGCCCCAGAGGTCGCGTGCCTCACCCTCTGACCGCCGCAACAGGTCGCCGATGGTGTTGATCCCTGCACGCTTCAGCCGTTCCATCATCCGTGGGCCGATGCCCGAGAGCTCTTGCGGTGAGAGGTGCTCAATCGCGTGCGGCAGGTCCTCATCTCGGAAGATCACCAGCCCGTCGGGCTTCTGTAGGTCCGTCCCCAGCTTCGCCAGCACCCGATTGGGCGCGACCCCGATGGAGCACCGCATACAGACGCCGCACCGGTCGTGAATCTCGGCCTTGATGCGTGCCGCGAGCGCGGTGCATGCCTCCGCAGTCCGCTGCGTCCGGTCTAGACGGCAGGAAACCTCATCGATGGAATGCACCTTGTCGATCGGGATGTGCTGATCAATCGCCTTCAGCACGCGGTGGTGCATCAGCACATACAGACGTGGGCGGGCATCCACGATCTCGATGCCCGGGCACATCGCCCTGGCTTCCCCCACCCGAGTGCCGGTCTTCACCCCGAAGGCCTTGGCCTCGTAGCTCACGGCAATGCAGCACCCGCTGTCCCCGGTGATCGGCGCCACCGCGATGGGCCGCCCCCGCAGCCCCGGCTGCACCTGCTGCTCCACCGAAGCGAAGTAGGAGTTCAGGTCAAGAAACAGGGTGGTGAGCATCGCCGTCCAATCCTATGAATATGAGAAGACCCGCTTGAAGCGACGCCATGTCCTTCCCGGTCAAGGCCACCCGTTCCCACGGGAGGCGGCCGAGAGCCTCGAATCCTCGCCGCCCGGCCATCGGCGGTCGTGATTGACCCCCCTGCCTTCCCCGCGATTATCCCTCCCCGCGCGGCCGGTCCGCGCGGGGGCTGTCTTCTATGGGCTTGGCGGGTTTGCCCTCGGGGCCCCGTTGTGGCCCAAAGAAGCCTGGTTTGTGGGTGTTATGGCCGGATTTTCGCCACCGTAGCTCAGTGGTAGAGCACTCCCTTGGTAAGGGAGAGGTCAAGGGTTCAAGTCCCTTTGGTGGCTTGTCTTGTGAAGAATTGGTAGAAGGACGGCGGGTTGGGTCGGGTCCTTTTTTCGGGGCACGCGGTTTTGGCAGCCGTGGGCCGGGCCTGGTTTTTCCCGTCTTTCCTTGGTGTTGCAGCTGGCTTGGTGGAGGCGCGTTTCGGGAGCCCCGCCCCAAGTCCTTACCCCGGGATCCCTCGAAGCTTTAGTTGGAGAACTGGATTATGGCAAAGGGCGTCTTCGAGAGAAAAAAGCCACACGTTAACGTCGGCACCATCGGTCACATCGACCATGGCAAGTCGACCCTCACCGCTGCCCTGTCGGCCCGCTCCGCGGCCCGGTTCGGCGGCATCATCAAGTCCTACGCGGACATCACCAAGGGCGGCACCGTGCGTGACGCCAACAAGACGGTGACCATCGCGTCGTCGCACACCGAGTACGAGACGCCCAAGCGCCACTACGCCCACGTCGACTGCCCGGGCCACGCCGACTTCGTGAAGAACATGATCACCGGCGCCGCCCAGATGGACGGCGCGATCCTGGTCGTGTCCGCCGCCGACGGCCCCATGCCCCAGACGCGCGAGCACGTGCTGCTCGCCCGCCAGGTCGGCGTGCCCCACATCGTGGTCTTCATGAACAAGGTTGACCTGGTTGATGATCCCGAGCTGCTCGACCTCGTCGAGCTTGAGGTGCGCGAGCTCCTCAAGAAGTACGGCTTCCCCGGCGACACCACCCCGGTGATCCGCGGCCAGTCCAAGCTGGCCGTCGAGAACCCCAAGGATGATGCGGCCTGCAAGCCCATCGATGAGCTTTTCGACGCCATCGACAGCTACATCCCCGAGCCCCCGCGCGAGATCGACAAGCCCTTCCTCATGTCGATCGAGGATGTGTTCTCGATCAAGGGCCGTGGTACGGTCGCTACGGGTCGTATCGAGCGCGGCATCGTCAAGGTCGGCGACACCGTCGAGATCGTCGGCCTCAAGCCCGATATCAAGACCACCGTCGTCACCGGCGTCGAGATGTTCCAGAAGACCCTCGACAGCGGCATGGCCGGCGACAACGTCGGCGCCCTGCTCCGCGGCGTTGAGAAGGACGACATCGAGCGTGGCCAGGTGCTCTGCAAGCCCAAGAGCATCACCCCCCACTCCAAGTTCAAGGGCGAGGTTTACGTCCTGACCAAGGAAGAGGGTGGCCGCCACACGCCGTTCTTCAGCGGCTACCGCCCCCAGTTCTACTTCCGCACGACGGACGTGACGGGCAGCACCAAGCTGCTCGGCGGTGCCGAGATGTGCATGCCCGGCGACAACGTGACCATGGAGATCGATCTCATGGGCAAGTCGGTCGCCATGGAGAAGGGCCTCCGCTTCGCCGTCCGCGAGGGTGGCCGCACCATCGGCTCGGGCGTCGTGGTTGAGATTCTCGACTAATGGGTACCCCCTCTCTCCGAGTGGGGAGTCCTCGGTTCCTAAAGTTTCCCCTCCCTTCCCGGTCGAAAGGCCGGGAAGGGTCTTACGGATGGCCTTGAAGTTCTGCAGGGCACCCCTCTCGGAGAGAGGGGGTACCCAGGAGGTTCCAGATGGCGAAGAAGAAGTCCAACGCCCGCGAGTACGTGTGGCTGCAATGCACCGAGACGGGCGACCTCAACTACCGCACCAGCCTCAACACCAAGGGCGGCATGCCCGAGGGCGTGAAGGAAGGCCTCAGCAAGTACTGCCCCCGCCTCCGCAAGCACACCCTGCACAAGATCAAGCGCAAGTAGTGCCGCTGACCTTTCTTAAGGTCAGTGTCTTGTAGAATGCAGATGTGTCGGAACGAGGACGGTACAACACAGACCTTCACAAAGGTCCGTGGCACGAAAGGGCTCCTGTGGCCGGTCAGGTCAATCAAGATGGGTCGGGTCAGGGCGGCAGCGGGAGCGGTACGCCCGGACGCAACGGCGCGAAGAACGAAACGGCGGTAGCTCAACTGGTAGAGCAGCGGATTCCAAATCCGCAGGTTGCGGGTTCAAGTCCCTCCCGCCGTGTTATCCCTGAAGGGTCGCACCACTTCTCCTTCGGCATCTACAAGTACGGCCAGGGATACTGGGTCCGCATGATGACCGCCGTCGGCGTGGGCGTCCTCTTCCTTGCCGCCATCGCGTGGTCGTGGGGCCAGCTTGTCCGCTTCCCCATCCCTACGCCCCGCTGGACGTTCAGCCTGGCGCAGGTCGAGGGCACCCTCACCCCGGGCCAGACAGTTGCACTGACCAAGGCGGGCAGCACCGGCGAGACTATCGCGGCAGGCACCGTCGAGTCCTACACGCCCTCGATCCGTACCGCCCGCGTGATCCTCGACAAGATCAACATCGAGCCGCTGCACACGCTCCGTGACACCAAGCAGGCCGTGGTCGCCGCGCCCGATGGTTCCCGCGCGTTCTTCGCCAATGTGACGGTCGCAGAGGGCATCCCGATCTTCCGCCTGCTGTACCTTCAGTCGGCGGTGGCCGCGCTCATTGCCGTGGCAGGCATTTTCACGATCTACACCTTCATCGGCCGCAAGCCCGGCCCGGTCGAGTTCCTCATCGCCACCGATTCGGAGATGAAGAAGGTCAACTGGGGCACCCGCCGCGTCATCATCGACTCGACGTATGTGGTGATCGGGGCGACGTTCCTCATCGCGGGCATCATCTTCGCGGCAGACTCCATCTTCGCCATCGTCTTCCAGCGTATGGGCATCCTGGGGTCCGGCTCCTCGCCCACGGGCGGGGGCTGATCGCTTCAGTGAGCGGGCTTTGGTGGGGGGCCACCTGATCGGGTTTCGTGCCGGTGTCGGGGGTGCCGCGGCCCCTCTCCGGCTGCGGGTCTGGACACCGCTGGTCCTGGGTGTCGGTTGCCTGAGTGTCTGCCCGAGTGTCTGATTTGTCTGTTCCGGTTCTGTGCACATGTGGTCAAGCGAGGTTCCTATGGAAAAGACCGAATCCCCCGCGACGTTTGACGGCCGCCCCAACGAGCGGGCCGACCTGCTGAAGGTTGACGACATGGTGCGCCAGGAGGGCATGAACTGGTTCGTGCTGCGCGTGGCGAGCAACAAGGAGTCCAGCGTGCGCGAGACGCTGCTCCGCAAGGTGCAGATCGAGGGCATGGTCCACCTCGTGGGCCGCATCCTGGTGCCGACGGAGAAGACCAAGACCATCAAGGGCGGCAAGCAGAAGGTCACCGAGACCAAGCTCTACCCCGGCTACGTCTTCGTCGAGATGCGACTCGAGCCCGACGGCCGCATCCCCCAGGACGTCTTCTTCCTCATCAAAGAGACCACCGGCGTGGGCGACTTCGTGGGCACGGCGGGCCGCCCCACCCCCATGAAGGACCACGAGATCGAGAAGATGCTCAAGGACAGCCGCAAGCCCGAGGACGAGCCCAGCGTCAAGCTGGTCTTCGCCAAGGGCGAGCACGTGGTCATCAAGGAAGGCCCCTTCCAGAGCTACGAGGGCACGGTCGACGAGGTCCTCCCCGAGAAGGGCCTCGTGCGCGTGCTGGTCACCATCTTCGGCCGCCAGGCCCCCATCGAGCTCGAAGAGTGGCAGATCGGGAAGGCCGAAGAAGTGTGATCATGGTGGCGCAGGCGTCCCGCCTGTGAACCCTCAGCAAACACAAAGAGCCCCGCGCGTCCGAGACGCCGGGGCTTCTTGCGTTGTGCATGCCGTGGATCGGGCGGGGCTGATGCACGCCAGCCCCTGGATTCGACGCCGAGTTCCTCGACGCGCCGGCTCTATGCCAGAAGGCCGGGCTTCCCTTGGGGCTCTCACGGCTTGCCCCTGAGCGTAATCTGTTCCGCGGCGGGCCTTGCGGCGGGCCTACGCCGCCATCTTCGCCCCCTTGGAGGACATGGTGGTGAAGGTGAGGCCGGGGCCGTCGATGCCGAACTGCACGACCAGCGCATCGCTGGGCGTGCCGAGCATCGTGCCGCGCTGGCCCTGGATGATGTACTGCGCGCCCGCGCCCGCCGCGCTGGTGGGCACGGTGGCATCGGTGAAGCTCATCCGCCGCGATGCGCTGGTGGAGCCGCTGGTGCCGCCCAGGGGCGTGAAGGCGCTCTGCCCGGGCAGCCTGCGGGCGATGTTGAAGAACGCGCCGCTGCCCGCCGCCGAGTTGCTCGCGTCCCACGACAGCGTGATCGCGCCGCTGGGCTCAAGCACCACGGCGATGTTGGCGGGCTTGCCCGGCGGCGTCGCGGGCACGGGCGTGGCGGGCGGGGGGATCTGCGCCAGGCCGTAGATGGCGTTGGGGTTGCTCGTCGCTTCCGCGAAGCTCTTGATGAAGCGGATGAGATCGGCGGCGTTGTTGACCGCCGCGGCGATCGCCTGGTTCTGCGTGGTGATGGCGGCGTGGTACGCGAGCCTGGCGGCCTGCGCATCGTTGTACGCCTTGCGGGCTGACGTCGTGAGCGTGGTGAACGCCGAGCACTGCACCGCCGTGAGGCCGATGGCCGCCGGGGGCGCGGCCGTCCACACCGGCGCGTGGCCCTCGCAGAACTCCACCTGTTCAACCTTCTTGTCGGGGATGATGGCCATGACGCGGCTCCTTCGCATAAAACCCTGCGGCCCCGCGCTGGGAACACCCCCGCGCGCCGCGCCGCCATCCATGGCATCGGCGCGCTGCGGGCCCGGCTTGAGCGCGGGAGCGCGAATCAGTTGACCGCTCCCGCTCCCGTCCCGCCCCGCCCCCGCCCCCGCCCCCGCCCTTACCCCCCTTGGCGTCACCAAGGCCTGCCTGCGCCTCACGAAAGCCTGCCGGAGCCCCGGCAAGCCGGGCCCTGGCGTCGCCAAGGCCTGCCTGAACCTCACCAGGCCGGGCCTTGGCGTCGCGAAAGCCGGCCTTCGCGTCACGCCGCCCCACCTTGGCCTCGCGCCCATGCACCCATAAAGCCCTTGACAAGCCCCCCGGTGCGTGGGATAACCGCGCTGCTGGTCGCGGCCTGGGGAGCATGAACGCTCCGGCGGGGCGTACCCCCATGGAGCCTCATGACATGTGTGCGAACCGTGCGTTTATCGCGTGCGTGCTGGGATCACTTGCCCTGCCCGCCGCGGCACTGGCCCAGAGCGTGCAGGTCTCGGTGCCCGGCACCGCCAACCCCTGGCTGGCGGGGATGCCCGCGGGGACGGGGTTGGAAGGCGACATCGTGCCCAACCAGTCGCCGGTGCTGGTGCCGCTGGCCGGGAGCGGGGCGGTGTCGTTCGCGAGCGTGACGGGCCAGGCGGGCTATGCCCCCAGCGTCTCGTGCCCGCCCGATGGCTGCCCCTTCGGCAACCTGTGCCACAACCCGGCCTTTGGTCTCAGCGGGCTGTGCGTGAGCACCGCCAGCGGCCTCCTGGGCGTGTTCCTCGATAGTGACCGCCCCGACACCACGCCCGCCCCGCCGACGCTGAACCTCAACAGCCCGGCCGCGCTCGCGTTCCACACCCTGGCGCCGCAGCTCAAGCAGCTGTTCATCATCGGTGACGGCCGCGCCCCCGACGGCACGGTGCAGCAGTTCATCCCGCCCACCGGCACGACGCGGCTGTTCCTGGGCACCTCCGACGGCACGGGGTGGTTCAACAACGTGGGCGGCTTCGTGGCGACGCTGAGCCAGGCCCCGCCCTGCTCGGCGGACTTTAACGGCGACGGCGACATCGGCACGGATGCCGACATCGAGGCGTTCTTCGCGTGCCTGGGCGGCTCCTGCTGCGCCACCTGCCCCCCCGATGCCGACTTCAACGGCGATGGTGATATCGGCACCGATGCGGATATCGAGGCGTTCTTCCGCGTTTTGGCGGGCGCGGCTTGCTGAAGGAGCAGCTGCGTCCTCCACGCGTGGCGAGAACGCCCGGTGTCACTCGCTGCACCGGTTCTTGCGGCGGGGGTCCTTCACATCTCCTTCATGCCGCGTGCGGAAAGTAGCCATACATGGTCAACTCATTTTTTACATCCCGCGTGCGTTCTTTCGGCCTCCTGATTCTGGCGTTGCTCGCGCTCGCCGCGATGCCATCCACGGCGAGGGCCCAGGACTGGGTCCAGTTCAGCGGGAACGGGCACTGGTACCTGGTGACGCGGGACTTCTTTCGGTCGTGGGAAGAACTCCAGGCATCGGCGGCGGAACACGGCGGGTACTTTGCGACCATCACCTCCGCCGAGGAAGATGCATTTGTGTACGCCTACATCGCCCAGTTCCCGTATTTGCTGCCGGAGCGCAACGGCGTGATCTACGGGCCGTGGATCGGGGGCGTGCAGGACCCCGGCGCGGCCGAGCCCGCCGGCGGCTGGGGGTGGATCACCGGCGAGCCCTGGTCCTACACCAACTGGGCCCCGGGCCAGCCCGACAACGCTGAGGGTTCAGCCGATCGGCTGTGCTACTACAAGGGCCCGGCCGATGCGCTCCCGAACCGGCGGAAGGATGTCGGCTCCGACGCCGCCTCGCCCGTGTCGGGATACATCATTGAGGTCGATTGCATCTGGATACATCACCAACCTTTTCCTTTCGGCTCTGTGTGCCCGGGCGTCATGGCGCCCGGCCTTGGTTGGACCGTGGGGGGCACTGATGTCACGCTGCAGTGGCAGGTTCTGTCGGGCGATGATTGGACGGACCTGGTGAGCGGGACCATTCCGCTTTCCTGCGGGGGCACAATCGAGTGCGACGCACCGCATGCTCCGGGGATCATGCTGGCGATCAACCCTTGCCCGGTGATCACGCAGTACCGAGTCCGCTGCATCGCTTCCAACGCGTGCGCCACGATCGTAAGCGATGAAATCGTTGTCACCGTCCACACAGCGGATTTCAACGGCGATGGCGACTCCGGCACCGACGCGGACATCGAGGCATTCTTTGAGTGCCTCGGCGGCAACTGCTGCGAAACCTGCCCCTATTCTGCCGACTTCGACGTCGACGGTGACATCGGCACGGACGCCGACGTCGAGGCGTTCTTCCGCGTTTTGGCGGGCGGGAACTGCTGACCCGGCCCTGCCGCCTTTGGCCGGCGGACGAGCGCGATAAAAACCGCTGGACAGCCCCCCGGGTTTGGGTACGCTGACAACCGATTGATCGATGCCGAGTGTCTGGACCCGTGGAGGATCGCTATGCGTTACAAGTTCATGACCGCGGCGCTGGCGTTGGGGTGCGCGGCGACGGCGGGGCACGCTGTCAACGTCTATATGTTCTCCAGCGGCACCAGTGCTGTCGATGACGCGGTGGTGCTGGCATTGACCAGCCGCGGTCACACGGTGGTGCGGGGCGTCGAATACACGGCGTTCACCGGCTCGGAGTCCCTCGCGGGGATCGACACCGTGTACCTCCAAGCCAACGCCAACTGGACGTCGGGGCCCATGCCCTCACTGGGACAACAGCAGCTCGTCCACTGGGTTCAGACAGGCGGGCGGCTGGTGACCAGCGAGTGGGTCGCGTACTTCTCGTATGAGGGCAGCAACTTTGGATTGATCGGCACCATCCTGCCCGTCACGCCGCCGACGAGTTTCACGAACTATGGCACCGTGACCCTCACCCTGGCGACGCCCAACGCCACGATCCGGGCCGGCGTGCCCGACACGTTCACAGCGCCGCTGGACAGTTTCTCAGGCACCGAGACATTCACCGCGGTGAAGTCTGGAGCAAGCCTGTACTACGTGAGCCAGAACATATTCACCTCCATCCCCGGCCTGGCGGGCTGGCGGGTCGGTGCCGGTTATGTCTATTCCTTTACCAGCACCTGCGGGGCGACACAGGTCGCCGACGCCACGTTCGGCCGGCTCCTCTCAAACACGATGGGTGCCGTGACCCCCCCCTGCGAAACCTCGGACTTTAATGGCGATGGCGATGCGGGCACCGACGCCGACATCGAAGCCTTTTTCGCCTGTCTCGCCGGCAACTGCTGCGAGACATGCCCACCCACCGCGGACTTCAACGGCGATGGCGATATCGGCACCGACGCCGATATCGAGGCCTTTTTCCGCGTGTTGGCGGGCGGGGCTTGCTGAACTGCAATCCCGCGGCTGCGCAGCGACATCCAGCCGTATGAACATGTGCCTCCACACGAGCGTGCTCTTCTTGCTGGCGGCGACCACCGCCGCACGCGCACAGCCCCAATACGACCTGCATCTGCTGCCCACTCTCGGCGGACCTGATTCACGCGCCCTGGCCATCAACAATCACGCCGTCATTGTCGGGGACTCCAAAATTCCCGGCAACAACTACGCTGTCGCCACGGCGTGGATCAACCTTGAGCCCATCTTCATTGGCGGCTCGGGCGGCTCGGTGGCTCAGGCCTGTGCCATCAATGACGCGGGTGTTGCCGTGGGGATCATCGATGATCCTCCTGCCGCGTTTGTCATGCCGCTGCCGTCCGGGCCGCCGCAGACACCGCCGGCGCTTGCCGACCGCCTGAGCAGTGCTACCACCATCAACGCTGGCTCCGACATTGCGGGGGGCTGGAGCACTGTGATCCAGCAGGGCATCCATCCCTACATTATCCGCCAGGGCATTCTCACCGACCTGCCGGTGCTCGGCGGCTCGCAGGGGCTCGTCACATCAATCAGCAACACCGGCCACATCGTCGGCTGGAGTGAGTTCACGGACACTACCGGTCAGCCGGCGGCGGTGCGCTGGGTGGAGGGAATCCCCGAGCGTCTGCCAGACCTTGGCGGTTATGCGGTTGCCGCGGATGTGAACGACGGTGGCATTATGGTTGGCTCCGTCGCCGCGCCGGGCTTGGGCCCAAGCACCGCCGTCCTGTGGAGTGCTGCCGCCGAGCTCACACCCTTGGGCTCGCTGGACCCAGCGCACTGGCGTCACGAGGCCATGGCCATCAACAGTCAGGGCCAGGTCGTTGGGACCAGCGGCAATCGCGCTTTCCTGTGGCAGGACGGCATGATGCGTGACCTGAACACCCTCACCGCCGCCCCCGGCGTCCTCCTCGTCGAAGCCCGAGACATCAGCGACACCGGCCTCATCGTCGGCGTCGCACTGGTTGGCAACAACACCCGCGGTTTCCTCCTTGTCCCGCGGTGCTGCTCAGACTTTGACCATGATTCCGACGCCGGCACTGACCAGGACATCGAGGCCTTCTTTGCCTGTCTGGCGGGCAACTGCTGTGCATCCTGCGGCAATGCCGACTTCAACGGCGATGGCGACACCGGCACCGACGCCGATATCGAGGCCTTCTTCCGCGTCCTGGCGGGCGGGAGCTGCTGAGCGGCATTGAGAATCGGTGTGGGAGGCGTGCAATCTGAACGGGCTGGCCGCGTTGGGTCCATCGCCGGGTTCGTCCCAGGAGGAGTTTCCATGCGCACGCTGTTCCCTTTCGGTCTTCTTCCGCTGCTGGCTCTGGGCGCCACCGCCCTGGCCCTGCCGCCCGATTGCAACCGCACTTCCGTGGGCCTCACACCGCTCAATGACCTTGGCCCGGGGCTCTATCTTGGGCAGTTCCAGGGCGGCCTGTTCGAAGCGGGCAGCAACCAGATGCCCGTCGGGCACTTCGCGGCAGGAATGACGAGTGCCGCGGCGGTTGTGCCGCGCAACGCTGACGGTCAGCCCGCGGCAGGCGGGCGCGCTGTGCTGCTCTCGATCGGCCTCTCCAACACGACGCAGGAGTGGTGCTCGCAGAACTCGCACACCGTCTGCGACCCCTGGAGTTTCACCGGGCAGGCCCTGGCCAGCCCACTGGTAGAGCACGCAACGCTCGCGATCGCCAACGGCGCGGCAGGCGGTCAGAGCGCCGGCACATGGGACAGCCCCGCCGATCCCAACTACGACATGGTGCGCAACACCGCGCTGACGCCGCTGAACCTCACCGAGTCGCAGGTGCAGGCCATCTGGCTCAAGGTCGCCAACCCCCAGCCCATGGTGTCGCTCCCCAACGCCGGTGCCGATGCGTACACGCTGGAGACGCAGATCGGCAACATCGTGCGGGCGTGTAAGTCGCGGTACCCAAACCTGCAGTTGGTGTTCATCTCCAGCCGCATCTACGCCGGTTATGCAAGCAGCCCGCTCAACCCCGAGCCCTACGCGTACGAGTCGGGCCTGAGCGTGAAGTGGGCGATCGAGGCGCAAAGCCGCCAGAACCGTGGCCTGGGTATCGACCCTCGCGCCGGTGACCTCGCCTACGCCACCGCGCCCTGGATCACATGGGGCCCTTACCTGTGGGCCGATGGCCTCACCCTTCGCAGCGATGGCCTGACCTGGGCCTGCGATGAGTTCAGCGCCGCCGACGGCACGCACCCGGCCATCCCTGCACGCACCAAAGTGGGCACGCAGCTGCTCGACTTTTTCCTTGCTTCGCCCCACGCCGCTCCCTGGTTCCGGGCCGACCACGCCCGCTTCTGCACCGCCGACTTCAACGGCGACGGTGACATCGGCACCGACGCAGACATCGAAGCCTTCTTCGCCTGCCTCGGCGGCACCTGCTGTGCCGCGTGCGGCCCGGCGGATTTCAACGGCGATGGTGATCCGGGAACGGATGCGGATATCGAGGCGTTCTTCAGCGTGCTCGCGGGCGGGGGCTGCTGAGAGGTGCGGCAACGCAACAACCGGCGGGAAGGCCCGCCGGTTGTGATGGTCAACATCAAGTTGTTGTGAGTTGAAGTTCCTTATTACCGCTTGTCGGTCGTGTAGTCGCGCACCGCCGGGTCGCGGCAGGCGCTGGTGTCCATGTCAGCGCCGCGGGGCCGGTCGCTGCGGTCCGCGCGAGGAGCGGGGGACTCATGCGTGCTGACAATGTCCTTGCCGCCGTTGTTCTCGTAGATCTCCTTCGCCTTGTGGACCTCAGCGGAGCTTTCGGCGTGGGCAGAGATCAGGATGTTGCCGCCCTTGACCTTGCCCTCGTAGCTCTTGGCCTCAAGCTCGGGGATGCCCAGGCCCACCAGCGCGCCGACGATGCCGCCCGCGGCACCGCCCACGCCCAGGCCGCCCAGCGCCGCGAGAATCGGCCCTGCCGCCACGAACGGCCCGAGGCCGGGAATAGCCAGCAGGCCGATGCCGGTGAGCAGGCCCACGACCCCACCCACAACACCACCGGTCGCTGCACCCGTCGCGGCTCCCTCGGGGGCCTTGGTGTGCTGCTCGTGCGCGAAGTCGCGCGTGCCCGTGCGGTCGGGGAAGAGCACGGAGATGTCGTTGTCGGAGAAGCCCGAACGCTTGAGCTGAGAAACGATTGAGACGGCGGTTGACTCGGTGTCAGCGAGGCAGAAGACGGCAGTTGCCATGAGTGAAACTCCTTTTTTACTGTGCTTTCTGTTGTGAACGATTCGATACAATTCGATGAGTGAGCAGTGCGCGGGAACATGCAGGCGGTTCAACTCGCCTTTGCATGCTTACGGCGTCTTGACCTCAAGCATGTTGTCAATCCACGTGACCCCCGGCGTGTTGCGGGCGTACGACTCGATGAGGTCCTTCTCAGTTCGCGAGTTCACGGGCCCGCGCAGGGTGACCCTGCCGGACTTGTCGGTGATGATCTTGCAGTTCTTCGCGGTCATCGAGAGGCCGCTGTCGGCCATCACCGCGCGGCGGATGGTGCCCGTCAACTCCACGTCCATCTCGCTGTTGGACTGGTCCATCGGTGTGGTGGTGTGGCCGGGGTCGCGATCGGGCTTGTTCTGAGCCGTGTTGTCGGCGTCCTTCGTTGGGTCGGGCCGATCCCGCGTTGACGGCGGCGTGACGTTGTCCAGCTTGCGGACCTTGGTGCCATCCTCGGGGCGGTTGCGCTCCGGGGCGGCAAGGCCGCTGGTGCCGGGGCTGACGGCCGGGGCCGTCGTATTCGGCCTGTTAGTCTGGGGCGTGGAGCTTTCTTCACAGCCGAGCGTGGCAAGCCCGGCGGCTGCCGCGAGGATCAGTGCGATGTTCTTGACCATTGTGTGCTACTCCCGATAAAACGTGAGAAAATGGGCCGGTTCAGGAGGCCGTTGACCTGGAGGGGTGCCGCCGAAACATTCCCGCGGCACGCGTCTAGTGAACTAAGCCGCCTGCCCGTGAGATGTGGCTGAAATTGGTGCTTGCGAAGGATCAGACTTTGCGTATTGTGGGGAACTGGCCCCATCCAGGGCCACCATCTGGGAGTATGAGAGGGGCTTAGACTCACGCTCATGCGTAAGGCCAGGTGGCGATTGTCGGCAGGGGAGTTTGACAGCATCAACACGAACGGAGAGCAAGACATGCACCGCAGCACGAGCCGAGTTCTTTTTCAGGCAGCCCTCGTCGCCCTCACCGCCTGCACCGGCGTGTTCGCGCAGGATGCAGAGCCGGTAGATCCCTCCGACAGCCTCCCCGTCGTTGCCTGCGACCTTCCGTCGCAGTACATCGTGCGGAGCACGTGGAACGCCAACCTCTGGCCGGGCGGTGTCGTGCCATACACGGTCGATGCAGCCGTCACCACGACCAATCGCAACCGGCTTCGGGCCGCGATGGATGAGCTCCAGACGGTGGCGCGGATCCAGTTCGTGCCGCGGACGAGCGAGCCGAACTACCTGTACATTCAGAACGGCGGAGGCAACAACTCTTACGTAGGGATCATTGGTGGCTCACAAACCATCAACCTGGTGAACTGGTCCTACCGCTACATCATCTGCCACGAGCTGATGCACGCCCTGGGCATGTGGCATGAGCAGCAGCGCCCCGACCGCGGCACCTACGTCACGATCAACCTGGCCAACTGTCAGCCGGGTTACGAGGGCAACTTCACGCTGAGGAACGGTGCCGGCGTGGTGGGGCCCTTCGACTTCGAGAGCGTGATGCTCTACGACGACTGCTCGTTCAGTACCTGCTGTGCCGCGGGCAGCTCGTGCAACTGCGTTGTGAGCTGCGCCACCATCCAGGCTCAGCCCGCCTATGCGCAGTACCAGACCCTCATGGGGAATCGTTCCTACCTCAGCGACTGGGACAAGGCCGGGCTTGCCGCACGCTACGGAACACGCTGCGGCACCGCCGACTTCAACGGCGATGGAGATATCGGCACCGACGCCGACATCGAGGCGTTCTTCGCGTGCCTGGGCGGTAACTGCTGCGCGGCGTGCTTCGATGGCGGGGCCGACTTCAACGGCGATGGCGACATCGGCACCGACGGCGACATCGAGAGTTTCTTCCGGGTGCTCGGCGGCGGGAACTGCTGAGTCGCTGGCCGAAATCGGTGCTGCAACTCAACTACCGCAGCACCTCATCCATGGTGCGCTTGTCACTGGGCGTAAGCCCCTCAACCGGGACCGTCGCGAGTAGGTCATCCACGATGTCGTCGCTGGTGACCTGATCCGCCTCGGCGTTGAAGTTGAGCATCAGACGGTGGCGCAGCACCGGCTTCGCCACGGCCTTCACATGGTCGGGCGTGACACGGGTTGAGCCGCCCACGAGCGCTGCCGCCTTCGCGGCAAGCACCAGATACTCGCTGGCGCGGGGCCCCGCACCCCACGAGAGGTACTCCGCAGCCTTGACCGGGCGGGTGAGGCCCAGGTCCATGGGCTCCTTGATGCGTGTGGCACGGACCAGGCGCAAGGCATAGGCGATGACGTGATCGGCTACGGGCATCTGGCGGACGACATCCTGCACGCTCCGGATGCCGGCCTCGTCCAGCGCGCTCTGCACGGGCTCGGCCGAGCGGTTGCTGCTGCGGCGGACGATCTCCATTTCTTCCGGCAGGTTCGGGTAGCGGATGTTGATCATGAACATGAAGCGGTCGAGCTGCGCCTCGGGCAACGGGTACGTGCCCTCCTGCTCGATGGGGTTCTGAGTGGCGAGCACAAAGAAGGGCACCGGCAGGTCGTGGCGCACGCCGCCGACCGTGACCTGCCGCTCCTGCATCGCCTCCAGCATTGCCGCCTGCGTCTTGGGCGGCGTGCGGTTGATCTCGTCGGCGAGGATGACGTTCGCGAACACCGGCCCGCGCACAAAGCGCAGCTCGCGGTGCCCCGTGCTGCGGTCCTCCTGAATCACCTCGGTGCCGGTGATGTCGGATGGCATGAGGTCGGGCGTGAACTGAATGCGCGAGAACTGCAATGACAGCGTGCGCGCGATTGTTGAGATCAGCAGCGTCTTGGCCAGGCCCGGCACGCCCACCACCACCGCATGGCCGCGGCAGAAGATCGCCATCAGCATCTGGTCCACCACCTCATCCTGCCCCACGATGACCTTGCGGATCTCCTCGCGGAGGCGTCGGTACGCGGCCTGCACCTCACGGATGCTCTCCGGCAGGGCGGCGGGGGTCGGCTGGCTCGCGGTCGTTGGGTTTGGCATCAAGGAATGCTCCGTGCGGGGAAGAAGGGTTGCCCTGTGAGTTTACGCCAGCCCGTCGCCCGTCCGTTCGCCTAGCCTTCGTGCCAAATGCAGCGATATCACGCTGCCCGCGGCTTCCCCAGCGCGATGCGCTTGGCCGAGATGAACTTCAGGTGGTGGTCGAGGTGGTCGGCGTAGCCTCGGACAAGGTGCTCGAGGGTCTCGATGCCGCGCTCGCTGTGGATGCCACTTCGCTCCCACGCGTCCCCGGGCAGTGATCGAAGCAGGTGTGCGGTCATCATGCGGTTGCTCTCGAAGATCTCGCAAGCCAGTCCCGCATCCATCTGCTCATAAAAAAGATTCTTCGTGAACAGGGTTTCGTTGTACCCCAGCAGCAGCGGCCGCTCCTCGGCAATAACCCGCTTCATGCGCTCGGTGCCGATGAGGTCGCTGTCCATCAGGTGCAACACCACCTGCTGGATGGACCATGTGCCCGGAACAGGGAACGCCAGGAGGTCGGCACGCGACAAGCCGTCGATCGCCTGGCGCGGCAGCATCGCCCCTTGCTCAAAGCGGTCGAGAGATTCGGATGGCGTCATAAAGCGGCTTCCTATACGCGGAAGATGGAGCCCATCTTCTTACCCAGCAGGGCAGAGGTGGCGAAGATCGTGACCGTCAGCAGCGCCATGCCCCACACGCCCATGGCGCTGGCGATATACGGCCCGTCGCCCAGACGATCCGTGAAGCTCCAGATGGCCTTGGTGATGGGGAAGTGGCGGGCCTGCTGCGCCAGGATGAGCGAATCACTGACCTCAAGCATCGAGAAACTGAAGACAAGCAGCCCGCCCGCGATGAGGTTGGCGAGAATGAGGGGCACGATCACACGTCGCACTGCCGTCAGGCGGCTGGCGCCCAGGTTGACCGCCGCCTCTTCAAGCTCGCCGCTGGTCTGCTCCAGCCCTGCAACGGTGGAGCGCACGATGTAGGGCAGACGCCGCACCGCGTATGCGACGATCAGGAAGGGCACGGGGTTGGGGTTGACTGCAAAGATGCTGGCCCACGAGGAGAGCGGACCATCCTTCCCGAAGGGCCAATTGAGGCTCATCGCGACGTAACCGAATGCCATCACCAAGCCTGGCACAGCGAGGGGCAGCATGCAGAGCGCATCGAGCAGGCCGCGTCCCTTCACCTGCGTCCGCACAATGATGTAGGCAATCACGATGCCCAGCGTGATGTCAAGGAACATGGCCGAAGCGGCCAGCTTCAGGCTGTTGGTGATGGCGTGAAACGAGTCCGGCGCGCCCAGCGCCTGGCGGTAGTGGTCTGCCGTGAAATACGCGGGAAGTACGCTGTTGTACCACTGGCCGGGCACCGAAATGCTGGTGATGACCACGCCTAGGTGCGGCATGATCGCCAGCAGGCTCACAAAGGCAAAAGCGCCGAGCGCCAGGGCGGCGCCAACGCCGTGCAGCGGTTTCTCTGCCGCGGCACGGGAGGCCTTGGAATACATCGCGTACCCCTTGCCCCCGAACACAACCTTTCCGAGCAGGTAGATGCCGATCGCGGCCGTAAGCATGACGGCGGTGAGGGCGTAGGGCTTGGTCGAGTTTTCGACCTCCTTCAGCCCGTTGAAGATCTGCACCGGCGTGACCTCATAGAAGTCAAACATCAGGGGAGCGCCCAGCTCCGTGAAGCTCCAGATGAAAACAATGGTCGCGCCCGCGAACAGCCCCGGCCTGACCAGCGGCAGCGTGATGCGGAAAAACCGGCGCACCGGGCCCGCTCCGAGGTTCTCCGCAGCCTCCGCCAGGGCGGGGTCCAGGTTCGCCAGGGCCGCCGTGGCGTTGAGGTAAATGATCGGATACAGGGCCAGTGCCTGCACAAGCATGACGCCATAGATGCGCGCCGAGCCCAGGATGTCGATGTTTGAACCAAAAAGGGCGTTCATCGCGCCCTCCCGCCCCAGCAGCGCACGCACGCCGATAGCGCCGACAAACGGCGGCAGGATCAGCGGCACCAGCACCGCCGCGTTGAAGAACGCCTTTCCCGGGAAGCGATAGCCCGAGGAAATCAGGGCAAGCGGGAGTGCGAGCAGAATCGCCAGCAGCGTCGTGCCGGTGGCGATGCGGAACGAGTTGAACAGGCCCCGCAGTGTGCGGGGGTCCTGAAAAATCAGGGCGATGTGCTCGATCGTGAAGCCTTCGTGGGTGGCAGGGTCTTTGTAGAACGCCCCGCGGAGGGTGAGCATGATCGGATAGATCAGGAACAGCCCCAGCAGGGCGATTGCGCCGCCCAGGAGTGCATAGTGCCAGACATGTCGCCGGACCGGGAACATCGGGGCCAGTGTAACCGGCCTGCCGCGTCGTTTCCGTCAGCAGGGTTTGGCGGCATAGCCGCGGTGCTGGCGGAGTTCCATGAACATCCGGGGCTCACCGAGGTAGGTGAAGCCGAGGCGTTCATATAGAGGCTGGGCATCGCGGGTCAGAAGGGCGACGCGGCGCAGCCCTTGCAGGTCCGGGTGCGCCAGAATGTGCTGAACGAGAATGGTCGCGAGCCCCTTGCCGCGGCTGGTCTCCTGGATGAAGACGTCCGCAAGGTACGCGAACGTGGCCCTGTCCGTCAGTACCCGGGCGAAGCCGATCTGGCGGTTCCCCGCACCCAGGTCATACACACCAAAAGGCATGCTGTGACGGACGGACCGCTCAAACAGATCACGCGGGATGCCCTTGGCCCAGTAGGTGGAGGCGATGAACCCGTGAGCGATGCCGAGGTCAAGCAGTTCCGGCCGGTCAGAGAAGCGGTGGTTGGCGCGGTCCAGTTCGTGTGCCATGCGCGATCGTAGTGCAGGCATGAAAAAGGCCCTTCCGTAACAGAAAGGCCTGTGGGTGCGACTGAATATGCGGTGCAGCGGCTACTTCGGCTTGTCAGCCCCGTCCTTTTTCTCGCCATCGGATGCGGATTCATCCTTCTTGCCTTCTTCGGCGGGGTTGGTCTTGGCCATCTCGCGGGCGCGGGCGGTCGCGGTGACAACTGCCTTCGCCGGCAGCACCATGGCGCCCATGAAGCCCTTCATGGCATCGCGCTTCATCCCTTCCATCTCGTCTCGCTCGGGCAGGATGAGCGTCGCCACGCCGACGACCTTGCCCTCCTCATCGAAGAGCGGCAGGCCATGCTCGCCACCCGCGGCAATACCAAAAGATGGCATGATCAGCCGACGGGGCTTGGTCACGATGGAGGTGACAAACCCATCCGTCACCATCGGGGCGCGATCAAAGAAACGGCCCATGAGCGAGACAACGTAGATCTTGTCGCCGACGGCAGGCTCGGCGCTCTGCGTCATATCAATGAAGGCGTAAGGCTTGGACGCGGGCTCATCAATCTGAATCCATGCCAGGCCGAGTTCGGTGTCGCGCGCGAGAAACTTGGCCTTGACACCCTGTGTGTCATCGCCGATCAGAATCTTGATATCCGTAGGAGTGGGGGCGGTGCCGCTGCCGAACCGGGCCTCCAGGCCGCCGAAGGCGTTGTTGGAGGTGATGACGAGCCCGCCGGCGTCGATGATCGCGCCGGAGGCTTCCGCCTCCTGCTCGCCATCATCGCTCTTGAGCAGGAACTTGATGGACACCATGGCCGGGGCCTTCTGCGTGAGCAGCTTGCCCAGGGTGTTGGGCTCCTGCACTGCGGGAGCCGGGGCGGCGGGGGAGGGCGGAACAGGTGCACCGGCAAACGAGGCCAGGGCAAGCAGGGCGGTGGACGCAAATGTCAGCACGGGGTTCTCCGAAAGGTGAGTATCCGAACGATCGGACGGTGGCACGAGTGTTACAGAGTACTACTGCTTTGACGCGGGAGGGGGCTTTCCGTTTCCGCCTTCTTTGCCGGCGTCGGGCGCGGACGGCTGCGGCTGCATGTCCGGCGCGGCCTCTTCTTTGGCCCCTTCCTGGGCCTTCTCGGTGGTTGCCATGGGCTTCCAGTCCGGCTCCGCGAACATGAAGTAGGTACGGTTGCGCCGCAGCACGGCAAAGGTGACGCGGGCCGGCTGCTGCTTGGCAATCGCCGTCATCGCCTTGCGGAACTCTGGGATGCTGCGGATCTCGTACTGGTTGATCCGCTGGACGAGGTCGCCCTCCTGCATCCCGGCGAGGCCGGCCCACCCGGCACGCTCGACGTTGTCAACAAGCACACCCTCGATATCGTCGGTCCAGCGCTCATCATCGCGGTCGAAGAACGTCACCTCGCGAACCGAGATGTCGAAGTCCTTGTTCTGCTCTTTCAGCGCCTCGTCGGGCCCGATGCGTGTGCGCTCCAGGGGCACCTGCACTTCCATGCTCTTGCCATCGCGGAAGACCCTCAGCGTCGCGTTGTCTTCGCCCGAGAGCGAGCGGACGCGCCGCTGGAACATGCCCGCATCCTGCATCTGCCGCGGCACGATCGGCTCATCATTAATGGCTGTCACGATGTCGCCCACCTTAAGCTTGCTGCCCGCGGCCATCGTGCCGGGGTACACGCGCGTCACCCGGAAGCCCAGTGCCTCAGGGGTGCCCAGCTCGCGGGCAAGGTCGCGCAGCACCGGCTGGGTGGCAGCGCCGATCCAGTGCTTGGGGATCTCGCGCGGCGGATCGTCGCGCTTTTCCGGGCGCGGCTTGATCAGCGTGACCTGGTTCTTGCCGGCGCGGTCGAAGCCGACCAGCACGAACTCGGGGATCGGGTCCTGGGCCATGATCGCCTTGTACGCATCGACGATCGCCTTCAGGTTGTCTACCGGCTTGTTGTCGATCGTGCGGATGACATCCGCGCTGTTGATCGAGGGCTCGGCCTGATCGGCGGGGCCGCCCCGGCGGATGCCTGTGACGATCGCGCCCTTGCTGTCGTCAAGCTGAAGGTCCTTCGCCATCTTCTGCGTGATCTGCGACATTGACAGGCCCCACATCCGCAGGGCCACCTGGTCGCCGCGCTCCTTCAGCAGCTTCTCGGTGGTGAGCGTGGCGGTGCCGGTCTGTCCTGCGCGGGTGTACGCAAGCTCGAGCTTGCTGCCCACGGGCAGCGCGGCAATCTTGCGGATGAACGCGGGCACTTCTTCCGCAAACTTCACCGTGACGGGCTTGCCGTCCATGGCGGTCACCACGTCGCCCGCCTTGAGGCCGGCCTTGTCGGCGGGCGAGCCCTTGACCACCGAGTTGATGAACACGCCTTCCTTGAACTCCGACCGCTTGATGGGCTTGACGGCGATGCCGATGGCCGAGCGGATAACCTCGCCGTCGTCGATCAGGTGCCGCGCAACGTCCTTCGCCAGCGATGCGGGAATGGCGAACCCGATGTTGTTGCCGCCGAGCGCGTTGACGCCCACGATCTCGCCGCGGAGGTTGACCAGCGGACCGCCCGAGTTGCCATGATTGATGAGCGCATCGTGCTGGATCCACGATGTGAACAGGCCCGTCCGACCGGCATCAAACTCCATCTCGTCGATCTCGTCGGCGTTCATGCCCGTGGTAAACACCCGCTCGGTGTTCGAGACAATGCCCAGCGTGACAGAGCGGGAGAGAGCGAGCGGCGAGCCCATCGCCATGACGTAATCGCCGACCACCAGCTTGTCGGAATCGCCAAACGTCGCGTAGGGCAGCGTGCCGCCAAGCTGGTCGGGGTCGATCTTCAGGATCGCCAGATCGGTCAGCGGGTCTTCCCCCACCACCGTTGCCGCAACCTCACGCCGATCGGCGAGCGTGATGCGGAACTTGGTGCCCATGTCGGTCACATGCTGGTTGGTAAGGATGTAGCCGTCGGGTGAGATGATCGTGCCGGAACCCGTCTGCCCGCCCTTGGATTCCTTGCCGCCGTAATAGTTGACGGTGATAACAGCGATGTTGACCAGCGCGGGGAACACACGATCCCGCGCGGTGGTGACCACCGTGCGCATCTCCTCACGCAGGTGCGCGGCATCCGCTTCGGCATTACCCGCGGGCTGGCGGCTGCTCGCGCAACCCGGGACCGCCATCAACCCGCCCGAGGCAACGATTCCCAGCACCGTACCTGCTGCGATGCTCACACCAAACGCACGCCGCACACGCCAAACACCCATCGACAGCTCCTTCCGTAGATTCTGGTCGCTCACACACTTGGAATCGGCTCAACCGTCATCAACCCGTGCAGGGGGTTCGCCCGCAGCAAGACTCCCAGACCGTCTGCCGCCGCACCCCGCCGTCTCAAACTGGGCACGACCGCGCATCAAGAATCCGGCGACACTCCACTGCCGCTACATGCTGGTACCCGCTATCGCCGTAAAGGTTCACACAGCCGCACATTACCCCGCAGCGGCACCACCCGCTCGACAGAGCCCGCGGCAGGCCCGCGTTTCCACTCCCCGAGAACTGCACCCCACCAGCCAAGGCCCGCGAGCCCCTTGCCCCGTCCGCCCAGCGGCGTACGATTGACCCGACCTTGGGGATTGGTGTAACGGTAGCACGACTGACTCTGACTCAGTTAGTCTAGGTTCAAATCCTAGATCCCCAGCTTCCGCGTGCTGTGCGAGCCTTCTGCCCCAGCGTGCCAACTCTTGACCCCTCGCGACGTTACGGCGAACCTTTGAACAAGAGGCCGCTGTCCGCTACGCCCCGTTGTGCCAGTTAGTGCCCCCAACTCGGCACGTTTACGGCACCATCAATGTTGGGAAATCCTAGAGAGTTTCTGGGTGCACGCCCGTATGCTCTTCAATGGTTTTCACCTTTGCGGTGGTCTGTGAGGAGGGCGTGTACCGGCGCGACCCCGAGGTTCGGGAATACGGTGGCGAGTTCCCTACAGCGTCTGGTTCTGCGAGCCTTTACCTCGATGGCCTCAAAACAAAAAACGAGATTGGATATTACTCCCGTGAGACCGGGCCAGATGGCGTGCCCGTGAATGTTGAGGGCGTGGCGGTATACAGGTTAAATGTGAAGTATGGGACGGGTCACCGACTGCTTGCCGTTCGTGAAGACTAGCGCGACAAGTCGGGATTACCATTTAGGCCGACCTCGCGCTCAAGCTTGGCAGGCTGTTCATCGCCGCCGACAGCGGCAGCAGCCCCTCGTCCGTGTACACCTCCGCCGTCAGCTTGATGTCCCGGTGCCGCATGATCTTCTGCGCCACCACCATCGGCACCTGGCTCATCGCCAGCATCGTGGCCAGCGAGTGCCGGAGGCTGTGCAGGACCACCTTCCGCCCCCGCGCATCCTCGTCCGCGATGCCCGCGGCCGCGAGGTCCAGCCTGAAGTCGGGCATGCTGGGGATCTCCGCGAACACCGGGTCGGCGTCGGTCGCCGTCCCCCGGTGCTGGCGGAGCGCCCCGACCACCTCGGGCACCAGCGGCACGCTCTCGGCCCTGCCGCTCTTGGTGAGGCTGGCGGGCAGCTCCACATAGGCGTTGAGGGCATCCATGTGGATGTGCCCCCAGCGCAGCGCCGCCGCCTCGGACCGCCGTAGGCCGGTGTAGACGAGGAACTGGTACACGACCCTGCGTTGCGCTGGCGCAGCGTCGATCAGCTTCCTGACCTCGGCGATGGCCAGCGCCCTCCTGGTCTTGTCCCCCTTCACGGTGGACTTGGTGACCTGATCGCAGGGGTTAGCCTCGAGGAGCCCGTTGCGGACGCACCACGCCATGAAGGCGGAAATGTCCGCGCGGTGGGCGTTGACCGTCTTGGCGCTGAGCTTCTGGTCCGCGAGTTTGCGCAGGTAGCCCGACACCGACCGCCCCGTGCACGCCATCAGGCAGTCCCACTTCTGCGCCTTGGCAGCATTCTCCAGGTGCTTGCGGACCGTGTAGGAGTACATCTCATCACGCCCCAGCCGCCTCATCTCGCTGACGTACTCGGTGACGTGGCTGAGGAAGGGCTTCTTGGCCTCTTTGGGGTCGGCGTGCAGGATGCCCGCGCGGATGCGCTCCACGGCGCTCTCGGCATCCGCCAGCATCTTCGCCGCCACGCTCTTGTCCTTTGCGCCGGCGCGGCGGATGCGCTTGCCGGTGGCGTCCACGTAGTCCAGCCAGTACTTCCCGTCCCGTGTGTAAAGCTTTGCCATGACTGAGATTCCTTCAACATTTCGAGTGACCGAACTTCCTAGACGATCACTGGCTGGACATGGGGGGAGGGCAAGGCGGGGCGCGTGATAGATCTCGATGTGCTGGCGGCGAGCTTGGCCTCGGGATCTTCGAGATCTTCAGGATCTTCAAAAGGTTCATGGCCTACCAGTTCTACCGGCCCGCTGTGCCCGGGAAGGCCCCACCACCAGCTCTGGAGGCCGTGCTTGAAGGCACCCGCATCGAGCGCGTCCTTGGCACGTTGCAGCTGCCCCGAGGAAAAGCCCGCGTCCGCGCCATCGGTGTAGATTTGGGTTGACTTGACCGGCCCTTCGCCGAGGTAATCGCGGAGCCAGCGCACACACTTACTTTCCTTCAACTCAGTCCGCACAGGCGGGTTGAGCGCATCATGAGCCGTAATGGTGACAGGCTCTTCTGACCACTGGACACAGGGGGGGTCCCCCGCCAGTGCGAACTCAAGCCCCGTCGGAACCTTCGCCACGCTGAGCTTGGCGCACAGCAGCAGCCGGCGCTCGGCGTCTTCGGGGTGCGAGCACACCAGCCACACGGCGCGGGCGGCCGCGCCGAACGCCATCGAGCCCGTGAGGCGCTGGAGGACGGTACCCCCCATCGACTTGTTGAGGTGCATGATCCCGATGACCGTAACGCCGCGCCTTTCCGACATCGCCTTCACGGCGGCCAGCACCTTGCGCACTTCCTGGTGGTGGATGTAGTCTGCTTCTCCCATGAACGACAGCAAGGGATCGATGACCACGAGGCGGACGGATGGAGAGTTGACGATAAAGCGTTCCAGCTTGGGAAGGTCCACGTCAAGGGAGAATGGAAATGGGTCGTCGGATTGGCCGCTGCGGATGCCCTCGACGACGTGCACCTTTTCCATGTCGGCCCCTGCGGCGAGCAGCTTGGGCTTCAGCACACGCGAAACATCGTCTTCCGAGGTAAGCCAGATCACCTCACCTGTGGTGGCTGGCCCACCGCCCACCATCGCGAGCCCCCGGGTGAGCATGGCCGCGATATAGAGCGCGATCGTGGACTTACCAAGTCCGGGGTCGCCTGCGATCAGGGTCAGCATGGCCGCCGGGATTCTTTCCGGCCAGAGCCATTCCACCTGTTTGATCTCAACTTCGGACATGCGGGTGACCACCAGGCCGTCATCCCCGCCCACGCGCGGCTGCCGAACGAGCTGGGCGAGTAAGGCTCGGCCGGCGATAGCGCAGGCTGCGGGATCGCTCAGGTCGAGCCCCGCTTCGCACTGCGCCACGAGCCAGCCGCGGATGTCCTTGAAGCCCGCGGGCACCATGGCCCAGTGGACGGTCTGGTCCCACGCGCACGCCAAAGCTTCAGCCGTTTTGAGAGCCCCATCGCGCCCGGGCCATCGGCCATCCTTTTTCTGATCATTTTCGCCAATTACCATCACGCCACGGTCCATCAGGTGTACAAGGTGAGCGACACCCCCCGTGTTGCTGGGGCGGCCGATCGCGGGCAAACCCATGGTCAGACACGCAGCCACGTCTGACGGACCCTCTACCAGCAGGATTTGCCCGGGGGGCTGTGAACCAGGCAGGATGAGCCCACGGTGCCCACCTTTGATCTGGGACTTCTTTCCCATCAAGCTCCGGCGCTGAAACCCGGTGATCTGCCTGTCACAACCCTGCTCTGGAAAGGTCCATTCTGAGCCGTCCCACCCTACGCCGATGCCCACTAGCGCCCCGCTCGTGACGTGTAGCTGCCCGGCGAGCGCGGCCAATTTCAACGGATTGACCGCGTTGACCAGCTTTGTCTGGTGTGCCCTGGCGCTCTCGAAGGTCTTGAAGATCCCGAAGGCATCGAAGGTCCCATGGCCCCAGGCCCCGTTCCGAGGGCGCTGCTTCGATGACGCGGTGTGAGGCGTGTTGGCACCTTCGGGCCGGAACAACGTGCCGCTGCCTTTCGAGTCCGTGGCGATGTAGCCGGACGGGGCTGTGCCATCGCGCTCACACTTGAGCCACCCGTCGTCACTCCAGGCGCACCAGTCGGGCTTGCCACAAGCGGGGCAAGGAGCGCCGGACGTGACCTCCCGCCATCTGCTCCGCTGTCCGCTGGCAGGGCTCAACGTGCACCGCCCTTGGCAATGAACGCGGCGAGCGATGCCTTTGAAACACGGACACACCGCCCCACACGGACCTGCTCGAGTTCACCGAGGGCGATCAGGCGCCAGACAGAACGGACCGACACGGAAAGTTGCTGGGCTGCCTCGTTGACGCGCAGCAGGCCGCTAGGGGATTCAGACCCGTCCGCAGAGTTTCTTGATTGCATGACGTTGCGTTCCTGTGAAGGTCATGCCCGGGTTGTTCCGGGTGATGCCTTTACAGATGGGCGCCGTCGTCAAGACGAACTCAAGACGAACTTATTGGTGTCTGTTTGGGAAGCGGGCGTCCCGTTCCTGGTCCCTTTCAATCGCATCCCAATCGGGGGCGAGCGGCTGTTCTCCACGGGTCAAATTATCGATGGCAATGTCAACCACGCTCGCCGCCGCGTCGGGCCTCGACGGACGGGCCTTGGCGGAACGCTTTCGTCGGGCCAACGCCTTCCACGGGTTCGTTTTGCTCACCCAGTCGCCTACCAGATCAACGGCCTCGGCAATACCGTCGCGCGTGAGATGTACGAATGGAACCCCGGCCGCCTCCTCCATTTGGATGTAGTCCCCCACGATTTGGTCCAACACCTCCTGCTTCGGCCTGCGGCGCCTCGGAACCTTTACGTGTTCAGATTCAGGATGAAGGTCAATAAGCATCCCCACATCCGAACTGAACACCTCGAGACGGGAGAGAAGCGGTACCCAAGGGCCGTTGTAAAGCCTCCTATGCGTTGTGCTGATAAGCCGCTCCACTGGAACGCTGGCGTAGGACTCCAATAACAGCGTGAGGTGTGTCAGAGCCCCATCCAGGCGCATCTCCGCCACCGCACGGTCTGACGGGGGGAGGCACTTCAAGGCTGCGTGTTGACAGAAACGCATCCAGAACAGCAAGTTGGTTACGAACAGCTCCACTTCCCCGGTTCCGCCGCCTTTCTTCGACAGGGCAACGGTGATGTAGTGTTGGTGGGATCCCAAGAGGCTCATGAACTGCATGATGGCAAGAACGAAAGGGGCCTGACCCTCCCACTCTACGACCGCCTGTCGGCAGCGATCCCCAACCTCCGCCGGCAAATGACGGAACGCCATTTCAGGAACAATCACCCGCTGCTTTGGCGACGCGGGGTGTTCCGTCAGTCTTCGCACAACATCAGGGGGCAGCGGGCTACGCATAAGCGATTCCAGTCGGAAGTGAAGATTCGGCCATTCGGTCAGGGCCATCATCGCCGACATTGACGAGGATCGGTCGGGCTAGCAGATCACCACCGGGATCGTGCGTCAAGCCGCTCAGCTGCTCGCCCTGGCTTCCTCTTCCGCCTCCTCATAGACCGCCTCGATAAACTCCTCATCCGCGTCGGACATCGAGAGACTCTGCCTGTATTCAAAGGCTTCGGGGGTCGCGACGTAGCTGACCTCGCCGCACCGCGCCACCACAAACTCCCTCACCTTGTCCAGGTCAACCTTGAAGAACTCCCTGCGGGGGTTCACCTTATTGATCTTGAGCTTGTGGAACTCACGGTGCAGCGCCAGCTCCAAGGCCGGCGCGTCCTCGCACGCGATCATCATGTGGACATCAAAGGGGAAGGGAACGGATGCGTCCCCTAGCTCACAGATGCGGTCGAGGGGCTCTAGCCGCCGCGTCATCCCAATCTTGAACACATCCTCACCGAACGACCCAACGTTTGAGATGACGTAGATGTGGCCCGTGCGGGTCAACTGCGCCTGCGACTTGGTTCGCTCGCTGCGGGACTCGGCTTCCGCCAACCGCAGCCGCAGCGCCTCAATCTCCTGGGTATGCACCGCCGTGGTGTCGGCCAACGCCCTCTGGAGCGCCTCTTGAATCGCCAGTTTCTCCCGCTCTACGGTCTGTAGCGCCCGTTCAACTTCCTTTTCTCGCTGCTGCTCTTCGCGGATCTGTGCCTTGATGCGCGCCTGCTCCTCCCGCTCGATGGCCTTCTTCACCTCCGCCTCGAAGTCGGATTTCAGCGTACTGAGCAGTTCGTCTTCGCGGGCCTCCGAGACGACAAACCCGATTTCGCGGCACCACTCGATGGCCTTGACCAGCCGGGCTTTGCACGCGGCATAGTTGTTCGCTGTGACTGCCTGTAAAACCCACTTCTCGACATCAGCGAGATACTTGGCGGCCAGTTCGTGTCCACGCGCATCAAGCACGCTCTGCAAATCAGTCTGCCGCTTGCGGTCGATCTGGAGCTTGCGCACGGCAATGTCTATATTGAGCAGGTCCCGCTTGAGCACCACGTTCTCCCGCTCTAGGTCCGTACGTGTGACAGACCGCGCGTCGAAGGCGGCCCGCTCCATGTCCAGTTGTGCCTGTGCCAACCTGACGGCCGCATGAAGCTCCTGGGCCTGCGCGTACGCCGCCTTCGCAGTTGTCGCGGCATGCTCCGCTCGCTCGCGGTTCAGCGTGGTCTTGCTCCGGGCACGCTCGACGAGCACATAGACCA
>JBBSOF010000005.1:0-113937 GCA_038260025.1 Phycisphaerales bacterium
ACCATCGCGTGGCTGCACCAGTTCCGGCGCCTGCGCGTCCGCTACGAACGCCGCGGCGACATCCATCAGGCCTTCCTCTCGCTGGGATGCGCGATCATCTGCCATCGATACCTCAAGGCGTCATTGTGAAAGGCGCACTTATGCCGTATCGGCGAATTCAGGCTCAAAGGAAGTTGTTCAGCGAACAACGTTTGCGGATACAGACCGGATTGCGACTGGTTATACCGGATACTTTGCACATTCTGTGTACGATAGCCACCCGTTTGCTTTGGGCGTCGGAGCATTTCGGTTGACAGTCCCCACAAATGGGACACTTGCCTTCTCGCATGATTTGACGTTAGACGCTGACCTCACGGGGTACACGGCTTGGAACAGCGGTGGCACCAAAGTGCGTTTCCGTTCCATTTTGCTCGAAAAGTACATTCCACCCACTGCTACTTCGCCAATCACGACAGTCGAGCAAGGATTGGTTGCGCTCAAGCCGGACGGATCGGTTGTTCGCTTGGGATTCTACAACGACAGTGCGTACGCGCCCACGATTGGGTCTACGTCTATTTCTATTGACGGTTCGACTGGATCGAATCAGACCTATACGAGTGGCGCGTTGGTCGATGTGTCAGAATATGATGATGCGTTCTCGGACTTCAATGGAGACTTCAACCGGGACGGAGTGCTTCAGTGGTCAGATCTGACAGCTCTCAACGCCGCGCTTAATGTTAGCATCGGCGATCAACTTTATAACCCTCGCGGCGACTTCGATTTGGATGGAACCATTGACAGTTCCGACTACGCAGCGCTTATTCTTCTGCTGCGATGCAACACCGACATCGATAGCGATGGCGATTTCGGCACGGACGCGGACATCGCCGAATTCTTTAACAGCTTGAGTTCAGGGGCAGTGTATGCAGACTTTGATGGGGATGGTGATGCCGGGACGGACAACGATATCGACTCGTTTTACAGCGCCCTTGCCGCCGGGCCTTGCCCACTCTGAGGCTGACATCCCTTCAACCCTTTGAAATCGCTCGGGAAGCAGTCAGATTGATCCGGCAATTTTAATTCTTTTTACTTATAAACCATTGGGTCTTATCAAAAAACTGTAAGAGCAACGGGGTCGCTGGCTAAACGCGCCAGTGACCCCGTTTGTTTTCTTCTTATCATCCCGCGCAGCTGCTATCGAGTTGGAAGCTATATGGGAACGGGACCCGTTTGGGCACGACATAGCTTGCATCACCCCAAGCATCTGACAATCACTGCTCGTGGAGGTCGCCTATCAGCACTTCCGTCTAGATTGAGCGCACTCTCGGACAAGTCATTTTATGATGCGACCTCGATTGGAAGGAGGGTGGGTCGGTGTGCCCGAAGTCCCGGGCGTTCCTGGGCTATTGACATCTGCAGAAGGAACTATGGGAGGTACTGGAGGCGGAGAGCGAAGGCTATAATACACCACCAAGCCGGCGGTAATCAGAATCGCAATCCCTACGACAAGTTTGATTTTATCTTTTGAAGTCATGTTCTTGGATTTAACTACTCTTGCTGTCCTGTCACCGAGAGCCAGTGAAAATAACCGTGTAGAACTCGTTGTTGAAAGCAGGAATGAGATCAAAGCGAGTGTTCTGGTTAGAGCCTGCGATTCCGCCTGGGATCACCTTGAGGTAGGCTCCGTGACCGTCCATGAAACCCATCACAGACTTGTTGATGTCGTCGTAGCCGTTACGAATCTGGAAAGTGTCGGCAGTCGAGTTGATCACCAGGTCGGCCCACTCGTCGTTCAACCAGACCATGCGGGAAGGCTGAAACGCATCGGCCGTCTTGAATCGACGAGCACCGATCTCAAAAGCCTTCAAGAGATTCGCTGCCGTGACAGCCTGGTGCGGAACTCCCAAACCAAACTGCAAGAGAACCTGATCAAACCACTTCGCCTGCCAGTGATAGCTCGTTCCAACGTCATCGTAGCAACTCACACCGACATTTGGTGCAGGCCAGTTCCGCTGATGACCAACTTGATCGCTGGGGTCTTTGCATGGCGCCATTTGAAAGGCAACGCGGTCTCCGTCATTTGCACCCATCTGCGCAGGACGGGGTGGTCCGGGAATCTCACCGCTGAATAAGTAGTTGTTGAGCGGGCGATCAGCGGCTTCAACGTCGTAGGCCCCTACCCAATAACTGCTGCAGTTCTTGCCCCACGCACTCCATGTGCACCAGCCCTCCAAGCCAAGTTGCGGGTTTGCGGGGTTCGGTGGCCCGAAGCCCCTTTGCCATTCAGGAGTCAACGGGAGGTATCCCTTCGTGTCGGACTGATAGGAGGCTCCCGCTGTGGCGATCGAGCGGATGTTTGCGAGGGAAATCACCTGGCGGCCCGACTTGCGCGCCTTGCCCAGTGCAGGCAGCAGGAGCCCGATCAGCAACGCGATAATCGCGATGACTACGAGCAACTCGATCAGCGTGAATGCGCGACGACCCATTGGGACCTCCCGGTTCTCGAATCGACTTTGACCCCTCCGGCGTTTGGATGCCGGGCGAGCGAGGTGTGCGGGAATCCGCACACTCACGCCCTCGACTGCTGTCAGCCGTAATCTAGTTATACCAACTTTCTTCGACTTTGGATGCATAGATTCGCGAGAAATGCCGCACGCTGCCCGTACACATTCCATACACGGCCCCCGGCAGGGGGATGGTCAGTGGTGATGGTGGTGAAGGTGCATGGTGGTGTGATGGTGAGCATGGAAGAGTGGGGCGACGTAGGCCGGGTCCCAGAAGGGGGCGCAGCCGTAATGGCGGCAGATGGTTTCCACGGCGTGCTGATCGAGCTGATCTGGGTTGCAGGGTTGAGACTTGCCCGCGTGTTCGCGGGAGTGGTCGATGTAAAGCGCATCGGGCTCGATGCGGACCACGGCATCCACGGGGATCATCACGACACGCTTGGAAAGTCCTAAAAAACCGGTGCGGCAGACGACTTCCATCAGGCGCACATGCCGCTTCTCGGTATCGAGCACCAGGCGTGCGATCGTGCCGATCTCGTGGCCCTGCATGTCAAAGACTTTGCGCCCGCGCACATCCTCCCGTTTGTCGGGGAACACCGTTTTTCGGTGGGTAAGGATAAATGGGCTGGGGACGGCGGCGGAAGATGTTGAAAGGTCGACGGTGGCCATGGGGTCCTCCTGACGCTTTCCGGTCTTATGCCATCTGTATTGGAAACCTTTGGTGTGAGAGCGGGGTGAAGGGGCGTAGGGGGGCGACCTGACGGTCGGGGTGCTTGGGGGGCGGGTGTCGGGGAAGAACTTGCACCGACCGCGCAAAGCCGTGGTCTGTGGCACTTAGAAGGGGATCTGGTCCTGCTTGAGGATGTCGTCCTCGGTGTTCATCTGCGCATCGGGGCCGGCGCTGCGCCACGTGACCGTGGTGAGCTCTCGCCCGCCCTCTTTGGTGGTGGTGTAGGAGAAGGTCATCGGGTGGTTCCAGGGGTCCATGAGTGAGGGACCTGCTTCGAGCTCTTCTGCCGTCTGCGGCAGGCGGTTATTCGTGAGCTTGTACGCGACGATGCACTGCGTGAGCTGGTTGGTGTTGATGTTGTCGACGGTCTTGATTGCAGTTTTGCGGGTGGATGCCACGTTCTGCATGTAGCTCTTGCCGCCGAAAGTGCCGAACATGAGCGCGAGGGCGATGAGCAGCACCACCAGACCCGCGACGAGCCCGATGCCTGCGCCGAAGCCTCGGCGGAAGGTGGGGTTATGGAAAGCAGCGGGGGGTGTGCTGGGCATGGGCGGCTCCTTTGAGATAAGGATAAGGCTGGTGGGAGCATCGGGTGGCGGGGGCCAAAGTCCTGATTTTGTGTCAGAAGTGAGGGAAGGGTGCGCTAGGGCTTGTGTCGAGCGGGGGTTGAGCGGGTGATTGTCAAGCGAAGTGGAAGCCGGGCCGTGGTTATGTTCCTGCCGCGGCCCGCTTCTTTTTTTGCAAGGTACACTGCGGGCTATGCGATCATGGATGATTCCGGCGTTGGTGTGTCTTGTCGCGGCGGCGGGGTGCTCTAAGGGCACGAAGAAGGCGGACGATCCGCTGCTGGATGTCGCGAACCGGGAGCTTTCGGCGCGCGCGCGGTCGGAAGCGGTAGAGCCGGCGCGGGCGGAAGTGATGGCAGAGCCTTCGCGCCTTGCGAACACGCAGCGCGTGTTCAAGGACATTGTGTGGACCGCGTCGGAGCCGCCGGTGGTGCGGATGGCGGTTCTTTCGTCGCTGCTGAACGACCCGGACCCGCGGATATCGGAGGATGCGCGCGAGACGGTGAAGCTGCTGATACCCAAGGAGCGTTCGCTGCCGGTGATGATTCTCGTCTGCCGCGTGGTGGCGGAAAAGGGATGGACGGACTGTGTGCCTGCGCTGGTGCGGAGTTATTCGCGGCCGACGGACCTGATTGGTTGGACGGGGGGGATCCAGGAGAAGGATCGGCCGGAGCGCGAGGCGATCGAGCGGCTGTCGGGTGGGCGGGATGTTGTAGATGTGACGTTTGAACTGTTCCTCAAGCCGCCGCCGGCGACCCTGGCACCGGCGTTTGGCGTGGACTGGACTGAACGGTTCCGCGCTGACTGCTGGGACCTGCTTGCGCGGTTGGATATGCAGGGGGACCGGCGGGAGGCGATGCTGAAGAGCGTCGCGGCGGACACGACGGATTCGCTGGTGATCAATATCCGTCGCAGCGTGGATGAGTTGCGGGCGGTGCCGCGGACGGGTGAAGAGTTGAAGTGGCTGACGCGGCTGCTGGACCCGACGAAGCCCGCGAACGCGGCGTGGTGGGAGCAGGCTCGGGCGGCGGTGGGGCGGTTGCCTTCGGACGCTGGACCGCTGCAGTTGCGGCACGCGGAGGCGATCCGGTGGGCATCGGTTGCGCATCCGCAGTGGTTGGAAGCATCGCGCGGCGAGCTCTTGAGCATGCTCGAGCGGCGGCTCGATGGGCGGCGTTTCCATGACCGGGAGGTGGAGGCGGCGCGGTTCCGGGTTCGCGAGCGGTTGAAGTTCTGGGCGGATGACCTGGCGTGGCCGGACCTGCTGACGATCCTGCTGGTTGATGAGGTGGTACACCAGCCGGGTGTGACGCGGATGCTGGCATCGCAGGCGGTGCTGGACCGCAAGGATGAGTCCACCGAGTACGGGGGGATTTTGGCGAGGAAGAACGTGGGGTTGGGGGCGGTGCCGCGGGAGGAGTGGCTGGCGCAGTTGTTTCCCCCCCGACCGGGGCAGCGGCAGGGCGATGAGCGGTTCGTGGCGTCGGACGACATGCTGACGGCGAGCGACACGGCGCTGGCCCACTATCACTTTCATGTTCAGAAGGAGCGGAATGAGTCGTTCGCGGGTCCGAGCCCGGGCGACCTGGGCTACGCGGAGCGGTTCGGGCGTGCGTGTGTGGTGCTGACTTCTGTGGGGAAGGGCGGGCGGATGGATGTGGATTACTACCAGCCCGATGGAACGGTGATTGACCTTGGCGAGATATGGCCGGTGGCGGAGGTCGATTCGGGCATGGAGCGGGGGGTTGGGCCGCGGTAGGGCGCGCGGCCAGGTGTTTCGGCACTGCAATAGGAGGGTGGGCGGTGCGTTTGGCGGCGTGTATTCGTCGTGCGCGGTCGTTGCGCCCTGGTGATCGAGAAATCGTGGGTCCGCCTATCGAGAGGAACGTCGTGAATCAGAACTCCATGCGTGGTATGGGTTTGAAGGTTGTTGCCGCGAGCGCGATGGCGTTGGCCTTGCTGGCGGGGAGCGTGGAGGCGCTGGCGCAGAATCAGGCCGCTCCCGAGCGGGCGCGGCCGAACCAGCCGGAGCGAAATAACCAGGCTGGGCGTAATCAGGCAGATCGCAATCAGGGCGATCGGGCCAACCGGCAGGGCAACCGCGAGCCGGGTGGCGACCAGCAGCGCGGCGAGGATGGGGGCCGCCGCGGCGGTTTCGGGGGCATGATGGGCGGCATGACGGGCCCTGCCGTCTCCGCGCGTCAGGTCGAAAAGTACAACCAGATGCTGGGGCTGTCGGCGGAGCAGAAGGCCGCGGTGAAGATGCTCTACGACGGTTACGCGGAGCAGGCGCGCGAGACGGGCGAGAAGGTCCGCACGCAGATGGAAGGCATGCGCGACCAGATGCGCGATGCGGACGACCGCGGCGCGATGATGGAAAAAATGCAGGCATCAATGCGCGAGGTGCGGGCGACGCGCAAGGCGCAGGATGATGGGTTCACCAGCGATGTGAAATCGCTGCTGACGCCGGAGCAGATCGAGAAGTGGCCGACGGTAGAGCGGATGCAGCGGCGTGAGTCTTCCATGCGGCGCGGCTTCGTGAGTGGCGAGCGCGTGGACCTGACGACGCTGCTCGAAGACCCCAAGCTGAGCGACGAGGGCAAGAAGGCCGCGCGTGAGGTGGCAGCGCAGTATGAGGAGGAGCTTGACCGCGAGCTTATCAAGCGGAATAAGTGGCAGGAGCGGCAGATGGAGGAGATGGGGGCCATGCGCCAGAATGGCGATATGGAGGCCATCCAGAAGATGATCGAGGAAGGCCGCGCGATGAACGTGAAGGTGCGGGATGTGAACCGCAAGTACGCGAAGGCGATTGAAAACGCGCTGCCCGAGGGCGACCGCCAGGCGTTCGCAGCGAGCTTCAAGGCGGCGAGCTTCCCCGATGTGTACCGCACGACGCCCACGACCGAGGCCCTGAAGGCCGCGGACTCGATGAAGGACCTGTCGCCCGACCAGCAGGAGGGTGTGAAGCAGCTGATGACGAGCTACGAGAAGTCGCTGAACGCGGCGAACGACAAGCTCGCGGCCGCGGTGGAAGAGCAGGAGATGCAGTTCGACATCACTCAGATGGGCCGCGGTCGCGGGCAGGATGAGGATTCGCCCGTAGGCACACAGCGCCGGGCACGGCGGGACCTGGACCGCACGACGTTGGACTCACTGAAAAAGATCCTGACGCCCGAGCAGGCCGCGAAGCTGCCCAAGCGCGATGACGAGGGCGGGCGGGGTCGTCGCCAGCAGAACTGAGCGGGGCCGGACAAGGGTCACCCCAACAGGGCCACCCCGACGGGGTTTCCATCGGGGTGCATCCTTGCTGGGGAGTGTGGCGCGCGACCGGTGCGCGGCTGGGGCGTTGGCCCCGGCGCTGCGGGCATGCGGCTTGCCCGGCTGATGGCGGCCATCACTCAGTGGAGTTTGCGATGCGGCAGTTCCAAAGCTTTGGCGGGCGTGGTGTGATGGTGCTGGGCGTCTGCGCGCTGGTGTTCGCGGCGGGGGTCGTGGGGCCAGTGCAGAACGCGGGCGCGCAGCAGGTGCGGGTCACCGCGACCATGCGCGAGAGCGGCGGCGGAACGGTGGCCCGGCGGAGCGTGGAGCGTTACGCCGACCTGCTTGGGCTGGACGCGGCGCAGCGGGAGTCGGCGTTGACGATCCACGACGGGTATGCCGCGGCCATGAAGGAAGCGCAGAAGGCGCGGCGGTCTGCCGTGGAGGAGGTTTCGCGGAGCGCGCAGGACTCGGGCGACCACGCGGTGTTCATGGAGAAGATGCCGGGGATCGAGCAGGAATTCAAGGTGCAGAGCGGCAAGGTGGAGAAGGGTTTCTTCGATGACGTTCGGTCTTTATTGAATGGCACGGAGCAGGAACAGCGCTGGCCGCGGGTTGAACGAATGCGGCGCCGCGAGGTTGAGCTCCGCCGCGGGCAGATGGCGGGGGAGTCGCTGGACCTGACGGAGGTGGTGGGGGGCCTGAAGCTGGATCGTGCGGCGGCCCAAGAGGTTGCGCCGGTGCTGGATGAGTATGAGTTTGACCTGGATGCCCAGCTCAAGGGGCGTCAGCGGGTGGCGGCGGATGCCCCCGCGTTTGAGCCCGGTAAGGGCTTCGACATGGAGAAGATGCAGGCTGGCCTGGCGCAGGTGCGAGAGGCGGGGCTGAAGGTGAAGGAATGCAATGAGCGGTTTGCACGCAAGATCGAGGCGATGCTGCCCGAGGAGCGGCGGGCGGAGTTCCGCACCGCGGTGCGGATGGGGACCTTCCCGTCGGTGTACCGGCCTTCGCGGGTCAGCCGCGACCTGGAGAAGGCCCTGGCCCTGGGGGATCTCACGGCGGAGCAGCGCGAGTCTCTGACGGAGCTCAAACGGTCTTACGAGCGGGATCTGCGGCCGGCCAACGACGCCTGGGCGGCGGCCATTTCGAACGGTGACAAGACGGATGAGGGCGGCGGCTCGATGGCTACGTCCGGGGGCGGCGTGCTGACGATCCGCAACAGCGACGAGCCCAAAGCACTGGCGGATGCACGGAAGGCGCGGCGGGAGCTTGATGAGAAGGCCCGCGAACGCGTGAAGGCGGTGCTGAACGAGACGCAGATGGCGGCGATCAAGCCCGCGGCTGAGGAAGTGGAAGGGTTTGAGGGCTCGCAGGAGTTGATTATTCGGTCGGGAGACCGTTGAACGGGGAACGCGTCGGGGTGCGGGGGGGGCGGCGTGGCGTAACAATCCGGGCGGGGTATACGTTTATACTCTGGACGGGATGCTGCGGTGCGGCGTTCCACCCTTTGATGAACGGAGGAGGTCGAAGATGAAGAGCCGCGTGATTTCGTCAGTGGTGCGGTGGGTGGGTGTGGTCGCGATCACCCTGGCGGTGGTGGGCCCGGCCCCGCGTGCTCAGGCGCAGTTTGGCATGGATGCGCGGTCGATGGACGTGTCTGTGACGCGGCGGAGCGTGGACACGATGGCCAAGGTGCTCAATATGAGCAAGGAGCAGAAAGTAGCCGCGGTGATGCTCTACGAGGGGTACAAGAACGAGTACAACGCCTCGCGCGACAAGATGGAAGCGGGGATGAAGTCCATCCAGGAGAAGGTGGCGGACACGCAGGACTTCACGCTGTTCCAGAAGGAGATGCCCAAGCTGGCGCAGGAGTTCCGCGAGCGGTCGGAGGCGATCGAGAAGACGTTCATGAACGATGTGAAGTCGGCCCTGAACGACGACCAGCTTTCGAAGTGGCCGAAGATCGAGCGACTGCGCCGGCGCGAGCAGTTCATGCGGATCGGGATGGTGACGGGGGCTGCCGTAGATCTCACGCGCGTGCTGGACCGGGCCAAGGCCATGCCCGAGGGCGGTGGCGACCTCCAGAACGTGGTGGACCGTTACGAGGTGGACATGGACCGCCACCTCGTCGAGATGCAGCGGGTGCAGCGCGAAGCCGAGGAAAAAATGATGAAGGGCGAGGGCAACATGTTCGACATGGGCCGCGTCCAGGAGATGCTCAAGACGTTCTACGAGGTCGGCAAGGACATGCGGGAGACGAACAAGACGTATGCCCGCAAGATGGCCATGCTGATGGATGAGACGGCCCGGTCGCGGTTTGAGGACGAGGTGAACCTTCGGGCGTTCCCGCGGGTATACAAGCAGGGGCACGTGGTGAAGCAGATGGACGCGGCGGAGAAGCTGCCGGACCTGGGCGCGGGGAAGAAGGCCGAGATCGCGACGATGAAGGAGACGTACCTGCGTGAGGTCGCGGCAGCGAACGAGAAGTGGGCGAAGGCGATCGAGGACCGGGACGATAAGGGAGGCGGCACGTTCGCGGTGATGATGCAGTCGATGCAGGGCGGCGGGGGTGATCTCAATAAAGAGGTGAACGCCGCCCGCCAGGTGCGCAAAGAGCTGGATGCGAAGCTGAAGGATCGGCTGGAGGGCATGCTGACGGATGACCAGAAGGCGCAACTCCCCCCCGCACCCCCCGAGCAGCGCGGGAACCCGTGGGCGGACTTCATGCCCGAGCCTGATGATGATGGCGAGTGATGCGTCGTGATGGATGATGGATCAAGGCCGTTGGAAGAGAGGCAGGAAGCTCAGGACGAATGACCGCGACGAATACAAGCCCGAAATCCGCGGCAGAGGTTGTTGAAGGCCAGGGAGGGCCCACCGGCGGCCCGGGCGCGGCCACGAACTCCGCTGCCGTGCTTCAGCAGAAGCCGGATGTTGACAACGCCGCGGCGGACCTGCTGCCCGGTGAGCAGGCGGTTCGGCTGCGCGCCGTGCCCTATGCCTTTGAGGATGGGCGTCTGCTGGTGGCGATGCTGGACCCCGCGGACCTTGTCGCGGGGGACGAGGTGTCGGTGTACGCGGGCATGCCCGTGACGCGCGTGGGGATTGCCCGCGAAGCGTTTGCGGAGCTGCTGCGCGATGTCCACGGCATCACGGCGGCGCAGATGGCAGCGCGGCTGGGTGGGGGCGAGCAGGAAGAGGACGGGCTGACGTCGAACCTCGAGGCCATCGAGGCGGATGACCTGCACCGGATGGCCGAGCAGCCGTCGCTGATCAACCTGGTCAACCTGATCATTCTTGAAGCGATCCGCGAGCGGGCGAGCGATGTACACGTAGAGCCTTACGAGAAGAAGCTGGCGGTGAAGTACCGCATCGACGGCGTGCTCGTGGAGCGCGAGCCCCCGCCGAAGCAGTTGCAGCCGGCGATCACCAGCCGCATCAAGATCATGGCGGGGATGAACATTGCGGAGCGGTACGCGCCGCAGGACGGGCACATCTCTCTGCGGTTTGAGGGCCGCAAGATCGACATCCGCGTGAGCACGGTGCCGACGCTGTACGGCGAGAGCGTGGTGATGCGCATCCTTGATAAGGAAGCGATCAACCTTGATCTGGTGGCGCTGGGGATGCGTGCCCCCGACCGTGAGTCGATGCAGAAACTGATCGACCTGCCGCACGGCATGGTGCTGGTGACGGGGCCGACGGGCAGCGGCAAGACGACGACGCTGTACGCCGCGCTGTCGAAGCTGTACGACCCCACGCTGAAGATCATTACGATTGAAGACCCGGTGGAGTATGAGCTTTCAGGCGTCAACCAGATTCCAGTGAACCCCAAGCGCGGGCTCGACTTTGCCAATGGGCTGCGGAGCATCCTCCGCCAGGATCCTGATGTGATCATGGTGGGCGAAATCCGCGACGGCGAGACGGCGGAGATCGCGGTGCGTGCGGCGCTGACGGGGCACCTTGTGTTCTCGACGCTGCACACGAACAACGCTGTGAGCGCCGCGGGCCGCCTGCTGGACATGGGGGTTGAGCCCTTCCTGCTGTCGAGCGTGCTCGAGGGCATCCTGGCGCAGCGGCTGGGGCGGCGGGTGTGCCCGCATTGCAGAGTGCCGATGCCGCTGCCTGAAGAAGTGAAGCACCGGTTGGCGGATGTTGAGCACGCGTTCTTCATTAACGGGATGTGCTACCGCGGCACCGGCTGCGAGAAGTGCAACGGGATGGGGATGCGCAGCCGCCTGGGCTTCTACGAGGTGATCCTGACAACGACAAGGATGCGCCAGGCGATCGCGAAGCGGGTGGGCGCTGTGGAGATGGGGATGACGCTGCCTCCGGGCTTCGTCACCATGCGGCGCGATGGCATGCTGAAGGCGGGAGAGGGCACTACGACGGTGGAAGAGGTGCTCCGCGCCACGCAGGATGCTGATGAGAGCGTCGGCGGGATGGGTGCGTGATGGCGACGTTCGCGTATCGCACCATGTCATCGAACGGGAGCCCTGCCGCGACGATTGAGGCGAGCGACCGTGCCAGCGCGGTCCGCGAGCTGATGCGGCGGGGCGAGACGCCCACGTCGGTCGAGCCTGTCGCGGCGCGCGGGAAGCGCACTGGGACGGGCCCTCGGGGTGGATCGGTCTCGCGCGTTGGCACCGGCGGCGGGCATGGGCGGGTGATGTCGTTCGCGGAGATGGCGAATCTCATCCGGGAACTTGCGACGGCGCTGCAGGCGGGGCTGCCCCTGGTGCAGTCGCTGCGGACGATTGCTCGCCAGGGGCGCACGCCGCGGCAGAAGGCGATGCTCGATTCGATCATCCTTCAGGTGGAGCAGGGCAAGAGCCTTGCCGACGCCATGGAGGCGTGGGGCGCGCCGTTCGGCGAGCTGACGATCAATATGACGCGCGCGGGCGACATCTCGGGGCGGATGGCCGAGGTGCTCAAGCAGGCCGCGGACCTGCTGGACAAGGACGTGAAGCTGCGGCGGTCTTTGCTGGGCGCCACGATGTACCCGATGATCCTGTGCGTGCTGGTGGTGGCGGCGGTGATCGTGGTGGTCACGGTGATCGTGCCCAAGCTGCTCAGCCAGTTCACGGGGGGCGTGGCAACGCTGCCCTGGCCGACGCGGGTGGTGCAGGGCGCGGCTAACTTCTTCGGCGGCTACTGGTACATCATCCTGCCGGCGATCGGCATCATGGCGTGGTCGGTGATTAACTATTACCGCACGCCCGCCGGCCGACTGACTATTGACACGCAGTTGCTGCGTGTGCCTGTGCTGGGGCGGCTGCTGCGGGATGTGGCGGTCGCGCGCTTCACGCGGACGCTGGGCACACTGACGGCGGCGGGCATCCCGGTGCTCATGGCGCTGCGCGTGACGAAGGCGACGCTGGGCAACAAGGCGATGGAGGGCGTGATCGACGGGGTGATCGAGAAGGTCGCGGCAGGTAAAACAATTGCCGAGTTGATGGAGAAGAGCCCGCACTTCCCGCCCATGCTTGTGCAGATCGTGAACCTCGGGGAGCGGTCGGGCAAGCTCGATGAACTTCTGGGGCAGGCGGCGACGGCCTTTGAGGACCGGACGGAGATGAGCATCAAGTTGTTTACGACCGTGCTACCCCCTGTGCTGGTGGTGATGCTGGCGGGGGTGGTGGGGTTCGTGGTCATGGCGATCATGCTGGCGCTGCTGGAGTTCCAGAACAGCGTCTCGGCGATGTAGCGATCAGCGGTGTAGGTGCAAGCGCGCGGACGCGACGGCGTTGAGCGCAGGGTGAGTGTGTCGAACAGGAAGGGGCAGGCATGAGGCGTGCGGGAAAGTCGGTTCGTCGCGGGTTCACGATCATCGAGGTGATCGTGATCGTGGTTATTCTGGGGATTCTCGCGGCAGTGATTGCGCCGCGACTTCTTGGGCGCGTGGGCGAGAGCAAGAAGGCGGTGGCCAAGACCAACGCCGCCTCGCTGATGACGGCGATGCAGTTGTACGCGAACGACTGCGGCATCCCCGAGCCGGGAACGCCTATCACCGTGCTGTTTCAGCGGCCTTCCAACGTTGAAGCCGCAGCCTGGAAGGGCCCGTACGTCAACAAGGAGGCGGACCTGAAGGACCCGTGGGGCAATGAGTATGTGCTGGTGGTGCCGGGCAACGTGAACGTTGACTTCGACATCATCAGCTATGGCAAGGACGGGCAGCCCGGCGGTGAAGACGAGAACGAGGACATCGGGCCCGGCAAGTAAGAGGAGCATCGCGGAGTGTCCAGGCGTGCCACATCTTGCCGCGGCGGGTTCAGCCTCGTAGAGGTCATGGTGGTCATTGTCATCCTGGGGGTATTGGCGGCGCTGGTGGTGCCGCGGGTGATGACCATGGGCGGGCGACGGGCGGAAGTGGCGGCGCTGGCGCTGGGAGACCTGCTGTCGGTGGCGGCGCGGCGCGAGGCGTTGACGAGCCAGCCCGTGTCGGTCGGGTATGACAGCGAGCGCAACCGCGTGACGCTGCTGGCGCTGGTCACGGAATCTTCTGAAGCGGGCGCGCGGGCGGCGTGGCGTGAGGATCGTCTGGCCCCGCCGGTGCAACTGGGGGAGTCGGTTGTTGCGTCGGTTGAGGCCGACGGCGCATCGATGAACACGAAGAACTGGCGGATTGAGTTTTCGCCGGGCGTGCGGCGGCCTGCGCTGGGGATCACGGTGACGGACGCGAAGGGTGTCGACCGCTGGAGGGTTGAGTTGCCGGCAATCGCGGATCAGGCGATTGTCAGCCGCGGCGAGGGCAAGGGAATGCTGGGGGAGTCGATTGATCTGGACGCGGGCGGCGCGGGGAGCACCGCGTGGTAAGCCGCGTCATCAGGGATCGCGCGGGCGTTGTGCTCGTGGATGTGCTCGTGGCCACCGTGCTGCTGGGTGTGGCGTTGACGGCCCTGATCTCGATGACGGGGCGGGCGCTCGCCTCGCAGCGTCAGGGCGAGCAGATGCAGGCGGCGGCCATGCTGATTGAAGAACAGTTGAATCTGGTGCTGGCCCGCGGGCCGGATAGTTACGCATCGCGGTTCCCGGTTGAGGGATCGTGCGATGCGCCGTTCGGCGAGTACCGGTACAAGCTGGAGTTTACTGAGGGGCAGGGCGGGGATGCCTACCGCGTGGTCGCGACGGTGTCGTGGGGCACGGGCGCGCGGGCGCGGTCGGAATCAGTTGAGACGATGGTGGCCCCGCGCCTGGGCGACGAGCCGGACCCGGATCGGCGGCCGGGGCAGGCGGCGGTCCGGCCGTAAGTGATGGCAGGTGAGCGGAAGAGTGTTGTAAAAAAGGAGCGGGCGGCACGGTGACATCGCGGCGGGCCAACTTCGCACGGAAACCTGGGCAGCGCAGCGTGGCATCACGCGGGCGTGGTTTTACCATTGTCGAACTGATCGTGGCGGCGGTCGTGGGTGCATTGATCGCCGCGGCGACCGCTTCGGCGCTGGCGCAGATGTTCCGGGCACGGACGCAGTCCCGGTCGCATCAGCAGGCGTTTATCAGGGCGGATACTGCCGCGGCACGCGTGGCGATGGACCTTGCGACGGTGCTGCGGCGGAGCGACCCAATCCAGCAGAAAGTGTCGGTCGTGAGCGGGGGCTCGCCGGGGAGCGAGCACGACGAGCTGCTTGTGCTGATGAACTCGCAACGGCCGCTGCGTGGGGTGGTTGGCGAGCCCGAGGGTGATGAGTACGAGGTGCAATACCGCGTGATGTCTGGCGCGGATGGACGCGAGGCGTTGTGGCGGCGGATGGATATTGCGCATGATGAGTATGTGGATGCGGGTGGTATCGCGACGCCCATCGCGGGGAACGTCGTGGCGCTGAGTGTGCAGGCGACGGATGAGACGGGGGAGTGGTTTGAGGAATGGGACTCAGACTCTGACGGGCTGCCGCACGCGGTGCGGGTGATGGTGACGGCGCAGTCCGACGATGGGCGGGTGACGGCGACAGCGGTGCGGGTGGTCGCGATTGACCGCGTGCCCCTGCCCCCGGCGGTGGATGAGAGCGAAACGACGGATGAGGACACGGGCAGCGCATCGGGCAGCAGCGGGGGGGCGCGCTCATGACCTCTGCACGCCGCGAACGCACGAGGGCACGGCCGGGCTTTGCCACGGTGATGGTGTTCGGCATCATCATTGTGGCGGCGGTTGCCATCAGCATGATCCAGTCGTCGGCCTTTTCACAGGCCGCGGCAGGGCGCGAGAGCATGGCGCGGGCGCGTGCCTATTGGGCGGCTCGGGCGGGGGTTGAGGCGACGCTGGCGCGCCTGGAGTATGGCACGGTGGAGCCGGTGGAGGGCGACGCCTACTCGCTGCTTGACGACATGGTGCAGGTGGCCGAGGGCGAGCTGCTGGGCGCGACCTACCGCATCGCCACGACCGAGGACAAGAAGGAAGTGCTGGGGCCGATGGATGCCCACGCACGCATCAACATCAACCGCATGACGCGCGACCAGTTCCTGCGGATTGAGCCGTTCATGACCGAGGACACGGCCGACTCGATACTGGACTGGATCGACGCAGACGATGAGCCGACGCCGCTGGGCGCGGAGACGCCGTACTACATGAGCCTGCCCAACAGCTATGTGGCGCGGAATGGCCCGCTGCGTTCGATGCTGGAGCTGGAGATGATCGCGGGGGTTGATCCGCGCGATGTCCGCGGCGAGGACTGGAACCAGAACGGCCTGCTGGACGCGAACGAGAACGACGGCGCGGCTTCGTGGCCCCCCGACAACGGCGACGGCGTGCTGGACATGGGCTGGTCGGGCATCATGACGGCGTCGAGCGTCGACGGTGGGTTGACGAACTCGGGCGAGATTCCCCTGGATTTGAAGACCGCGACCCCTTCGGACATTGTGTCGCGCACGCAGATGACCACGGCCCAGGCGGAGGCGATCCAGACGTACCTCGACAACAACACCAGCGCGACGATGGGGGACTTTATCTCCACGAGCCTGTCGCGCCTGGCGAGGACCGGCGGCGGTGGCGGCGGGCAGCAGAACCAGGTGGAGGCGCTGACAGATGAGCAACTGACGCTGCTCATTGACGAGTGCGGCATCGGCGACCCTTCCACCGAGCCCGAGCAGCCGGGGAAGCTGAATCTCAACACCTGCACGGCCGAGGTGCTGCGGTATCTGCCGGAGATCTCTGATGAGACGGCGGACGCGATCATCGCCGACCGGGCGGGGCACCCCGAGGGCTACAAGTCGATCATGGACCTCTTGGCGGTGCCGGACATCAGCCGCCGCCAGCTGGCGACGATCTACAGCCTTTTGTGCGTGAAGTCAAACGTGTATGTTGTCAACTGCCGCGGACGGGATACCCGCACGGGGCTTGAGGTCGAGATGATGGTTACGCTGGACCGTTCGAAGATTCCGGTGGTCATATCCGAGGTGCGTGTGCGATGAGCCGTCTGGCGATGAACAAGGCAGGAAGTCCCGCGAAGGCGCCGGCGGACGCGGCGGTGGCGGTGCTGCACGCGCAGGAGGGGCGTGTGCGGCTGCTTATCGCCCGCCAGCGCGATCGGTGGGAGGTGATCGAGTCGCGGACGCTCCCAAATCTGGAGGGCGCCGCGTTGCAGGCGCTGTTCGCGCAGCACGATGTGCAGCGGATTGTTCGTATTGCGCCCGGCCGCGAGACGATGGCGCGGTGCGTGAGCGTCCCAGCGGGCGACGACAGTGCTATGGCGTCTGCCGCGGCGCTGATGGCCGAAGCGGAGTTGCCTGCCGCGCTGCCTTCATACCGGCGTGCAGGGGGCGTGCTGCCCGAGTCTGGCCCGGCGGAGATGCGGACGGCGCTGCTGACGGGCTGGATGCAGGCGGGCCGCGCGCCAGAGCCGGTGATGGAAAAGTCGGACGCCTGGCCGGAGGTGTGGGTGGCCCCGATCGCGGCGCTGGCGCTGCTGCGTGGTGAGTCCGGCCGCGCTGCTGTGTACTGCGAAGGCGCGGAAGGGCTGATCTGCCTGCTGGTGCCCGGGGCCGAGCGTGCGGTCGCCCGCGTGCTGGTTGAGAAGCCGGGGTCGGGCGAGGCGTGGTCGGCGCGGGTGGCGAAGGCGGTGGAGGAAACCGCGCAGATGGCGGGGGTGCCGGCGTCTTCGGCGCAGGCGTTTAATGCCAATATCCGCCTGGGCTCGCAGTCGCGTCTGTTGATGGAGGCGGGGTCGGTGTCCGCCCTCAAGGCGCGGGTGTCGGGCATCCGCGAGGACAACAACTGGCTTGATGATTTTGGCATGGCAGTGGGGGCGGTGCTTGTGGCGGGTTCAGGCCAGGCGTCGGTGCGGGGGTTGGCATCGCTGCACGCGGAAACGCCGCGGGAGCAGCTTTCGCTGGTCGAGGCTGGTACACAGTGGTTGTCGCGCCCGCGCCACGCGTGGGCGGTTGTCACGGCTGCGCTCGCGCTGATGCTGCTGGTGCCGATGGGGCTCGCGTGCGGTCGCCTTGCGCTGCTGGAACGCCGGACCGCGCCGCTGAAGGATCTGAAGGTGGGCCGCGAAGGGCTGGAGAAGCGGGCGGCGATGTACTCGCAGCTGGAGGGATCGCGCTGGCCCATGACAAAGCTGATGGCGGATATTGCCGCGGCAACGCCGGTGGGCGTGAAGCTGACGAACATGCAGTTGACGGCGGGGCAGGCGGTGACGCTCTCTGGAACGGCGGAATCCGCGGAGATGGTGACGAAACTGCAATCATCTCTGGCGGCGACGCACGTCTTCAGCAATATCCGCATCAACCGGCAGGATGCCAAGGGCGGGTCGCTGGACTTTGAGATCACCGGGCGGGTGACGGCCAACGCGCATGTGCCCGTGAAGGTAACGGAGGAGAACGACTTTACCTCGAAGCCCCTTGCGGTGCGGTTGTATGGCGAGGGTGCCTCGAACACGGCGGCGCCAGCGCACGATGGCGGGCACGAGGATGCGCCGCGCCGGCGAGGCCGGGGCGAAACAAGGGCGTCGAGCGGTGACAGCGGTGAGAAGGCCGCGGCAGGGGAATCACGTCGGCCGGGGTCTGGGGGCAAGTCAGATGCGGTGCCGCCGCCGCTTTCGGATGCGGACATCGCGAAGCTGGACCGCAACAAGGCCATGATGGAGTGGGTGGGGCGGCAGACGTACACGCGCGAGCACCCGACGCTTGATGCCGCGACTAAGCAGCGTCTGCTGGATGAGTCGAAAAAAGCGAAAGAGCAGATGGAGAAGCTGAAGAACGAGACCAAGGGCGCACCAGCCGGGGGGGGCTCCTGATGGGCCGCTATGTGACCATGTTCAAGGGCATGCCGCGGGCGATGCGCTGGGGCATCCTCGCGGTGGTGGGAATCGCGCTGTACTTCCTGGCGATCGAGCCGGCGGTAGACCAGATCAACGCGTGGGGGAACGAGGCCGACCTGCACCAAACGACGCTGGAGTCTTTCAACACGCAGGGCGGCACGCAGCAGAAGGCGATCCAGGCGCTGTCGCTTGGGCAGCGCCACTACGGCGATGTCGAGTTCCTGGGTGACGAGGCGACGCGGACGGTGCAGTTCAACAGCGCGGTGGACAGCGTGCTCAAGAGCAACAACATTCCGAACGCCAAAAACCGCTGGAAGAACGCGCCGCTGGGTCAGGGCGTGCTTGCCGCGAAGATGGGCACCGAGACGCGCATCGAGCGGGTGACGCGGGATATCGAGTTTGATGCCACCCCGGAGGCGGTCGCGGCAGTGGTGGCCGAGTTGGAGCGCACGCCGGTCGTTGCCTCGGTGTCGCGGGTGACGGTGCGGATGAACGAGGGCAGCGAGGGCCGCCAGGTGCATGCGGTCGTGACCGCCGAGGCGTGGATCAGTTCAAAGAAGGGGCAGGGATGAGTGTCTGGCAGTCAGCGCGGGCAACATTCACCCAGCTTGGGCCGGTGGGCGTGGTGGCGGTATGCGCGGGGGTCGCGGCGGTTGGTATCGCGTGCGTGTCGCTGTCAAGCTTTGTGAGCGCGGCGATGACGCGCGCACCCGATGTGAACACCGAGGGGCTGGCGAGCACCTCGGGCGAAGCGCAGAAGGCACAGTTTGATAAGTACCTGGCGCAGATCAACGGCCGCTCGCTGTTCATCGTGCCCGGTCGCCCCCCAGCGCCAGAGCCCGAGCCGCCACCGCCGGGGCCGCCGTCGGAACCGCCCAAGCCGACGTCGTACGGGGGCTCGGACATCATCGCCATCGTGCTCGACACGGTGTGGTTTGAGGATGGCCGGCGGATGCGGGTGGGGGATGAGGCCAAGAGCGAGACCGAGGTGATCGAGGTTCACGCGCCGTGGAACGCGGTGCTGCGTTGGAAGGGTGAGCGGTTCACGGTGCCGCTGTTCGGGCGGGACGCGGTGGTGCTCAAAAAGGATGGCAAGACGGCGGAGCCCACACGCTCGATGTCGAACGAAACAGACGAGGTGCCACCGCCGCCCAAGCCGGCTGCGACGGCCACGGCTGCACCAATCCCGCCGCCGGCTGTGGAACCAGAAGCGGAACCGGAGCCGCCACCGGGCGACACGCCTGATGGGCCTCCTGAGCAGCCGCCGGGCGACACGCCCAATGGACAGCCGACCAAGAACACGACGACATGATCCAAGCCCAAAAGACCCCAGAAGTGCGAAGCGAGGAGCCGCCTGTGAAGACCCGTGGCGACAAGAAGAACAAGTGGATGCTGGCCGCGGTGCTCGCGGCAGTGGCCGGTCAGGCCGCGGCGTGGCAGCCGGAAGTTGAGCCCCCAAAGCGCGACGCGCCGCCAGCGCGTGAGCCCGCGCGTCAAGAAGGCGACTGGGGCTCATCTCGCCCCGCGGCTGACCAGCCCCGCCAGAACCAGCCGAACGTCGTGAACACTGCGCGGCGCGTGAACGAGCCGGCGGCAGCGGAGAAGACAACACGCACGGCTGATGAGGACAACCGCGCCTACCCGCTGGGGCGGCGTCCGATGTCGGGGGAGCCGACGGCGCTGGGGTTCCGCGATGTGGCGGTGGACCAGATCATTCCGTTCATCGTGGAATCGACGGGCAAGGTGGTGATGCCCCAGCAGGATGTGCTGAAGCGCAAGGTGACGATCCTGAACGACCGGCCCATCCCGCGGGAGGATGCGCTGGACCTGGTGTTCATGGCCCTGCAGCAGATCGGCGTGGCGGTGGTAGAGACGCAGAACGTCATCTCGCTGCGTGATATCGCGGAGATCACACGACAGGATGTCCCGGTCATCGGGCCCGAGGAATCGACGCTGGAGCGGCGCGACCTGGGCAACTTCGCGGAGAAGGTGTACCGGCTTCGGTCATCCACGGCCAAGTCGATGGGCGATGTGCTGAAGACGGGCCTGCCCGATTTTGCCAAGATGACGGTGGATGAGGAATCGAATCAGATCGCGATCATGGGCAACATTGCGCTGCTGCAGCGGATGGAGCAGAAGATCAACTCGCTGGACCGGCCCAGCGCGGCCGCGCTGCAGACCGAGACATTCCGCCTGCGGTACCAGGATGCGACATCCATCAAGGACAATATTGAGGAGCTGTTCTCCGCTTCCACTAACTCGCGCACGCGCGGGCAGAACAACCAGCAGGGGGGCGGGCGCGGGCAGAACTTCAACTTCCGCGGTCCGGGCGGGCAGGAGCAGGCGGCGGCGGCCACGACGGGTGAACTACGGGTGACGGCGAACACCTCGCAGAACTCGGTGACGGTGGCGGCGGACCCCGCAATCCTGGCGCAGATCCGGCAGCAGATCAATGATTACTGGGATCTGCCGATGGACCCTGATGCGGTGATCCCGAAGATTTATGACCTTAAGTACAGCGACCCGGTGAAAGTTGCCGCGCTGCTGCAGAATACGTTTAACGGCGGGAGCGGGCGGACGACGACGGGAAACCAGAATCAGGGGAACCAGTTCAACCAGGGGCAGAACAACAACAACGCGCCGCAGACGGGGCTTGGGGTGGGTCGCCTTGCGAACCAGTTCTCGTTCCAGGCGATGGCGGACACGGGGCGGCTGGTGGTGGTGGCAAAGACGCCTGACAATATCAAGCTGCTGGACGACATGATCGCGGAGATCGACCGGCCGCAGAACTCGGGGCTTCCGGCGATCGTGGAGCTCAAGCACGCGTCGGCCGAAGACCTTGCGGAGCAGTTGAATGCGCTGCTGGCGCAGGACGGCACGCCGGCGACGATCCGCCGGGCCGCAAGCGGGCTTTCGGAGACCTCGGCCAATAGCAGCCCGTTCGCGAGCCAGTCGTCCACCACTTCGTTTGACCAGCAGACGGGCCAGCAGACGACGGACACGACGAGCGCGACGCAGAACATCTCGTTCTGGTGGCAGCGGGCAAGGCCGCCGACGGACCGGCGCAACGCTTCAAACTTGATCGGGCAGCTGCGCATCGTTCCGGTGTGGAGGCAGAACGCGCTGATGGTGGTGTCGCCGCCGGAGTATCGCCAGGCGATCGTGGACCTCATCGGCCAGCTCGATAAGCCCGGGCGGCAGGTGCTGATCGCGGCGATCGTGGCGGAGATCTCGCGCGATGATGCGACCGCGCTGGGGCTGCGCTGGTCGAGCCAGTCGATCACACCTACGAACGCCGACAACTCCATCGGGGTGGGCAACTCCTTCAACGGCACCAACAACAGCTTCGCGGACTCGCTCTTTGACACGTCCGTGCTCAACACCACGGCAAACCTGAACTTCCTGCTGCAGGCTCTGGCGCAGAAGACGCAGGTGAACATCCTCAGCGAGCCCAAGATATTCACGAGCGATAATCAGGAGGCGGAGTTCTTTGATGGGCAGGACATTCCGTTCGTCACAGATAGCCAGACGAATACGGTCGGCAACCTGGTGCAGAGCTTCGACTACCGTGCCGTGGGCATCCAGCTGCGGGCACGCCCGCGCATCACGGTGCAGGGCGATGTGGACCTGAAGGTGAACTTGGAGCTGTCGTCGATCGTGCCGGGCCAGACGCTGTTCGGCGGGTTCGTGGTAGAGCGGCGCGAGACGACGACGCAGCTGATCGTCAAGAACAAGCAGACGATCGTCATCTCGGGCATCATCCGGGCTGAGACGAGCGACATTGTGCGGAAAGTGCCGCTGCTTGGCGATATCCCGCTCATCGGCTATCTGTTCAAGAGCCGCGAGAAGGCGGTGCGGAACACGGAGCTGCTGGTGTTCATCACGCCCATCGTGGTAACCAATACCGAGCAGAACGAGCAGCTCAATATGCCCTACCGCGAGCGGCTGGACGAACTTAAGAAGCAGCTGCGCGAGGCCGAGCCGCTGAAGGGGAGGTTGAGCGAGCCCGACCTGCTGCCCTCCACGGGTCCGCTGCCCGACGACAACGGCACGTCAGGCCCGCGTCCGGCGGAGGATCCCACCAACACCATGCCGCCCGCGCTGGAGCCGGGGCAGACCATCTCCGGGCGGCGGCCGTGAGGCTGCTCAAAGTCATGGTGTGTGGCGCGGCTGCGCTGTCTCTGAGCGGCTGCGTCACCGAGTCGCAGACTCCGTTCCACTCGCGGGGCGTCCCGGTGCAGGCGCTTCCACCGGGGGAGGCTGCCGCCGGCTCGCACGGTGGGTACAGGCTTTCGCCGCAGAACAATGCTAAGTACGAGCTGCCCAATGGTCCGGTCGCATCACCGGCGACCACAGGCCGCACCACGCTCTCGCGGGTTGAGGTGGGTGTGGTGCCGTTGGGCATCATTGCGTATGACGGGCAGACGCTGCCGCTGGTGTCGCCCGATGGGCAGTTTGTGGCGGTGCAGCAGGGTGAAGCGCCGACGTGGGAAGCGATGCTCGCCGAGCCGGGTGTGCAGCCGAACCGGCGGAGCGGCCTGGCGGTGTTTCAGACGGGCGGCCGAGGGCTGGAGCGGGTGACGTGGTCGACGGAGCTGCCCGAGGGGCTGCTGCTGGGCCGCGGCGCGGATGATCGAGGGTTCCTCGTCGAATCACCCCAGGCGGATGGGGCCCGGTGGATCGGGCGGGTGGGGTGGCTGGGCAGCTTCGAGTGGCTCGTCCGCGGCCGCGCCGTCAACGCCCACGCGACCTTCACGCCCAAGGGCGAGCTGGTTTATACGCGGCGGCCCGTCGAGGCGGATGCGAGCGACCTGGTGCTGCTGACGAAAGATGGCCAGGAGTCGGTGCGGCACCCGGACAAGGGGTCGTACGAGTTCCCGATGTGTACGGCCGACCGGAGCATGGTGTATGTGTTCCATCTGAGCGAGGAGGGGCTGGAGCTGGAGGCGATCCGGCTGGATCGATACGGCGGCGACAGCGGCCCAGCGAAGCTCGCGGCAACGATCGCCCGCAAGCCGATCCAGCCCAAGGCAGATCGGCTGCAGGTGTACCAGATGGCGACCACAGCGCAGCCTGCGCTGCCGGCGCGCAGTGGGGTTCTCGGCGGGGACGAACCCCTGGCCCTGTTCCACCCGCGGATGTCACGTATGGCGATGTTCCGCCTTGAAACCAGCAGCTTTGAGCCGCTGGCCCCGGGCTCGATGGCGGCGGTGATGTCGGATGACACGCAGCGCCCCGGGTTTTATTGTTCAACGTCGGATGGGTTGGTCTTCTTTCCGCTGGTGCCACGCATGGCTGGCATGGACCCGCCCACGGTGCGGGTGCTTTCATCGCCCTATGTGCCTCGGAAGGTGCTGGGATCACCTGAGACCATGATGCTCTTCGGCCCGGTGAAAGGCCGGGCCGATGGGCTTGAGGTGGTGAAGCTGGTGATCGGGGGCGAGCGGGCGGGCGATGCGGCCCGGTAAAGCGTCTAACCTTCTGGCCCGTGCAACCCGCGATTTCTGAACTTGCCGCACGCGTGAATGCGTGCATGCCCGCGGATCGGCGGAGGCTGCTGCCGCGCCTGTACGGGCTGGAGAAGGCCGGGGTGCGCGCCGAGGGACCGCCGCCCCAGGCGGTGGCGGGGTTCATGGCCGACCTGGTGCAGGCCGAGACTCGCCTGGCGGCGCGGCGGGCGCGGTTGCCCGCGGTCACCTATCCCGAGGACCTGCCGATCTCGCAGCGGCGCGCGGAGATTGCGAAAGCCATATCCGAGAATCAGGTGGTCGTGATCTGCGGCGAGACGGGCTCGGGCAAGACGACGCAGCTGCCGAAAATCTGCGTGGAGCTTGGCCGGGGCGTGCACGGGATGATCGGGCACACCCAGCCCCGGCGGATTGCCGCGCGGAGCGTGGCGCAGCGCATCGCGGATGAGCTGCGGACGCGCCTGGGCGAGGTGGTGGGATACAAGGTTCGCTTCGGCGACAAGACCAGCGCGGGGACGGTGATCAAGCTGATGACCGACGGCATCCTGCTGGCCGAGACGCAGGGCGACCGCGCACTGGACCAGTACGACACGCTGATCATCGACGAGGCGCACGAGCGGAGCCTGAACATTGATTTTCTGCTGGGATATGTGCGGATGCTCCTGCCGCGGCGTCCAGACCTGAAGGTGATCGTGACTTCCGCGACGATCGACCCGCAGCGGTTTGCGGAGCACTTCGCGTCGGAGAAGGGCCCGGCGCCGATCGTGATGGTGTCGGGCCGCGCGTACCCGGTCGAGGTGCTGTACCGCCCGCCGCACCCCGAGGATGCGCTCGATGAGCTTGATGATGACATGCAGCGGGCCATTGTGCAGGGGGTGGATGAGGCTGCGAGCTATGGCGATGGGGACATCCTCGTATTCCTCAGCGGAGAGCGGGAGATCCGTGAGACGGCCGAGCTGCTGAGCAAGCACCATGTGCCGGGCGAGTCTGGCACGGCCATCCTGCCGCTGTACGCGAAGCTTTCGGCGGAAGAGCAGATGCGTGTCTTCCAGCCGCACACGGGGCGGCGGATCGTGCTCTCGACGAACGTGGCGGAAACATCTCTGACGGTGCCGGGAATCCGGTATGTGGTGGATGTGGGCTTCGCGCGGGTGAGTCGTTATTCGCCGCGTACGAAGGTGCAGCGCCTGGAGATTGAACCGATCTCGCGGGCATCGGCGGACCAGCGCAAGGGACGCTGCGGCCGCCTGGGGTCCGGCGTGTGCGTGCGCCTGTACGCGGAGGATGACTACCTCCAGCGGGACGCGTTTACAGACCCGGAGATCGTGCGGGCCAACCTGGCGAGCGTGATCCTGCAGATGACCTCGCTGCGGCTGGGAGATGTCGAGCGGTTCCCGTTCATCGATGCGCCCGACCCCCGCGCGATCCGCGATGGGTATGAGACGCTGCACGAGCTTGGCGCGGTGGATGAGAAGCACCTCCTGACGCCGCTGGGCCGTGACCTGGCGCGTCTGCCCATCGATCCACGGATCGGGCGCATGATCCTGGCTGGGCGGCGCGAGAACTGCCTTGAGCAGGTGCTGGTCATTGCTGCCGCGCTGTCGGTGCAAGACCCCCGCGAGCGGCCGATGGAGAAGGCGGACCGGGCGGACGAGGCGCACGAGGAGTTCCGCGACCCGTCCTCGGACTTTGGCGGCTACCTCAGGCTGTGGGCGGCGTACCACGACCGCAAGCGGCACCTCTCGGGGAGCAAGCTGCGCCGGTGGTGCAAGGACAGTTTTCTGTCGTACGTGCGTCTGCGGGAGTGGGAGGACATCCACCGGCAGTTGGCGGAGTTGATCCAAGGCATGGGCGGGGCACCGTCGGATGGTGATGTGCCTGCCGCGAAGCCGGCGGGCAGGGGCGGGCGTGGTGCGGCGGTGCGTGGTGCGCCGGCGCGTGGGTCGCCGGCGCCGGGGCGGGATGGGGCGAGAGACGGGAGACGCCGCCCGCGCGGCGGCACCATCGCGGCCCCGGTCGCGACCGAAGCCGTTGATGGCGAGGTGCAGACACGGTACAACCGGCTGCATCGCGCGCTGCTGACGGGGCTGCTGGGGAACGTGGGGTTCAAGACCGAGACGGGCGAGTATGCCGCGGGACGGGGCGTGAAGTTCAATATTTTCCCCGGCTCCGCGCTGTTCCGCGCGGGGCCGAAGTGGGTGATGGCGGCGGAGCTGGTGCGGACCACAAAGCTGTATGCCCGGACGGTGGCTGGGGTACTGCCCGAATGGATCGAAGAGCTGGGCGCGCACCTGGTAAAGCGGGCGTACTCGGAGCCGCACTGGAGCCGGCAGGCGGGGCGGGTGCTGGCGTACGAGCGTGTGACGATCAATGGGCTGGAACTGGTGGCGCGGCGGCGGGTTCACTATGGCACGGTGGACCCGGTGGTTTCGCGCGAGATCTTCGTACACCATGCGCTGGTGGAAGGGGACATGGAAACGCGAGCGCCGTTCTACACGCACAACCACGCCCTTGCCGCGCAGGTGCAAGAGATGGAGGTGCGGTCGCGCCGCAACAACCTGCTGGCGGATGCGCAGCACCGGTTCGCGTTTTATGATGCAGGGGTGCCGAAGGACGTCATCACCGCCGGCGCTTTTGAGCGGTGGCGGTTTGAGGCCTCTCGCCAGAACCCGCGGCTGCTCTTCATGACCATGGCCGATGTGGTCGCGTCGGATGCATCGGTGCCGGACAAAGCAGCGTTTCCCGATGAGATCGATGCTGGGCCTGTGGTGCTGCCTTTGGACTATCGCCTGGAGCCGGGGCAGGATGCGGATGGCGTGACGGTGCGGATACCCGTGGAAGCGCTGGGGCAGGTGACTCCCGAACGGTTCGCGTGGCTGGTGCCGGGGCATCTGGCGGAGAAAGTCGAGACGATGCTGCGCGGCCTGCCCAAGGACCTGCGGCGGGTGCTGCCTCCGGCTTCGGCGCTGGCGCAGCGGTGCGCTGGTGAAATGAAGTTCGGCGAGGGGTCGCTGGTCGATCAGTTGCGGGCGTGCATTTTGAAGGCGACGACGGTGGAGGTGCCGCGGGAGGCGTTGGCGACAGCGCCCCTGCCAACCTACTTGCGGATGCGGTTCGCGGTGCTGGGGCAGGATGGGAAGGTGATCGCGGCGGGGCGGGACCTTTCCGAGATCAAGGCTCAGTTGCGGCAGGAACTCAAGAGTGGGTTGCTAGCGAGCGAGAAGACGTTCACACGCGAGGGGATCAAACACTGGGATTTCGGCGACCTGCCGGAGCGGGTGGAGATTGATCGCTTCGGCGTCGCATTCCCGGCATTCCCGGGGATCGTCGATCAGAAGCAGTCTGTTGGGCTGCGCCTGTTTGACAGCTTTGATGCGGCCACGCTGGCGACGCGGGCGGGGACGCGGCGGCTGTTCATGTTCGAGGCAGCGGACCAGTTGCGGCGGCACACGATGTACATCCCCGGGGTCGAGCGGATGGCGATGCAGTACGCCACGCTGGGGAGCGCGGCCCAGTTCCGCGATCTGCTGCAGCAGCTAATCGCGGACCGGGCGTTCATCGGCGATCAGCTCCCCGTGCGGAGCGAGAAGGAGTTTGCTTTTCGTGTGGGGATCGGCATCGGTCGGCTTGGGGCGGCGGTGGTGGAGGTGAATGCGACAATGGCGGCGGTGATGAGCGCGCTGCAGGCGGCCCAGTACGCGGTGGCGCAGGCGAAGTCCCCCGCGATTGCGCTGGGGGTTGGTGATATGCGCGATCAGTTGGGCGCCCTGACTCCGCCGGATTTTCTGGTATCAACACCGTACGAGTGGCTGCGGCACTACCCGCGGTACCTCCAGGCCATCCAGCTTCGCCTGCAGAAGATGATCGGGCCGGGGGTGGCGCGCGATGCCCGCAACATGGCGGAAATCGCCCCCATGTGGCGGGGGTATGAGGAGCTGGTGAAGCGGCAGAAGGAGCTGGGGCTCAGCGAGTCGAAGATCATCGAGTACCGTTGGATGGTGGAAGAGCTGCGCGTGTCGCTGTTCGCCCAGGAACTACGGACAAGCGTGCCCGTCTCGATGAAGCGGCTGCAGGAGTTGTGGGCGGCAATTGTGAAGGGCGCCTAGGGCAGGGCCCGGAGTGGGGCAAACGTGCCGGTGTGCGCTTCACCGGGCCGATACATATCGTTCCTTCCGACCCATGATCCAGGTGCTGCTCATCCTGATGTTCGCCTCGCTGCACGCGTTTGACACGTTTGATGTACACGCGCGGGTGTCGCTGGGGCTGTGGCCGACGGTGGGGATCACGCTGGGCGGGCTGGCGGCGCTGTGGGGAGGGTTCCACATCCTGTGCCTGGCCTGCGGACGGTCGCTCGACCATTCGGGGCGGCTTCGGATGCTGCGCGTGGCGGAGCGGGCGATGCTGTCCACACGCCTGTTGGCTGGGGCGTGGTGGGGGGGCTGCCTCTTTCAACTCGGGCTGCTGACATCGGTGCGGGATGCGGTGGGCGACTTTGTGTTCATCGATGAACTGCTCACGATGCTGCCCGTGCTGCTGATGTTCGTGGGGATGTGGTGGTCGTTTTATCCGCTTGAACTCCGCCTGCGCGAAGCGCTGCTATGGCGGGAGCTGCACGATCCGGCGGGAGGCCCCATCCACCCGCCGATGAGCCGCGGGCAGTTCGTGGTGTCGCAGGTGCGCCACCAGATGATGCTGTTCCTCGTGCCCCTGAGCATGATGCTGGCGTGGCAGGAGGCGGTGGTGATGCACGTGGAGCCGCGGCTAATGCACGCGATCCCGCGGTGGGCGTCTATCGCGGTGCCGGTGGCCCATTACGCGGGGATTCTGGGGGTGCTGGTGGCAAGCCCGGCGATCATGCGGCATGTGTGGGACACCCGGGAAATCAAGGATTCGCCGCTCCGGACGCAGGTGCAGGGGATGTGCGCGCGGTATGGCGTGCGTGTCCGCGGGCCGCTGCTGTGGCGCACGCACGGATCGCTCGTGAACGGGGCGATCCTGGGCGTCTTCTGGCCTTTGCGATACATGCTGCTGAGCGATGCGCTGATTGAGCGGCTGACGGGCGACCAGGTTGAGGCGGTCATGGCCCATGAAGTCGCGCATGTGCGGCGGCGGCACCTGGTGTGGCTGGCGGTGTGCATGGTTTCCAGCGTCATGGTGCTGGCGTGGGGCGTGCAGGGGCTGGCGTGGGGTGCGCAGGGGCTGGCGTCGCAACTGGATGTGAGCACGCTGAACCGCTATCCCGATGCGATGTCGGTGGCGATTGGCGTGGCCGGCCTTGTGGGCGCGGGGCTGGTGTTCGGGGCGGTCAGCCGACGGTTTGAATGGCAGGCGGACGCCTTTGCCGTGCAGCACCTCAGCCGCACGCGGGGCGGTGAAGCGAGCACGGCGAGCGTTGATGCCGTGGTGGTAATGTCGAGCGCGTTGCAGGCCGTGGCCGACCTCAACGGCATGGACCCGGGCCGCTTCACGTGGCGGCACGGCTCGATCCGGGAGCGTCAGCGGCGGCTGGCCACGCTGGCGGACCAGCCGCTGGATGCGTTGCCGATTGACCGGCAGGTGCGGTGGATCAAGGTGGCTGCCGCTGTTGGCCTTGGCGCGTCACTGGTGCCCATCGCGTTTGCCACGTGGGGAGGGACAACGCCATGAGCCTTTCCGGCGCGGAGCAGCAGGTGTGCGGGCGGATTGCGGCACGGTCGGGGCTGCTGCTCAACGACCTCAAGCGGCATGTGGCGATTCCCACAGGGCTGGGATTTACACCCGGGCTGGATGAGACACGTGCGCTTTTGATGGAGCGGTTGACAGCACTGGGCGCGACGGCATCGCTGCTGGAGGGTGAGCCCAAGGCGGCATGGCTGTACGGGCGGGAGACGCCGGGGGTGGTGCCGCCCACGGCGGTGTGCAGCAGGCAGCGTGCGAACCGCGCGAGTGTGCTGCTGTGTGGTCACCTTGACACGGTGCATGATCCAGCGTCGATGTTCAAGGCCCTTGATGTCTCGGCGGACGGCAAGACGGCGACGGGCCCGGGCTGTGTTGATATGAAGGGCGGGCTGGTGATCGCGGTGTCGGCGTTGGAAGTGCTGGAGGAGTGCGGCGCGAACGCCTCGTGGGGTTTCATCCTCAACTCGGATGAGGAGACCGGCTCGTTCCACTCTGATGCATCGCTGCGGACGGAGGCGGCTTCCAACTACTCGTGCGGCCTGGTGCTCGAGCCTGCAATGCCGGATGGTGGACTGGTGGTTGAGCGGCCGGGCAGCGGGCAGTTCATGATTGAGACCTTCGGCCGGGCGGCGCACGTGGGGCGTGATTTTCAGTCGGGTATCTCGGCGGTCACGGCGGTCGCGCGGGCGGTGCTCGCGGCCTCCGCACTCGCGGATCCTGCGGCAGGACGCATCGTCAACGTCGGACCCCTGGCGGGGGGCGTCGCGGCAAACGTAGTGCCCGATCGTGCGGCCGCGTGGGGCAATGTCCGGTTTACTGATGAAGAAACGGGCCGGGCGCTTGGGGCGGCACTTGAGGGGCTCGCGACCCCCGAAGGAACGCTGCCGGGGGTTTCGATCCGGCATCGCTTCAACCGGCCCGCGAAGCCGATGAACCCGGCGGTTGAGCAGTTGGCGCTCAAGGCGCGGCGTGCCGCGGAAGACCTGGGGCAGCGGCTGCCATTCGGGAAGACGGGCGGCGTGTGCGATGGGAACAACCTGCAGGCAGGGGGGCTGCCAACGATCGACACGCTGGGCGTGCGGGGCGGCGGGCTGCACACACCTCAGGAATGGATTGAAGTTGCCAGCCTCGTGGAGCGGTGCCAACTGCTGGCGGTGCTCATCATGCGGTTGTGCGAGGGTGAATGAGCCGGAGCCTACGGTATATGACTGGAGCATTGACCATGACGCAGGCCGCGATCCCCGCTTCTAAAACCAGCCCAACGAACACCCGGACGGTGGGGCAGGAACTGCACGAGAGCCCCGCCGTGCGCGCGGCCGTCGCGCAGATTGTTGGTGAACTGAAGGCGAAGTCCGCGCAGATCACCGATGTCCGTGCCCCCAGGCCGGAGCTCAAGGCGTCGTACGACGAACTGATGTCACGCGCGGGCGCGGTACGGGGGCGCGGGCTGCTGTACCCCTACATCGGCTCGGGCCTGGGGAACGGCGCGCTGGTGGAGCTTGCCGATGGCTCTGTCAAGTGGGACATGATCTGCGGCATCGGCGTTCACTTCTTTGGGCACAGCGACCCGGGGCTCGCGGCGGTGGGGGTGGCCAGCGGGCTGGACGACACGCTCAAGCACGGAAACCTCTCCAGTAATTTTGAGCCGTACGCGTTCATGGAGACGCTGCTGGCGGAGGCGGGGAAGAAGAGCCGCCTGAAGCACTGCTACCTCAGCACCAGCGGGGCGATGGCGAACGAGAACGCGTTGAAGGTGTGCTACCAGAAGAGCAATGGCGCACCTCGGGTGATCGCGTTCAAGGACTGCTTCATGGGCCGCTCGACCACCATGGCGCAGATCGGCGATACGCCGGACTATCGGCAGGGCCTGCCCCTGACGACCCTGGTGGACTACTTGCCATTCTACAACGAGTTTGAGGCGAAGCGGGTGGGCGAGGCTGCGTACATCGATGGCGCGGTGAAGCAGTTGACCGAGTACTTCGACCGCTACCCGGGGCAGCATGCTTGTTTTATCTTTGAGCTTGTGCAGGGCGAGGGCGGCTTCAATGCAGGCACGCGAGATTACTTCAAGGCCCTGATGGAGCTGTGCAAGAGCCGCAACGTCATCGTGTGGGACGATGAAATCCAGACATTCGGGCGGTTGCCCACGATGTTCGCGCACGAGTACTTTGATCTGGGCGAGTACGTGGATGTGTTCTGCGTCGGCAAGATGACGCAGGCGTGCGCGACGATGTGGACAGAGGAGATGAACCCCAAGGGCGGGTTGCTCAGCGGCACCTTCACCGGCGAGGGCGTTTCTTTCCGCATGGGCACGCAGGTCATCGAGCGTCTGCGCGATGGCGGCTATTACGGCCCGAAGGGGTCTATCGCCCGCCACCACGACCTCTTCCGCGAGCAGGTCCGCCAGTTGATCGCGAAGCACCCTGGCTGGTTCCCGGCGGTGCCAGCGCAGGCAGAGTTCGTCGGCGGGCTGGGGGGCATGATGAAGTTCACGCCGTTCGGCGGCAGGAAGGACAAGATCACCGCCCTCTGCAAATCGTGCTTCGAGGAGGGTGTGATCCTGTTCTACTGCGGGCATGGGCCCTACCACGTGCGGATGCTGCCGCCGCTGGGCGTAATGAAGGAAGCGGATTGGCCGCGTGTGTTCCAGTGCATCGAACGCGGCATGGCCCGCATCGGTGGGTGAGTGGATCTGTGGGTGGCGTTGATTCGGCCGCCCCCGGTCGCCGATAAGAACCGGTGAACGGCCACTTTGGGTTTATCCGGACATTCCCTGCCAACCGAGGCGCGAACCGGGCTGACTTCGCCGGCGTGCATGTATTCAATAGGTTGGTGACCCACAACGTTATCGGATGATGCTGGAAGGCGTATGTCAGGAAACGCGGCACAAGAAGAGATGGGGGTTGGTTTCCAGCGTGACCCCGCGCTGGTTGCCGCGGGCTACCAGTGGCACGTTTTGCAGACGCGCAGCCGCCAGGAAAAGGTGGTGGTGGAGGCCCTGAGTGCGGCCGGTGCCAGCCCGTTCCTGCCGCTTCAGCGGCGGGTGACCTATTACGGACATCGAAAGCGAGTCGTCGAAACCCCCCTTTTTGGGGGGTATGTGTTTCTGTGGGGACTGCTCGAGCACGCGTATCTGGCGACGAGCAGTAAGCGGGCGGTGCGTGTGATCCCGGTGCTGGACCAAGTGCGGTTGGACAATGAACTTGCCCATCTTCACATGGCGATCGAACGTGGTGCCCCGCTCGTGGAATACGCACGCCTTGTGCCTGGAACGAGGGTGCGGGTTGAGGCTGGGCCGTTTCAGGGGCTTGAGGGGTTGGTCGAAGATGAGGTTCGCAACGACCGGTTGATCTTGGAAGTGAAGGCCATTGGGCGTTCGCTGAGTTTGGAGATCGATGCGAGCCTGTTAGAGCCGGTGGATTAAAGACGCTGCCACGGGGCGGGCGTGAAACTGGGAAAGATGGCGACAGCGGCATTAAAAAGTGCGCGCGACAGGGGCGAAGCCTGCCCCGGGTTGCCGAAGAAGCAGGTCGGACGGGGGGGCGAACGCCCCAATCCGGCGCCGTGCGGGTTCTGCATGTGGGCAGAGAGGGATCAGCACCGATATTCTGCCGAACAGTCCAGACCTCGAAATACTGGGTCTGGCTCGGTGTCTGGCACGCGACAGGGCAGCGACGTCCGAAGCCGATGGGTATCGGCGGAAGTTGTGCGGGTAGGGCCGTCGGCAACGCGCGTGCCGACCAATGAGACACGGAAGAGGTCAGCAGGTATTCCGTTTGGGCGCTTGGGGCGTCGATGTTTAGCAGACTGGTATTGGGCCTTGCCCCACGGAGGAAGAGAGACATGATGGATTTGTTCAATCGACCGATGCGCACCCTGCTCACGGTCTTGGCTGCTGGAACTGCGATCACCAACCCTTTGGCGATGTCGCCGGCCTTCGCGGCAACGCCGCTGCGGGCGCCTGCCGCGCCGTCAAACATTGCCGCGAATGTGGGGCTGGGCGGGCAGGTCCGCGTGACGTGGTCGGACCAGTCGAACAACGAGGCCGGGTTCCGGGTTGTCCGGGAGCTGCAGACCAGCAGCGGCGCGTGGTTCCAGTCTTCCGCCGTGACGGTGGGTGCGAACGTGACGACATTCATCGATCGCCCCGACACTGGCACGTTCCGGTACAAGGTCCGCGCGTACAACTCGCGCGGCAACTCGTCGTTCACACCTGAGTTTGTCGTTGTTGTCGGCGGCGGTGTTGGCGGGCCCGGCACGCCGCCCGTGCCCCCGCCGCCTCCCCCTCCGCCCCCGCCCCCTCCGGCACCCCCGGGCCCGCCGACGCCGACGCCCCCGCTCGCGCCCAGCGGCCTGCTGGGCTCTGACGCGGGCCAGGGCCGCGCGATGCTGTCCTGGTCGGACAACTCAGACAACGAGACGGCGTTCTATGTTGAGCGCAACCCGGCGTTTTCGGGCGGCGCGGTGGCGCTGGGCGCGAACAGCACGAGCTACATCGATTCGTCGGGCAACGGCACTTTTTCGTACCGCGTGAAAGCCGCGAACTCGGCTGGCTCCTCGGGCTGGACGACGTGGCGCGCAGTCACGGTGTCGCCGCCCACGCCCATCCCGCTGACGACGTTCCCCGTGCTGGTCCCCGGCAACGGGTTCACCGCGCCCACCGCCGAGCCGGCGCGCATGGGTGAGGTCGGCTCGGTCGGTTACACGGCCAAGGCGATCGGGCGGTGGGATGTTGTTCCCTACCAGACGATCACGGGCCCGCTGCACATTGGCGTGGTGGCGTTCCACATCACCGGCATCCACCATGTGGATTTCTCGGTGAACAACGGCCCCTGGTCTGCGGTGACGGAGATGGCGCTCAACCCCCACAGCGGCGTGTGGGAGTACACGGTGACGGTGGATGGGCGGTCGCTGCCCGACGGCCCCTGCGAGATACGTGCGAGGATCGTTCCCAACCGCGGCTTCTCCCGCGTGCTGCAGAACTCCGTTGGCAGCGATGAGGGTGACAAGTCTCTGGTGCTGTTCGCCAACAGCCGCAGCACACTGCCCAACACCGGACGCACGGTGTACGTCTCTCCCAACGGCAGCGACACGGTGGGCACAGGCACGGCCAACCTGCCCTTCTGGAGCATCCGGCGTGCGATCACGGCGGTGTGCGCTGAGAACAGCGAGCAGGCGTGCGAGGGCGCGACGATTTATCTTGATGCGGGTGTGTACACGTACCCGGATATGGGCAATGTGCAGGGCGCGTCGAACCGTTGGGTGACGCTTGAGGGCAAGCCCGGCGTGCCGCGGGCGAGCGTGGTGATGACTGGTCCCGGTTCGGGCTCTACTCAGAAGTACCTGCGGGTTAGGAACATGACGCTGCGGGCGATCAGCGAGGATGGGAGCATTCTGACACAACGCAGCGACCCCTTCAACAACCACTTCTGGGTGGACAACTGCGATATCATTGGTCGCGGATACATCGGCCCGACGGTGTCCTTCTCGCCGGCCGTCAACAGCAGCGAGAACACGCCGGCCTGGTACACCGATGTCAATATCAGCAACACCGCGGGCACAGGCATCAACGCCAACACCATCCTGGCGCGAAACATCCGTGCGAGCAACATTGGCGGCGACTTCAGCAACATGCACCGCCTGATGGTCAACGCCAGCGTCGACCACATGCGCTTCAACGTGGGCGTTCACCCCGATGTCATCCAAATCCCCGTGGGCACCATCGAGAACATGATCGTGTTCGGGCTGAGGGCAACCGACGTGGCGGCCCAGGGCATGAGCATCGGCGGGGGCTCGAATGCGATGTCGAACATCGCCCTCGTCAACTGCATGCTCGAACGAGTGGTGGATGACTATCAGTTGCAGTGGGTGGGCGGCGGGCCGGCGACTGACCACTACCTCATCTGGAATTGCTCATGGGTCAACTACACCGTGCAGTTTGTCCCCAGCACCATGAACAACTTCAGTTTCCGCAACTGTGTGATGCCCCTTACCAACGGTCCGGACGCGCTCGTCCTTCCCGGCGCAATCCTCGACAACAACCACGTTGTCAATGGGCTCAACCTGTTCGGAACCAACTGCACCTCGGGCGACCCGGGCTTTGTCAACCCCGCGGCCGGCGATTTCCACCCCCGAAGCAACTCCCCCCTGGCGAACCGACTCTCGCAGGTGCCCGTCCTTGTTGACCTGGACTGGCAGCGGATCGTGCTCGGCCAGGAAACCGTGCAGCTGCAGGGGGCGATCGGGGCTTACCAGAAACGGCCGTAAGCGCCGTCGTTCCGTCGTCGGCAATCAGTGACCGTGGAAAAGGAGATCGCCACCCTGGGTCCTCTGGCGCGGCTGACGAGTCACCTCGCGGCGGTGCGGGAACGGCGCCTGGGGTTCGCGATTAAGGCTGGGGCCTGGTCGGGAGCGGGCTTCGCGGCCATGCAGGGCCTGCGGATGGTCTCAACCGTCCTGATCGCCAACCGCTTGGAGCGGGAGGAGGTCGGGCTGGTTGGCCTCGTGACGGTGCTGCTGATGGGGCTCGGGATGCTCTCGGACCTGGGCATCACGCCCAACGTCGTGCAGAGCAAGCATGGCGATGAAGATGACTACCTCAACACCGCGTTCACTATCCAGATCATCCGCGGCCTCGGGCTGACGGCCATCGCCCTGGCGCTGGCGTACCCATTCGCACAGCTGTACGAAGAGTCGCGGCTGACGCTGTTGGTTGTGGGCGCGGCGGTATCGGTGCTGTTAAGAGCCTTTGCCAGTCCCAGCATCTGGACATGCACTCGCCATGTGGAGGTCCACAAGCTGACGCTTGTGACGGTGAGCAGCGAAGTGGTGGGGTTTGTCGCCGCGTTGTGGTGGGCGACAGTGAGCCCGTCGGCGTGGGCACTGGTTGGGGGCACCGTCGCGGCTTCGGCGGCTTATGTGCTGGGCAGTTATGTGATCGGCGCGAAGCGGCCGTCCTTGCGCATGAGCCGTCTTGCTGCCGCGGAGATCATCTCGTTTGGCAAGTGGATGTTCCTGTCCACCGCAACGTTCTTTGCCGCCAGCCAGGCGGAGCGTCTTGTGATGGGCAAGTACATGAGCCTCGCAGAGCTGGGGAGCTTCACGCTGGCAGTTACGATGGCGTTTGCGCCTTCACGGGGCGTGCAGCAGCTCATCGAGCAGGTGTTCTTCCCGCTGATTGCGCGGCTGCGTCGCGAGGACCCACCGAGGGCCGTCGACCGGTACATCCACGCCAAGTGGGTATCCTGCGTGCTGGCGTGCGGCGCTGCGATCACTTGCGTCGGTTTCGGCCCGCCGGTGGTGAAGCTGCTGCTGAAGCCGGATTATGCCAGTGCGGGATGGATGCTCCAGCTTCTTGGCTTTCGTGCCGCGGGTGACATTCTGGTGTGCGCGACGACGAGCATGCTCTTCGCGGGTGGGCAGTCACGGTTTGCCGCGGCGGGGAATATCGTGAGGGTGATGATACTGGTGCCGGGAATCTGGCTGTCGCTGTCGCACGGGCGGATTGACGCAGCGATCTGGGTATTGGCGCTGGCGCCGCTGGGGAGCTACTTTGTGCCTCTGATGACGCTGTACCGCACGGTGCGACCGGCCTTCAAAACGGAAGTTGTAACCCTTGCTATTTTTCTGGCGGTGGCGATCGCCACGGCGCTGACCCGATTCTGGATCGTGGGCGGATAAGGCTTCGGGGTTTCCTGCAATGCTTGTTGTGAGAAAATGCGCGGCATGACCTCGGTCAGTGCAATCATCACGACGTATAACCGCCGCACATATGTGTGCAAGGCGGTGCGGAGCGTGCTGGGTCAGACCCTGCCCGTCAGTGAGATCGTCATCGTGGATGATGGCTCGACGGATGGGACCGCCGAGTCGTTAAGGGCGGAGTTCGGAGATCGGATACGGATAATCGAGAAGTCAAACGGCGGAGTATCCAGCGCGCGTGCCGCGGGCACCGCGGCGGCCGAGGGGGACTGGATTGCCTTTCTGGACAGCGACGATGAATGGACGCCCGAGCGGAATAGCCACCTCGTCCGCGCGGTGGAGCGTCTTCCGGCGGATGTGCCCTGGCTGTTCGGCGACACGATGATTGTGACTGATGCGGGCGAGATGGGACGGGTGTTTACCCTTTACAAGTTGGATGTGGGTAGGCCGTTCACAGTGTTCGACGACCCCATGCCAACGCAGCACCCATTCCAGTTCTCATTGATGCAGAGCAGCATGATAAGAACCGAGGTCTTGCGGCGCGTGGGAGCATTTTCCGAGGATCTGCGGTCGAGTGAGGATGTTCTTGTGGGTTGGCAGATCGCCGCGAACCACCGCATGGCCGCCATCCCGGAGGTTGTCACGCGCGTGCATCGGCTCACTGCGCTCGCCGCAAGCTCGGCGGACCGCGCAGGCCAGGCGAGCGTGGATTACCACCGGGCTCGCATGCTCGGCTATGCGGTTCTGGCCCGCTCCAAAAGACCCGGGCCGTGGGCGGTCATGCATTCAGCGAGTGTGCGGCGGCTCTGCCTGCGGATGGCCAAGGAACGAACGCCTGGTGTTCGTGTACTCGCCACCCAGCAGTTTCAGTTTATTGTTTCAGCCGCGGCCATCTGCTTTATGGTGTTTGTCGTATTCGGGCCTGCCGGCGTCAACGCCTGGAACCGGCTCGCCCAGGCTGTCGGAAGGTTCCGCAAGCAGGCGCTGCCGATCGGCATCCCGGTCGCCGCATTAGAAAACGCATGAGTCCCGCGAATCGTTCCATTTCTGAAGGACAGGATGGAGGCGCCCAACCTTTGGTCGCCGTCATCATCCCCGTTTACAACGCGCGGCCGTATGTGCGTGCCGCGGTTGACAGCGTGCTGGCGCAGACGCACCGCGCGCTTGATGTCATCGTGATCGACGATGGCAGCACTGACGGCTCGCTGGATGCGCTGGCCGACATCCGCGACCCACGTCTCCGCACGGTGCGTCAGGAGAACGCCGGCAAGCCCGTCGCCATGAACCGCGCGCTCGCCATGACCGAGGCCGAGTTCTATGTGGTGAACGACGCGGACGACCTGAGCCATCCCACCCGCATCGAGCGACAGGTGGCGTGCCTGCGGGCGAACCCGCGACTGGCTGGTGTGTTCACGGGGCACGAGGTGATCCTCCACGGCAAGAAGATGGCCCCGCAGTACCGGGCGAAGACAGAGCAGGAGTGCGAGCAGGATGTGAAGGCCTTCCGCATGCCCGGCCATGACCCGACACCGATGTACCGCATGAGCCTGGTGCGGGGCGTGACGTTCGACCCGGCGCTGCCGGTGGCCGAGGGGCTCGACTACATCCTGCGGATCGGTGAGCAGCACCCCTTCGTGGTCCTGGGCGAGTGCCTCTACTCCTACCGCATCCATCCCGAATCGATCACCAAACGCTCGCGCGACCTGTGCAACGCGTGCGTGTGGGAGGCACTGGGCCGAGCGTGTGCGCGGCGCGGGCTCAACTTTGATGATGTCTTCGGGGCAACGCGGGCGGATGCCGAGACGAGACCGCCGACGAACAAGGACCTCGATAACAACATCGCGGCCCACTTTATCGAGAGCGTGCTGGACCTGCGTTCGATGGGCCGCAAGCTGGAGGCCATCGGCACGGGGCTGCGGTGCGCGGGGCTGCACCCGACGGACCCGCACTACCTCAAAGCGCTGGCGTATGCGGTGCTGCCGCGGTCGATCGTGGCGCGGCTGCGGGCGCAGCGTCAGCAGCTGAGCACACCCGGCGGGGAGCAGCAGAAGTAAGGACAAACGCGCGGCGTGACGAATCATGGACCTTCCTGTACTTCTCACAATCGCTGTTTCGCTGCTGGTCGCGCTGGCATGTGTGTGGCTGCGCCCCGGCACGGCGCTGGGGGTGGTGATCGCCTCGTGCTTCCTCTGGCCGGAGTATCTGCGGTTTCCCCTGGGTATTGTGCAGATGTCCGCGCCGCGCATGGGGGCGGTGATTCTGATGGTGCGGATGCTGATGGTGGCGGGTGCCAACCCACCGCGGTGGAGGCTGACCGACACGCTGGTCGTCGCGCTGTACCTGTGGTATGTGCTGGCGAACTTTCTGGCACGGACGCCCGACGACAAGTTCCGGACACTGATCGGCAGCGGCTTCGACACCGTGCTGATGTACCTGGTGGCGCGGCGGGTGTTCTCCGACCCCAAGCAGGTCGTCGGCATCGTGAAGGGGCTGGCCGTGACCGCGCTGGTGATGGCGCCGCTGGGAGCGATCGAGAACATCGCCCGAACCTCGCCATACCTGCAGTTTCTTCAGTCACGACAGGGAGAGGAGTTTCAGGGCGGCGGCAGCGAGATCCGCATGGGCATGCGGCGGGCCTTCGGCAGCACCGAGCAGCCGATCTTTTATGGCATGGGCATGCTGGCGGTTACGGGCATGCTCATCAGCCTACGGGGAGCGTTTGAGACCAGGTGGTCTCAGTTGTCGGTGCTGGCCGCATCGGTGCTTGCGGTGCTGACGAGCCTTTCCAGCGGGCCGTGGGCGGGGCTTGCCGTGCTGCTGGCGATCAATAGCCTGTTCATCGCGCGGAGCCTCATCAAGCCTGCGATCGGGCTGACCGTGATGGCGATGGTGGCAATGGAGGCGCTGTCGAACCGGCACTTCTACCACCTGATCAGCTACCTGTCGCTGGATGGCGCATCCGCGTACTACCGCAGCCGCCTGATGGAAGTCGCGGTGCTCAATCTTGATGAGTACTGGGCGATCGGCAACGGGGGTAAGTCTTTGACGCACTGGGGCCCGATGATCGACGGGCGGTGGTTTGTGGACATGGTGAACAACTATGTGATTGCCGCGGTGAATGGGGGCCTGCTGGCGATGGCGCTGTACATTGCGATCAAGATCAGCGTGCTGGTGACGCTTGTTGTGGCCTTCCAGCGGGGCCAGCCGCCGATGAAGCCGGTGTGTTTTGGGTTCGCGGCAATGCTGGTGGGGATTTCGCTGAGTGAAATTTCAGTAGGCCTGTTCGGACCACCTCTCTTGATGAGCTACATTGTGCTGGGGTGCTCGGTCAGTTGTGCGGAGTGGGTGCGTGTGCCCGCGTCGCGTGTGCCGCGGCGGCCGGAGCGCAGTGCGCGGCCGGTGGATGCACCGCTCGAGGTGGTGGCATGATCGATTCACCCAGAGTGCTGTACAGCTTTCCCGCGCGGTTGGGCCGCACGGGCATCGGCATGACGGCGTGGCACCAGGTCACCGGGCTTATTGCGGCGGGCGTTGAGGTGCATGTGTTCTGCGGGACGTGCGAGCGGGAAATCCCCGGGGTGAAACACCTGCACGAGACCATGCGCCCCGCGGGCATACGCCTGCCGTATGGCGTGCTGGGGATACGCCGCGCGTACCGGTGGCACGATGCCGCGGTGGCGCGTGCGGTGCGGGGCGGCATCGATGTGGACCTTGTGCACTGCTGGCCGATGGGCGCGGCGAAGACCTTTCGCGCGGCGCGTGCACGCGGGCTCGTCTCGTTCATGGAGCGGCCCAACACGCACACGCGGTTCGCGTTTGAGGTGGTGGCGGAGGAGTTGAAGCGGCTGCGACTGACGCTGCCCGCGGACCACTCGCACCGCTTCGACGGCGACCGCCTCGCGTACGAAGAACATGAGTATGAGCTTTCGGACTATCTGTTGTGCCCGGCCGCGTTCGTCGCGAAGACCTTTACGGAGCGTGGTTTCCCCGAATCAAAGATCGCGATGACGCAGTATGGGTATGACCCGGCGCAGTTCTCTCCCGGTCCGGCGAGGCCCGCGGGGGGGAGGCTGGTGGCGGGGTTTGTGGGCAGTTGCGAGCCGCGGAAAGGGCTGCACTTTGCGCTGGAGGCGTGGTGCCGGTCGACGGCGAGCGCGAACGGCATTTTCAGGATTTACGGCAGCTTCGTGCCGGGTTATGCGGAGATGCTCAAGCCGCTGCTCTCACACCCCAGCATCGAGTGTGTGGGATACACGCGTGATGTGCCGGGCGCGATGCGCCAGTGCGATGTGCTCGTGCTGCCCTCGATCGAGGAGGGGAGCGCGCTGGTGACGTATGAGGCGCGTGCCAGCGCGTGCGTGCTGATGGTTTCGGACGCGGCAGGCGCGCGGTGCGAGCACATGGTTGATGGGCTGGTGCATAAGGCGCGGGATGTGAACGAACTGACGAAGCAGTTTGATCTGCTTGGCGCGGACCCGGGACTGCTGGCGCGGCTGCGAGCAAACAGTCTGGCGGGCGTGCCGAGCCTGACGTGGGGCGCCGCGGCGGAGCAGCTGGCGTTGACATACCGCCGCTGCGTCAAGGACCGTGCGGAGGGCGTCAAAGGTTGAGCACGCAATCAGGGCAGGGGAACGGCGCCGTGCCAGGGGACGGGTTCCCGCAGGCCGCGGTGGTCGCGTGCGTGGAATCGGGCGTGCTGGAGCCGATGACGGTCCGCATGATGGAGAGCCTGCGGCGATATGGCGGCAGGGCGTCGAACTGGGAGCTGTACGCGGTGCGTTGCCGGGTGGGGCCGCCGCTCGCCGCGGCAACACACCGGGAGTTCGACCGGTTGGGCGTCCACTTCGTTGATGCGCGTCCAGAGAATAAGTATGCATGGCACCACTTCCTGAATAAGCCGCACGCGCTGCTCGCGGCAGAGGCCGTGTCGCGTGCCAGCACCATCGTGTGGCTCGACAGCGACCTGCTGGTGCTGGGCGAGCCGGGGGAACTCGTGCTTCGCGATGGTGAAGACTTCGCGGCGTGCGCGCCCGATGATGGAGTGGTGGGGACGACGGGACCCGGCAGCCCGCACGAGGCGTTCTGGCAGAGGGCGGCGGCGAGCGCGGGGCTTGAGCTTGATTCGCTGCCGTGGCTAGAGACGAGCGATCAACACCGTATCCGGTTTTACTGGAATGGCGGCGTGCTGGCGTACCGTCGGGAATCGGGGTTCGCCGCTGAGTACCTGCGGATGTGCGTGAAGGCGCTTGATGATCGGGTTGCAGGGACGCACTCGCAGACGCACTTTGTGGAGCAGGTGGCCGTGGGGCTCGCGGTGCTGCGATTGCAACTGCGGTGGAGGGCGCTGAGCGCTTCACACAACTTTGCGGTGCTGCGGGGCAAGCCGGAGCGGTATGACAGCGAGGAGATCAGGGACGTGCGGTTGCTGCACTTCCACGATTCCATGAAGCCGGAGAACTGGCCGCTGCTGCTGCGTTCGTTAGAGCACCGCCACCCCGGGGTGTTCGCGTGGCTCGCCCCGCATGGCCCCGCGCTGGACCCCGCATCTCGGCCCGTCTGGCTCATACGGCACATGCTGCGTGTCTATCGCGGCGTCCACCGGCGGGCGTACTACCGCTCGTGCGGTTTCAGCAAGTGAGGTTCTGAAGCGGCGGGCATTGCTCTATGTCGATCGAAGTCTCCATCCTGATTGTGAGCTACAACACGCGCGATATGACGCTCGCGTGCCTCGAGTCTGTGCGGACCGAGGCCGGGGGTGTCGCGTGCGAGGTCATCGTGCTGGACAATGCGTCCAAGGATGGCTCGGCGGATGCGATAGCGGCGCGATTCCCCGATGTGAAACTGATTCGCTCTGCCGAGAATATCGGCTTCGCGCGAGGGAACAACGAGGCGGCCAAGCAGGCCAGCGGCAGGCTGCTGCTGCTGCTGAACCCCGACACGCTGGTGCTGGATCATGCCGTGGACCGGCTCGCCGCGTTCGCCAGGGAGGTGCCGCGGGCGCGCATCTGGGGCGGGCGGACACTCAATGCGGACCGCACGCTGAACGCGGCGTCGGTATGGCGGCGCATGACGCTGTGGTCGCTGCTGTGCAACCTCACGGGGCTGAGCGCGATGAAGCGCAGCCCGGTGTTCGCGAGCGAGGGGTATGGCGGCTGGGATCGCGACAGCGTGCGCGAGGTGGACATCGTGACGGGGTGCTTCCTGCTGATTGAACGGGAACTGTGGGATGCGCTGGGTGGCTTCGACCCTTCCTATTTCATGTACGGCGAAGAGGCGGACCTGTGCCTGCGGGCGAGGCACCTGGGCGCACGCCCGACCATGACGCCCGACGCGACCATCGTGCATTACAGCAGCACGGCGGACCCGGTTCGGACGGAAAAAGTGACGGCGATCTTCAGGGCCAAGGTCACACTGATCCGGCGGCACTGGGGCTGGCCGCTGCGAGGTATCGGGGCCGGCATCTTTCTGCTGGCGGCGCTCTCGCGGAGCATCGCCTACCGCGTTGCCAGCGCATTCTTCAAGCGGCCCGACGCAGCGCAGAAGGCGCGGGTCTGGACCGAGGTGTGGCAGCGGCGGGGCGACTGGTACGCCGGTTACCCGGCCATGGATGCGGCGTGAAGCGCTGGGCCAAGGTCATCATCAGCTTGGGTTGGTTTGCCGCGGGCGTGCTGAGCGATACCGCGCGACGGCTTGTCGGCGCGCGGCGCAAGCCGCGGCTGGTAATTCTCTGCTATCACGCGGCCCCGGTTGAGAAGAAGCACCTGTTGGAAACGCAGCTGGACCACATCAAAGAGAGTTTCCCCGTGCTTGCCGCCGATACAGATGTGTCGAAACTGGCTCAAGACGCCGTGGCGTTGACGTTTGATGATGCCTTTGAGAGCGTGGCCCGCATCGCCATTCCCATGCTGAGGACGCGGGGTTTGACTGCGACGGTGTTTGTGCCTGCGGGCGCGATGGGATCGCCACCCGGCTGGGCGTTCGACGGTGGTTCCGGAGACCAGCGCGAGGTGGTTGCATCCGCGGCAGAACTCCGCGGCCTGGATGCGAATACGGTGTCATTCGGGTCGCACACCCTGACGCACCCGCGCCTGTCCACACTGGCGGATGCGGCGCTGGAAGCGGAAGTGGCTCAGTCGCGGGCGGTGCTGGAGGGCGAGCTGGCGCGGCCGATCCGGACGATGGCATTCCCCCATGGGGATCACGATGAGCGCGTGGTGCGGGCGTGCTTGACGAATGGCTACACGCTGATGTACTCGATCACACCGACGCCGGTCTTCAAGGGCTTCAACGGCGTCGTCCGCGGCAGGGTGACGGTCGAGCCGGATGATCCTTCCATCGAGTTCTTTCTCAAGGTGCGGGGTGCCTATGCGTGGATGGCGCAGGCGTCCGCCCTCAAGACACGCATGATCGGGAAGCGACGTCCCGCAGCGCCGGCGGCAGGGGCGGCAGGGGCGGTGGGGGCGGCATGACGGTTGATGTGCGCCAGGCAATCGAGAGCGACCGGCCGGCGGTGGCGGCCTATGTCGCACGCATCTACGGGGAGTATGCGCCCTATAAGGATGCGGAGCGATTTGACTGGCAATACGTGCGAAACCCGTATGCAAAGCAGTTTGATGGCCTGCCGCTGTGGCTTGCGATGGATGGCGAGACCATCATCGGCCAGCTGGGCGTGCAGCCGGGGCAGGTGTGCATCAAGGGGCAGATGTACCCGGCGGGCTGGATGGTGGACCTGATCGTGGACCCCGCGTACCGCGGGCAGTCGCTCGGGCAGCGGCTGTACTCTCAAGCGGCGACGAGCGCGCCGTTCCTGTTGGCGCTTACCATGGCGCCGGCGTTCCGACGGATGGGCGAGAAACTCGGTTGCGTCACGCTTGCACCTTTGGCACAGTTTGTGCGGCCCGCACGGATGAGCGGCGACGCGGTGCGGCGCTACATCGAGCACCGCACACGCCACCACCGCCGCGCGCGGGCCGCGGCGCGGTTCGCCACACGGGTGCTCCAGGCACACCATGTGCTGTCGATGGCTGCAAACCCGGTGCTGGCGGTGCGCGATTGGAGTCGGCGAAGCCGCAGCGACGCCGCAGCGGGAGAGATTGCAGAGGTTGAACGCTTTGGCGAGGAGGCCGATGCGTTGTGGGCGGCTGTGGGGGGTGAGCATGGCGCGGGCGTGCCGCGGGATGCCCAGTACCTGAACTGGCGCTACACCAACTGCCCGCACCTGCACTACCGCTGCTTCGTGCTGCGTCGGGACGGCTGCGTGCGGGGGATCATGGTTCTGCGGACTGCCCTCAGCGTGGAGCTGCCGGCGGGGCACATCGTAGAGGTCGTGGCCTCTCGCAGCGATAGCGACACGCTCGATGCGCTCGTGCAGTACGCGGTGGAGCACTTCGGAAAGAGTGTTGCCGTCGTGCAGTGTGTCTCGTCCATGCCGGAACTGCACATGAGCCTGAAGCGGGCGGGCTTCCGCGCGCGAGCGATGATGCACCCGACGTGCGTGTGCGGCGGAGAAGCCGCGAAAGCCGCGTGCGAAAGCGTCCGTGATGGGTGGCTCTTCTCGGCGGGCGATCACGACCTGGACCAGGTATGGGCGGTGGCATGAGCCGAAAGACCCCGCGTGTGCTTGCGGTTGCTTCGAGCGGTGGGCACTGGGTGCAGCTGCGGCGGCTGCGTCCGGCCCTTGAGGGCTGCGATGTGGCGTGGCTCACGACCCACGCCGGGCACCGCGCCGAAGTCGGCGCAGACCGCTTCCACACCACCCGCGATGCGAACCGCTGGAACAAGGTTGCGTTGCTGCTAAGCGCCCTGAAAGTGCTGTGGGTGGTGCTGCGCGAGCGTCCCGACGTGGTGTTGACCACCGGCGCTGCGCCGGGGTACTTCGCGCTGCGCCTTGGCAAACTGATGGGCGCGCGGACGATGTGGATTGACAGCATCGCCAACGTGGAAGAGCTGTCCATGTCCGGGGCGATGGCCAGGCGTCACGCCCACACGTGCTTGACGCAGTGGGAGCACCTTGCCCAGGGCGGTCTGCGGCACGAAGGAGCGGTCATTTGATCTTTGTGACCGTGGGAACTCAGCTGCCCTTTGACCGCATGATCCGCGTCGTGGATGAGTGGGCGGGCCGCTGCGGCAGGAAGGACGTGTTCGCGCAGATCGGGCCGGGCTCGTACATTCCCAAACATGTGGAGCATGCAACCTTTATTTCTCCCTCTGAGTGCAGCACCCGTATGCGTGAGGCGTCGGTGCTGGTCGCGCATGCGGGGATGGGCTCGATCCTGACCGCGCTGGAGATCGGCACGCCGATCATCATCATGCCGCGCCGGGCCGGGTTGGGCGAGCACCGCAACGACCACCAGCTCGCCACCGCGCGGCGGTTCGCAGCGCTGGGGAAGGTGCGGGTGGCGATGGACGAGAGCGAACTTCCCGCGGCGCTGGACAGTGTGGGCGACGTCAAAGTTGGCGAACGGATATCCCCCTTTGCATCGCCGCGCCTCCTCGCGGCCGTCAAGGGCTTTGTTCATGGCGGCTCAGGTGCTGCGCGGGCGGATGGTGTGAGCGCATGACCGATAGACCGTCCCCAATGCCAATCTCTCACAATGCCCAGGCCGCGGACAGCACGCCTGTCCGGCCGGTGCCTGATGGCGTGGTGTGCTTTGCCGCGGTCGACTGGTGGTATCACAACCGTGGCCACAGTGAATGCCAGATCATGACGCGCCTCGCGAAGCGGGTGCCGGTGCTGTGGGTAAACAGCATCGGCATGCGCGCCCCCACGCCCGGCAAGACCGAGCTGGTGCTGCACCGCTACATCCGCAAGTTCAAGAGCACGCTCAAGAGTCTGCAGCGCGATGAGGCCACTGGCATGTGGGTGTACAGCCCGTTGTTCATCCCCCGGTACACGCCGCGCATGGTGGAGATCAACGGGCGGCTGGTGGGGATGCAGGTCCGGCACCTGCTGCGGAAGCTCGGCGTGAAAAACCCTGCCGCGTGGGCGACGATTCCGACGAGCGCACCGGCCATTGAGCGGGGCCGTTGGGCGGGCACGGTGTTCAATAGATCAGATGAGTTCTCGGCATTCCCGGAGGCGAACGCGGCACTGATCGCGCCCCTTGAACAGCGGCTCTTACGGGCGTGCGACTCTGCCGTGTACGTCAATCGCGTGCTCTTTGAGCGGGAGCGGGCTTCAACGGCGGGGGCGGATTTTCTCGGGCACGGTGTCGACTTCCGGCACTTCGCCGATGCGCGGCCAGAAAGCGGGCCTCCCGCGGCAGCGCCCCCCGAACTGAAGGACCTGCCCCGCCCGCTGGTCGGTTTTTACGGCGCGCTCGACGACTACTGCATTGACCTTGAGTTGTTGATCAAGGTTGCACGCCGGATCAAGCCTGCCACGCTGGTGATCATCGGCCCCAGGGCGATGGACATTTCGCGGCTGGTGGCGGAGTCCAATGTCGCGTACATCGGCCCGGTGCCATATGCGAAGCTGCCACAGTATGCAGCGCAGTTTGATGTGGGGCTGATGCCGTGGCTGCAGAACGACTGGGTGGCGGGGTGCAACCCGATAAAGCTGAAGGAGTATTTGGCGATTGGTTTTCCCACGGTCTCAATCGGGTTCACGGAACTCAAGAAGTACGAGCACCTGGTGTACCGCGCCGATTCGCACGAGGAGTTTCTCGGGGCCGTGTCCCGGGCTTTAGAAGAGAAGGATGCCGGCACCGTCCGGCGCCGCCGCGCGGCAGTCAGCGGCGACAGCTGGGATGCGCTGGCGGATCATGCGGGGTCGCTGCTGGGGCTGCCACAGAAGGATAACCACTGAATGTGCGGCATCGCCGGATATGTTGATTTTCAGGGTCCGCCACAGGAGGCGGTGCTGCGTGCCATGGCCTGCAGCATCGCGCGGCGCGGGCCCGATGCGCAGGGTGTGCTGATTGATGGCTCGTGCGGGCTTGCGCATCGCCGCCTGAGCATCATTGATCTTTCCGGCAGCCCACAGCCCATGCAGGTTGAGGGCAGTGAAATCAGCCTGACCTTCAACGGAGAGATCTACAACTATCAGGACCTGCAGGCCCACCTTCGCGCGGAGGGCGTTGCCCTCAAGTGGAGCGGTGACACCGAGGTAGTGCTGCGGCTCGTTGCGAAGGGCTGGGAGCGACCCCTGTCCCAGTTGGATGGCATGTTCGCGCTGGGCGCATGGGATCGCCGCACGCGGCGTCTGCTGCTGGCCCGCGACCCGATGGGCAAGAAGCCGCTGTTTTATGCATGCCCCCGGCCCGGGCTGCTTGTGTTCGGCTCAGAGATCAAGTCGCTGCTCGAGCACCCGGAGGTGCGGGCCCGCCTGGACATGTCCTCGCTGCGACAGGTGATGCGATTCCGCGCGGTGTATGGCGAGGCATCGCTCTATGAAGGCATCCGCCAGGTTCGGCCGGGCTCGTGGCTGGAGTTTACTGAGCGCGGCATCCGCACCGGGCAGTTCTATGACCTGCACGAGGAAACCGGCAAAGCGGCGGATGCGATTCGCGGCGAGTCGGAGGGTGCGCTCCTCACCCGGTTTGATGCGATGATCTCCGCGGCCGTCAACAAGCGACTGATTGCCGATGTGCCGGTGGGCGCGTTTCTCTCCGGAGGGCTGGACAGCAGTGTCATCGTCGCGCTGATCCGTGCCCTCAGAGCCCCGGATGCCGAGGTGCGGACGTTTTCCGTCGGGTTTGCCAACGACCTGCATAGCGAATTGCCGTTTGCAAAGGCCGTGGCGGACGCGATCGGTGCCACACATACAGAAGTCGCTCTGCGCGAGCAGGACTACGCCGACCTGTTCCGGCAGATGACCGCCTGCCGCGATGCCCCGCTTAGCGAGCCCGCGGACCCCGCGATCGCTCGCATGAGCGAGGTAGCCCGCCAGTCCGTCAAGGTGGTGCTGTCGGGTGAAGGCTCGGATGAAGCCTTCTGCGGCTATCCGAAATACTCGCTTGCCCGGGCACCGTGGCTCCTGCGCTCGGGCGTGCGTGCGCTGCGGCCGCAGCGTGCCGCGGCGTTCGCGGCTGCGATTGGACTGGACCATCGCCGCGCGCTGGTCGCCGCACGGGCGTTGTCGCTGCCGCAGGAGCTGGACAGGCTCGTGCAATGGTTTAGCTATCTGGACCGCGACGCGTTGCAGTCGCTGCTGCCCGGGTTGTCGTGGACGGAAGATGCGTGGACGCAGACGACCGCGCCGCAAGCCGCGGCGCTGGCGCAGGGTTGGGAGGGCGACCTGCGCAAAATGCAGGCTATCGACTGCCTGACGTGGCTGCCCGGCAACCTGCTGGAGCGGGGCGACCGCATGACGATGGCTGCGGGGCTGGAGATGCGGGTGCCATTCCTTGATAAGGCCCTGGTTCCCTTCGGCATCGCGCTGCCGGACAGGATGAAAGTCCGGGGGCGCACGGGCAAATGGATCGTGAGGCAGTGGGCCCGAAAGCACGTCCCCGCGAGCATTCTGGATCGGAAGAAGTGGGGGTTCCGCGTTCCGCTTGCCGCGTGGTTCAGGGGGCACCTGCGAGAGGCGCTCCAGGGCTACCTCACCGCCCCGTCGGGTTTATGCGGTTCGTTCGCCGACCCCGCGGCGGTCAAGGGGCTGATTGATTCACACATGAGCGGCGAGGTTGACGCCAACCTGCAGCTGTGGACGCTGCTCGCGGCAGAAGTTTGGTATCAGGATGTGTTCCTGCCGCGGGCACAGGGATGAATGCGTGGCACAATACACGACCAGGGCCAGCCGATATCAGCGATAGCCTTGTCCTGCACTTTTGCCCCCCGACTCGGGGCCTTCCTTCTCTCAGGCCCGATAACGCCATGACCCCGGTTCGCCACAATGAAGATGGTCAGTCACCGCCGCTTCGGCTCGCGGCATGCGTGCTGCTCGCGGGAAGCCTGACGCCGTCGCCGCTGACGTCGCTGACCGGCGGGTCGGTGCTGGACTTGTTCTTGAACCCCCGGGAGACCGTCCTGGACATTTGGATTCGACAGTTCGAGGCGGTCGCGGTTGCGTTCGGTCAGACACCCAAAGTCCATGTGATCTACGGAATGGCCTCGCCGATCCCGGCGCAAATATCGATGAATACATCGCTTACGGTCGAGCTGCAGGAAGACGCGCAGCAGTTCCGCGGCCCGGGCGGCGCTGTACGCGATATTTGCCAGGAATATCCGCCCGACGCAACCCTGATCGTCGCCGAAGCGGCCCGGTACCTGTGCGGGGATCTGCTGGCAATGGTGGAAGAGCATGGCCAGCGCGGGGCTGACATCACCGTGGTGTGCAATGAAGATTCAACCCCGGCCGGGCTGTTTCTGATCCGCCGTTCCACCCTTGATCTGATCCCAAAGGTCGGGTTCACTGATCTTAAGGAGCAGTGGCTGAAGAAGGCGGTTGATGAGGGTCTGGATGTGCGGGTCCATCGCCTGCGGCAGTCATACTCTTACGAACTCCGAACGCGGGAGGGGTTCATCAATGCAGCGCGTGCCGCGGGAGGTGTTTCCGATTCGACCCCGGGAGCGTTGGATGGCGTAGCAGGGGACAGTTTGGATGGGAATGGAAGTAACCAGCAGCAGGAGCGAGAAGCTATCGGACCTAGCACGGTGATTGTGGATTCTGTGGTGATGCCGGGCGCGACGGTGGGTGCCGGCGCGGTCGTTGCGCGCTCGATTGTGTGCCCGGGCGCGGAAGTTGCTCCTCGCGGCACGCTCGTCGATGGGGTTGCCGCGACGGTGCGGAGGGGCCAGCTATGAACGCTGCCGGCGCATGGAAGTTCAGCGATGGGGTGCTGCTGACGGCGCTGGTCGCGCTGGCGGTCGCGCTGACATGGGCTCCGTGGGTGGATATTGCCGGCTGGGCGTGGCGTGATGCGGAGCAGTCGCACATTCTGCTGGGGCTGCCGATTGCGATCTGGCTGGCATGGGTTCGGCGCGACAGGCTGCGGTACGCGCCGCCGCGGCGCACCATGCTGGGACCGATCGTCGTGGTGCTGGGATGGGTCGCAGCGCGGTGGGGGTTCCTCAACGATGTCGATCTGGCTTTCCACGGCGGGGCGCTGCTGATTGTCTTTGGCGCGGTGCTCACGATCGTGGGGATCGACTTCGTCGTGCAGTTCGCGCCGGCGTTTGTGGGGTTGCTCTTCCTGCTCCCGGTGCCCGGGCGCATCCGTCAGGCCATCGCGATGCCGCTCCAGGAATACTCGGCGCGCATCTCCGAGTTCTTTCTCCAGCTCTTCGGCAGCCCCGTCACGCGGGCGGGCAACGAGCTGACGATCAACGGGCACGCGGTGCAGATCGCTGAGGCGTGCAACGGCATGCGGATGGTTGCCGCGCTCGGGCTGGTCGCGTTCGCGTTTGTCTACACGGTGCCGATGCGGTGGTGGGTGCGGGTGCTGATCCTCGCCATCAGCCCCGTCGTCGCGCTGATCGTGAACGTGCTGCGCCTGGTGCCAACCACGCTGCTGTATGGATACGCGGAGAAGCACACCGCTGAAGTGTTCCACGATCTCAGCGGGTGGGCCGTGCTTCTGGTCGCGCTGGGGATGTTGTGGGGCTTCCTGGGGCTGCTCCGCTGGATTGAGATTCCCATTGCGCCATATACCGTGGCGGAGGATTGATACGCATGGCCCGTCGCACCACCACCGGACTCGGACGCATCGCCCCTTTCGCTTGCATCGCAGTGCTTGCATCGCTCATGCTGGCGGGCGGGCTGCAGGCTCGCACGCCAGCCGGAGCGGACGCGTACCGCGCCCGCGTGCGCCATGCGATCGAGGCGATCCCATACAAGATCGGGCCTGCCGTCGGATCGGACGTTGAGCCCACGCGGGCGGCACAGCTCCTTCTGACGCCGAACAAGATCTTCCAGCGCCGCTACACCGATCCATCCACCGGATGGGCGCAGTCACTGATGATCGTCCACTGCAACGACGCCCGCGACATGCGCGGGCACTACCCACCCAACTGCTACCCCGCCCACGGGTGGAACGCCGAGTCGGCCGAGACGGTCGGCATCACGCTCGAAACCCAGCAGGCCGACGCCATGCGCTACACCTTCACGCGGAGGGACGACCTGATCGACCGCCGTATGACCGTGCTCGACTTCTTTGTGATTCCCGAGGGCGGGGGCTCGGTGTTCGCGGACATGAAGAAAATGGGTCGCACCGCCCGCAGCAGCGATGTTGGCGGGCTGGGCGTGGCCCAGGTACAGATCGTTTTCGATGAGGACTCGTCTCCGGAGTGGCGAGAGCGGATGGTCCGCGAGTCGCTGGCGGCGATTGCGCCTGCGATCCGCGTGATCGGCGAAGGGGTGCGTAAATGAAGGACATTCTTCCCGCTGATTACCAGGGCTATACCGCGCCCGAGCCCGCTGCCCCCCACGAGAACCCGCTGCACATTGTGCACCGCTACCTTCGCGGGCGTTACAAGTGGGCAGCGCTGCTTGGTTTCTTGTTCGCGGTGCCGCTGGGCGTCGGCGGATACCTTGCCGTCGCACCCATCTATCAGAGCACCGGCATCGTTCGAATCGCGCCCACCATCCAGACCAAGCTCTACGGCAAGGAACTTGAAGAAGCGAAAGTCCCGCCGCTGTTTGAATCTCTGGTCGCGACGCAGGCGTCGCTGCTGCGCAGCCGGCGGGTGCTCGACAATGCCGTAACGGACCCGAAACTTATTGAAGCCGGTTGGCCCAGGAATAATGACGGCCTGGGAATGCTGATCAAGAACCTAGAGGTGTCCAACCGTGCGGCGCCCGAGTTGATCACCGCCACCGTCAAGCACCGCAACCCCGTCATGGCTCAGGCTGCGGTCAATGCGGTGCTGGAGGCATACGAAAAGGTGTACGAAGAGAGCGGATCGATCAACTACACGGCCAAGGAAAAGGCAATCGGCGACCGCAAGGCGGAACTTGCCGGGCTGATCGAGTCTAAGAAGCGCCAGATCCGAGAGTTCGCGATGAAGTACGCGACCGATGATCTGGACGATCTGCACCAGAGCAAGGTGGCGGAGCTCGCCCGCCTCAACCGGGAGCTGCGGCAGCTGGACCTCTCGCTGGTCAACCGTGAAAAGCAGCCCGACGGCAAGGACCCCGAGGCTCCACAGCAAGTTTCCGAGGCGATGAAGGAGAGCGTCACGTTCCTCGCCGAGCAGGACGCCGTTCTCGCGAGGCTTGTGGACGAGGAACGCAGCCTGGTCACATCAATCGATGCGATGAAACTGAGCAAGGGACCACGGCACCGTGAGGTCATCTCGGCTAATCAGCGCCTGGAGGCCGTCCGCAACCAGATCACAGCGCGGGCGGAGGTTGTCCGCCAGCTGCCCCGTGCGCTCGACGCGGAAATGACCTCTACCGCGTCAATGACCATCGAGCAGGTGCGCGAGCGACGTGATCGGTACCTTCGCCTGAGCGATGAGACGCTTGGCGCGGCAAATGAAATCCAGAGCACGAAGCTCGCCATCAATGCCCTGAAGGATGAGATCGCCGACCGCAAGAAAGAGCTCGACGACACTTCGCAGACGCTCGAGCGCATCCGCTTCGAGGGTGCGGCCCTGGCGATGGGCCGCATGGGAATCTTTCAGCGGGGCGAGTTACCCATCGAGCCCTACACCGATCGGCGGCTGCCCCTGGCGGTCATGGGTGTCTTCGCCGGCTTCGCGCTCGGCACGGGCATCATGCTGCTGACTGGAATGGTGCGCGGCGGCTTCCGCTACATCGACGATATCGAGCGCACGGAGGGTGCCGCGGTGCCGCTGCTGGGCACGGTGCCCGACCTTGCCGGCGGCGGTGTGGAGCAGGAGCAGATGGCGGCGCTGAGCGTCCACCACCTGCGCAACATGCTCCAGCTTCAGTTCGAGACGGTTCCGGGCGGCAAGGTCTACACCATCACGAGCGCCTCGGCGGGTGATGGAAAGACGAGCCTCGCCATCGCGCTGGCGATGTCGTTTGCGGCTTCGGGCCGGCGCACGATCATCGTCGATACGGACCTCGTGGGTCGGGGGCTGACGCGCCAGCTGGAGCTCTCGGGCAAGCCTGGGCTGTGCGAAGCGTTCAACACCGATCATCTGCTCAACGGCGAGGTTCACCAGACGAAGGTCCAGTTGCTGTGGGCGCTGCCCTGCGGCGTGACGCGCGGCTTTGTGCCCGAGCACCTTTCCCGCACCGTCATGGCCCGCATCATCGCGCAACTGCGCGAGGAGTACGACGCGATCGTGCTGGACACCGGTCCCATCCTGGGCAGCCTTGAGGCCAACGTTGTGGCACCAGCGTCCGACGGTGTCGTGCTGGTTGTTTCACGCGGGCAGAACACCAAGGTGGTTCACGCCTCCATCCAGCGGCTGCGTCGTCTGGGAGCGAATATCTCCGGCCTGATCTTCAACCGTGCCACGGCACGCGACTTTGAGCGGAGCGTCAGCACCGCGTCGGTCAGCGCCCGCTCGGTGCAGGCTGCCGCGGCGCCGAAGGATGCCCCGCCGAGCAACCCCGGGCGAGCCAGCCTGCTGCGTGCCCTTGAGGCGCCCGCGCACACCCCAGCGCCCGAGAGCCCGTCGGCTTGATCACTACCGCCTCCAACCTGGTCGAGCCACGCATGCGCCCCGCGCCAGATGCACAGGCAAACCCCGACGGCCGCGTGTGGGGCCACACCCCCGGCGAGCTGCACGACCGCTATTGGGCCTCCAAGCGGGTGCAGGTGATCCGCCTGGGCGTCGGCTCGGTCGCGCCCAAGGGGCCGGGCATGTACCTGCTGATCGAGCCCGGCGAGCTGCTGGTGTTCGATCTCGGGCCGGTGATGAAGCGCTTCAACCGTGTACACCCGATGGCAGCGCGGGTGCGCGTGCGCGATGCCGTGGACCGGGCCTACACCGAGACCGTCATCTCCGATAGAGACGACCGGTTCATGGCAATCCGCCGCAGCTACCGGCCGCGCACGCACAGCACCGCCCGCGTGTGGCTGACGCCCGATGCGTCGCTCGCCGCGATCTGGGCGCGTGCCGCGACGCTGGCGGAAGGCCGCGAGTCGCTGAAGAAAGCGTGCCGCCGCGGACGCACGGTCTCCATGTCGTGCGGCGGGCGGGTCTTTGACTCCGAGCACGAGACAGATGCGTGCCTCCATGTGATCATGCAGCGGTGGAAGGCGCCGGTGGCGCTCGTTGACGACATCTACGAGTACCAACCGGGCGTCTGGCTGCACGAAGACACGGACGTTCCTGAGAACGTGCGGTTTGTCGCGCCCGTGTGGCTGGGGGCGGGCGTGGCGCTGCGACCGGGCGCTGTGCACATCGGCCCTGTGGCAGTGCCCGATGCGGTGGGAGCCCACAAGCCCGGCACCGTCGTGGCGTGGGATGATCTTGCGATCCCCGCGTACCGCCTGCTTCCCCACGTGCCCGATCGCCGCATGGGCCGCGTGTTCAAGCGGCTCTTCGACATCGCCTTCAGCCTGCTGGTGCTGGTGCTCACCGCGCCGCTGTACCCGTTCATTGTGCTCGCGATCTGGCTGGAGGACGGCTGGCCTCCGTTCTTCGCGCACACCCGCCAGACCATCCACGGCAAGTCATTCCCCTGCTACAAGTTTCGCACCATGTTCCGTAACGCCGAGACCCTCAAGGCACGCCTGGTGGCGGGCAACGTGTGCGATGGACCGCAGTTCTACATGGCGAACGATCCGCGCGTACTGAAGGTGGGCAAGCTGCTGCGCCGCTGCCAGTTTGATGAGCTGCCGCAGTTCTGGAACGTGCTGCTCGGGCACATGAGCGTCGTCGGCCCCCGCCCCAGCCCCGATAAGGAAAACCAGTTCTGCCCCGCGTGGCGCGAGGCGCGACTGAGCGTGCGGCCGGGCATCACGGGCCTTTGGCAGGTGCGCCGCACGCGCGAGCCCCAGACCGATTTTCAGGAATGGATCCGCTACGACCTTGAGTATGTCCAGCACGCGAGCCTGCGGCTCGACCTGTGGATCATTATGCTCACATTCAGAAAAGTGCTTGGAGGTTGACCGCCATGGCAAGACGGACCACGAAACGAATCATCCTGCTCCTGGGCGTGCCGGCCGTGCTCTCCCTGGCGGTGCTGGGGGCCTACCTCATCCGCAACGCCCACCGTCAGTCGCTCATCGAGCAGTCGCTCGCCGAGGGCACGGCTGCGTACAAGGCGGCCAAGTACGAAGAGGTGATGGACAAACTGGGCTATTACGTCGGGAAGAACCGCAGCAACGGCGAGGCGATCTACATGCTCGCCGACGCCCGCCGCAAGACGCCCAAGGAGAACAGCAAGCACCTGCTGGAGGCCATCCCTTTCGCGCGGCTCGCAGTTGATGCCCTCCCCGGCGACCCCCGCCCGTTGGAGATGCTGCTCGATCTGTACGGTCAGGTTGGGTTTGTGACCGAGCAGGGCCAGGTCGCCGAAAAGCTCCTGAAACTCGACCCTACCAACCGCGAAGCGTTGATGGCCCGCGCCTATGCGTTCGCGAATATCGGAAAAACACAGGATGCCGAGAACGCCGCGCTCGAGCGTGTTCGCCTCTACCCCAACGATGTTGAGGCGTACGCCGAGGCGGTGCACTACAAGGCGTTGAACCGGACTGACCCCCTCGAGATCGTTCGCTTCATCGACGATGCGGCTGATGCGCACCCCCAGAGTGGTCGCTTCCTCGCGCTCAAGGCCCTCACTCTCACGCTTGGCGGAGAAGCCGACAGCGCGGTGGCCGCCGCACGAGCCGCCGCCGAGGTGAAGGCCGAGTCCGCGGCAGGCGTCGCCGAAGTCCTCGCCGTCCTTGACCGTCTCAGCCGCGTCGACTCCAACCTCATCAGAGTTTCAGAACAGTTTGTGACGCGCGAGCTTGCGGGTCCCCTGGGACCAGAAGTCGCGGTGGTGGCCGCAGAGCGCGCGTGGCGCGATGGCCGCCTGGACGCCGCCATGCAGTCCATTTCGCTGGCTGTCGACTCTGACAACCTCAAGGCAGCATCCGACGACGCCCTGGGTTGGGCAACGTACTTCAAGCTGCTGCGGGCAGGCAAGATCACCGATCCCTCCCTCGCGGCCGAGCTTGCTGAGCTCCGCTCGCGCAGCGCCCCGCGGGCGAAGTACTGGACGGCGGTGGTGGAAGCACAGGACCTGCTGCTGGCGGACAAACACCAGGAAGGCCGCAAACGGTTGCTGGCGGCGAGGGCGATCAACCCCGACAGCGAGTTGGTTGAGTACATGGACGCGGACGTCGACCAGCGCGTCGGCGAGTGGCGGCGTGCCGCGGATCGCTGGGCCAATGTCGTTGCCCGCCTCTCGAAGCGTGGTCAGAACTGGCGCATGCTGAACATCTCTCTGACGACGCTGTATCTTCAGCACCGCGATGTGGTGTCGGGGGTGGAGGCTGCGCGGGCGGCGGTTTCGACCCGCCCCGGCAATGCAGAGATCATGCTGCTCGCCCGGGCGTACGCCATGCTCGTTGAGAGCGATCAGGCGAACAGCGATGCGGTGGAACGGATCGACAAGTTCGCCGAGGAGCTTGCCAAGTCGCCGATGGAGGACCCGGTGCTCCAGTCGCTTACGGCTCGCATGTTCCTTGCCGTGGGGAAGCAGGAGCAGGCGGAAACGATCATCCGGCAACTCGTGGAGCGCGACCCCGCGCCCCCGACCGAAGTATTCACCTCGCTCGCGGCTGCGCTCCGCGGTCGGAATGCCGCGCTCGCGGAGCAGGTGCTTGCCCGCGCGCGGGTTGATGCGGACACGCCGGACCTTACGTACCAGTCCGCCCTTCAGCTCGCATCCCGCGGCAGCGTCGACCAGGGTCGCGAGCTTCTGGAACGAGCGCTCGAAGCGCACAAGTCAGACCAGGCGCTGGATTATTCCATCCGCCTTGCCGCGTATATGGACTTCACGCGCAGCCCCGAGGCGGCAGATTTCTACCGCACGCTGGCGGAAAAGCACCTGAAAGAGCCTTCCGCGCAGAGTGCTCTGCTGGATTCGATGTCGGCATGGTCGCACAAGGACGGCAAGAAGCTCGTGGATGAAGCCATCGCACGGCTCCGAGAAACAACTGGTGATTCGGGTTCAGCGTGGAAGATCTACAGGGCACGCTGGTGGCTTACGTTCGAGCCAAGCGGCGAGAATGCCGCCGAAGCCGTCAGGCTCTTGGCGCCGGTGATCGCCCAGGACCCGCGCAACATCATGGCGATTTCGCTCGACGCGGACGCCAATGTGCTGCTCAACGACCGCAACCACGCCATCCAGACGCTGACGAGCGCTGTCGATGCCGAGCCCGACAGGCCAACGCTGTACCCCCGGCTGATCGAGCTGCTGCAGCAGGCCGGCCGGACGGATGAGGCGACGCGCCGGCTGATGTCGTTCTCGCGGATCACGCGCGTCACGCCCGATGTCCAGCGCCGCCGCGCCCGGCTGCTTGCCGCGCAGGGGCTGTGGGATAACGCGCTCGACGACTTCTCGGTTCTTGCCGCGTTGGGCAACCCGGAGGATCGCTTCGCCTACGCCGATATTAACTCTCGCCAAGGCAAGCGCGCCAAGGCCAAACCGCTGATGGATGAGCTGGCTCAGATGCCCCAGCTTTCGGAGCCGCTGGCCCTGGGCGTCGCAAACTTCTACGGCGCAGGCGGTGAGATCGACAAGGGCCGCGAGCTGCTTGAGCAGAAGCTCAATCCAGAGACTCCTTCGTACAAGGCAATGGCCATCGCGAAGTACCTGGCGCGGTACAGGGACTACGAGGGTGCGGAGGCGCTGCTGATCCGTGCGTCGCAGGACGGCACCGCCACATCGCTGGCCGAGCTCGGCACGTTTTATCGCCAGCAGGGGCGACTGGAGGATGCCAAGAAAGTGGTGGCGCGCGGTCTGGCGGCGTTCCCCAGCGATGCGCAGCTGTTGCAGCTCGACGGTTTCATCAAGCTCAGCGCCGGGGGCTCCAATGTCGCGGCTATGGAGCAGATTGTGCGAGCCATGGGCTCGCTTGAAAGCCGCCCGGACATCCAGCGGCTGGCGCAGGCGATTCAGCAGTTTGAGCAGTCGCAGGCCGATGCGCAGCGTGCGTTCGATGCATCAAAGAACCCCGATGGCCAGGCCTTTGCCCAGCATCAGGGCCGGCTGGAAAAGATTCAGGCTGAGTATGTTGCCGCGCTGACGACCGCGGCCAGAGATTTCCCGGCGTCGTTCCCGGTGTGGAGCCTGCTGGTGAACGCGCAGCTCCAGGGCGGTAAGCAGCGCGAGGCGGTTGAGTCTGCGCGTCTTGCGGTCGCGGCAATCCCGGTTGACCCTGAACCGGCCCAGCTCGCCACGCAGGTCATGCTGAACACAGGTTTCCTTGAAGAGGCCGTCGTGATGGCCGACCAGTGGCGGGCGCGTTCGGTCAAGCCGATCATCGAGCCCGACCTGAGCGCGGCATCCGCACTGATGGGCTTGGGTCGCCAGGCCGAGGCACTGCGCCGCCTGGAGCGGTGGCGAGCGCAAATCTTGGCGGAGGCCGACATCAACCCCGGTGCCCTCGAGCAACTGGCGAGCGCCCTCGCGGCTTCCGGTCGGGAGTCCGATGCGCGGTCGCTGGTGTGGCCCCGCGTCGAGAAGGATGACAGTTGGAGCCTCCGGGCTCTCCGGGTGTCTGATGTCCTCCCCCCCGCGGCACGGTCAGAATGGCTGACCCACCTCGAGCCCGCCCTGCTCAAGAGCGGTTCCGGTCGTATCGCACTGGGAAGGACCCTGTACGCCATCGGCACCTCGACGCAGTCGCCCGACCGGCTGAACCAGGCGATCAACACGCTTCGGCCCGGGCTTGAAGATGCGGCTACGCGCGGCCCTGCCGCGCTCCTCATGGCGGGGGCGTACGAGGGGCTGGGAAATCAGCAGCAGGCCATCGCCAGCTACCGCATTGCAGTTCAAGAAGTCCCCAATGACCCGATCTCGCTGAACAATCTGGCATTTCTCCTGAGCGGCGACGATTCGACGGTGGGGGAGGCGGTGACGATGGCGAAGCGGGCCGTTGCCGCGTCGGAAGGATCGAGCCAAGTGGCGTCGCTGCGGCGCAACTTCCTTGACACGCTGGGCTTTACGCACCTGCGTGCGAGGCAATACCCACAGGCCGAGGCGGCCTTCCGCAAGGCGCTGGTCATTGATTCCACAGCGCTGGATTCTTCGGTGGGCCTCGCCGAGGCCGCGTTGGAGCAGGGCCGAGATCAGGAAGCGCAGAACTTGCTCATCTCGTTGGACAACCGCCGGGTTGAGCCGACGGACCCCGCGCTGATCAAGCGAATCGCCGCCATCCGCCAGCGGGTGGCCGCTCCTAAGTGATGCCGGATTCCAGCGTTAGCGCGCGGCACCCTTTCAGTTGGTGACCGCTGTACTCCCAAAAATAGTTATCGGTCCAAAATAGTCAATATTCGGACCTCTACTGGTGTGCCGAGCGCGTATTCGGACGGTCGCAACCTGCAGAAACCGCTTATACGTCAGTCCAAATCAAACTTTCTGAAAAAACCACCACAATCCCCTTGGGAGGTGAATATTTTCTGCTATAGTCCCCCAGCGTGGGCATTGTCGCCCGACTTGGCGTCGCCTTTCGGGCCCGACTAGAAGAGAGAGAAGATATTTATGAAGACTCAGTTGATTGGTACCGTCGTCGCACTTGCCGCTGCCGGCATTTCGACTTCCGCGATGGCTGGTTCGGTGACCATCGGCCAGGTGGGCGGCGGCATCACCCTGAACTCTGGCGACCTCAGCGCCACGGTGTTCGGCGCTGGCCAGCCCAACTGGTCCGCGACGTCGCTTGCCAGCGTGCACGCAGCCCTCAACGCCGACGGCGTTGTGACTGATAACAAGGTCACCACGCTCCTGGCCGACACCGACCACGGCCTGGCCCTGCTGATCCTCATCGACAGCGAGTCTGGCTCGGCCGGCGGCAGCAACAATGCCGCAATCCACATGACCAGCTTTGGTTATGGCTCGAACCTCGCCTACATCAACGACGTCAATGAGTCGGTGCTGATCACCCCCAACAGCCCCACGTCGCGCCTGGCGACAGGCAACTTCTCATGGGACACCATGAGCAATGGCGACGGCTTCGGCTGGGCCGAGTTGATCATCGGCAACACCTTGACCTTCCAGTTCGCCCGTCTCGCCGGGCAGGCTCTGGGTCTGGATGATCCCAATACCTTCCAGTTCGTGACCTACACCGCCAACGGCTGGCAGGTTGTCGGTATTCCGCAGGTCGATGGCTCCTTCACCAGCGGTGGCCAGTACGGCTTCGCTGCGGTGATCATCCCCCTGCCCACCACCGCAGCCATTGCCGCGGCTCCCCTCGCCGGCCTCGGGCTCATCCGTCGCCGCCGCGCCTGAGCCACGCCTTTCGTCCAACCGACCGCAGTCAAGGAGAGAGAGTCAATATGTTCCGCACTACCCTCGTTCTCGCGGCCGCAACCCTGGCATCCGCTGCCAGCGCCGGCGTCATCAATGTATCGCAGATTGGTGGCGGCCTGATCCTGAACTCGGGCCCCGCGCCCGTGGTCCTCGCTGAGCCGTCCTTTGCTCCCGGTTCGCTTGCCGCGCTGCACGCCGCAATGAACGCCTCTGGCGTCGTGACCGATGGCCGGATCACCTTTGCCGCTATCGACACCCAGGCTGGCCTGGGCATGATCGCCCTGATCGACCAGATCGCGGTTCCCGGCGCTGCCGCCCCCGGCAACGTTCACTTTGATGGCGTGAGCGACGGCACCTCCACCGGCTACACGACCGATCCGATCCTGATCACCCCCGGCGGTGGCCCTACCCGCGTCGGCTTCGGTGATTACTCCTGGAACAGCAATGGCGATGGCGATGCGTTCGCGTGGGCGAGCCTGAGCATCGGCACGAACATGACGTGGCGGTTCCAGACCAACGGCCCCCTGGGCCTCGATGTGCCCACCACGTTCCAGTTCGTGACCTGGACCGGTGCGGGCTGGTCGGCCCTTGCCGTCGATCCTTCGCAGCTGACGTTCAGCGCCAATGGCGAGTACGGTTTCTCGGCCAACGTCGCCGTGCCCACCCCGGGCGTCGCGTCGCTTGCAGCGCTCGCCGGCGTCGCCGGCCTGCGTCGCCGCCGCCGCTGAGTCGTTTCTCCAACCCGACTGACTTTTCAGGGACCAGCCATTGTGCTGGTCCCTGATTGTTTTTGGACACGCGCGGAGTTGGTCGTATAACCTCCCTTGGGATGCTGCCGCCCGCGCGGCAGCCCAGGGTTGGGAGGAATCTGCGGCAGCCGCCGGGGCGACCGTCCGATGACTAGGTGCGAGCCCGCTCCGGTGCGGGCCGATTATGGGAGCGTTCCGATGAAGGGCATCATCCTTGCCGGCGGTCTGGGCTCTCGTTTGAGGCCATTGACGCTGGTGACCAACAAGCACCTGCTGCCGGTCTATGACCGGCCCATGATCTACTACCCCATCGAGTGCCTGGTGAACGCGGGCATCCGCGATGTGCTGATCGTCACCGGCGGCGAGCATGCGGGCGACTTCCTCAAGCTGCTCAAGAACGGCAAGCACCTGGGCCTGCGTCACCTTGAATATGCGTACCAGGAGGGCGAGGGGGGCATCGCCGACGCCCTGAAGCTGGCCGAGGACTTCGCAGATGGCGAAAAGGTCTGCGTGGTGCTGGGCGACAACATCATTGAGGGGAACATCCGCCGTGCGGCGGGCGACTTCTTCACGCAGGCATCGGGCGCAAAGATCCTGCTGAAGGAAGTGCCCGACCCTGACCGATTCGGCGTCGTGCGGTTTGAGGGCGAGGCGGGCGGGAGCCGGATCGTGGAGATTCTTGAGAAGCCCAAGACGCCGCCGAGCAACTACGCGGTGACGGGGATCTACTTCTACGACAACTCCGTGTTTGAGATCTGCAAGACGCTCAAGCCCAGCGGGCGCGGGGAGCTCGAGATCACCGATGTCAACAACGGGTACCTGGCGCGTGGCGACCTGACATTCGACATCCTGCAGGGCTGGTGGACGGACGCGGGCACGTTCGAGAGCCTGTACCGGGCCAACGCGGCGGTTGCGAAGGACGGCGCGAACCACACAGACCGCGCGGGAACCGGGGGCAACTCAACCGTTGCCACGGCGGCGAACGCATGAGCACGCAGCCGCTGCCGATCAAGCCGTTTGCTGACGGCATCGCCAAGGCCCACGCGCAGGCGATCGCCGCTCGCGAGCCGTTGTTCGTGCCCGCGTCGATCTTCGCGGATGACCGGGGCTGGTCGATCATGAACCAGTTTCAGGGTGTGCTCGGGCCGCAGGGCCAGATCAACTATTCGGTGATGTACCCCGGCGTCATCAAGGCGTGGCACCGCCACCAGTTGCAGACAGATTTCTGGATGTGCGTGCAGGGCTCGCTCAAGGTGGGCATCCACCGCGAAGAGGATGGCGCCTCGTGGCTGGGGATCATCGGTGAGAAGCGGCCGGGCGTGATCATCATCCCGCCCCCCCTGTGGCACGGCGGCGCGACGGTGGGGCACGAGCCCGCGGGGCTGCTGTACTACGTCACTCATGCGTTCAACGCTCAGCAGCCCGACGAGGCGCGGCGCGCCCACGACAGCGTGCCGGGCTTCCCATGGGGCGTGAGGCACGGATGAGCGACTCTTGGCGGCTGGAGGATGACCAACGCCCGCACGGAACCGCGGAGGGTACTGGTCCGCGCGTGCTTCTCCTGGGCGCCACCGGCATGCTGGGGCGTGCGTTCGCGGCAGAACTGACCGCTCGCGGCACGCCATTTCGTGCTCCCCCCAGGACAGAGCTTGACCTTTCAGATCTCAGGGCTGTTGAGCGGTTCGTGAGCCATGACCGGTCGGTGCCGCCCGTCATCATCTACTGCGCGGCATGGACGGATGTGGACGGAGCAGAGGCCAACGAGGCTGACGCGACGCGTGTGAATGCTGAGGCGTTGCGGATCCTCGCGCGCCTGACAGCCTTTGATATCAGGATCGTGAACTTCAGCACCGACTATGTATTTTCAGGCGATGCCGCTGCGCCGTACCCCGTCGATGCCCCGCGTGCGCCGCTGAACGCTTATGGGCGCTCGAAGGCGGCGGGCGAGGAGGTTCTGGAGTCCCTTCTCTCGGCTGATAACTGGCTCAACATCCGGACCAGTTGGCTGTACGCCCCCTGGGGCAAGAACTTCGTGCTCACCATGAAACGGATGCTCCATGAGAAGCCTCTGGTGAAGGTCGTCAACGACCAGCGCGGACGCCCGACCAGCGCCCAGCACCTCGCCAGAACGACTCTGACCCTTATCGAGCGCCGTGTGCATGGCCACTACCACGCGACTGATGGCGGCGAGTGCACGTGGTACGAGTTCGCGGCTGAGATCAAGCGGCTGGCAAAGGCGCCTGCCGCGGTCGAGCCGTGCAGCACGGCGGCGTTCCCGCGCCCGGCAAGGCGGCCCGGGTACAGTGTTCTCGATATCGCCAGGACCGAGGAAGTGACGGGCCGCATGCCGGACTGGAAGACGAATCTGGCTGATGTATTGCTCGCGCTCGGACCATGACGCCTTGTGTTCGTAACGTTGCGATGCCGCCTTCCTAACCGGTTTTATTCCTTCGCTTCTGAGCACCCAATGACGACCCACACACCCGCACACATCCTTCTCACCGGCGGCTCCGGCTTCATCGGGTCCAACTTCGTGCGGTTCGTGCTCGCAAACCGACCGAACACGCGGATCACGAACCTCGATGTCCTGACGTACTCGGGCAATCCGGACAACCTGCGCGATGTTGACGAGCATGACCGGTACCGGTTTATCAAGGGTGACATCAACGACGCCGACCTGGTTCACCGGTTGATAGGCGAGTGCGATTCGGTGGTTCATATGGCCGCGGAGAGCCACGTTGACCGATCGATCATGGATGCGCGGCCGTTTATTACGGCCAACGTGCTGGGTACGCAGACGCTGCTCGACAGCCTGCGGCGGCTGCACGCGGAACGCAAGGCCTCGCCGCGGTTTGTGTATGTTTCCACCGATGAGGTGTATGGGTCACTCTCGCTCGACACGCCGGACGTGATGTTCACCGAGGAGATGCCCCTCTCGCCCAACAGCCCTTACGCCGCAAGCAAGGCGGGTGGGGACTGCCTCGTGCGGGCGTACCACCACACGTTTCACCTTGATGTGCTGACGACGCGCTGCTCGAACAACTTCGGGCCTTACCAGTTCCCGGAAAAGGTCATCCCGCTGTTCGTGACCAATCTCATCGAGGGCAAGCAGGTCCCGCTCTACGGCGATGGCCGCAACGTGAGGGACTGGCTGCACGTGGAGGACCACTGCGAGGCGATACTCACGGTTCTGGAGAAAGGCCGCTGCGGCGAGGTCTACAACGTGGGCGGCAACAACGAGAGGTCCAACCTTGAGTTGACTCACGCGATCCTCAAGCTCATGGGCAAGGGCGAGGAGTCGATCCGCCCTGTCGCCGACCGGCCCGGCCATGACCTGCGCTACGCCATCGATGCGTCGAAGATCCGCCGCGAACTGAGCTGGGAACCAACACGCTCCTCATGGCCAGGGGCTCTTGAGGCCACGGTGGCGTGGTATGTGAACAACCCGCAGTGGTGGCAGCGCGTCAAGAGCGGCGACTACCGCGACTATTACGCGAAGCAGTATCGTTAGCGCGCTGGGGCAGACGGCGCGGCTGTCTGGGCGTTGGTCTGGGCGGCGTGCAGCGCGGTCAGTCGCTCGATATACGCTGCGTGGGGCTCAATCTTTCGCCGCGCCATCGCGGCCCTGGCAACATCCAGAAACTTGTCGAGCCGGTAGGGCCGGCGGCCCTCATCGGTGGCCCAGGTGAAGGGGCCGATGCAGCCGCTGACCGCGGACGTGGTGGCGAACATTGAGCCGGTGTGCAGCACGGAGCCGGTCATGATGCGGGTGCAGATGGCGGTCTTGACGTGGTCGCCGATCACCGGCCCCAGGAAGCACTCGCCGGTGCGTTCGTTGCTGTCTCCGGGGCGGGCACGCGAAATGACCTCGGCGTAGGTGTTCAGCAGGTTTGACACGGTGGTCCCCGCGCCGAGGTTGACCCACTCGCCCACGAAGGCGTCGCCAAGATATCCATCGTGCGCCTTGTTGGCATAACCCTGGAAGATGGTGCCGCCCACCTCGCCGTTGACTTTGCACCAGGGGCCGATGGCGGTACCGGGCCGTATCGTGGCGCGCTCGAGCACGGTAGAGTGGGGGCCGATGTAGCAGGGGCCGATGAGGATCGCGCCGGGGCGCACCGTCGCGTGCTCTGCAATATGGATCCGCCCGTGCTCGCTGTCGAGGACCGCGCCGGCAGAGACCTTCGCGCTGGGCGCGATTTTGACATCGCCGCCCAGGTACAGCGTGGCCGGCGCTGGCTCATAGCTCCGCGGCGGCTCGGGCGTGTCCGTGCTGGTGAGGGCGGACTTTGGATCGTCCGTCAGCAGGCGCAGGTCAATCGCGAGCGCGCGGTCGCGGAAGGTGCGGACGTGCCACGGGCGTGCCAGCAGGGCGGGGGCCGCCACCGGCTGTGCATTGTGCGGCGGGAGGTCGCGGCCGCGAATGAACGCATCCGCGGCTGGCGCGTCGGTGCAGGCGGCGACCATGTGCCCGCTGCCAACCTCAACCAGCGCCTGGCCCGGAGGGAGCTCCAGCACGCCATCGGGGGGCAGCACACACCGGCCGTTGAGGAGCAGCACGGGGCGGTCGCCGCTGATGGGCGCGTTGACCGGCAGGGCGTGCCGCTTCGCGGTGAGTGGGGCGAGCGCTGCCGGCACGTGCAGGCCCGCGACGCGGATGTCCAGCGCCCGCGAAAGCCGCTCAAGGTTTGTGAGCGCGCCCGTACGGATATCAAAGCTCGCCCGAAGGTCCGTCAGGGGAGCGAGCTGGGGCAGACCATCATCAAAGACGTGGACGGCGTGCATGGGCACAGTGTAGTGGCGGCGGGGGAATGTTGCGAGACCCAGCGGCGGACGGCAGGCGACTCAGGCCCGTGAGGCGATGAGGTCCAGCAGGCGCGGCACGCTAAGATCGGCGGTGGATCGCACAACAAGGTCTGCCTCGGAAAGCTCCTCCGCGGTCATCGCATGGCAGACGCCCACGACGAGGCAGCCCGCGAGCCTCGCGCTGCGAACACCCTTGGCCGTGTCCTCGATCGTGACGCACTCATGGGGCGCCATGCCCAGCGCCCCGGCCACGCGGCGGTAGGGCGCGGGATCGGGCTTGCTCAGCGGGGTATCGTCCGCCGAGACGATCACGGGCACGGTGAGCGCGAGTCTCCTCAGAATCAGGTCGATTTCCTGGCGGAGCGCACCTGAGCAGATCGCAACCGGCCCAGCCGCCTGCGCGGACTTCAGCAGTTCCGCGGTTGCGTGATAGGTGGGCACCTGCCCCGTAACGACAAGCCGCTGAAAGTGCTGCCATTTGGCGCTGCGCACGGCGGCGTGCTCTTCAGGCGAGAGGGTGCGGTGGTGATCCGCCGCCACCTGGGCGATGATCGCGCTGTCGGCGCAGCCGAGGAACCGGCCGCGGAAATCTTGGTTGGAGAATGACAACCCGACGGTCTCGAGTGCGGCCCGCAGGGCCGCCTGGTGCGATGGCTCAGAATCTACCAGCACGCCATCAAAGTCGAAGAGGATCGCGGGCATGCAATCGGCTCCCATCATCGCCGCGAGGCGGAGGGGCTCCACCGCGATTTGAAGTCGGGCAGGCCCAGCATGCCGGCGAGGGGGAAGAGCACGAGCGCCAGCGGGATGCCGATGATGCCGGTGTACAGCGCCGAGCCCGCCGACATCACCAGCTGCCGCCGCGCTTCCCACGCGAAGGGCGCACCCATGGCGTGCCGCACGGTGAAGATCGCGTCGATCATCAGGTATGCCACGAGCGAGCCGACAAAGGCGAGGAAGCCCAGCGAGAGGGGGTTGCGCCGCATCATCAGACCGCGCAGTGCCAGGATGAGCTGGCACGCCACGGCGTACGCCAACGCGTGGGGCCCGACGATGGTGACAGCGCCAAGCCCATCGCGCAGCGGCAGGCGGAACAGCAGGTCCATCGCGACGCCGATGATGACCGCCGACCACAGCACTGCCGCGCGGGGTGCGGTCATCGCGATAAAGGCGATGAGGCAGAAAATGAAGCTGGGCGCGACACCCAGGCTGCCGAGCGAGAGCCCATCGCGCAGCCCCTGCTCGAGCCCCAGGAACAGCCACGCCACGGCTGCGAAGACGATCCAGTTCAACGGCCACCCCCGTTTGTCGTACGGCGGGGCGGGTTGGGGTCCTCGGGCTGGATGCGCAGGACAACCTCGCTCACGCGCTCGAGGTTCTCGACGGCGGGGCGGACTGTCACGATCTTCCGCAGGGGCTGCTTGGGTGAAGGGTCAATGCGATCGACCTTGCCCACCATCAGCATCTGTGCTGTCCGCGGCCAGTGGGAGGGGTCGCGCAGGCGGACCGTGGCCCCGATCACGGGTTCCACCACGTTCCCGGTCATCGGGTCGCGCCGGTCCTCGACGTCGCCCACGAGGGTGCCATCGCCGGCGGGGGCGAGTGTGCAGGCGAGGCCTGCCGCGGGGTTTGCTTCATCGAGGATGATGACCGCGCTAAGCCCGCCCGCGGCCTTGCTGGTGATGGGAGCGATGGTCGATGTGCGTTCGCCGGCGCTGACAACGCGGCCGAGCAGCTGGAGCCCGAAGGTCATGGCGACCGTGTTCTGATCCACACCCTGACGGGTGCCCGCGCGGATCGTGAGGAGAGGGTCGGCGAGGTCGCCCGAACTGCCCACCACCGGAACGACCATCTGCTGAACCGCCAGTTCGGGGTCGAGCGCGATGCCGCGTTGTAGTTCCTTGATCATCGCCCGCAGCACGTCGTTCTCGTGCAGGGCCTGCGCCCGCTGCACCCGCGTCGCCTCCAGCTCATCCTGCAGCGTCCGCATGGCCTCTGATTCATCGCGGGCGTGCCCGGCCGGGAACAGGTACCGCGAGACCGCGGCAAGCGGGTGGCTGATGGGCGCCACCACGGTCTGCATCAGTTGCCCAAAGTTGCCCAGCCACGCCGTCCACCGCAGCGGCGCAACTGTCAGCATCGCCAGCACGATGAAGGTAGCGGGCATGAGTCTGCGGGCATGAGCGACGGGGAGCACGGGGGGTGTCCTGGGTGTTGAAAGTCCTGAGTCCTGAGTGGAAAGTACTGAGTGCCGTCCCCCTCAGTACTTGCGACTCAGGTCTTGGGCTTGCGATCAGCCTTGCAGGTCGCCCTCAAGCGTGCTCTTCCACTCTTCGAGGTGCTCGAGGTAGATGCAGGTGCCCCGTGCCACGCAGGTGAGGGGGTCGTCGGCAAGACGGGTTTCGAGGCCGGTAGCCTTCTTCACGATGTTGGTAAGGCCGCGGAGCAGCGAGCCGCCGCCGGCCATGCAGATGCCGTTATCGACAAGGTCCGCCGAGAGCTCGGGCTCGGCGCGTTCGAGCGTGCGGGTGACGGCGTCGCAGATGGCGTTGACGGGCTCCATCAGGGCCTCGCGGATCTCCTCGCTTGTGACGCTGGTCTTGCGGGGCAGACCGCTGATCATGTCGCGCCCGCGCACGTCGAGCGTGGATTCGGGCTGCACGGGGTATGCGGAGCCGATCTCGATCTTGATCTTTTCGGCGGTCTGCTCGCCGATCATCATGTTGTAGGTGCGCTTCATGTGGCTGATGATCGCCTCGTCCATATCGTCGCCCGCCACCCGCACGCTCTCGCACACCGCGATGTCGGCGAGCGACATGATGGCGACCTCGGTGGTGCCGCCGCCGATGTCCACGATCATGGACGCGGTGGCCTCGGCGAAGGGAAGGCCGGCGCCGATTGCCGCGGCGATGGGCTCTTCGATCAGGTAGGTCCGCCGCGCACCGGCGCGCTCCGCGGAATCGAACACGGCGCGCTTCTCAACCTCGGTGATTCCGCTGGGCACGCTGATGACGACGCGGGGGCCGAAGATCTTGCTCTTGCCGTTCACCTTGCGGATGAAGTAGCTGAGCATGGCCTCGGTGATCTGGAAGTCGGAGATGACGCCGTCTTTGAGGGGGCGCACGGCGGAGATAGAGCCGGGGGTCTTGCCGAGCATCTCCTTGGCGACCCAGCCGACAGCCTCGCCGTTCTTAAGCACCTTGTTGGTGCCCTTGTGGACAGCGACCACCGACGGCTCATTGAGCACGATCCCCTGCCCGCGGACAGACACCAGGGTGTTGCAGGTACCCAGGTCGATGCCCATATCAACGCTGAAGAGTCCAAGGACGCGTTCGAATAGCAAGTCTGATCCCACCGGCCCTTTCCAGATGAAGACCCCCAAACCGGGGCGACGGCCCGGGTGCGGTCTGCAACACCTGCCGCGCAATGGTCCACAAGTCTGTCAGATTATCGGCCAGACAGCCTGAAAGCCAATCACCGGGGGGTGAGATCGTTGCCTTTGGGGCCTGGTGCCAGGCGGTCCATTTGGCTTTTCTTGATGGAAAAGTGCCAGATTACCGACCCGGCCTCCGCATGGAGGCCGGAGGGACAACCCCTTTTATCTGGAGAACTGATATGAAGAAGATCGCGTTCGCACTCTCAGCCCTGGCCCTGGCACAGGCCGCCGGAGCCGCCTTTAACTTTCTTGACCCCGTGTCCTTTCAGGTCACCTACCGGCCGGAGGGCGTGCTGATCGCCAACCTGTTCGGCGATGCCCAGAACGAGATGGCCCTGGTGGTGGACTCGCCCCAGCGGGTGGTGGTCTTTTCCAGCAGCGGCGGCGGCACCCTCAATGTCGTCAACACCTACTCAGTCAACGGCTCGGGCATCCGCGAACTCGCCGCGGCAGACGTTGATAACGATGGCGACCTCGATCTGGGCGTCGTCCTCCACAACAGCAATGGAATCCGGTTCATGATGAACGACGGCTCGGGCCTGAGCCCCGGCCAGCTGGCCCCGGTCGGTGCCAACGCCCGCGGCGTGGCCACGGCCGACTTTGATGGCGATGGCGATGTCGACTTTGCCGTCGCAAACCGCGATGGCAACTCGTTCTCCGTCGTTCTTGACACCGGCGACCCCGCCTTCGCCTCGGCCACGTTCCCCGCGGGCGATGAGCCCCGTGGCGTGGCGGCAGGCCTGTTCGACAACGACGCCTTCCCCGATCTGGTCTGCGCCAACCACGACGACCGGACGATCACCGTTCACCGCAACTCCGGCTCTGGCACCTTCACCACCGTCGCGACCATCACGGTGCCTACCGATCGGCCCGAGCACGTCGCCACTGGCGATGTGGATGGTGACGGTGATGTGGACATCCTGGTTGCCACCAACCGCCTCACGGTGTACCTGAACAACGGTTCGGGCACCTTCACCCTCGGCGGCAGCTACCAGACCAACGGCATCGACCCCTCGCACATGGCTGTGGGGGACCTGGATGGCGACGGCGACCTCGATGTGGCGATTGCCAACGAGAGCTCCGGCACCATCAGCCTGATGGAGAACTCCGGTACGGGGACGTTCAGCCTCGGGCACCAGGTCGCAACCGGCTCTCACCCCGACGGTGTGGCGATCGGTGATCTCAACGCCGACGGCGTGATGGATGTGGCGGTGACCAACCGCGACAGCAACACGGTTTCGGTCCTGCTGGGCTTCTCGCCGTCGCTGCCCCCGTCCCCGGTTCTGAGCTCCTGCACCGCTGACTTCAACCGCGATGGCGACATCGGCACCGATCAGGACATTGAGTTGTTTTTCGAGTGCCTGGCCGGCAACTGCTGCCAGACCTGCTTCACCCCGGATTTCGATGGCGACGGTGATTCGGGCACCGATGCCGATATCGAGACCTTCTTCCGGGCCTTGGCCGGCAACTGCTGAGCCGCGGCACCCTCTACAGACCCTCTGCGAAGGCCCCCTGGGAAACGTTCCTGGGGGGCTTTCTTCTTTTTGGAGACCCTCGTGGTGTATCAACCTGCCCACGAAAAAAGGCCGCCGGCTCCTTGCGAAGCCGGCGGCCGTAGCGGAATGGGGTCGTGTTGGTTACCGGCCCTTGGCCGGAAAGGTTGCGGCGATCAGCGGTTCAGGGCGACCGACTGGTCTGATGTTGCCGCGGGGGCGGCAGCGGTGCCCTTGGAGGCTGGTGCGATGGCCGGCAGGGGCTTGCGGATGTCCGCAGGGGTGATCTCAATCACCGCGGCAGGCGCCTTGGATGAGTTGATGATGCCCCGACCCTTCAACTCAAAGGGCTTGCGGGCGTCAATATCGAACTTGGCCCGGTCCTCGTAGTTGGTGGTGCTGGTGGCGGTGCCCAGGGCATCGAGCCTTGCTTCCTGCTTGGCACGGATATCCGCGAAGCGGCCTGCGAGCTGGTCGAGGCTGTGGGCCTTGTAGCGGCCCTGCTCGTCCAGCGTCCGCTGACGCTTCTCCATGACCTCGATCAGGCGGTCGTTGCGGGAGATGGAATCCACCTGGCGGTCCATCTGCCACACCTGCGACTGGAACTCGGTGTACTCGGTCTCCAGCTGGCTGACCAGGTCGGTCAGACGCTGCTCCTGCTGCTCGAGGTAGCCCATGTCGCGGTCGATATCGGTTGCGCGGTTGGTGTACGCCCCGTGCACCTGCTGGATGCGGGTCGCCTTGGCGTACGCATCCTTGAGCGGGATGCTCTGGCTGTTGAACACCACGCGGACCGTGGCCGGGGTGCCGGAGTTGGGGTCGCTGGGGTCGTACATCGCCTGCGCCGTGTGCTGGGCCTGCTCGCCGCGCTCGATGAGGCCGGCGATGGTGGTCATGTCGCTCTCGGCAAGCTCCACGACACGGGCGGAAACCTCCCGCTCTCGCGTCAGCTGAGCCTTCTGCTCTTTGAGCTCGGCCAGGTCGCCGCGGACATCCGCGAGACGCTGGGGGTACTCGCTCTCGAGCTTGCGCATCTGGGCGCGGAGGGCGACGGGGTCCTCGATGCAGCCATCGATGCCCTTGTTGATCTTGCTCTGGGTCTGGTCGCACAGGGCGCCCAGGCGGTCGGGACCGACGACCAGGGCCGCGGTGCCACCGGCCAGGCCGGCGATCACGCCGAAACGGACGAGATTCTTAGCAAATGCCATGACTGAAGACTCCAGCGGCTGCCCACCCTTGTTGCTCCGTCCGGGAACGTCCCGGGCGTTAGGAAAGGGAAGTGCGGTCGATGGAGCGTTGTTGGGAAGGGGCTGCGGCGGGTTTCACGCTTTTTCGCAAGGTTGCGGCACCCCCCGGGGCTTTGGCCCAGGTATTTCAGGGGCGTTTGGCGATCAGGGCTTCGGTTTTTCGCCAGGATCAGATTTGGGCTGTGTCGGCACCGTCGGTGCTGCGGGTGCATCGGAGGATGCGGGCTGGGCTGCCGCATCTCCCTGTCGCGATTGCGGCCCGCCCAAAAACTTCAGCGGGTCACCATTGACCGCCTCGGCCCGCGGCATCAGCGCAGGCGCACACGCCAGCCGGTACGCCACAACCGCGACGTTGGTCGAGGACTGCTCGAGGTATGTCGGGATGGCGAGGTCGATCTTGTCATTCTGCGTGTGCCAGCCGTACTGGTAATCCGCGCGGCCGACTTCGTCCCAGTAAAAACCGGGGACGCCAACGGCATTGAACGAGGCCTGATCGCTGCTGCCGTGAGAGGCGATCTTCTTTCCCGTGTTCTTCACATCGCAGTTGAGGTACTTGTTGTCCGTGGAATCGAAAAAGATGTTATTGACGGGCGCGGTTGCCGCGGCCATGTACTCGACCTGCGTCTCGGCGACGTTGACGCCGCCCTCATAGTTGGTGCCACCATCATCGACGAACACACACGAGGTGTTTTCGAGCTCCTCCTTGTGGTCCTTGACGTAGCCCTTACTGCCCAGCAGCCCCTGCTCCTCGCCCGTCCAGTGGACGAAGCGGATGGTGCGAAGCGGTTTGGCCTTGGCCGCCATCAGCAGCCGGGCGGCTTCGAGCGTCACCGCCGAGCCTGTGCCATTGTCGGTGGTGCCTTGGCTGCCGGGGCCGTTCCATGAGTCAAGGTGGGCGGAGACGATGACATACTCATTGGGGTATGTGCTGCCGCGGATCTCGGCGAGGGTGTTGTAAACCGGTACGGGGCCGGGGATGAAGCTGTGCTGGAGGTTGAACTCAAGTTCGATGGGTTCGCCATCCGCAAGGCGCGAGTTGATGGCGTCGTAGTCGCTGCCGCGGAGGATGATGTGGGTGTCTTTGGAGATGGTGTCCACGCTCAGGTCGCGCCAGCCGGGGACGGCGCCGGTCCAGACGCGTTCATCGCGGCTGGTGGAGACGTAGCCAGCCACGGGCTCGAGCGCGACGCGCTCGGCCACCGAGAACTCGCCGGTGTCGTCGCCCTTCGCGACTTTTTCGCGGGCCTTGGCCCGCATGCCGTAGCGTGCGCCGACCTGGTCTCGGATGCCGCGCTGCCCGGAGGCTGGGGGCGCTTCGATCAGCACCCACGCGCCGTTCAGGCTTTCCTTGACGGCTTCCAAGTCTTCGGCGGTCCTGGGCATCTTGACCACGGGGGCGCGCACGAGACCTTGCGTGCCGGGAGTCCACGCGAGGGTTGTGAACTCGAGATCGCGGAGGGTGATGTACTCAACCTTGGGTGGCGGTTGGGGGGGTGTCGTTTCGGGCGCTGCATCGGCAGTCTCGTTTGCGGCGTCGCCGCGCCGGCGACGGTTGGCCCCGGCGCGGGATGTCCGCTTCACGACCAGTTTGCCGGTGGAGGGGCCGCGGTCGAAACCGACGCCGATCGTGCCCCATTGCTCAAGGTGTGGGTTTGCCAGGCCCCATTGCTGATACTTCCGCATGCACCATGTGTTCGCATCGAACGCGGCAGACGAACCTGTCAGGCGCGGACCGATGTCGCCCGCGAGGTAACGGAGGTGGTTCATCACCTGATTGCGGTTCTTCCCCTCATCAAGGATGCGCCGGACGGTCGCGTCGTCGCCCATGGGGATCGGCGGGGCGGGAACTTCCTTGCCATCGACAATGGCCATCCAGCCAGACGCCGCGGCAGCGCTGGCCGCCCGTGTTGAGGAAGTGGACGGAGCGGCCTGATCATCGGCCTGGGGGCGGGAAGCACAGCCCCCCGCGACGAGGGCGAGGGCAAGGAGCGCGTGGAAGGACGGGCGGAACAGCGGAACGTAGCGCATAAGGGCTCCAATGGGGGGGCGAAGGTGCAGTCTAACGGCGGGAGGGGTGGTGTGCGACACGCAAGTTGGCCCCAGCTTTCCGCTTTCCCGGGGGCGGCATCCGCCTAAACTTGTCCCCCTTGGAACACCGCGTGGGAGGGTCTGAAACCCGCCCGCCGGACACGCACCTCAATGCCCGCCCGTTCAGGCGGCTTGCACAGCCCCGCCGGAGATTCCCATGGCCACCGCGACTGAAACCCAGGATCGTCCCAACACCGTCAGCGTCTCGGATGCAGGCCCTAGCTGCAAGAAGCTGACCATCCAGATCCCGGCGGAGACCGTTTCGGAGAAGCTCCGCGGCTCGCTCGACACCCTCTCCACCGAGGCACAGCTCCCCGGCTTCCGCAAGGGCCGCGTGCCGCGTTGGCTGATTGAGAAGCAGTTCGGCCCTGCCGTCAAGCAGGAGGCGAAGAGCGAGCTGGTGTCGGCCGCCTTTACCAAGGCCGTGGATGAGCACAAGCTGAAGGTGATTGGCCAGCCCGGCGGCGGCAACCTTGCCGATGTTGAGGTGCAGGATGGCAAGCCCTTCGAGTTTGAGCTCGAGGTTGAGGTGCTGCCGGAGTTTGACCTGCCCAAGCTCGAGGGCATCACGGTCAAGAAGCCGCTGATCGATGTGACCGACGCGATGGTGGACGAGGAAGTCAAGAAGCTGCAGATCAACGAGGGCAGCCTGGAGAGCCGCGAGAGCAGCGAGCCGGGCGACTACATCACCGGCCACGCCGTGATGACGGGCAAGGACGGCACCGAGTTCTACAACCTCAAGGGCGCGGTGGTGCAGGCGCCCCCGAAGGACAAAGAGGGCAAGGGCATGATCCTGGGGATCATGGTCGACGACTTCGCGAAGCAGCTGGGCACGCTCAAGCCCGGCGCGACGGCGACCATCAAGGCCAAGGGCCCCGAGAACCATGAGGTCGAGAAGATCCGCAAGGCGGACCTGACGGTGACGTTTACGGCAGACCGCGTGGACCGCATCATCCCCGCGCCGCTGGAGAACATCATCTCCGGGTTTGGCGTGGCCGATGAGTCTGCCCTGCGCGACTTCATCAAGACCCGCATGGGCCAGCGCGTGCAGATGCAGCAGAACAGCGCGATGCACAGCCAGATCGCCCAGCACCTGATCGATAGCACCAAGATTGAGCTGCCCAAGAAGATGACGACCCAGCAGGCTGGGCGCACGCTGGAGCGTCGCCGCCTGGAGCTGATGTACCGCGGCGTTGAGGCCGGCAAGATCGAGGAGCACATGGCCGAGCTGCGCGAGGCCAGCAGCCAGGCGGCCAGCCGCGACCTGGCTCTGTTCTTCCTGCTGCACAAGGCGGCGGAGGACCTGAAAGTTCGGGTTGATGAGTCGGAGATCAACAACCGGATCGCGCAGATCGCGTTCCAGCGGAACGTGCGGCCCGAGCAGCTGCGTCAGGAGCTGATCCGCACCAACCAGGTGGGCGGCATCTACCAGCAAATCCGCGACCACAAGACGCTCGATGCGATTTTGAACAAGGCCAGCGTGACGGAGATGCCTGCCGAGGAATACAACAAGCAGATGAAACAGGTTGAGGCGAAGGTGTAAGTTTCGTCAACCTTGATAGATGAATGGGGAGGCGGGCTTTCAGCCCGCCTCTTTTTCTTTTGGCGCTGCGGCGGGCTGAAAGCCTGCCCCCCCTTGGAGGCTGCGTGCCCAGATCGACAGCACCAGCAACATGTACAACCGCTGGCTGTGGTCGCGGGTGCGGCTCATGTGCTCATCGAGCATTTGCTCGACGAACCGACGGTTGAGTTCTACGCCGATATTGGGCCACGGCTCGGCGCTGTGAAGGTGGTCCATCAGTAGGGTCTTCATCGAGCCATAGTCGCTGCGGAACCACTCGCCGATGGGGATAGCGAAGCCTTGCTTGGGGCGGTTGACGATTGATTCGGGGAGGTATTTACGGGCGACGGCTTTGAGGAGGCCTTTACGCTCGCCGTCAGGTAGCAGCGATGCGATCGTGGCGGAGCGTGCCGCGGCATAGAGCTCGCGATCAAGAAATGGCGCGCGGGCTTCCAGGGCAACGGCCATTGTCGCGGTATCCACTTTGCGCATCAGGTCGCCGGGGAGGTAGTAATCGGTGTCCCAGTTCATTGCCGCGGAAATCACGGAATCGCGGCTCATCCAGACCTTCAACCAAGGTGCCGACCAATGGCCAGGATGCCGAGCGAGACGCCAGAGGTCAGCGCCCTGGAAGATGCCGACCAAGTCTGTATAGCCATTTCCCCGCGCGGCCCTGGCCAATCGAGCCAGTTTCGCACGAGGGCTCTTCGGCTCGGAAGAATCCAGAAGGCGCGACGGCAACAGTCGGAGCAGCCATGACGTGCGGGCTAGCGCGGGCGCGGCCATATGTCTTTCGTACCCGCCGAACAGTTCATCGCCGCCATCGCCGGTCAGAACGACTCGCACATGCTGTCGCGCAGCGCGGCTGATCCAGTATGTCGGTAGCAGGGAAGAATCGCCGAGCGGAAAGCCAAGCTGCGTGATGAGATAGACAAGGTCGGTTGCGGGACTTCCCTTGCAGTCGAGCGTGTGATGCTCTGTGCCAATGTGACGGGCGGTTTCCCGTGCCGCGGCGCTCTCGTCGCATCCCGGATCGGGCATACGCATAGTGAAGGTGCTGAGCTTTCCGAGGGATTGCCTCGCGAACGCAGCTACCAGCCCCGAATCGATGCCCCCGGAAAGAAAGCACCCAAGCGGGACATCGGCGTCGAGTCGCCGATCAACCGCACGGGCGAGCAGCGCTTCGGCCGATCGAACACCAAGCGGTGTGGCCCGAGTCCAAGCAGGCGAACCGAGCTCCCAATCTTCCGCTTCGGCACCAACACGGTCGTAGGGAGTGAGCCGGGGGTACATCGTCTCGCTGTCCACGGGAAGCACATCGGAGCACCCGGGAGGTACTCCCAGCTCATCAACAGGATCAAAGCCAAGGTGGAGCCAACCGTACACGGAGTCCGTGTCGTACATGCCGCGGTCGCGGAAACGCAAGCGCTCCACGCTCTGTGCAGTGCTTGCGAACGCCCAGGCGCCTCCTTCCAACTGGTGGTAATACAACGGCTTTTCACCGGCCGGATCGCGTAGGAGCGAGAGGGTTGCCGCGGCACGATCCCACATCGCTGCGGCAAACATTCCTTCAAGACGCGTGCAGAGGCCGCCGCTTCGGATATTGGTATGGGCAAGTTTGCTTATGCCAAGTCCCCACTCTCGCCACCCATGCACCAAAACTTCCGTATCACTGTGATCCGTCACAAACCGATGCCCCGCCGCCTCCAGTTCCTTCCGCAGCTCCCGATGGTTGTAGATGCACCCATTGAACACCACCGCCACCAGACCCTCGCCATCATGCCTGCCGCGCTCGCTGACCATCGGCTGCTGACCATCGGCCACATCGATGATCGCCAGGCGCCGGTGCACGAACGCGACATCGACTGTCGCCCCATCCGCGCGCACCGCGCGGTCGCGGAAGCGGCCGTGGCCATCGGGGCCGCGGTGCTTGATGCCTTCGTCGATGGTGTCCAGCCACGACTCGGGGATCGACACTTCCGGCGCGGGCACGGCTGCACCGGCCGGCCACACCCGCAGAACTCCGCCGATGCCGCACATGGCTTAGACCCCTGAGGTCGGAGTGGGGGAGGTCTTGAGTTTCTCGATGGCGCGCCGCTCGTTAATCATCATCCACAAGGTGTGGGCGAGTCGCGACGTGGTGATGCCCGCGGTAAAGCCGATCGCCGTCGCTGCCGCCAGGCTCACGGAGTTGTGCAGCAGTGTGTTCTGCAGGCTGAGCGCGACCACGTACAGCAAGGGGGACAGGATGGCCCGTTCAAACTGAACAAGCGAGGCATCGCGCATGAAGGAAAGGTCGGCGTACGCCACGCTCGTCTTGGGATGCGCCGTGCGCCGCGGCATGTGATTGGCCACCCAGTGCAGCCCGTAGTAGACCGCGACGTCGGCCACAAGGTCGACGATGAACGTCAGCCCCGAGATTACGAGCTTCTGCCCCTGGATTCTCCGGGGCTTGCCCCAGAACTCAAGGTTGATGTCGGGCGCGATGCCCTTGAGGTGCTCAAGCAGCCCCGATTCTTGCGCCGAATGCATCACTAGCACGGTGATGCCCATTGCGAACAGGCCCGCGACGACAACGTTGACGTTGACGTTGACAATGCGGCGGCTGTAGAAGGCGTTGATCCTGCCCATGGGGTCGCAATGCTAGCGTCGCGCTGGAAGAGGTTTCTCGGGATCCCTGAGGTTCGCGGCAAGTTCATCAAGGCGTGACTGTGCCGTCCGTATTGCCGCGGGGCTGCGGTCAAAGCCGATGGCCGACCGGCCCGTGCGGCCCGCGGCAACCAGCGTGGTCCCGCTGCCGCAGCACGGGTCGAGCACCGTGCCCCCCGGCGGGCAGCACGCCCCGATCAGCATTTCGAGCAGCGCAAGGGGCTTCTGGGTGGGGTAGCCCGTGCGCTCCGTGGCCATGTTGTTGATGCTGGGGATATTCAGCACATCGTCGGCTGCCAGGTCGGGCGCGGCCAGCTCCATTGGCATGTGGATGACATCGGTGGATTTTTTCATCTGGCCCTTCAGGCGGGCGCTGGTGGCGGGGACGAGCGGCGGCTTGAAGTAGTACCGGCACGGGTCGAGGCAGTAGAAGAGGATGTCATCGTGCTTTCTCGCGAACCGGCGTGGGGACGAGCCGCCCAGCCCGTAGTGCCAGATGAGGTGGTTGACGAAGCGGTCTTCGCCCAACAGGCCGTCGAGCAGCAGCCGAACGTGGTGGCAAACGCGGAAGTCGATGTGGATGAGGATGCAGGCGGTGGGCTTAAGGGCGGGGAGCGTGGCTTCCAGCCGCTCGCGCAGCCAGGCGGTGTAGGCCTGAGGCGTGGGCCACGTGTCTTCGTATGAGCCGGCGCGGTCCTGCTGCGTCGTGCCTGTGTTGAACGGGGGGTCGGCGTAGAGCAGGTCGATCGACGATGCGTCGAGGTCGCGTGCCGCGTGGAGCCAGTCAGATTGGAGCAGTGTTGCGGGCACGCGATGTTCCGGGGTGGCCAGTCGCTCCGCGGCGGCTCTGCTGTTCGCTTGACGATAACCAGGGTGCAGACCGAACGCGTTCGGCGGCAGTGGGCCCCCCCTCCGCCGCGGAGCGGCGGGCCACCCAGAGGCTACGTCGGGATCGTGATGGTTTGGTCGGGCGTCCACAACTGGCCGAGCTTGCTGCCCACGACTCGCGCCGCATCGTTCTCCGAAACCTTGAGCAGCCGCTCCAGCGGCTCGGTCATCGGCTCATCGCTGAGCTTGAACGTGGAGTGGTGGATTGGCATCAGCCAGTTTCCGGCGGCGTGGCCGTGCATGGCCCAGACCTGCTCTGGGTTGGCGTGGGCCTGGATCCAAGGGTTGTACGCACCGATACCAAAGATCGAGAGGTCCACGCCCTGCTTGCCGACCTCTGCAAAGACCTCGGTGTACGCGGTGTCTCCGGCGTAAAGCACGCGGTGCTGGGGGGTCTCCAGAACGTAGCTGTTGAAGCCGCGGTGGCGGTCCCAGGCGGTGCGTGCGCCCCAGTGGTTGGGCTTCATGGCACGGATGTTCAGGCTGTCGATCTGCAAACTCTCGCCCCACGCCAGCTCGCGGACGCTCGCGAAGCCGAAAGGGATGAGCCGCCGCGTGAAGCTGGCCGTAATCAGGTGCGTCCGCGGCGAGGCGAGCTTCTTGAGGGTGGGCAGATCGAGATGGTCGAAGTGGGCGTGGGAAATGAGTATGAGGTCCAGCGGCGGCAGGAGGCCCACATCGAACGCGGGTGTCAGCCGCCCCACGCCGAAGGTGACCGGACCCATGCGGACGCCGATGCGCTGCGAGAACACGGGGTCGGTCATGATCCACCGCTCGCCCAGCCTGAGGAGCACGGTGGCATGGCCCAGCCACGCGGCAACGAGGGGGCCATCATGGGCGGCGTGGTTGAGTTCGCTCGTCCACATCTCCCCGGCCTTGGTATTGCGGCGGAGGCCCTCAAGCAGTTCCCGGGAATACCGGCGCACGCTCGACCCCGCCACCTTCGTCAACGCGGCCGGGTCCTGCTGCACCTTCTTGTCCGAAACCGGAGAACCCGACGGCATCGTGTGCGCTGCTCCCTTCGCTGGAACGGGGTGACGTAGCTCCACAGTGTTCACCATAGTCTTCCATGCCCGCGGAAAAAAAGCCATGTAAGGGCGTTCACAATCCACGCCCGCCAGAGAGGAACCCTGCCCCCGCTTTCCTATCCTCTCATCAATGACCGGCCCGAACTCCTTCCTCGCCCGATTGCATCCCACGGCTGTTCCCCAGCCGCCCGAAAACACCCCCGGCGCGGGGGCGGGGGGCGGGGAGAGCGTCAACCTGAGCCAGGAAGCCCTAACGACGGGGCTGACCGCGCCGCAGCGCGAGGCGATGCTGTGTACCGAGGGCCCGCTGCTGGTGCTTGCCGCGGCAGGATCGGGGAAAACCCGGGTCATCACGCGGCGGATCGCCTACCTCATTTCCTGCGGCGTGCCGGCGTGGCAGGTGCTGGCGTTGACGTTCACGAACAAGGCCGCGGGGGAGATGCGCGACCGCGTACACACCCTGCTGGGAGAGGGCCAGCGCACGCGGGGCCTGACGATCACCACGTTCCACTCCCTGTGCGCCCGCCTGCTGCGGCGGTACGCCGAGGCCGCGGGGATCAAGCCCGACTTCTCGATCTACGACTCGGGCGACCAGGCGTCCTTGTGCAAGAAGGTGATCGAGGGGTTGCAGCTCTCTACCAGCAACTTCCCGGCGCGCAGCGTGCTGTCGGCGATCAGCAACGCCAAGAACGACCTCAAGGATGCGGAGGCGTTTGCCGCGGAGGCGTTTGACTTTTCCAGCAAGGTCGTGGCGAAGGTGTACGCGGGGTACACCAAGGCCCTGCGCGGGGCTAACGCGGTGGACTTTGATGACCTGCTGCTGCTGACGGCCAAGGTGCTGCGCCATAACGCGGCCGCGCGGGAGGAGTGCCAGAAGCGCTGGCAGTATGTGCTGGTGGATGAATACCAGGACACCAACCACGCGCAGTTCCTGATTGCTTCGTTGATCGCGGGAGAAGGGGACACCGGCCGGAAGGCCGGTGCGACGGGCCCCAACTTCTGCGTCGTGGGCGACCCGGACCAGGCGATCTATGGCTGGCGCGGGGCGGACATCGGCAACATCCTCGAGTTTGAGGAGCATTACCCCAAGGCCCGCGTCATCACGCTGGGGGAGAACTTCCGCAGCACCGCGCCCATCCTGCACGTCGCTGACACGCTCATCAGGAAGAACAAGCGGCGCAAGCACAAGGACCTGTTCACCAGCAGCAAGGGCGGGGAGAAGGTCGAGGCGGTGCTGACGCGCGATGAACGCCACGAGGCGGGCGTGGTGGCGGCGTGGATGAAGGCGCTGCACGACGATGCCGACGCCCCGCTGGCGTGGAAGGACATGGCGGTGTTCTACCGCACCAACTCGCTCTCGCGGGTGATGGAAGAGTCGTTCCGCGCGGGCGGCATCCCGTACACCATCGCGCGGGGTACGGCCTTCTACGACCGCGAGGAGATCAAGAACGTGCTGGGCTTCCTGCGGGTGGTCGCCAACGCGGCGGACAGCGTGTCGCTGGGGCGGATCATCAACACGCCCGCGCGGGGCATCAGCGGCAAGACGGTGGACCGGGCGGAGGAGCTTGCCGCGGCGCACGGCGTGCCGCTGCTTGAAGCGCTCCGCCACGCGGACCAGTTGACGGGCCTCACGCCCAAGGCGGTCGCCAGCATCCAGAAGTTCGTCGAGATGGTGGACGGCTGGACGGGCGGGGGCACGTTCCTGTACCGCGGCGCGGACACGGGGATGAGCCTGGCGGAGCTGGTGGACCGCGTCATCAAGGAGTCGGGCGTCGAGGCCATGTACACCAAGCAGGCCGCGACCAGCCAGAGCGAAACGGACGCGGAGCGGCTGGACAACCTGGCGGAGATGGTCAGCTCGGCGCGGGAGTTTGAGCTGGAGTATGACCCGCAGGCGGACCCGGCGGCGGACATGGCGATGGGCATGGGTGGCCAGCCGCTCCGCGGCGGCTCCGCGCTCGGTGATGTTGACACTGCAACCGCCACCAGCGCTCCCGCGGCGAACGACGAGCCGCCGCGGAGCGGCGGGCCACCCGTGCCACCCCGGATGCTCATGCTCCTGCGCGCCTACCTCGAGTCCGTCGCGCTCGTGGCCGATGCCGACGCGGTGGACCCCGCGCAGGGCAGCGTGACGCTGATGACGCTGCACGCGGCGAAGGGGCTCGAGTTCCCCGGCGTCGCGATGATCGGCCTTGAGGAAGCGCTGCTGCCGCACATGCGGGCCCTCGACAGCGAGGCGGACATGGAGGAAGAGCGCCGCCTGTGCTTCGTCGGCGTCACGCGGGCGATGCGGCGGCTGCTGCTGACGGCCGCGAAGTACCGAACCATCCGCGGCCTGCAGGAACGCACCATCCCCAGCCGCTTCCTCGGCGAGATGCCGCAGGCGGAAATGGCCATCAGCGACCAGTCCGATGTGTCCGAGGGGCTCGGCGACGCGTGGGGCGAAGAGAAGAAGTGGCAGAGTGGCGGAGTGGCGGAGTGGCAGAGTGAGAAGAGCGCGGGCACGCCCACGCGGGCGACGGCGGGGGCGGGCTCCAGCGGCGAGTTCCCTGTCGGCTGCACCGTGCGGCACCCGCAGTTCGGCATCGGCACCGTGAAGAGCGTGCAGGCGGGCGCGAACGCGCGGGCCACAATCGCCTTCCGCGATGCGGGGGTCAAGACGCTGGTGCTTGAGTATGCGCGGCTGACAAGGATGGGGTAGGGGCACGTGCCGCTGATCATGAATCCATCCGGTGTGGAGATTGCCGCGTGCTCGGGCGTGGCGCTGGTGGCGGGGTGCATCGACGCCATGGCGGGGGGCGGGGGGATTTTCACCATGCCCGCGATCGCCGCGCTGGGGCTGCCCATCCCCAACATCGCGGCCACCAACAAGGTTGTGGGGCTGAGCGGCTCGGGCACGGCGACGGCGTCGTTCCTGGCCCGCGGCAAGCTTGACCCGCTGGTGGGGCTGCTGGGCGGCGCGTGCGCGCTGGCGGGCGCGGTAGGCGGCGCGGTGACGCTGATGCACCTGGGCCGCATCAACCAGACGCTGACCAAGGGGCTTTTCGGCGGGCTCATCATCGTGATGGCGCTGTACATGTTCCTCAAGCCGCAGCTGGGCGGCGCGTCGGCGTACGCGGGGCCCACGCGGCGGAACCTGGGCATCACGGTGGCGGCGGGGCTGCTGATCGGTTTTTACGACGGCTTCTTCGGGCCCGGGGCGGGGTCGTTCTTCGTGTTCGTGATGGTGCGGTTCCTGCGGTTCGACTTCGTCACGGGCACGGGCAACGCCAAGGCGATGAACCTGGGCAGCAACATCGGCTCACTGACGACGTTCATCATCGCGGGGCTGGTGGTGTGGCCCATCGCCATCCCCATGGCGGTGGCGAACGCGTGCGGGGCCTTCATCGGCAGCACGCTGGCGATCCGCAACGGGGCGCGCTTCGTGCGCTGGGCGTTCCTGCTCGCCGCCGCGGCCGTCGCGGGGCGGATGCTGTGGTTCGTGGTGACGGGCCGCTAAGGTGGAAAGGCCGCGCCCCGCGTTGTCTACTTCACCGGCGCGCGAAACCACTGCCCCCCCGGCCGCACAAACCCGCCCTGAAAGTTCTGCACCTGCGTGTCCTGGTAGGGCGGCTCGATGAAGCAGACCGTGTCGGCGATGCCGGTGGGGAACAGCATCGTGAACTGCGTGTTGCTCAGCACGCTCACCGACGCGGCGTACACCCGCGCCCCCGTGTCCACATCAATCAGGGCCCAGTTGGGCGCATGGATCACGCACGGCTGGCTCAGCGTCACCTCCACCAGCACCGTGCCGCCGGAGGTTGACAGCGACACGGTGTAGTCGGTGACGGGGCGGGGGTCGGGCAGACCATTCGCAGCGCCCTTGCGCGGCGATCTCGATTTACGCTCGGCATGGGCGACGGTTGATGCGGGCACGGTTGACTCCCGGAAAGGCCTTAAACACAGAGTGCACAGAGCACACAGGGAGAAAGCATGAGAAGGAAAGGATCGGGGCAGGGGGGCCGCGCCGCACTCCCACGTTCCTCTCTTCTCCGTGCTCTCTGTGTGCTCTGTGGTAAAAAGTCTTACGCCGCGATACGGATGGACACCGGCGGGCTCCACGGCCCAAGCTCGCCCTTGCCGTTGGTCCAGCGGCCGAAGAACGTGACGGTTTTCCCAGCGTCCTCAACGGCGTAGGTGTTCTGGAACTTGGTCTTGGTGAGGAAGGCGTTGAAGTCCGCATCGGTGGGCTCGGTCGCGGGCGTGGTGCCGACGGTGCTGAACAGCAGCAGGCCCGCCGTGCCCGCGGGCCGCGCCCGCTTGTCGGGCGTGAGCTGGTCGGCGGCGTGCAGCTCCAGCGTGCCGAGGTTGAAGCTGCCCACCGTGAGCAGCGGGTAGGTGCCCGGCGGGGGCACGGGCGTGGGCGTGGTGTCGGGGATGCGCAGGCCCAGGCCGATCTTGAGGGCATCGCTGATGGCGCGGTTGGCGCGGATCTGCGCTGCGTAGCCGCGGATCACGCCCTTGCAGTTGGTGCGCTGCGTGTTCTTGGTGGTGATGGTGGCGTGCGTGCGGGTGGTGGGGTTGGTGGCCGCCAGGTACGCCGCATGCCATGAATCGACCGAGGCCGCGATGGCAGTGCCATCAGGAGCCTGTAACCCGTAGTTCGTGGGGTTGGCCACGATCAGGGTCTTGAAGTTGATGGCAAAGGGGTCAAAGAGCGAGTCCTGAGAAGGGATGTAATCACTCGGCACTGCTGGGGTCCTCCACGCGTAAAAATTTGCTCGGCACCATCGCCTGCAACAGAGGGAACCATCGGCCATGCAAGCGAGCACGTTCTGGTGCAAGCGTTCCCAAGAGCCGCAATCACCGCGCACCATGCTGCACCACGCCGCACACGCGGCACACCCCGCAGGCCTTGACACGGCCGTGGTCCGCGTAATCGTGAAAGAGCCCCGGCGCGCTCTGAAAGAGGACTCGCGCGCTTCGAATGAGCTCCCGCGCGCTTGCAAAGAGCCCCGGCGCACTTCGAAAGAGTTCCCGCGCGCTGTGGCGGGGCTCTTTCACGCGCCGAAAGAGCCCCGGCGCGCGCTGAAAGACAAGCGGCGCACTCCGAAAGAGCCCCGTCGAGGTTGTACAGAGCCCCGGCGCGGTTCGACGGGCGCGTTGTGAAGGCAGAAAGAGGCCTTTCGAAGGATGCGGGGTGGCGGGGCGAAGGGCGGTGGCCATGCGCGCGGGTCACCCAGGCACACGGGCGTGCCCAGATGCGGCGGGGCAGTGGTATGAGGGGTTGGTGCCGCACGCCCTACCTGCCGGCAGAGGGAAGGCACGAAGAAATCGACGAGACTATCTCACATATGATACTTCCAATGGCCAGGCATCACATTCCACTCCCAGTCATTGCCACCGTCTCGGACGTCATCGGCACCCATTACTACAGCCACACAAAGCTGAACACACTCTTTCAGGAGTCCGGTGCACCAGGAGAAGTGCCCGACGGGAACTGTGTCAACAAAGTGCGCAACTGGCTTCAACGGTTCAATGAAGACGACTCTGTTGGTGATCCGTTGAATCTGCTCGCCAATGTAATCGGCGACTTCATGGCTAAAGATCTTCCCTTCGTCGATTCGTGGGTGAAAGGACACGCACGCATTCTCGCGGCCCTTGAACGGTGTGGTTTGGTTTTCTCCTGGACTGGAGGAGTTGCGACCATTAGACCAACGGGTGGACATGAAGCGCCGCTCGCGCTGCCGGTAGCGGTTCGCCCAGTAGATTCGCATCTACTCCCAAATCCTGCCGAGAATCCCATTTCTAATCGGGTTGTCGCGCAAAGCACGGCCTTATTAGCCCACTCCCGTGATATCTTTGTGGTGTATGGCCGGAATCATCGTGCCTACGAGGCACTCTGCACGTTCTTGGGTGCGATAGATCTTCGCCCTTTGGAGTGGGAGGAAATGGTGGCTCGCACTGGTCATGCGTCGCCGTACATTGGCGACGTGCTAAAGACTGGGTTTAGGACTACAGCCGCAACTGTGGTTCTCCTTACCGGAGATGATGCCGCGCTACTGCGAAGGCAGTTCCATCGGCAGGACGAGCCCGAAATTGAGAAAACCTGGCAACCCCAGCCTCGCCCTAACGTGCTGGTTGAAGCAGGTATGGCGCTAGCAATTTCCGAAAAAAGAACGGTGCTGGTGGAGTTTGGACCCCTTCGAGGAATCTCAGACATCTTGGGCCGTCATACCGTTCGGATGGACAACACGCCTGAGTCCAGAAAGCGATTGTTGGAGCGACTCCGAACGGCCGGGTGCTCCATCAACGATCGCGGAGAGCGTTGGCTTCGCGCTGGAGACTTTGCGGTGGAACAGAATAGTGGCCAAGCTTAAGGCTGGCAGTTGGCACTAGCATTCCCCCGTGTCCCGCGTGCTTCGCACAGGCCGGTCGGGAGACCGGCCTCCACCAAATTCCGGGGCGCGTGGGTCACCATGGGTGTGGGGCCGGGGGCCTGACGGTCGCGGCCAACGTGCCCGCCCCCCACCCGCGCCAGCCACCCAAGTCTTCTTTCAAAAGGCTCCACCCACAGCGGCAGCCACCCAAACCACTCGCGTTCCGGCCCCACACGCAGCGTGAGCAACCCGGCATGCAGCTGAGCCGCGGAGCGGCGCATAGCCGGTAGCCCAGGGCGTGAGCCCTGGGTAGGCGAGAAGTCGTGATCGATGAACACGCGCTGCGTTCAAGCCCCGGAGGGGCGGCACACCCGACCAGGAACGATGTGCCGCCCCTCCGGGGCTTTGATGGCCAGCGCCCGTGGACCCAGGGCTCACGCCCTGGGCTACCGGCGGCCCGCACCTCCGGTGCTTGGGAGCGCGTGGGTCATCATGGGTGTTAGGAAGCAGGGCCTATTGGATGCCGTCTAGCCCGAAGGTCTCCATCGACACCACGCCCCAGATGATCAGGGCCAGGAGCCAGAGCGTCGGCAGGACGAGCAGCATGCACAGCAGGCTCAGGGTGCGGTGCCGCACGGCTTTCCAGATGCAACCGCCGAGGAGCACCGCGCCCGCGGCGGTACAACCGAAGTAGATCATCCAGCGGAGCGTGTCTGAGAGATACACCGGCATCGCGGCCACGGCCGCGCCGAGCATCAGCAGCAGGCCCAGGGCCCACGCCGCGCCCCATGCGGCCCACTTGAAGGCTGGTCGCGTTGCGGGCGGTGGCTCGGGCATGCCGTGGCTTTCTCAGACGGCAATCACGATGGGGGTTGAAGGCACCAGCAGTTCCGCCTCCGTCTTGCTCAGCACATCTTCAACAGTCACCCCAGGGGCGAGTTCCTTCAGGATGAAGCGGTGTTTGGTGGCATCCATCTCCAGCACGCACAGCTCGGTGATGACCATGTCCACGCAGGCGATGCCGGTCAAGGGGAGCGAGCACCGCTTGACGAGCTTGGCCGCGCCCTTGGCGGTGTGCTCCATGGTGACGACGACGCGGCGGACGCCCGCGACGAGGTCCATCGCGCCGCCCATCCCCTTGACCATCTTGCCGGGGACCATCCAGTTGGCGAGGTCGCCCTCCTGGGAGACCTGCATCGCGCCGAGGATGCACAGATCGACGTGGCCGCCGCGGATCATGGCGAAGGAGTCGGCGGAGGAGAAGAAGGACGCCCCCGTGCGGGCGGTGACGGTCTGCTTGCCCGCGTTGATGAGGTCGGCATCCACCTCGGCTTCGGTGGGGAAGGGGCCGATGCCCAGGAGGCCGTTCTCGGATTGCAGCCACACGTCCATCCCGGCGGGGACGTAGTTGGCGACGAGCGTGGGCATGCCGATGCCCAGGTTGACGATGTAGCCGTCCTTGAGTTCCTGCGCGGCACGCTGCGTGATCTGGTCGCGGGTAAGTGGTGTTGGAGGCATAGGCGGGAGGGTATCAGGGACGCGGCGGGGGCGGCACGCGGGGTGTACAAGCAGGCGGGCGAGCAGGGGGCGAGCGGGGCGGGAGACAAAGGGGTCAGATGATCTGGGATTTTTCATGCAAGGTCTGGGGGCGTGGCCGCTTACACTGCGTGCCCCCGGCGTGGGCCCCCGTGGCTCCCCCCTTGCGGGCGGCCATCCGGGAAGAAGATTGGCGGCCGCGGGGCGGTCGGCCGATGGAGAGAGTGGCGGCGTTGGCTTTACACCGGCAGGGCGGCTCCCGTCCAGCATTAAGAAGAGGATGATGTTCATGCAGAACCCCCTGACGGCCCTCGCGCGGCGCTTGACGACTGGTTTCGGCGACGGCTTTGGCGTCACTCTGGGCAATGGCCCGGCCCCCTTTGAGGCCCTGGAAGGCCGCTGCATGATGAGCGCGGACCTGGCCATCAGCGTCGGCAAGATGACCACCGGCATGGACAAGTCGGGCGTGCCCACCGTGAAGGTGCCCGTGATTGTGCGGAACGTGGGCGACACGCCCGTGTTGGGTGGCGGCAACGTCGAGTTCTACCTGTCCACGGACAGGAACTTCGACAGCGATGACTTCCTCTTCAACACTACCAAGCTGCCCCGCGTCGGCGGCCCCGGCACCAGCGGCTCGTTCACGCTCAACACGAAGATCCCCGCGGAACTGGCCCCCCGCGTCGGCCGCCCGCTCCCCGCGGGCGAGTACTACGTCATTGCCCGCATCGCGCCAGCCGCGAACTCTCCGGAGGTGGGCGGGGACAACAACATCGCCGTGGGGAATAAGAAGGTGAGCGTGACGTACACCTTCGGGGAGGTGAACGGCAAGAAGGGCGTGCCGCTGACCATCACCCTGCCCGACGGCGACAAGCTGACGCTGAAGATCGACAGGGGCCCCGGCACGGGCCGCGTGGTGGCGGTCGACAACCGCATCGTGGTGATCATCGACGGCGTCACCACCGAGACGACCCTGCGGATGGACCCCGGCAGCCGCAAGCAGACGCCCACGATCAACGGGCTGACCATCAACGGCAACATCAAGAAGATCGCCGCGGCGGGCGTCAACATCGACGGCGATGTGACGATCACCGGGTCGGTGAGCAGCGTGCTGATGGAGAACCTCTCCAACTCCAACTTCGTGGTCTCGGGCTTCGCCAAGAGCTGGGACGCGTCCTTCGGCAAGGTGAAGGACTCGAACATCACGTCGAACTTCATCCCCATCAGCGGGCTGAAGGCCAAGCGCTGGCAGGACACCGACGCCACGGCGGACCGGATCACCGCGCCGTGGATCGACTCCATCACGATCACGGAGAACTTCGCGGCGGGTCTCTCCCTCAGCGGCCAGAATAAGGGCTTCTCGTTGCGGAGCATCACCGTGGGCAAGGACATCTCCAACGGGGCGTGGAACCTTGCCGCATCGGTGGAGGTGCTCACGGCCAACAAGCTCAGTTCCGCCTGGCGGGCGAACATCCGCGGCACCATCAACGTGCTGAACATCAACGGCAACGCCAGCGGCACGCTGGCCGTCGGCGGCATCCGCCGCGCCACCATCAAGGGCGACGTGGTCAACGCCACCTACCTCATCGGGGCGAACCTGGGCGCGAACGTGCAGCTCGACGGCACCAACGGCGGCGACCAGTTCAACGCCGGCGGCGTGGGCGTGCTGGTGATCCGCGGCAAGATGCGCGATTCCATCATCGCCGCGGGGCTGGGGACGCTCGATGCGCAGCTGCTCAACGACGACGACCGCCTTGTGCCCGGCGGGTTCATGAACTCCATCGAGGTGTACAAGGGGATGACCAACAGCTTCTTCATCGCCGAGACGCTGCCCACCAAGGCCAAGATTTCCTTCCGCAACGTCACCACGGACAACGACGCCCGCTTCATCGACAGCCTGCCCCGCTAAGCCGGGGGCGTCCGCTGCGATGATGCAGGGTTTGCGGTACACTCCGCGCCACACCAGGGGCGCGGAGTTTTTTTTATGCGTGCAGCAAGCGTGTTGTGCTTTGTCGGAGTGTGCTGTGGAATGGCGATGGCGCAGCCGCGGCAGCTGGGGTATTACCGCCAGCCCACCATCCACGGCGACACCATCGTGTTCGTCGCCGAGGGCGACCTGTGGAAGACCACGGTGGAGGGTGGACGGGCCTCGCGCCTGACCTCGCACCCCGCGAACGAGGGCTCGCCGAGGCTCTCGCCAGACGGCACGCGGGTCGCCTTCACCGGCCAGTACGAGGGGCCGACGGAGGTCTACGTGATGCCACTGACGGGGGGGACGCCGATGCGCCTCACCTACGACGCGGAGCGTGCGGCGGTGGCGGGGTGGGATGGGCCGAGGGTGCTCGCCACGACGAACCGGTTCGCCACGCTCCCGGCGACGCAGATGACGGTGATTGATCCGGCCAACGGCGAGCGGACGCTGATCGAACTGGCGCAGGCGAGCGATGGCTGCTATGACAATCAGCACCGTCTGTTCTTCACGCGGCTGCCCTTCCAGGGCAGCCAGACGAAGCGGTACCAGGGCGGCACCGCGCAGAACATCTGGCGGTGGGACGGCGGCGATAAGGAGGCCGTGCCGCTGACCGGCGATTTCGCGGGCACCAGCGCCACGCCCATGTGCTGGCAGGGCCGCGTGTACTTCATCTCTGACCGCGGCGGCACGATGGAGTTGTGGTCGATGGACGCGGAGGGCAAGGGCCTGAAGCAGCACACCCGGCCCGACCGGCCCGCGGGTGAGCCAAGCCTGCTGGGCTTTGATGTAAAGACCCCCGCGTTGTCGGAGGGGCGGGTTGTGTACCAGCGTGGGGCGGACCTGTGGATTCACGACATCGCCAAGGGCTCCGATCGGGCGCTGGCCATTACGCTGGATTCGGACTTTGACCAGACCCGCGACAACTGGATCAAGAAGCCTATGGACTACCTCTCCGCGGCGCACCTGTCGCCGGATGGAGATCGGGTTGCGCTCACGGCCCGCGGGCAGGTGTTTGTCGCGCCCAAGACGCAGGGCAGGCTTGTCGAGGCCAGCCGTAAAGACGGCGTGCGTTACCGCGAGGCGCGGTTCATGCCTGACGGCGCATCGCTGCTCACACTGTCTGATGAGTCGGGCGAGGTCGAGTTCTGGAAGTTGCCGCCCAACGGCGTGGGCAAGCCGTCGCAGATCACCGACGACGCAAAGGTGCTCCGCTGGGAGGGCGTCCCTTCGCCAGATGGCAAATGGCTGGCGCACTACGACAAGAACCAGAAGCTGTGGCTGCTGAACGTGGAGACCAAGGCTCAGAAGCAGGTGGCCGCGAACCCCTTCGATGAGTTCCAGGATGTCCGATGGGCGCCCGACAGCCGCTGGTTCACGTACACGACCAATGCGGGCAATTTGAACCGCCAGGTCATGGTGTACGGGGTTGAGGATGGGTCCATCACGCCAGTCACGACCGATCGCTTCAACAGCTACGACTGCGTGTGGAGTGTCGATGGCAAGTTTCTCTACCTGCTGAGCGACCGCAGCCTTAAGACCGCGGGCTCGCCGTGGGGGCCCATGGCGCCCGAGCCGTTCTTCGATAACAAGACCAAGGTGTACCAGGTCGCGCTGAAGCAGGGTGTCCGGTCGCCGTTTGCGCCCGCCGATGAGCTGCACACGCAGGCGGACAAGAAGAAAGAGGAAGCCCGCAAGAAGGACGACGACAAGAAAAAGGCCCGCGACAAGAAGCGCGATGACAAGCTGGAGCCAGCGGAGCCCGGAGATAAGCCGGAAAAGAAACCCGACCAGCCCGATACAGAGGCCAAGCCAGCCGACGCCGACAGTGCGGATGCGGACGCAGGAGAAGGCGGCAAGAAGCCGCCAAAGGTGAAGCCAGTTGAGATCGACCTGGAGGGGCTTGCCGACCGAATCACCGAGGTGCCGGTGGCACCCGGCAACTACTACAACCTTTCCTGCAACGACAAACGGCTGTACTTCATGAACCGCGATGGTGAGAAGCAGCCCGACCTCTGCTTCGTGGAGATCGCGCCCAAGGATGTCGAGCTCAAGACGCTTTTGCGCGATATCAACAGTTACGAGCTATCGATGGATGGCAAGTCGATCCTGATCCACAAGCGCGATGCGCTGCACATCATTGAGGCGTCGGTGGGTGCGAACGCCACGCTTGACGACAAGAACGCCGTGAAGCTTTCGGGCTGGACGTTCCCCATCATCCCCCGCGAAGAGTGGCGGCAGATGTTTGTGGAGGCGTGGCGGCTGGAACGCGACTACTTCTACGACACCGGCATGCACGGGCTTGATTGGAAGGCGATGCTCGCCCGCTACATGCCGCTGGTAGACCGCGTCAGCACGCGGGAGGAGCTGAGCGACCTCATCGCCCAGATGGTGGGGGAGCTGTCGGCCCTGCACATCTTTGTGAGGGGTGGCGATGTGCGCCAGGGAACGGACCAGATCACCCCCGCATCCCTCGGCGGGTTGTTGACCCGCGATGAGGCCGCCGGCGGCTACCGCGTCGAGCGCATCTACCGGTGCGACCCCGACACCCCCGAGCGCCGCTCGCCGCTCCTCGCGCCGGGCGTGGATATGTCCGAGGGCGACATCATCCTGGATGTCAACGGCCGGTCTGCGCTATCGGTTCCGGATATTGCCATGCTGCTGCGCAACCAGGCAGGCAAGCAGGTGCTGCTGCACATCCGGCCGCAGGGTGGTGGCAACGCGGCTAAGGACGGTGAGCCGCCTGTTGATGCCGAGCAGCCCCCCAACCGCGCCGATGACCCGATACTCGAGGCGCCCACGCCGCGCGATTCGCAGCCAGATGATGGCACGCGCAATGTGGTCATCACCCCCATCTCCGCGGCAAGCGAGTCGGACCTGCGCTACCACGACTGGGAGCACGGCCGCCGCATTGCGGTGGAAGCCGCGGGCGAGGGGAGGATTGGCTACGTCCACCTGCGGGCAATGGGCGCTGCCAACATGGCCGAGTTTGTCCAGGGCTTCTACCCGGTCTTCAACCGCGAGGGGCTGATTATCGATGTCCGCCGCAACCGCGGCGGCAACATCGACAGTTGGATCCTTTCGCGATTGCTGCGCAAGGCGTGGTTCTTCTGGCAGCCGCGCGTGGGCGAGCCGTACTGGAACATGCAGTACGCGTTCCGCGGCCATGTGGCGGTGCTGTGCGATGAATCCACCGCGTCGGACGGCGAGGCCTTTGCCGAGGGGATCAAGCGGCTCAAGATCGGCACGGTCATCGGCACCCGCACATGGGGCGGCGAGATCTGGCTGTCTTCGAGCAACGTGCTGGTGGACGGCGGTATCGCAACGGCCGCGGAGAATGGCGTCTTCGGGCCCGAGGGCGACTGGCTGATCGAGGGCCACGGCGTAGACCCCGATATCGTCGTCGACAACCTGCCGCACGCGACCTTTAAGGGCGAGGATGCCCAGCTGACGGCCGCGATCCGCCACCTTCAGCGAAAAATGCGGGAAGAACCGATCGAGCCCCCGAAGGCACCGGCGCACCCCAACAAAGCATGGAAGCCCTCAAGGATGAGGGCGGGGGAGGCCGTGCCGGCAACTGAAAAATAGACTGTGGGCTGCTGGCGTGAAGTCGCGCGGGTGCGTGGCGGCGGTGGAGAACAGCCCTATAGTCGCCCCGTTGCCGCCTTAGCTCAGCGGTAGAGCAGCGCTTTTGTAAAGCGCAGGTCGCGGGTTCAAATCCGGCAGGCGGCTTTTCTCACCATCGTTCATGGCCCAGCCCAAAAAGGCCAAAGGGGCGTGCCGCATGGCACCCCCTTGTGGAACTGATGTTGAATCTGCAGCGGGCGCGGCCCGGCTTACGGCAGCACGACGGTGTCGATCCAGTGGATGATGCCGTTACTGGCCATCACGTCGGTCTTGATCACCTTCGCGTTGTTTACCATCACGGTGCCGTTGTTCACGGTGATGTTCAGCGCCTTGCCGTTCGCGGTGCTGAGCGACATGGTCTTCACATCCGCGGCAGGCACCGCGTCGCCCACGTGAACGTGGTACAGCAGGATGGCGGCGAACTGGTCCTTGTTCTCAGGCTTGAGAAGGTCCTGGAGCGTCTCGGGCGGGAGCTTGGCAAACGCGGCGTTGGTTGGGGCAAACACGGTGAAGGGCCCCTTCCCCTTCAGCGTGTCCACGAGGCCTGCGGCTTTGACCGCCGTCACCAACGTGGAGACCTCCTGCATGCCCGGGCCGGTTGCAACATCAATGATGTCGCCCTTGGCGCTGCTCATGGCGGGCGCGGCTGGCTTCGAGTCCTTGTTCGACATGGCGTTGTTGGCCATGGCGGGCTTTGCAGGAGCCTTCATTTCGTTCTCCTGCTTGCAGCCAGTGATAAGACCTGCCGCGCACACAACAACACCGACCATCATGGGAACATAGTTCATTGCGTTCTCCTGGTGCTGGGGACACGGCAGCGCCGCGAAATTGATGGATTGTCCCCCCGGGGAGCCCCGGGCCGATCACCCGATTTGTTTCGAGTGTGGGCGTTCGACAGGATTCAAGTTGCGCAGCGAGATTGCGCACGCCGATGGAGATGCAACGCCGTAAACGCGGTGTTAGCAGTTGAAAACGAACGTGTTATCGAAGCGGACACAGTTTTGAGGAAAACGAGGCCGCAGGTAGAAAAATGCGACTACAAAATCCGAACTCGGGGTATACACTGGGGCCTTGCAAACGTCGGCTTACATCCGGGTGCTGGTGGTTGACGACAGTCCTGAACTGGTCGAAGCGATCCGGCTGTTCGTCGATCCCGAGCCAGACATGAAGGTCATCAAGACGCTGAACTGCGCCGACGCCCTTGTCGTCACGATGTGCGACGGCGCGGACGTCGCGGTCGTTGACCTCACCATGCCCGGCGTTGCGCCGCTCGAAGCGGTGCGGCAGGCGGCGGATTCCTGCCCCGAGTGCCGCGCGATCATCTACAGCGGCTACGACGACCAGGCCACGATCGATGCGGCCATGGATGCGGGGGCCTGGGGCTTTGTTTCTAAGAATGCCGAGATAGAGACCATCGTTCGGGCAGTGCGGCAGGTTGCCTCGGGCGAGGTGGTTGTCTTGCTTCGTTAAACCGCGCGGACCGGGACGGTTTGCTAGACTCGGGGCATGTTCAGGGTTTGAAGCGTTATGCCCATGGTGGTTATGCCAAAGGTATCAGGATCGACAACAACCCGTGTCTCTCGGGCATGGCCGCTCTGGGTTCAGCTCCCCTTTGGACTCATCGTGGTGGCGTGCGCCATCGCGCTGCGAATGGCGCTCGATCCCGTTCTCGAGTCGCGGCTGGAACTCATCACCCTGTGGGCCGCGCTGGTTCCGCTCGCGTGGTTGCTGTCGGGCCCGTGCTTTTGGGTGTGCGCGATCGCGGGGCTGGTGGGGGCGACCTGGTTCATCGTCGAGCCTCGCGGGGCCTTTTCCGCGGACAGGCCTGCCGTGCTGACTGGGTTCCTGTTCTCCTTCATGATCATCGCGGGGTTGTGGTACTCCGTTCGGCGCACCCGGGTGGCTCGCGAAGATGCCGCCGCCGCCCTCGCCCATGAGCATGAGGCATTAGCACAGCTCGCGGCCATCGTCCGGTCATCAGAGGATGCCATCATCTCAAAGAACCGGGATGGCATCATCCGCTCGTTCAATGCGGCGGCGGAGCGGCTGTTCGGATATCGCGAATCCGAGGCGGTGGGCAAGCACATCACTCTCCTGGTGCCCGAAGACCTGCGGGCTGAAGAGGCAGACATCATGTCCCGCCTGCTTCGCGGCGAGCGCATCGAGCAGTTCGAGACGACCCGCCGCACCAAGGACGGGCGACCGGTGGAGGTGCTGCTGAGCATCTCCCCCGTGCGTGATGCCGCCGGCAACGTCGTCGGTGCCGCCAAGATCGCCCGCGATGTCTCGGCCCGCCGCGCCTTCGAGCGCGAGCGCGACCATGCCGCAGCCCGCGTGGCACAGATCATCAGCGTGCTGCCGGACATGATCTTTCTGTGCGAGGTTCCTTCGGGGCGGCCGCTGCTGATCAATCCGGCCGTGGGGTTGAGCCTAGGGTATTCGTACGAAGAGCTTGATCACTTTGGGCGAGAGGTGATGGCCACCATCATCCATCCCGATGATTTCGCGCATGTAAAGGACCGCTTTACCCAGGCGGTTTCGCTGGCCGACGGCGAAGCCGTCGAGATGGAGCACCGGGCGCGCCGCAAGGATGGCTCGTGGGCAATTCTGTGGGTACGGCTGACGCCGTTTGAGCGCGACGCCGAGGGACGAACCACCGTGGTGCTGGCGGTCGATCGCGATGTGACCCTCGACCGTGAGCAGCAGGACCAGCTGGCCGAGTATCGTGCGGGCCTGGAGCGGCTGGTTGAGGAACGCACCGCCGCACTTGAAGCCAGCCACGCGAAGCTCCGCGCGGCGGAGCGTATGGCCGCACTGGGCACCCTCTCGCGCGGGCTCGGGCACGACATCGGGAACCTCGTGCTGCCACTGCGCCTGCGCATTGAGTCCTTGCGCCGCGAAACGCCGGCTGGGATGGTGGGGGGCGATCTCGACGCTATCGAAGGTGGTCTGTCGTACATCCAGCGGCTCTCGCAGAGCCTGCGCCTGCTCGCGGTGGACCCGTCCGACCCGCGCCAGTCTGCGGATGACGTGACCGACATTGCACAGTGGTGGGGCGTGGCGCAGCCGCTGCTGATGGCGGTGCTGCCGCGGACTGCGAGGCTTGAATGGACGCAGAGCGATGAAGGGCTGTACGTTGCAATGTCGCAGCACCTGCTGCTTCAGTCGGTGTTCAACCTGGTGCAGAACGCGGCAGAGGCAATGGCCGATGCCAAGACGCGAGAGCCGCGGGTGCAGGTGAGCGTTCAGGCCGCGGAGGGGCCGCAAGGCCCGCGCGTGCGCGTGTCGGTGCGCGATAATGGTCCGGGCATGACCGACAGCATCCGCAACAGCTGCATGGAGCCTTTTTTCTCGACCAAGGCCCGCCAACTGTCGGGGGGCATGGGCCTGTCCCTGGTTGCAGGGGCCGTGCATGCCGCAGGTGGCAATGTGTCGGTGGAATCTACACCGGGTGAGGGCACGTGCTTCACGCTCGATTTGCCCGCGGCTAGCGCCCCACCGGCTGACGGCTCCACCCCGTTCGCGGCACATGTTTTGGCCAGCATCTCTGTCAATGATGCCCGCGCCCGCGCCTATGTTCAATGGGTGCTCCGCGCGGCAGGCATGAACGCCCGCTTGCTCGCGCCGGCGGACCAGCCTGCGTCGGGTCTGTGGGTGGTTGAGCCGAGCCTTCGTGCGGAAGCGGTGCGGTACGCGACCGCGGACGGCCGGTGGGCGATGGTGCTTGAGTCGCCCGACAGGGCGGCGGGAGATGGGCAGGAAAACGGGGAAACGTCGCGCGTGCTCTTTGCCGGGCCGCGTCCCGGCGTGTCGGACATCCAGCGTCTTCTTCGCGCGGCGTTCGAGGTTGGGCCCCCTCTCAAGGAACCCGTATGAGCATGACCAGTCCAACTCCCGATCCAGCGGGGACACCTGCCGAAGAAAAAGCCGTTTCTGTTCTGGCGATCGATGACAACCCGCAGATGGTCGAGAGCCTGGAGCGGATGATCCGCCACACGCCGGGCCTTCGCTGGGCGGGTGGTGTGACGGGCGAATCAGAGTTCCGCAGCGCCATGGCACGCCATTCCCCGGAACTGGTCGTGATGGACATGCAGATGCCGGGGGTGGACACGTTCAGTCTTCTCCAGCAGGTGGCAAAGGACTTCCCCGCGACCCGCGTGCTCATGCTCAGCGGGCACCTGCAGCGCGAGTATGTGCTCGGGTCCATCGATGCGGGCGCGTTCGGCTATGTCGGCAAGCACCGCAGCCCGGACTACATCGCCCAGGCCATGCGACGTGTGGCCGCGGGCGAGTTCTTTGTGTGCCCGGATGCGGCAGCGTCGGCAGGGCTTGCCTGAGGATCAGGCCGGCGGTTGTTGCGGCCCGCGAGGAACCGCGCACACCGCCAGCGCGGCCGATGTCGCGATCAGCATCTGCCACGGATACGCCACTGGGCTTGTCGCTGCACTGCCCAGCCCAATCCACGGGGACCACACGGTCCACGACTGGAATGCCGCGATCACCATGAACCCTGTGGCCAGCGCCGCCAGCGCGCTCGCGGTGCTGCCCCGCCGCGTGAAAATCGCCGTGAGGAAGACAGCCAGCAGCCCGGCGTACGCGAACGTCATCACCTTCAGGGCGAAATCAATGAGGGTTGTTTCCGGCTGAGATCGCTTCCAGTAGATGCACGCGACCGCAAAGCCGCCCACCAGCAGGCCCCACGCCACGGTCGCGCCGCGGCTGACCCACAGATAGTGCGGCTCGCTCCTGCCCCGCACGCAGGGCAGGTAGAAGTCGCTCACAAACGTTGCGGCCATGGCATTGATGGCGGAGTTGAGGCTGCCCAGCCCAGCCGCAAAGAGCCCCGCGAGCATCAGCCCGCGCAGCCCCGGCGGCATCTGCGTCAGGATGAAGTGCGGGAATGCTTCTCTGCCCGGCGGGAGAATCCCGATGCCCGCGGCACCGCCAGCGACCGGTCCCTCGTAATAGAACCACAACAGCGCGCCAATGGCCATGAACAGCATGGTGATGGGCAGGTTCATGAGGATGGCGGCCCACGCCGAGCGGCTGCCGCGCAGGGCCGACTTGCACGTGAGCATGCGCTGCGCCAGGTCATGGTCTGTGCCGTACGCGGCCATATTGAGCAGTGAGAAACCAAAGACCGCCGTGAGCAGCGTGTAGTTCTGCAAAGGATCAAAGCCCAGGTGCGGCTGTGATGGGTCCAGGCCGCTCAGCAGCACCGTTGCTTTGGGTACGCCCCCAGCGACGGGCTGGCGCATGGCGGCCCAGATGTCGGCGATTGGCGCGGGGATGTCATGCAGCAGCACCAGCACCGCCCCCACGGCGGCCCCCACCAGCACCAGCGTCTGAAGGACATCAGTCCAGATGACGCTGGCAATGCCACCGATGAGCGTGTAGAGCACCGCCACCACCGTCAGCACCGCGATCGCGCCCACCAGTGCGCCCGGGCTTGCCAGGCTCTCCGGGCCAAAGAGCACCATCGCCAGCGGGATGGCGGCGATGTAGATGCGTGCCCCGCTCGCGAAGAGCCGTCCAACCATGAAGGTCGCGCTGGCTGCCTGCTTGACCGACGACCCGAACCGCCGCTCGAGCAGCGCATACACGGTGGTGACATTGGCGGCGTAGAACGCGGGGATGAAGAAGCCGGCCACCACCGCCACGGCAATGAAGGAGCCGATGGTCGTGGAGAGGAAGGTCATGTTGCCGCGGAACACGCTCTCGGGCACGCCGATGAACGTCGCCACGCTGAGCGAGCTGGCGATGATGGAGAAGGAGACGGCCCAGGCCGGCATGCGCCGCCCAGCGAGGAAATACTCGCCGGTGCCCGAGGGCTCCTTCCGCGCGAACCAGACGCCAGACGCCAGCAGCAGCAGCAGGTACCCCGCCACTACGGCCCAGTCCAGCACGGCGAGGTCGGCGGCAGCCAGCGTTATCATCAGCCTCATGACGCAACCCGCTCCTCATCCCACGGCCCCACGGGGCCACGGGCACAGTGTCGGAAGTTCACCCGGGCTCGCTGCACATTTGCGGCAAGGCGCGGGCTTTGCCGCGTGCGTGGCGCTCGCCCTGCTTGCAGCGTGCCGGCAGGAGCCCAAGGCAGCACCAAAGGAGGAACGAGCGGAGGCTCCGGTCGCCGCGCCCATCCAGCAATCGCCTGCCGTTGCGGCCTTGCCCGAGTGGACGGCCGCCGGATTGGCGAGGCGGGGTGATGAGATTGTCATCGCGGGGCAATACATCCACACTGGCGCGCGCGTGGTGCTGTGGACCGATGAAGGGGGATACAACGCCTACCGGACAGAGCGGCGATTCGTCGATGCGGGCGAGGAGTCGTGGGAAGCGACTCAGGCCGCCGGCGCGCTGGGCCGGGCCGTACCCGCGACGCCGCTGCGCTATGGCACGCGGGCGGCAATTCCCCTGCCGGGCACGGCCGAGCCTGCCCGGGAGCGTGCCGCGCTGCGTTCCTGCGTAGACCAGTTCGTCATTCACTACGACGTCGCGGGGACATCCCGTGCGTGCTTCCGCACCCTCCACGATGTGCGCGGTCTCTCGGTGCACTTCATGCTCGATGTGGATGGGACTATTTACCAGACGCTGGACATCAAAGAGAAGGCGTGGCACGCCACGATTGCCAACGACCGGAGCGTCGGCATCGAGATCGCGAACATTGGGGCGTACCCCGACGCTGAGGCCGCACCGCTCGTCCGTTGGTATGAAGCGGCGGGAGAGAACGTGCAGGTAGAGGCGGGAACGGGCAAAGCAGAGTGGAGAGGCGACCGCGGGAACCAAGACGTTGGGGCTCATGGTTCTCCGCGTTCCTTTACTACGTCCATCACGTCCCAAGCCGCCCGCCTCCGCGCGCCCTTGCACGGCTGGGCCGCGCTCGCGGTACGAGACCCTGCCTTCAACCCGCTGGCTGCGCAGCCCTTTGCGGTGCGGGGCGAAGTGCAGGGGCAGAGTTTGGCCATGTACGACCTCACGTGCGCTCAGTACGATGCGCTGATTCACCTGACCGCCGCGCTGTGTACGGCACTGCCCAATATCGCGTGCGACGGCCCCCGGGGCAACGACGGCCGTGTTCTCACCCGCGTGCTTTCGCCTGAAGAGTTCGCCGCCTACCGAGGCATTCTCGGCCACTGCCACGTGCAGCGAAACAAGATCGATCCAGGCCCTGCGTTCCAGTGGGAATGGGTCATCCAGGCGGCGCGAACGCTGATGCAGGATCAGGCACGCACGACCGATCAGGACTCTGGTGGCCTCAGCGTTCAAGCGGTGCAATCAAGCGGCCTGAATCAGTAAATGCGCTCATGCGGCGCTCAAAGGGGCGATAACGACCGTAACTGAGTGTTTGATGAATGCGCGACGCACGAAGCCCCTATACTTCATGAGCCACCTATGCATCGCGTACTCGCTTCCATCCTCCTGATCGTGGCCCTGCTGGCGCCGACAATCGCCCGTACCGCTGTCTGTAAGACGGCGTGCGAGCGGATGCCAGAGATATCGGTAGCGTGCTGCTGCTGCGTGGATGAGCGCGGAGCGACAGATTCCCCCCGTCATGTACCGAACGGTGATGATGAGCGGTGCATGCAGTGCCTGCGTGTGCCGGCAACAACTGCCATTAGCGCCCAGCCGGTGCGAACCGATGTGGTTGAACTCGAAGCCCCTGCCCCCGTGCTCGCCATCTTTGGCGAGTTGTATCCCACGCTGAAGGCACCGATTTTTCGGAACAGCTGCCTTGCACGGGCGGACGAATCGCCCCCGCATCTTTCCTGTGTGCGAACGACGCGACTCCTCATTTAGTGTGACCGGTCCTGTGCCGTGCGCCGCGGTCGTTCTTTGACCCGGCGTTATCTGCTGTTCTGCGCCCCCTCGTGCGCACAAGGACCGCCGATGCCCCTGTGGCATCTGCTGAGGAACGCGATGACATCTCCTGCCCCCGACCTTGCCGCGTTATCCCGTGGTAGAGGCTCCGCCGCTATCCATGTTGAAGCGCCCCCCTCCCGCGTGGTGACGCGTGTGCTGGTGCCGCTGCTGATCGTGCTCGCCGCCCTTGGCCTTGTCGGCTACGCGGCACGGGCTGCGCTGCAGCGCGACATCATCGTCCGCGTCGCCCCCGCGGTGCTGCGAGTGGGGGGTGCTGAGGGAGTGCCTGCCGCGACGCCAGGGGAGGTTGTACAAGCCCCAGGGTGGATCGAGGCGGACCCCTCTGCAATCAGCGTTCCCGCTCTCGCCGGAGGGGTGATCGAGGAACTGCTGGTGCTCGATGGCGAGCGTGTGGAAGCCGGCCAGCCCGTGGCACGCCTGGTGGATGCCGATGCGCAGCTTGCCCGCCGCCGGGCCCTCGCCGAAGTTTCCCGCACCGCCGCGGCGACCGCCAAGGCCCGCGCTGCCGTGCTGGCCGAGGAAGCACGCGTTGCCGAGGCCCGCGACGCCTTTGATCGTGTGGAGAGCTTGGGTCAGCGTGGCGTGGTGCCCGAAGGCGAGATTGCGGCGCGACGCCTGCTGCTCGCCACCCGCGCCGCAACCGCCGCCACCGCGCAGGCGGCCGTTGCCATGGCCAAAGCCGATGAGACGATGGCGCAGGTCGCCCTTGAAGAGGCGAACCTGCTGCTGGAGCGAATGACCGTCCGCGCCCCGGTCGCAGGAATGGTCCTTCAACGCCGGGCCGAGCCCGGTCAGCGGATGATGCCCGCGTCCGACAATCCTTTCGCAGGCGTGGTTGTCCGTCTTTACGATCCAGCGCACCTTCAGGTGCGCGTCGATGTGCCGCTGGCAGACGCGGCGAAAGTTCGAGTTGGTGACCTTGCAGAAATCAGCACCGAGACGCTGCCGGGCCGGATGTTCCAAGGGACGCTCACCCGATTCGTACACGAGGCAGACATCCAGAAAAACACCGTGCAGGTGAAGGTCGCAATCGCCGACCCCGCGGCTGAGCTCAAGCCCGACATGCTGGCCAAGGCACGGATCATGACCCGCGGCAGCGCACCAGACAGTTTGACGCAAGCGGTGGGGACCACCGACCAGCCCGTGCTGCTGATCCCGGTTGCCGCGCTGGTGGATGTGCAGGACCGCCAGGCCGCGGCGTGGGTGGTGCAGCGCGAGAGCCAAACAGCGGCAAAGCGGGCACTCCGCCTGGGTCGCACCGGCGGCGAGAGCGCAGAGGTGCTTGAGGGCCTGCGCGTTGGCGACCGGGTGATCCTCACGCCGCCCGCGGGGCTGAGCGAGGGCGCGAAAGTCCGCGTCGAAAACGAAACAGAAGGAGCCTGAGTATGGCGCTTATCGAATGCCGCGGGCTGACCCGCACCTATCGGCGCGGGCCCGAAACGATCACTCCGCTGGACCAACTGGATATGGACGTGGAGGCGGGGGAGTTCCTCGCCCTCATGGGCCCGTCGGGCAGCGGCAAGACCACGCTGCTCAATCTGATCGCGGGGATCGACCGTCCCAGCGCGGGCACGCTGCGCATCGGAGGGGTTGATGTCGGCTCGCTCGCGCGCGGGCGTCTCGCGGATTGGCGAAGTGCAGCGGTCGGGTACATCTTTCAGTTGTACAACCTTGTGCCGGTGCTGACGGCGTACGAGAACGTGGAGTTGCCGCTGCTGCTGCACCGCATCTCGCGGCGAGACCGCCACGCGAAGGTTTCGGCAGCCCTGGACCTTTCGGGGATTGCCGACAGGGCGGCGCACTACCCGCGCCAACTCTCGGGCGGTCAAGAGCAGCGTGTGGCGATCGCGCGGGCGATTGTGACCGATCCTGCGATCATCGTCGCCGACGAGCCGACGGGCGATCTCGACAAGTCCTCAGCCGCGGCCATCATGGACCTGCTGGGTCGGCTCAGCCGCGAGGTGGGCAAGACGCTGATCATGGTAACGCACGACCCTGGGGCCGCGGCACACGCCGGGAAGACGCTCCACCTCGAGAAAGGGCGGCTCGTCGAAGACACTGTCGCCCAGAGAGGAGCCTGACCGATGCTCAAGCCCAAGTACATCACGCTCGTCCTCAAGCAGGTGACACGCCATCCTGCGCGGACACTGCTCACCGCACTGGGCGTGGCGGTGGCCATGTTTCTCTTCGTCTCGGTGCAGGCGCTGCAGCAGGGCGTGGCAGACGCCACAGAGGCGACGGGCCGCGATGTGACGCTTGTCGTCTACCGGCAGAACCGTTTCTGCCCATTTTCCAGCCGTCTGCCCGAGTCGTACAGCAGCCGCATCGCCCGCATACCCGGTGTGGCGTCGGTGGTCCCGATGAAGATCGTCGTCAATAACTGCGGCGCCAGCTTTGATACGGTGACATTCCGGGGCGTCCCCCGCGATGATATTTCAGGCGTGGCGGAACGCTTCACACTCCTTTCCGGCTCGCTGGCGGAGTGGCAGCGGCGCGGCGATGCGGCACTGGTCGGAGAGACGCTGGCAGCGCGACGCAAGGTCTCGGTAGGGCAGACACTATCCGCTGCAGGGATCAGCGCGTACGTCGCGGGGATCATCCATTCGGAGGAGCCGCAGGAGCAGAACGTCGCGTATGTGGACCTGGCGTTCCTTCAGCGGGTGGCTGCAAGGGGCGGGGATGGCATTGTCACGCAGTTCAACATTCGCGTGGATGACCCTGCCAGGCTCGAGCAGGTTGCCGACGCGGTTGATGAGGAGTTTCGCCACGATGCCGAGCCGACCGACACGCGGCCGGAGAAGGCGTTCGTGGCGCGGGCGGCCCACGACCTTGTGCAGATCGTGGGCTTCACGCGATACCTGGGTTGGGCGGCGCTTGCCGCGGTGCTGGCGCTGGTAGGCAATGCCATCGTGCTGTCTGTGCAGGACCGGGTGAAGGAGCACGCGGTGCTTCAGACCCTGGGCTTCCGCGGCGGGCTCATCGCGCGTCTCATTGTTGCAGAGGGGCTGGTTCTGTGCGTGGGCGGCGGGATGATTGGCGTTCTCGCGGCCTACCTCGTGCTGCACCTGGGCCGCTTCAGCATGTCGGTCGAGGGCACCAGCATGAACATCGGCGCGGACATGGCGACCGTTGGTTGGGGGTTGGCCGCCGCGGCAGTGGTCGGAATTCTCGCGGGACTCGTCCCCGCGTTCCAGGCGTCTCGCCGAGAGATTGCCGCATCCTTCCGGGCGGTGTGACGCATGAGACTGCTCCCCACCAGCTACGCCGTCCGCAACCTTGGCCGATCGCACCTCCGCCTCGCGCTCAGCGTGCTGGGCAGCGGCATGGTTGTGCTGCTGGTGCTGGCGGCAGGCGGCTTTGTTCGCGGCATGACCGCAAGCCTGCGCAGCACCGGCGACTCGCACAACGTGCTGGTGCTTGGCATCGGAAGCGAGGAAAGCCTGGAGCGCAGTGAGATTCCCGCAGCAACCGCGTCGCTGCTGGAGGCCAGTGTGCCGGGGCTGCGTTCCGCGCTCGGCGCAGCCTTTGTTTCGCCGGAAGTGCATGTGCAGTTGCCCGTGCGGACCGCCGCGGGAGGGCCGGAAGGGCGGCTGATCCTGGTCCGCGGGGTTACGCCCCAAGCGATGCTGGTGCATGGGCAGACGCAGATCGTGGAAGGCAACTGGCCTCGGGCCGGCCACGATGAAGTGCTCGTCGGTCGGCTCGCCCACACAAAGCTCGGCGTGCCCGCTGCGTCAATGAAGGTGGGGGGCACCGTGCGGATCGAAAACCGCGACTGGACGGTCGCGGGGCGGCTCGCGGCACCGCAGTCGGTGATTGATGCCGAGGTGTGGATGCCGCTGACCGATCTGAAGGAACTCACGCGGCGCGAGACAGACTCGTGTGTGGTGGCGACTTTGGGTAATGGTCCTAACGCCGCGGAAGTGGCAGATGTCGCGGCATTCTGCCGCCAGAGGCTGGATCTTGAAATCACGGCGATGTCCGAGGCTTCGTACTACAGCAAGCTTGCCGCGTTCTTCGCACCTGTGCGGAAAGTAGCGTGGATCACCGCAGGGTTGATCGGCCTGGGGGGCGTGTTCGGCGGCCTCAACACCATGTACGCGGCCTTCGCGGCACGAGTCCGCGAACTTGGGATGCTTCAGTGCCTGGGCTTCCGACGCGGGGCCGTGGTGCTGAGCATGGTCCAGGAGTCCTGCCTCGCCACCGCGGCAGGTGCGGTGATTGCAAGCGCCGTGGGCCTGTTTGTGCTCAACGGCATCGCCGTGCAGTTCTCCATGGGAGCCTTTGGCCTCCAGATCGATGCCCCCGCCCTGCTTGTCGGCCTTGGCGCTGGACTAGCGCTGGGGCTTCTGGGAGCGCTTCCCCCCGCGTACCGCTGCCTCCGGCTGCCCATTCCTGAATCGCTCAAGTCCATCTAACGTTTCTTTGCCCATCGGCCTCTCGACGTACCTTTTTGATGTTCCACAATCCAGTTCACAAGGAGACTCACTCATGTTCAAGCTCGCCACTACATCCGCTGCCCTCGTTCTTGTTGCCGCCATGTCCGCCTGCGAGCGCAAGCCCGCCGCAGCGCCTGCTCCCACGACCGCTGCCGCGCCGAGTGCCGGTCTGCCGACCGGGCTGTTCCTCGCGGCAGCGCCCGAGGGCGCGCGTGAGGTTGCCGCGGCCAAGCCGACTCTGAAGTCTGGCGACACCGTGGTGCTCGTTGGCCGCATCGGCGGCAGCGAGGAGCCTTTCGTCAAAGATCGGGCCATGTTCACGCTGGTGGACCGGGGGCTGAAGACCTGCGGCGAGGGCGACCCGGACGACTCGTGCGAGACCCCATGGGACTATTGCTGCGAGCCGCGGGCCACGCTCACGGCCAACTCCGCAACCGTGCAGGTGCTCACGCCCGAAGGAGCACCCGCCAAGGTGGACCTGAACGGGCTGAAGGGCCTGAAGCCGCTGGCGATGGTCACCGTTGTGGGTACGGTCGCAAGCGCCGATGGTCAGAACGTCGTCGTGAACGCCAGTGGGTTCTATGTCACGCAGTAAGTCCGCACCGCGCGGCCGTTGCTGCCAGGCGTAAACGCCTTACTCGTATGTGTCCATGGGTGGGCACACGCACACAAGGTTCCGGTCGCCGTAAGGGTTGTCGATGCGCCCCACGGTGGGCCAGAACTTGTGATCGTGCAGCCACGCGGCAGGGAACGCCGCCTGCTCGCGCGGGTAGGTGTGCTGCCAGTCGTTCGCACTGACCACGCGGACGGTGTGCGGCGCGTTCTTGAGGCAGTTGTCGGCCTTGTCCATCTGCCCCTGCTCGATCTGCGCGATCTCTGCGCGGATCTTGATCATCGCCTCGCAGAAGCGGTCAAGCTCCGCCTTGGGCTCGCTCTCGGTGGGCTCGATCATCAGCGTGCCGGGGACGGGGAAGGACATGGTGGGGGCATGGAAGCCGTAGTCCATGAGCCGCTTGGCGATGTCATCAACTTTGACGCCGCTTGATTTCTCGAAAGGCCGGCACTCCAGGATGAACTCGTGAGCGCACCGGCCGTTGGCGCCGGTGTAAAGCACCGCGTAGTGGCCTTCAAGCTTCTTCGCCATGTAGTTGGCGCTGAGGATGGCGACCTGCGTCGCCTTGCGAAGCCCTGCCGCGCCCATGAGGGCGATGTAGACCCAGGAGATCGTCAGGATGCTGGCCGAGCCGTACGGTGCAGCAGAGATCGGACCGATCGCATTGGGCGAAACGGCGGAGGTTCGTGCCGCATTGCCCGCTGCCGATTCCCGGATGCTCCTCCCTGCCTCCGTCGTCGGCAGGAACGGTGCGAGGTGCTTCGCCACGCCGATGGGCCCCATACCCGGGCCGCCGCCGCCGTGGGGGATACAGAAGGTTTTGTGGAGATTGAGATGGCAGACGTCGGCACCGATGTCGCCCGGGGCACACAGGCCGACCTGCGCGTTCATGTTCGCGCCGTCCATATAGACCTGCCCGCCATGTTCGTGAACGATTGTGCAGATGTCACGGATACCCGCCTCGAACACGCCGTGGGTCGAGGGGTACGTCACCATGAGGCAGGCGAGGTCGTCCTTGTGCTCCTGGGCTTTGCGGCGGAGGTCCTCGATGTCGATATCGCCCTGCTTTGTCGTCGCGACAACCACGACTTCAAGCCCCGCGATGATGGCCGATGCCGGGTTGGTGCCGTGTGCCGACTGGGGGATGAGGCACACGCGGCGGTGGCCCTGCCCGATGCTGGCGAGGTACGCCCAGATGACCAGCAGCCCGGCGTACTCGCCCTGCGCGCCGGAGTTGGGCTGGAGCGAGACGGCGTCAAAGCCCGTGATGGCGGTGAGCCACTTCTCCAGGTCGCTGAACAGGCGCTGATAGCCGCGGGTTTGTTCCGTGGGTGCGAAGGGGTGCAGGCGGCCGAACTCGGGCCACGTCACCGGGATCATCTCGCTGGTGGCATTGAGTTTCATCGTGCACGATCCCAGGGGGATCATGGAATGCGCCAGCGACAGGTCACGGCCTTGGAGCTTGAAGATGTAGCGGAGCATCTCGCTCTCGCTGTGGTGCGAGTTGAACACAGGGTGCGTCAGGAACTCGGTGGTGCGCGTGAGGTGGGCGGGAAAGGAAACATCGGCGTCGGCGAGCAGCTTGTCGGCGTCGAAGGCACCGCCCTTACCGACGGCGACGCCCGCGGTGAACACTTCAAAGAGCTGGGCAATGTCCTTGCGGGTGGTGGTCTCATCCAAGGCGATGCCGACCGTGCCGTTGCCGTAGTCGCGCAGGTTCATCTCCTTCGCCAGTGCGCCGCCGACCACGTCGCCCGCGTTGGCCGCGGGCCGAACCCGCAGGGTGTCGAAGAAGGTCTCGTTGAGCACTTGGTGGCCCAGTCGCCGCAACCCCAGGGCCAGCACCGCTGCAAATGAATGCACGCGCCGCGCGATAGCCCGCAGGCCGTCGGGGCCGTGGTAGCAGGCGTACATGCCCGCCATGTTCGCGAGCAGCGCCTGCGCGGTGCAGATGTTGCTGGTGGCCTTTTCGCGGCGGATGTGCTGCTCGCGTGTCTGCAGCGCCATGCGGAAGGCCGGGTTGCCCTGGGCATCGCGCGAGACCCCGATGATGCGCCCCGGCATCTTGCGGACATACTCGCTCTTGGTGGCAATAAACGCCGCGTGCGGGCCGCCAAAGCCCATCGGCACGCCGAACCGCTGTGCGCTGCCCACCGCGATGTCCGCGCCCCACTCGCCGGGCGGGGTCAGCAGCGTCATCGCGAGCAGGTCGCACGCGGCAACTACCAGCGCGCCGCCCTCGTGGGCGCTCTGCGCCAAGCCGCGCCAGTCGTTCACCTGCCCGGTCGTGTCGGGGTATTGCACCAGAACGCAGCAGGCGCGCGTCCAATCGGGCGAAGCGCCTGTCGGCAGTTCGGTCAGTTCAATTCCCAGGCTCTCGGCACGCACGCGGCACACGGCGTTCGTCTGCGGGTGGCAGTTGCCATCAATATAAAACACGGGCCGCGCGTGCTCCGAAAGGGCGAAGCACATGGCCATCGCTTCCGCGGCAGCCGTGCCCTCGTCCAGCAGGCTCGCCCCCGCCAGGGGCAGGCCCGTCAGATCGGCGACCATCGTCTGAAAGTTGATCAGCGCTTCAAGCCGACCCTGCGCGATCTCTGCCTGATAAGGCGTGTACTGCGTGTACCAACCGGGATTCTCCATCATGTTGCGAAGGATCACCGGGGGGGTGATCGTGTCGTGATAGCCCATCCCCAGGAACGAGCGGTAGACGCGGTTCTGCGAGGCGATCGCCTTCAGTTCCGTCAGCACCTCGAACTCACCTCGCTCTGTCGTGCCAAGGCCGGCCAGTTCCATCGGCTTGCTCAAGCGGATCGAGGCGGGCACGGTGGCATCGCTCAGTTCGTTGAGCGAGCTGTACCCAAGTACGCCCAGCATGTCGGTGATCTCAGCCTCGCTGGGGCCGATGTGCCGGTGCCCGAACGTGTCGGAGGAGTTGAGCATTTCCGGGCCTGCCTTGGGGGCAACCATGGTTCCGTTCACGCCGGGGTTTGCCTCTTCCTTCGCCGGGGCCGTCGCAAGTGTGGTGTGCATCGTGGCCCAGTGTAGGATCACGTTTCTTCACTTTTTGCGGGCATGCATCGGGCTGTTGGCGACATCCCTGCCGTGCCTCCAAGGCCGACCCCGCTTCTGACGGCTTCCCCCTACAGTGGCATCTCCGCTTCTGGTGTTTATCCGTCTCGCTCCGCCGGTTATTCGATCCCCCGGAGCCTCTCCCCCGGAGTTTCCCCATGGCTCGCCCGTTCCGCTCCCTTCTGGCTGCCTTCCTGCTCTGCACCCCATTGTTCGCGGCCGCGCCGGTCGCCAACAACACCACCCCCGCATCGGCCGAGTCGCTCGCGGCAGACGCCATCGTCTACCGCCAGCACATCCTGAGCCTTGCGAATCCGTTTATGGAGGGGAGAGCGCCGGGCACCAAGGGAAACCGTGTTGCGGCAGACTACATCGAGTGGCACTACAAGAACCTGGGCCTCACCCCCGCATTCCCGGCTGAAACGGTGAAGGCCGCCGACACCAACACGGATGCGGCCGACACCGACCGGGATGACCCCGCAGACAGCGACCAGCACGACGCCAACGCCGGGAATGATCCGTTTGTCAGTTACCGCCAGGTGTTCAAGGCCCCGGCCTCGCGTAGGCCGGGGGATACCTACAAGCTGGTTGCCCAGGATGTGACGTATGACGTCAAAGGCCGCACGGTCACCCTGCAGCCGGGCAAGGACTTCAACATCATCGGGCACTCGGGCAGCGGCGTCGCGACAGGACCGCTCGTGTTCGTGGGGTACTCGCTCGATGTCGAAGAGAAGGACTACTCCACCTACCCCGTGGGCGCAGACCTGACCGGCAAGATTGTCATCATGTTCCGGTACGAGCCGATGGACGCAAATGGCAAGAGCAAATGGGCAGAGGAAGACCAGCCCTGGTCAGCTGCCGCGGCCATCAACGCTAAGTTCCGTGAGGCCGTGGCGCACAAGGCTGCGGCGATCATCTTGGTCAACCCGCCTGGCGCGGCCGGGGCGAAGGCGGACCGCCTTGAAGACATGTCTTACGCGGGGTCGCGCCCTCAACGGATGCCGGTTGTGATGCTCTCGCGGGCTGCCGCGTCGTCGCTGATCCAGGCCGCCGACCCGCGCCACCGCTCGCTGATGGACCTGCGCCAGGAGGCGGATGCGTCCGGCGGCATCGTCGAGTTCGCCGAGAGCGTGCCCGTGACTGTCAGCGCGGATATCAAGAAGCAGGACCTTATGACCGACAACGTGGGGGCCATCCTTCGCGGCAAGGGCAAACTCGCGGATCAGTACATTGTGATCGGCTCGCACTACGACCATGTGGGTTACGGGTACTTCGGCTCGCGCACCGGGGCGGTGGGCAAACTGCACCCCGGCGCGGACGACAATGCCTCGGGCACGTCTGGCAACCTGCTGCTGGCGCAGAAACTCGCGAAGGCGTACGCGGTACTGCCCGATGATGCGGATGCGCGGTCGGTGCTGTTCCTGGCCTTCAGCGCTGAGGAGTCGGGGCTTGTCGGTTCGCGGTACTACACCAAGCACATGATCGCCCCCGCGGGCGACCACTACCTCATGCTCAACATGGACATGATCGGCCGCCTGCGCGAAGACAGCGACCACAAGGGCAAGCTGGAGGTGGGGGGCGTCGGCACGGGTGAGGGGTTGCAGAGGTGGTCGAAGCCCTACTGGGACGGCTCGGGCCTCAACATCAAAGAGAGCCGGATCGGCGCCTCAAACTCGGACCATTTTTCGTTCTATCAGATGAAGATTCCTGATCTATTTTTCTTTACGGGCCTGCACAATGACTACCACGCGCCCTCGGACACGGCGGACACCATCAATGTCGAAGGCGCGGTGAAGGTGACCGATCTCGTGTTCCGCGTGGCGCTCGACGCGGCGCAGCGCGAGGAGGCGATGCCGTTTTCCGACGGCTCAAAGCGCGACCAGCCTGAGGATGAGGATGCACCTGCCGCCGCGCACGCGGCAAACCCTCACGCCGCGAACCCGCATGCGGCCCAGGCAGATGAAGACCCTGCTGATACCGTTCGGCCCGGTCGCCGCGTCCGTTTCGGGATCATGCCGGGCAACTACAACGATGATGAGCCCGGTGTGCAGGTGGGGGATGTCATGGAGGGCCTGCCTGCGGCCAGGGCGGGGCTCAAGGCCGATGACCGCCTGATGAAGTGGGACGACACCGCGCTGACCAACGTCATGGCGCTCCAGGTGTGCATGGAAAAAGCCACGCCCGGGCAGACTGTCAAGATCACCTACCTCCGCAAGGGGGAAGAGCACACGGTGGATGTCAAGCTCGTTGCGCCCGGTGACGAAGCCCCGCGGTGAAGCAGCCGTCGTGCTGCGCGATTACTCACCCGGGCCATAAAACCACCGCAGCTTCCAGTTGCCTTGCTCCATCACCATGTCGATGCCGGTCCACGACAGACCCTGCGCGGCAAGGCCCTGGAGTTCAATCCGCTGCGACTTGCCGCCCAGCGGCATAGCCAGCACCCCGGGCGTGTACTCGCCACTGGGCATGGCGTTGAACAGCGCGAGCACATCGTCCTGACGCCGCTTGAGCTCATCGAAGCACGCGCCGGGTTCGACGCCGCGTGCCGCGCACTCCTCCTTCGTTTCCCGGGACAGGATCTGGCTGACAAACGTGCCCTTGTCGCCATCCCGTAGCGCGTTGTAGATATGGACCATGAGGTGGCGGCCGCTCTTTGCAATCAGCGTTTTCTTCTGCGTCGCCGGGTCCACCTTTACAAGGTCTTCAACCCGCACCGCCGTGGGATCGACGTACCCCTCAAGGCCGCGGATATCCGCCGTGCCCGAAACAGACCCCGGCAGCCCGCCCAGCATGGGGTGATACCGCACCACGCGCTCTTCGCGGGCACAGCCCGCCACAAGCACAACGAGCACGGACAGCGGCGCAGCGCTGCGAAAAACCAAGCGATGCTGGCCGATCCGGGGACTGCTCATACTGCCGGCTCCATGACGCCCGAGGTCTCGACCGCGCCTCGACCGCGCCGCCAGCAATCCCGTACGGCAAACTCGGGCCGCGGCTCCGGAAAATCGGAACGGGCGTGGCAGCCGCGGCTTTCCTCGCGCCACTCCGCGGCCCGCGCGAC
>JBBSOF010000006.1:0-110197 GCA_038260025.1 Phycisphaerales bacterium
CCTTCGATGTTGTAGCCGTTCAGGTCGTTATCGAGCAGGTTGTCCATGGTCGGGCGGGCAAAGATGGTGCCGCCGCCCAGGTCGTTCTGCACGCCCAGCAGCTCAACACGGTGGTTGAGCAGCCAGCTCTGCGTGACGCCGCGCTCGGCACCGGAGGTGCCCACGCCCAAGCGGGTGTTGAGCACCGCACGCTCGAGCGAGCCCGAGCCGCCCTTGTTGCTGGGCACATACGTCGCACCAACCACAGAGCGGTCGGTGGGGTTGCTGGCCACGTCGTCGTTCTTGGCGCCCACGTTCTCGCCGACGCCGAAGGAAGGATCGATGCCGATTGAGTTCATCGAGCCGTTGCGGGTGCCCGAACCAATGTCGCGGGTGATGGCCGTCAGGTTCTCGCCGCTGGGCAGGCGGCCCGTCACGAAGAGATGCCGCAACTGCGTGTAGGTCATCTGCTGGTGGCCGGTGCCATAGTTCACCATGAAGGCGATGGGTGCCGCGGCAACCGGGGTATCAAACACGGTGCTGCTGTCGGGTGAGGAGGTGTTGAAGTTCAGGGTGACGGCGTTGTCGGTGCTCGTCAGCGTCCGCAGGCGGTTGGCCTGCGCGGGCGTGGCGGGCGTGCCGTTGAGGGCGAGAGCCGTCTTGGTGTTCTGGCCATAACCACCGGCCGTGGGGGTGGCAACGGGGGTGGCGGGGCCGCTGACGCGCACGAACCACTTGGTGGGGACGTCCATGACAGCCGCGTCAAAGCGAACGCCGCCGTTGACGGTGTCGCCCAGGAGCGAGAGTGTGTTAGACCGGAAGGGGGCACCGCCCGGGTTGTTGAAGTTGTACGCAGCCTGCTCGCCCGTCGCGTTGTCGTAATACTTGACGCGGTTGATCCAGGCGTTCTCGAGATTGGGGGCCGTGCCGGCGATCTCAGCAAACAGCGTGGAGAACCGGGTGCTGTAGTTGACCAGCTCCTGCAGGCCGTTGCCCGAGCCCACCGCGCGGTACTGAACCGCCCACCAGCCCGCGCTAGGGTTCACGCCCGTAGGCGCGAGCTGCTGCACGATGCCGTTGAAGGGCGGGTTGAGACGGGCGTTGCCGTCTCCGTTGGCGTCGATGGCGTCGAACGTCGACTGCGGGGCCGTGAAGAGGCTCTGGAACAGGGTTGCACCGGTGATGTTGACCGGGGCAGGCGCCTGCGCGTTGGCGATGCCCGCCGCCGCACCCACCAGGCCCAGCATCACCGCCGCCTTGACGATACACATGCTCTTCATGATCACTCTCTCCCTTGTTTATCAATGAACACGCCCGGTCGCACACCCCGGACAGACCGACAGCACCGCACACAAGACCGACATGGCCCTGTGATCCAACGACGCCGTCCACTGGCAACACACTCTGAAAGGAGCGCGCCCGCCTTCCGGCCGGCGCGATCATGAATCAAGGCCGAACAAATCAATCACTCAAGGGCGCGGCCGCCGGGCGTCGCGCTCACGCGGGTGTCGCCCGTGAGCGTGTAGAAGCGCGAGCCCCAGGCCTTGCGCTCGATGGTCTCCAGCACCGTCAGGTTTTCCACGTGGCCGTCAACGAACGAGCAGTTCGCCGAGCCGCCGGACTTGGCATCGTTGCGTCCCTTGTGCGTACGACCCATCATGTTCAGCAGGGGCACGCCGCTGTCATCCTCAATCGCGCCCGCGGGCATCGCTTCGGGGGCGAGGATGTCGGTGGTGTCGGGGTAATAGAACTGCGGGTTGGCCCCGCTGCTGGCCGTGTAGACATCGCCGCCGGGCGAGAGGAATGGCGTCAGGGGGCGGTGGCTCTTGATCTTGCCGCCGCTGGTCAAGGCGTTCCAGTCCTTGCCGTTGCTGAAGATCTCGGTGGTCAGAATGGTCCCCGCGCCGCCGCGGGCCGAACTGTCCACCGTGGCGGAGGTGACAAGGCGGTTGAAGCGTGGGCCGCTGGATGCGCGGAACTTGTTGCGCGAGAACAGGGCGTGGTTGCCGACATAGGCGATGCGCTTGACCTGCCGGTCCATGGGCGGGTCCTGCGGCGAGGTGCTGCCCGCATCGTTGACCTGGCCGGGCTCCCAGTCCTCGCCGTTGCCGCCGGGGTTCGTGCGTGGCGCGCCGCCGCGAGGCATCTCCGGGCATGTGAAGGAAGTCTCGTTGACGCTGCCGCCGGAGAAGAGCGAGTAAGACCAGTGGATGTAGCCGGTGTTGGGGTGGGGGTTGTTGAGCAGTTGCTCATCCTGGCGCCACGCCAGCCCTGTTTCCTCCGCGCCATAGACGTAGTGGGGGGGGAAGTACAGCTTGTAGTCAGCCCCGTAGCCCAGCACGCCCATCGCCACAGAGCGGCTGTTGGCAGCGCACTTGAGCTGACGCGCCGAAGACCGCGACTTGCCCAATGCCGGCAGCAGAATGCCGATCAGCAGTGCGATGATGGCGATGACGACGAGCAGCTCGATCAACGTGAACCCGTGACGCTTGTGAGGCATGAGAGACTCCCACTCCGCGGCCTTGCAATCACGAACACTCGCGATCTTCCCCGCGTGGACAGAAATCTACCCGGACCGATTTCCAGTTGTGTTTGCATCGCGCGCAGGTTGTGTGAAAGGTTGCGAACACGCTGGCGCACCGCGCCTCACGCATTCCTATGACATGTTTATGGCGGGGCAGATGACAGCCCTTGACGCGATCTTCATCGTTCCTAGTTCGATGATTTCCAGCCGCATCGAATGAACCTGGCGCGGGGGCGGTGCGCCGAGCGACAAACGCGCGGGGTCTGCACGCGTCGCTCTCTGCTGAATCCCATTCGTGAACCCTTGCAAAGCGGGGATCGTTTATCTGTCGCTTTTCGCGTCATGCAGCCCGCGACCAGCATTGTTCCGCTACCTGGCAGAGCATGCCCTCCTCGTGGGTCAAGAAGGCAGCCCACGGGCCAGTCTGGCTCCTGGGGTACGTTCCCCATGGCAGACCCTCCGTAACCAAAACCCGCCTCTTACCAAGCCCATCCGCGGCCGAAGCCCTTGCAGCCCCCTGTTCTACTGGTAGACTCTTTCAGGTAGACTTCCGGTCCCCAATTCCGGCATCGTTCGTTCCAGACGTTGCCGCACGATTCTCCCCGCGTCGCGACATCCAGCAGGTCGATTCCCCGGCGTTTGCAGTCAGTTCAGCCTCCCGCACAAGGGTTCACCCCATGAATACGCGGCAGCCACGGCCCCATCGCGCCTTTACCCTGATCGAGCTTCTGGTGGTCATCGCGATCATCGCACTGCTCATCGGCATCCTGCTCCCCGCACTCGGCAAAGCGCGGCGGGTCGCCAAGCTCGATATCTGCCTCAGCAATATGCGACAGATGGGTACCGGCCTTGCCGCGTACGCCGGGGATAAGCGCGGCAGCCTCGCCTCATTCTCATGGAAGCCGGGGCGGGCCTACAGCAGCTTCCCCGACCTCAACACAGCCGGGACGTATGTTGAATCGCATGCGAATCAGGCTGTGGACATCATCCGCCGCTTCAGCCGCCCCAATCAGGGCCGCGTGATCGGGCGCATGCTGACCCGCAACTTCTCCTACCTCGTGCTCGTCGATGGCGGCTATTACGGCAACTCGCTGCCCGATCGGGGGGTGGTGTGCCCCGAAGACCGCGACGCAATCACTTGGCAGCGCAACCTTGTCAACAACCCGAACAACATCATCGCCGACACGCTCGACCCAGACCCGGCGGCTTCGGCCGAGTTCCACCAGGTGCTGCCGTTCTGGTCGACGTACCAGTCCGTTCCGTGCGCGTGGGCCAACGAGACGGGCTCTCAGGGTGTGTGGCAGGCGGGCAACACACCGGGCAGCACCGGCCAGCACCTTTTGTACTACTACAACCCTACGACCACCATCTTCAACGTCACACGGATGGACCACATCACATTCCCATCCAACAAGGTCTACATCTTCGATATTTTCGACCGCCACAGCCAGAAGCAGACCCTTTTCCACGCCTACCCACAGGCCAGGCAGCCCCTTCTGATGTTCGACGGCTCGGCCAACATCCGCCGCACCGGCGATGCCAACCGCGGCTGGAACCCGCAGACGCCCACCGTCTTCCCGCCCAACGAAACCGCCACGAACGGCGTGACGGTGTACTACTACACCCCCGGCCCCGGTGAACCGCGCACAGTCTCGGGCAATGCATCGGATCAGGTGCTCGGCTACTTCCGCTGGACACGTAAGGGCCTTCGCGGCGTGGACTTCGGCGGTGGAGAGGTTCGGTAGTCTTCCGGATTTCATCGGCAGTACTCCTGCCTTAAGCTGCGGATGTTCAAGAAGCGCCGGGAAACCGGTTGACGGCGCGGTTTCATGTGTTGAGAAGAGGGTCTGACCTTGCGTCGTTTTCGTGCTTTCACACTCATCGAACTGCTGGTGGTCATCGCCATCATCGCCCTGCTGATCGGCCTGCTTCTGCCGGCGCTGAGCAAGGCACGCAAGGCCGGTCGCCTGGACATCTGTCTGAGCAACATGCGGCAGATGGGCGTGGGCTTTACGGCCTACGCCGGTGATTCCCGTTCCAGTCTTGCGGCGTTCTCGTGGCAGGCGGGAAAACGGTACAGCCGCTGGGACGAACTCAACAACGCCACGACGGATGTGAACGCGCATGCGAATCAGGCGGTTGACATCGTGCGCCGTGTGCTCAGCCGGCCCGGGCAGGCTCCGGTGACGGACCGCGTGCTGACTCGCAATTTTTCGTACCTCGTGCTGGTCGATGGCGGCTACTTCGGCGAAACGCTGCCCGAACGCGGCGTGGCATGCCCTGAGGACCGTGACACGCTGCAGTGGCAGCGCAACTTCCTGAACAACGTCCCAATCCTGAGCGAAACGCCGGACCCCGACCCCGGCGGGTCGAATGAGTTCCACGACATGCTGGGCTTCTGGTCCACCTACCAAGCGGTGCCCTGCGCGTTCTCAAATCAAATCGGTCCTAACGCATTGCAGCAGGCCAGCGGCGGGCCGGGCAACCACCTGCTCTATCAGATCAACGGCGCGAGCACGCGCTTCAACCTGGCGCGGATGGACCTCATTACCTTCCCATCGCAGAAGGTGTACCTGTTCGATCTCTTTAATCGCCACAGCCGTAAACGGCCGCTGTTCCATGCGTATCCCGATGCGATCCAGCCGCTGCTCTTCTTTGATGGGTCGGCATCAAACCGCCGCACGCGGGATGCGAACCTGGGCTGGAACCCGGCGGCTCCCACGCTCCCATTCCCGACCGCGTACTACTACTACCCCACGGCCGGGGAGCCGCCAACCGAGTCTGGTCAGGTGATGGATTTGGTCAAAGGCTACTACCGCTGGACACGCCAAGGCCTCCGCGGTGTCGACTTCGGCGGCGGCGAAGTCCGATAGTTCGGGGTATGTTCGTAATTGTCCGGCGTGATCGCAGAGAAATAGATGGGCACGACAATTTTTTCGCATCCATCAGACTTGGTCGGCGGTATGAAGATGACGATAACATCGGCTTGCAGTAGCCGATAGATGTGGTAGGATGTCTGGTTGAGGGGGGATGCCCTCAGTGACAGGCCTCCAGTTCTTGGATGGCACGTTCACGCTGGTCCGCAGCATGCTGATAGAACCGAGGAACTCATGAACATGAAGATGCAGCCGCGTCGCAAAGCCTTCACGCTGATCGAACTTTTGGTGGTCATCGCCATCATCGCGTTGCTGATCGGCATCCTCCTGCCCGCACTGAACAAGGCCCGTTCCTCGGGCCGAATGACGATCTGCCTTTCAAACCTGAAGCAGCAGGGTATTGCGACGCACAGCTATACCGCGGACTATCAGGACAAGATCTACTCCTTCACGATCACCTCGACGACGGCGAACCGGCTGTCGTACCCCGACCTTATCGGCGCTGCCGCAGGAGGCGACGATCTTGCAGGTGCCGCCGCTCAGGCCATCGACATCCTGCGTCGTCGCACTTCCCGCGACTCGGGTGCGAGCGCGTTCCCGGTGATCGCCAACTGGATTCCCCACGTTCTGTACACCCACCTGGTGCTGCAGGACTACCTTGCCTCGCGCCTCCCCGAGAAGCTGGTGGTCTGCCCCGAGGACCGCAACCGGAATCAGTGGCAGGACTGGCAGGCCTTCAACAACAACGCCTTCGCGCCGCTGCAGCCCGACGGCAGCGACCCCAACAACTACCGCTGGCCCTACAGCTCTAGCTACCAGATCGTCCCCGCGGCATACGCGCCCGACGTCTCCAGCACCAATGCATGCACGGTCATTCAAGCGACAAATCAGTCGACTTTCCGCCTCTATCCCAGTGCGATTCCCAACTCCCTCGGCAAGCGCAAGCTTCACCAGGTGCAGTTCCCGTCCGGCAAGGTGCAGATCCACGAGGATGAAGGCCGCCACTTCCGCCAGGTTCCCATCTGGTACGCGGAAGACGCCGCAAGCTTCCCCACGCTTTTCTTTGATCAGCACGCCACCGTGCAGAAGAGCAGCGAGCTCAACCCCGGCTTCCAGCCCAACGCTCCCACCAGCCCCTTCCCCACGCTGATCGCATACGAGCCCCAGGCATGGGATGCCCCCGAGGTTTCCAACGTCTCGCTGAAGGGCAAGTGCCGCTGGACCCGTGGCGGCCTCAAGGGCATCGATGTTCCCGGCAACCCCGCGAACTGGAACCAGGAATACCGCGGCCCGTACTAGTCCCCCGGGCTAGTCCTCAGATCCTGACGGCCCGGCTTTCAGGAAATCAACCGCTACGATCACCCCTGCACGCCACGCGCGTGCAGGGTTTTTTTGTTTGGCCAGAACCAACTTCGTCCATCCGGGAAAACCATGAAAAAGCCGGTCAAAATCGTACTCGGGTTTGTGCTCGGGCTCGTGCTCCTTGTGGCGGTGGCCGTCACTCTCGCCTTTGTGTTCATTGACTCCATCGCCAAACGCGGCATTGAAGCCGGCGGCACACAAGCTTTGGGCGTTACCACAACCCTGGACAGCGCCAGTGTGGGCATGCTCTCGGGCAAGTTTGCGATGTCCGGGCTCACCGTTGACAACCCCGCGGGCTTCGAAGGCGACTTCCTCAAACTCGGCAAAGGAGAGGTCGAAGCCTCACTGAGCACGCTCCGCAGCGATGTCATCGTGCTCCCGCTCCTGGCGCTGAGAGATGTCAAGCTCGACCTCCAGCGCACTGCAACCGGCTCCAACTACCAGGTCATTCTGGACAACCTCAAGAAACTCCAGTCCGGGCAGAAGCCCCCCTCGCCCGACGAGCCCAAGAAGCTCTTCAAGATCAACGAGGTCTCCATTACCAATGTCATGGTGCATGTTGATCTGCTAGGCGGGCCAGCCAACCTCACGGCCCTTGATGTGCCGATCGCCGAGGTCCGCATGCTGAATGTGGGCAGCGATGGTTCAGGGGTTGACCTATCTCAACTGACCAGCATTATCCTTGAGGGTCTGCTGACAGCCGCGGTGGAAAAGGGTGGCGGTCTGATCCCCGCCGATATCGCGTCCGATCTCCAGGCGCGCCTGTCGCAGCTTGAAGGGCTTTCCCAGGTTGGTTTAGAAGCTGTCGGTAAGGCCGGAGAGCAGGTCACCAAGATCCGCGGCGAGGTCGAAAAAACCGCCGAGGACATCAACAAAGCCGCCAAGGATGCCGCGAAAGACCTCCGCAAGGATCTTGACGCCCTGAACCCGCTGAAGCGGGGCGGTCGCTAGCCGATAGCAGGTACAGGCCGCTCTGAACCGCTTCCCAGGACCTTCCATCGACCGACAACGTGTTTCATCCGTTTATCCGGATATACTGCTAAAGCACCGATCCGGCGTTCCCTCCATGCACATCCGCGACATCTTCGCCAGGCACGAAACGACCTTCTCGTTCGAGTTCTTCCCGCCCCGTTCCGAGGCCGGGGCCGCCGAGTTGTTCGCCAATATCGCCGAACTGGAAAGCCTGCGGCCGACCTTTGTCTCCGCGACCTACGGCGCGGGCGGCTCAACCCGTGAGTTGACCCACGAACTGGTCGTCAAGCTCAAGACCACCACCTCGCTCGACCCCGTCCCGCACCTCACCTGCGTGTGCCACGACGAGGCCGAGATCCGCAGCATCCTTGCCCGCTACGCACAGGCCGGCATCAGCAACATCATGACGCTGCGCGGAGATGTGCCCCGCGGGCTGACCCCGGACGTTGAGCCCTGGCGCGACTTCCGCTACGCCGCACAGCTTGTGCGTGCGATCCGCACCTTCAACGAGAGCGGCGTACACCCCGATACCCGGGGCTTCGGCATCGGCGTGGCCGGCTACCCGGAGGGGCACAGCGAGACGCCGAACCGCCTTGTGGAGATGGACCGCCTCAGAGCGAAAGTTGATGAGGGGGCCGACTTCATCGTCACGCAGCTCTTCTTCGACAACCGCGATTTCTACGACTTCCGCAGCCGCTGTGAGCTCGCGGGCATCCGCATCCCCATCATCGCGGGCATCATGCCCATCACGTCCGCCACGGGCATGAAGCGCATGGCCGAGCTGGCCCTTGGGGCACGCTACCCCGCCAGCCTCATCCGCGCCATCAACCGCGCCGGGGGCGACGAGGAATCTGTCCGGCGCGTGGGCGTGCACTGGGCAACTGAACAGTGCCGCGACCTGCTTGATCACAGCGTCTCGGGCATCCACTTCTACACGCTCAACCGCTCGACGGCGACGCGGGAGATCTACGCCACGCTGGGCGTGAAGGACTCGCAGGGCCTGCGCGGCTGAGGTTTGTCGGACCCGCCGCTCTGCGAGAGGGGAGTGCGTGCTCCGCCACAACCTACACTCCACGCGTGAACACCCGTGCTGCGATTATCGCTCTTCTCTTGGTGCTCCTCGCGGCAGGCGGTGCCTGGCTTCTGCTCCGCCCGCAGCCCGCCGCCACGATCAGCGCCGCCCCGACGTGGATCGCCCGCCTGGATACGAGCCTGTCGCGCATCACCGTGACGCCCCGCGGCGGCACCGAGATGGTCGTCGAACGCTCCGACATCCCCGACGTTTGGCTGCTGCGCGAAGGCCCGGCGGCGTGGCCCATCAGCGGTCAGCGCATCAGCGCCCTGACGCGGTTGATCACCGACCTGGAACGCTCTCCCGCGGTTGAGCCCGCCGACGCCTCGGGCGTCCGCGTAACCCTGCGTGACAACAGCGGTGAGCACGCCCTGAGCATCGGCCCCGCGGCGCTGGGCGGCAAGGCGCTCATCAAAATTGAGGGGAACACCGACAGCTACCGCCTCGCCGATGCGGGCCTTGCCAGGGTGTTCGAGGGCGCTGGCCTGCGCGCGTGGCGTGAGCCGCGCCCGTTCATCTCGCTCACGGGGGAATCCGCGGATTTCTCCCGCGTGCGACTGCAGACCGTAGGGCGTCAGGTCATCGTGGCCAAGGTGGCGGGCCGCTGGGGCGTGCAGGTGCCGCTTGCCGCGCCTGCGGATCAGGATTCTTGCCTCAAGGTGGCCTCGATGCTCGCGGGCCTCACGCTCGAGCGGCTGGTGGATCAGCCGCCCGGCGGAGAGGATGCGCTGGGGCTGGCCAGCCCATCGGCCATCATCGACACCGAAACGGATTTTCGTACCGTCAGGGGCGGCGATGTGCAGCGCCGCGTACTGCTCCAGCAGCTCAAAATCGGCGGGCCCGCCGACCCATCGGGCAAGTCGCTCTGGGCCAGCGTTCAGGCGCAGTGGATGGACCCTGCCACGCGCACGGTGACGAGCGCGTGGGGCCCCGCGCTGGGTGTCATACGGCGGGCCGATGTCGAGCCGCTCAGCGCCGATGTGACGGGCTACCTCGCACGCCGCAGCGTCCAGGTGCCATCGGAGGATGTCAGCCGCGTGACGGTGGTGCGCGATGATGCGGCCATGCGGCCGCCGGCGACAACCGCGGCAACCCCCGCCGACCTCCCACCACGCCGGCTTTTCTTCGAGCGATACCTCGACGCCTGGCGCATGACGCCGCTCAATGGCTCGCCTCGCGAGCCCGCGCCATCCGAGCACGCGGAACTGGAGACGCTGCTCGAACTGCTCTGCGATATCCCCGCCGATGCCATAGGCGATGAGCCCCCCGCGGGCACGGTCTCCATGCTGCGCATCCGCCTCGAGGCGACGGGCGCTGGGGGCGACATTGGTGTGGGCGCAGCGCAGGTAACCAAGGACGGCACGACGCGCCCTGCAGTGGTGCTGCGGGTTGGCCCGCTGTTCCGTGTGTACTTCGCGAAGCCTGCGATTGATGTGGTGAAGTGGCTGGGGGAGATGGTGCCGGTGGAGGGGTAGGCCCTTACTCGCTGATCGCCGACGCCACCTCCGCCAGCGTCGTCTGCCCCGCGCGGACCTTGTGGTACCCGTCCTGGATCAGCGTCGAAAGGTCGCCATCGGCGAGGGCGCGTGCCGCGATCTGCGGCGAGTTGACGCGATCCATCACCATCGTTCGGGTCGCGTCGGAGATGCGGAGGAGTTCATAGACGCCGAGCCTGCCGCGGAAGCCGGTGTTGCGGCAGTGGCGGCAGCCCTTGGACCGCATCAGCTTCTGGCCCGTCTCAAGGCCGAAACCGGGGGGCAGTTCGCCGGGGTCGGGCGTGTATGCCTCCGCACACTGCTTGCACAGCCTGCGGACGAGGCGCTGGGCCATTACACCCTCGAGCGATGATGAGACGAGGAAGGGCTCTACGCCCATGTCCAGCAGGCGCGTCATCGAGCCCGCGGCGTCGTTGGTGTGCAGCGTCGAGAAGACGAGGTGCCCCGTGAGCGATGCCTGCACGGCGGTCTCGGCTGTTTCCTTGTCGCGGATCTCGCCGATCATCACGACGTCGGGGTCGTGCCGCAGGATGGACCGTAGCCCGCCGGCGAAGTCGAGCCCCACCTTGTGATTGACCTGGATCTGGTTGATGCCGCCGATATGGTACTCGACGGGGTCCTCCACGGTGATGACCTTGATCTCCTCGCTCACGATGCGGTTAAGGCTGGCGTAGAGCGTCGTGGACTTGCCGCTGCCGGTGGGCCCGGTGACGAGCAGGATGCCGTGCGGCCGGTTGATGAGCCGATCCCATGTCTTGCGGATGCCCTCGGGCATGCCCAGATCGTCCAGCGACATGAGCACCGCCGCCTTGCTCAGCACTCGCAGCACCACGCCCTCGCCAAAGAGCATGGGGATGACGCTGACGCGCAGGTCAAACTCCTGCGGCGGCTGGCCCTGGGCGCGGACGCGGAATGTGATGCGGCCGTCCTGGGGCTTGCGCTTCTCGGCGATGTTCAGGTTCGCCATGATCTTCAGGCGGCTGATGATCGCCAGGCCGAAGCGGTGGATGGTGGGGGGCGTGTTCGCCTTCTGCAGCACCCCGTCGATGCGATAGCGGATAATCAGCTCTCGCTCGTACGGCTCGACGTGGATGTCCGTGGCACGCTCCGAGATCGCCTCGGTCAGCAGATCGTTGACAAGGCGGATGACACTCGCCTCCTGCGCCTGTTCAACATCCGCGCCCTCGGCCTTCTCCTCATGCTCGCCGTTTGCTCCCGCGCCGCTGGTCATGGCGTCCAGCGTGTCGCCGCCCACGCCATAGTTGGCGCGGATGAAGCGCTGCAGCTCCTCCTCATCGGCGAGCACGAGGTCGATGGGCGTGCCGGTGAGCAGACGCAGCTCATCGAGCACCGTCAGCTCGTACGGGTCGCTGGTGGCGATGGTGAGCGTGCCGTTCTGCTTGCGGATGGGCACGCACCGCTGCTGGAAGACGAGCTTGCTGGGCAGCGTAGCGAGCGTTGCCGCGTCCACGTCCAGTGTGGTCATGTCAACCACGGGCATGTGGAACTGCTCGCCCACCGCCGCGAGCACCTGCTGACGCGTGGCAAGGCCCATGCGGATGAGCACCTTGTCGATCCGCTCCCCGCTGCTGCGCTGCTCGATGACGGCCCTGTCCAGGTCGGGCTTGGACAGGATCCCGCGTTGCAGGAGGTGGGCGGCAAGGGCCATGGGGAAAGTGTAGGGAACAGGAATGAGGCAATGGGCAACGGGGAGTGGGTACGGCAAAGCCGCGCCGGGTGCGTTCAGCCAGGAAACGTCGCGCTCGTCCGGTCTGTCTCCCAGACCGTCACCTCGCGCAGGCGGGCCCGTGTGCTGGGCTTGATTGCCGCGCTGAGCAGATCATAAAACACCTTCGCGATGTTCTCAACGCTCGGGTTCACCCCGCCGCGAGCGGTGTCGAACTCGGGCGTGTCCTGGTTGAGGTGGACATGGTCAAACCGGTTGATGATCGTGGTCTGCGCGATGGCTTCGAGGTCCTGCAGTGTGAAGGGAGTCATCGCCGCGGGGTCCAGCTCGATGCACGGCTCGAACTGATAGTTGTGGCCGTGCCCGCCGGGGTTGTTGCACTTGCCGAAGAGGCGGCGGTTCTCCGCGTCCGACAGGCTGGGCATGTGCAGGCGATGGGCCGCCGCAAAGTCAAAACGCTGGCGGAGCAGGGCGGTGGTGCGGGCTTCGGGCGTGTTGGGGGCGGGGGACATCTCAACTGAATAGTACGGTGAAAGGTGCCATCGCACCGCCGTCACACGCCCGCCCAAAGCGGCGTTGAGCGGGGCCAGCGCTGGGGCCAGGGTCGTGACCGGGCCGACGGCAGGGCTATGCGGCGTAGCGCACGCCTCCTCGATCCGCGGCACCAGCGTCGTCCGCACCGCCTGGTCGATCGCCTTTATATCAAGCAGGTACCCCACGGCAGCATCCAGCTCGCCGCGGCAGGTCACCGTGAACTCATAATGGCGGCCCAGGCCCACCATCGAAGGTGTGGCGGCGTAGCCGTTGGGCGAACCGGCGGGGACGGTGCTGCCGCCGGGGTTGATCGAGACTCGCACAGTGCGGGTAAGGCGCAGCATGGAGAGAGTGTATAGACTGTTTCACGCGCCGCGGGAGCGAACCTGGGGGGTCCAACGCGGCACGAATGACCGTTTGAAAGGGAACAGCGATGAAGAAGGTTGCAATGACGAGCGTGGCGTTGCTGATCGCGGCTGGTGCGCTGATCGGGTGCGAGGAGAAGAAGCCGGCAACTCCCGCCCCCAAGACTCCCGCGACCACCCCGGCCCCCGCGCCGGCCCCCCGCACCCCCGCCCCCGCGGCGGGCTGAACGTTGGCCTGAATGAGGGACGCCCCGGGCAGGAATGCCCGGGGCGGTCCATTATGAACAAGCGAGTCATGTGGTCGGCGGCGGTGGTGACGGCGGCCGCAATCGTGGGGCTGGCGACGGTGAACGCGCAGCCTCAACCGGAGCCCGCCGCACCTTCGAAGCCCGTTCAACCTGTCATGCCTGTCACGCCCGCCACGCCCAAGGAGCACCCGGTGGAATCAACGCCCGCGGCCGCAGCGCCGCAGGAAGCAAAGACGCCTGCGGACCCGGCCGTGGATGCCGCGGTGCTGGACTTCAAAGTGAAGACGATCGAGGGGAAGGAGCAGGACCTTGCCGCGTACAAAGGCAAGGTGGTGGTGATCGTGAACGTCGCGAGCGCGTGCGGCTTCACCAAGCAATACGAGGGACTTGAGGACTTGTACGAGCAGCACAAGGCCGAGGGGCTGGTGGTGCTGGGCTTCCCCGCCAACGACTTCGGCCAGCAGGAGCCCGGGACCGACGCGGAGATCCGCGAGTTCTGCGATGCGAAGTTCCACGTGACATTCCCGATGTTCGCGAAGATCAGCGTGAAGGGGTCCGATGTCGCCCCGCTCTACAAGAAGCTCGAGGCGCAGCCGAAGCCCATCGGCGGGGCACCCAAGTGGAACTTCACCAAGTTCGTCGTTGATCGTGCCGGCAACGTGGTTGCCCGCTTCGATGCCGAGAAGACATATGTGGGAACGGCCACGCTGGAGCCGGGCCTCGTGACGCGGGTTGAAGAGGAACTCGCGAAGAAGAAGTAGGGTGGCATCGGCTGGGCGGGCTGGTACCATCACGCCGTGCCGACGTTTGAGTACCAGGCCATCTCCATCAGCGGGCAGCGAACGGCCGGCGTGCTCGCGGGCGCATCCGAGCAGGCGGTGCTGAGCGAGCTGGAGATGCGCCGCCTGGTGCCTGTTTCAATCAAGGAAAAGTCCGGCGCGGCCCCGGGGGCGAAGCGGCGGGTTTCGCAGCGCGCCATTGGGACCAGCTACACGCAGTTGGCCGACCTGCTGCGGGCGGGGGTCCCGCTGCTCCGTGGCCTGAAGCTGCTGGGAAACCGGCGGAGCAAGCCCGTGCTGGCCGGCATCTTCAAAGACCTTGCCGAGGCGGTTGAAAAGGGCGCTGACCTGGGCGCCGCCATGGCCGAGATGCCGGGGGTTTTCCCGCCGGTACACATCGCAATGGTCCGGGCCGGGGAACGGGGCGGTTTTCTTGAGGATGTGCTGGCGCGCCTGGGCGGCCTGGTGCTTAAACAGGCGGACCTGAAGAGCAAGATCATCGGCAACATGGTGTACCCCGCCCTGCTGGTGGTGCTGGGCATCGGCGTGGGCATCGCGATCTTCGGCTTCTTCATCCCGCAGTTCCGCCCGATGTTCGCGAACCTCAAGGGCGGCCTGCCCTTCCTCACGCGCGTCGTCTTCTCGCTGAGTGATGCGATTACCCGCTACGGCCTGGTGACCGCAATCGTGGTGGCAGTTGCCGCGGTAGGGCTGTGGCGGCTCAGCAAGCGCGAGGATGTGCGGGTCGCCTTCGCAAAGTTCCGCACACGTATGTGGGTCGTCGGCCCGCTCACACGCGGGTTTGCGACCGCCCGCTTCTGCCAGCTCCTGGGCACCATGCTTAGCAACGGCGTGCCGATGCTCGCGGCACTGAAGATCGCCAAGGACGGCACGGGGAACCTGCTGCTGTCACGCGCCATCGAGCAAGCCGCGGAGCAGGTGCAGGGCGGCAAGAGCCTCGCGGGTCCGCTCGCCGACAGCGGGCTGCTCGACGACGACGTGATCGAGATGATCGCGGTGGGGGAGTCGGCGAACAACCTGGATGAGGTTTTGCTGAAGATCGGCGACTCGATCGAAACACGCCTCGACCGGATGCTGGGGGCGGCGGTGCGGCTGATCGAGCCGCTGTTGCTGCTGGCGATGGCGGGCGTGGTGGGTTCCGTGGCTGCCGCGCTGCTGATCCCGATGTCGAAGCTGAGCAGTTCGCTCTAACCCGGGGCATGGTCGGGCACCGCCTCGTGTCGCCGGATTGAAACAACCCGAAAACTTTTGAAAAAAAGGTGAGCGCCAGGGGGGTCTGAGGCAGTATGATGAGCACTAACCTCGCGCGTGCGGCGTTGGGCTTGAATGCGGGGGCGACATTGATCATTTGGCGATATTGGCCGGGGCCGATCTCGGCCGATCAATGTCGAAGGCGGGAGTGAGTTTGATCAACAGGCGAATACGGAGATTCAAAGCATGAAAAGGCAAGCACTTAGCGAACTCGCACGCTGGCGGGCACGCCGCGGCTTCACGCTTATCGAAGTGATGATCGTCATCCTCATCGTGCTTGCCCTGGGCGGGCTGGTTGCCTGGAACCTGCTGGGCACCAAAGAAGAGGCCGATGAAAACATCGTCCGCATCCAGATGAACACGATGAAGGACGCCCTGAAGCAGTTCCGCTTCGATCACAGTCGCTATCCTACGGATGCAGAAGGACTTGCAGTCCTGTGGGATAAAGAGAAGATGACCGAGGAAGAGTCCGGCATTAAGTGGAAGAAGTACATCGAGAAGCCCGTGCCGCAGGACAAGTGGGGCAACGAGTGGGGTTATCGTCAGGTGAGCGAGCACGGCGATCCGGATGAGTATGACCTGTGGTCCTATGGCAAGGACCGGCAGGAAGGGACCGATGATGACATTGTGTCCTGGGACAAGGAAGCTGATGGCATGGGCACCGGTTCCTCCTCAACCGGCAGGCCGTAAGCGATTTCAGTCAAAGACTTTGAATCAAAGGAACTCCAGGTCGTGAGCCTACCAAGGCGTGGCAATTTCGGCTTTACCCTCATCGAACTGCTGATCGCAGTGTGCCTTGTCATTTTGATCGGGGCGCTGGTGCTGCCGTCATTGACCTCGATGTCCGACTCAACGCGCTTCCGCAGCGCGTGCGACCAGTTGTCCTCTGCGGCTTCGGTCTGCCGCGCGGAAGCGAAGCGGACGGGCAAGCCGGTGGCGGTGGGCATCAAGCAGGTTGCCGACGGCCGTCAGGCGCTTGTCAGCCTCACGATGCGCGAGGGTGCCATGACGGTGGGCGAGGGCGAAGACGCCGCGCGGCGTGTCGACCAGGGCAAGGTGCTGATGTACATGCCCAGCGGGTTCAGCGTGGACACTGCATCACAGCGTGATTCCATGACGACCGAGGCCATTGCCGATACCGCGATCGCTTCGACAACGCTACCAGTTGAGATCGTTCAGACATCGAAGTCGCTCATCATTTTCTGGGCGGGTGGGGGCGCAACGATCAACGCACCCATCGTGGTGCGCGGTCCGGGCGGTCGCCTGGCGGGCGCGAAGGTGAACTCGTGGACTGGTGCGTTGAGCATCCACGAGCAGTCGAGCGACGGCGACCTTGAGGCCGAAGCCAGGGCACGCGGCACCGGGCTTGATGATATTGGTTCCAGCGGACCCTGACGGGTCAAACCATGGAGTAGCACGGCGTGGCGCAGAGCAGAGCCAACCGAGCCAACCAGCGATGGGGTCGGCGGGGGGCGGTGCTCCTGGAGTGCATCCTTGCGCTTTCATTGTTTGTGGCCTGCGGGCTGGCCGTGATGGCCATGATGGACCGAGCGGCCGCGTCGGTCGCGGCAACCCGCGATGCGGAGCAGGCAGTCGATGTGGCACGCACGGCGATGGCTAAGATCGAGGCCGGCATCGCGACTCCCGAAACACTTAATGGACCAGTGCCGGAGTGGCGCGACGAACGGGATGCGACATTCGACGATTCCCTCCCCCGCGGCAGCGGCTGGCTGCTCGAGGTCGAAACCGAGCCCTCGCAGTTTGCAGGCCTGACACATGTCGGCGTGCGCGCCGTAAAAATCGTGCCCGGGTCGGAGGTCGAACTCGTGTCGTTCAAGCTCGACCAGCTTGTTCGCCTGCCGAGTACAGGGCAGCGAGCTGGGCTTGGGGGTGGCGGATGATCCGAACCACCTCGCGAAACTACAGGCGAAGGGGCGTGCCAAGGCGTTTAGGCTTCACGCTGATCGAAGTGCTCGTGGCCATCGCCCTCATGCTCGCGCTGTCGGCGGGGCTTTTCTCCTACGTGTGGAACCTCATCAGCCGGCGCGATCGGCTGGTGGAGGTTGCGGCCCAGCAGGCGGCGGCGGGCGCCCTGTTCGAGGAACTCGAACGCGACCTGGCCACAACGTTCGCGGTGGACGCCAGCGGGAGTGCGGGGGTGAAGGGCGATTCGGCGTCGCTGGCGGTCCGTTGCCGCGGGGTGGCGGGCGTCGGTGGCAGGGGTGAGCCCATCGCGCGGCTCGATGATCTGCTGGGTGGTGAGGTGAAGTTCGAGGAGGGCTCGCTGTCGGCCCGGCGGCTGGGCGATGGCGAGGGAACCTTCGAGGTGGTGACGTCCGGCGTTCAACTGCTGCGCCTGCGCTACTTCGATGGGCGGGCATGGCTGGAATCCTTCGACAGCGCGGCGACCGGCACGCTGCCGGTGGCCGTTGAGGCGGCGCTGTGGTTTGGCGAGGTCCCGGAAGGTGAAAATGAACTTGAAGCCGAAACCGAAGTGCGGCGCGCCCCGGATCGCTTGCGCGTGATCGTGGTGCCCGACGGGCCGGGGGGGAACGCGTGAACACGCTCCGCCGACCAGTTCGCGTGTGCCGCCGCGGCGCGGTGCTCATCGTGGTGATGATCATCATCGCCCTTGCCGCGCTGATCGGTACTTCGGTGCTGTATGTGGCCGATGCGCAGCGGGGTTCGGCCTCGCTCACGCTGTCGCAGGCGCGACTGCGGTCTCTTGCATGGTCGGGCGTGCAGGCCGCGATGGCCGAGATGCAGGCCCAGCGGGCGGAACTCCTGAAAGGCAGCGCACCCAAACTGACGGCATCCTGGCAGTTGTGGAAGGGCTCGCAGGCGGGCCAGATCACCCTGACTGCCCTCGGCCCGGACGATGCGCACGCCGTGAGCGAGGCGGGCAAGCTCGATATCAACATGGCATCCGATGCGATGCTGGCGCTGCTGCCGGGCATGAGTGACACGCTCGCAGGCGCAGTCGTTCAGGCACGCGGGCCCGGCTTTGGCTCGCCCGAGGAGCTTGCAGGTGTCAAAGACCTTTCTCTTGCCGTGCTCCTCGATGCGGGGGCCGAAGAAGGGCCGGGGGAAGCGCCTGGCGCACGGGGCCTGCTCGCACTGACGACGGTTTTTGCCGCGGACCCCAACGTGGAAGCCGCTTCCGGTGAGCCCAGGATCAACGTGAGCGGTGGATGGACTCCGGAACTGGCCGAGGCGCTCGAGGCACGCCTGGAGAAAGACCTTTTCAAGGCACTTGAGCCCTCAATCAAGAGCGGAAGGAAACTGACGAGGGATGAGGACCTGCTGACGATGCTCGATGCCGCCAAGGTGACGCAGCCCCAGCGTGCCAGGGTGCTCGATGTGGTGACAGTGAGCGATGATGCCTATGTACGCGGCCGCGTAGACCTGAACCAGGCCCCGGTTGAGGTCCTCTCCGCGGTGCCGGGGATCGATCGCGCCGCCGCAGAAAAAATCATCGATGCCCGGACCAAGGTTTCATCGGAAGATCGCGCCCGTGCAACGTGGCCGTTGACACAAGGCATCGTGTCCGACGCGGCGTTCGCGCAAGCCATGCCGTGGCTGACGACCCGCTCCCTGCAGTGGCGCATCCGTGTTGAAGCGCGCCTGGGCGATGCCGCTGAAGAAAACCCATTCGCAGGCCGCCAAGGGGCAAGGCTGGATGAGTCGGTAGAAGCCGAAACCCCCGCCCCAACCGTCCCCACGATGATCTGGGAAGCGGTCATCGACGTCGCCGGGCCGGAAGCGCATGTGGCCTACCTCCGCGATATCACGCACCTGGGCGGCGTCGTCAAGCTGGCGCTGACACAGGAGCAATCAGGCATCGGCACCAGCGAAGATGGAACGCTCGCTTCGACCGCTGGCTCGGAGGACCCTGACCGAGCGAACCACGACGCCCAACCCCTGCGTGCCTCCGACCTGATCAAAAATCGGAATATTCAGCCCAGTGGTGCCCTCAAGCGGCAGACAATGAAGAAGATGGACTTCAACATCGGCGGGGGTCTGAAACTCCAGTCCAAGCTTGAGGAAGATTCAGGCGGCAAGGTCGAAGCGCCGGCGGGAACGGACGGGGCTCGAGCGGGCGACAGTTCGGATGGAGCCGATTCAACGACCCCCGGCGCACCACAGGACCGCCGCATCGGTCGCTGGCGGGGGAGCAGGAAGGAATAGCCATGGCCGCGAAACGCGAGTACACCGTGCTGGAGCTTGATGGCGCACGCCTGTGCGCCCTCAGCGCGGTCGTCACAGCGGGCAACGTCGAGGTCACGCGGTGGCACACGGCAGAATGTCCCGCGGGCACCCAGGCCGACAACGCCGCCACGGTTGGCAGTTGGATTGGGGAAGAACTGCGCACGGCCGGTCTGGACACCGCCCGAACAGTCCTTGCCGTAGGCCGCAACGACGTCGTGCTGAAGCCCATCTCGCTCCCCGCGGCAGAGGGGCTGGGCGAGGCAAGCATCGCCGGCGCGGTGCGCCTCCAGATGGTGCGGCAACTCACCATGGCTGTGGATGGTGCGGCCATTGATTACGCGGTGATGCCGACGAAGAGCGACGGGTCGATGGTGGTCCTGGCTGGCGCCATGCCCGGCGAGCGCGTGAAGTGGTTGAAAAACATGGCGGAGGCGGCAGACTGCCGCCTGGCGCGGATTGCGCTGCGGTGCTCCGGCGCGGCTGCTCAGCTCGGCGAGGTTTCGCAGCGGCGTGCGGGCCCGGTGCTGGGGGTCGTCGTCGGCAGGACGACGACCGAGTTCGTTGTAGTGGAGGACGGTCAGATGGTGCTGGCCCGCGCCACAGACCTCACGCTCCCCGAATCCACCGATGATCTCGCCGCGTTTGCCCAGCGGCTGGCGATTGAGGCCAAGCGCACTTGGGTCAGCCATCCGCCCACCAGCGGTGGGGCGGAGCTTGAGTTCGTCGGCGTGCTCGGCAAGGGCGATGTTGCCTCCCTAGTCGCGGCGGCATGCGGAGAGGTGCTGGGCGTCACGGGCCAGGTGGTCGGCCTGCCGCCGGTGGTGAAGTGCCACTGCGATGTGCCCGAGGCCGATAGGGGCACCATGTCCGCCCTTGTGGGGCTTCTGACAGAGCAAGTGCAAGGCCGGCCGATGCTCGACTTTGCGAACCCCCGGAAAGCCCCGGATGTCGCCGCAAAGATGCGACAGGCCGTGCTGGTCGGCACACTGCTGCTCATCCTCGTAGGCGGCGTGTCGATTGTCATGGCACAAAAACGGCTGGGCGCCCTGCGATCAGAGCGAGATGTCGCGCTCGCGGAAGAGGCATCGCAGCGCAAGCAGCTTGAGCAATACCTCATCGTGCACGCCCGAATCAACCACATGGAGCAGTGGCGCAATGCCCGCGTCGATTGGCTGCCTCACATCCGCAGGCTGAGCGATGAGCTTCCTGATCCTCACGACTCCACGACCGATGAGCTGACGGGGCGCATGGCGTCCAACAGTTTTTACGACCCCAGGGGAAAGTCCACATACCCGGGAGGGGAGTGGAAAACCGGGATGCGATCCACGTTCAGCCTCTCGGGGAAAGTTGACAACCGTACGGTTGCGGCCGAGCTTCGCGAGCGGCTGCTGACCGATGGCGTGTATCAGGTGGGCAGCCGCGGGCCGGATATGCCCGACCGCTACTCGATGGAACTGGTGACAAGCCTGCCATCTCCCGCGGCAAAGCCATTGGCCAAACCAGCGGGCCAGCCAGCAGGCGAGCCCACGCCCGCCCCGAAAGACGCGGGTCAGAAAGGTGCGCCATGACGACGCTGCGTGAACGCCTGCCCTGGCTCGGCGCGCTGGTGCTGGTCCTGGTGGCCTGTGCCTGGGGTTATCACGCGGTGTACGCCAAGCCGCGCGATGAACTGATCGAGACAATCGAGCAGTCTCGCTCCAACACCGCCGCCCTGCGCAACACCCTGAAGGGTGAGTTTGATGTGCGTGCCCGCGCCAAGGCTCTCGGCGCTACAACCCTCGGCACCAAGCTCGATACGGTTGAGCACCGTTTCCGCACTGGGCTGGCACGCATTGGCGAGCAGGAAGGCCTGACCGGTGTCGTCGTAGATGATGGTCAGCCGCAGGATCACCTCAACCCAGTTCTCACGAGCAAGGGGGTGGCCCAAAACCTCAAGCAGGCGCTGAGAAAGAAGCCGGACTTTGAAACCATCCGCGGCACACTCAAGGGCGTCGGCACGCTGGAGCAGGTGCTGCGCGTGCTCAGTGTGGCTCAGTCGCAGGACTGGCTGCACCGGGTCGATGGTTTCGTCATCAAGCCCGTGGGGGCCGCCCGGGAGAAGTTTGAGCTGCGCCTCGATGTGGCCACGCTCTTCGTGCCGGACCTGGTGACTCAGGACCTGGATATTCAGATCGTGCAGCCCCCCGCCGCCGCGGAAGGCATGTGGCGGGCGGTGGTGATGAAGAATGTGTTCAAATCGCCGGCCCCCGCCGGCGATACGTCGCGGCCGGTGGAGGTGGTTCAGGCAGCCGCGCCGCAAGCCCCGACTCCGCCCCCCCAGGTCTTTGCCCCCTATGACGATTGGAAGCTCACAGGGGTTGTCATCGGTGGACGCGGGCCCGAGGCGTTCTTCCTGAACCAGCGGACAGGTGCGAAAATGACCCTGGAGCAGGGCGGAAGACTGCTGGATGCGGTGTTTGTGAGCGGCGAGGGCGAGAAGGCGGTTCTCGAGATCGGCGGCAAGCAGTACGAAGTTTTTAATGGCCAAACGCTTGCATCGCGGCGGCCGGTCTAGGCAGGGCGGGAAGAATCGTTATAGTGGTTGAGGTTTGCAGTCCCTAACCGGCGAGGATCGCGGGGTCTGGGGACGGCGATAGATCTGGTTTTTTTGGCTTTCAGGAGGGTGGAGATGCCCCAGCGTAAAGCATGCACCGTGTCAGGTCCGCGCACTTCGCCGTTGGTGATGGCCGCGCTTATTGCTGCCGCGGGGCTGCCCACGTCCATTGTCTTTGCGCAGCCCCAGGGGGAGGCGAAGCAGCAGGCGACGAAGCAGACGGGGCCGGCCCAGCCTGCTGAACGGCCCAAAGACAACCTGAAGTTCAATTTCAAAGAAGCGCCGATCGATCAGGTGCTCGATTTTTTCGCGCGCGAGAGCGGCGTGCCGATCATCTTCGAGGTCGCGGCACCCGAGGGGAAGGTCACGTTCGTCAGTTCCTCGAGCTACACGTTCGAGGATGCCCTCTCGATTTTCAACCTGAATCTCCAGCGCCATGGCGTACACCTCCGCAAGGAGGGGCAGTACCTGTACCTGGCCAGCCTCGCCGACTCGATGAAGCGGCCAAGCGTGGTCGCCAATGCGCGGAACGTGAACGACATCCCGCCCGATACGTTCGTTACGGTCAGCATCCCGCTCGACAACGCCAAGGCCGAGCAGGTGGCCGAGCAGATCAAGACCATGGTGGGCCAGTACGGCGGCGTGCTGGCCGTGCCCGTGCAGAACATGGTCATCGTTGTCGAGTCCGCTGCGCAGGTGCGCCGCATCCGTGATGTGGTTGCCGCGATCGACGCCGTCAAGCCGGCGGATTCAGCGTTCCGGCTGTTCCCGCTGAAGTTTGCCCAGGCCGACGCGGTGCTGGGCGCGCTCAAGGGGCTTGTGGGTGAGCGGACCAGGACGGTCGTGGTGGACAAGGACGGGCGCAAGACAGAGATTCAGGACCAGGCGGTGCAGGGGCTGAGCCTTGTGGCCGACCCCCGCACAAACTCGATCATCGCGGTGGGCCCGGCAGCCCGCATCCGCACGGTTGAAGAACTGATTGCCCTGCTCGACGTGCCCGGCGATGGATCAAACTCCGACGAAACGCAGATGACCACGTTCACACTCACGGCAGTCACGCCGGAGGAGGCCGCCAAGCAGGTGACCGCGCTCTTTGCCAGCGTCGACCCAAAGCAGAAGCCCATCGTGCTGCCCCTGGCGGGCGCGAACAAGCTGACCATCGTGGGCGGGCGTGCGCACATCGGGCGGGCGATGGCGCTGCTGAGCGAACTTGATAGCGGCGTCGTGTCTGACCGGCCCGACGGCAGCGGTGTGCGGCATGGGCTTCCCATTCACCGTGCCGCAACCGTGAAACTGGCATACGCATCTCCCGCCGCCGTTGAAGTGCTGCTCGGTAGGTTGCTCACACAGAAGCAGCTCCAGACCGTGAAGTTCGCGGCTGCGCCCGACTCGCGCAGCGTCGTCGTCTCGGGGCTCGACGCCGATGTGACATGGCTCGAATCGCTGGTGCGGGCGCTCGATGTTGCGCCCGACGCTGACAAGGACGTAAGGATCGTGCGGATCGCCGCCGGCAACCCCGCGGCAGTTCTCCGCAAGGCACAGTCTCTGTACCAGCAGACCGGTCGGGCCGAGAAGGACCCGGTGATCGCGACGCTCGACAACGATTCTCGCAGCCTCACACTGGTGGGCAGCAGCGGGGGGCTTGCCGCGTTCGGGCAGCTTCTGGCCAGCGCCGAAGAGGTCTCCCCGATTGACATGGAAGTGCGGCGCTTTGTGCTGGGCCGGAGCCAGCCCAGCGTGCTCGCGGCAAAGTTGTCGCGCCTGGCGAAGCCGCTGCTCACCCCATCAGACGGCGCGGCCTATGTCGAGCCGGTGTTCGAGCCCGCCGACGACATCGCGACGCTCATCGTCCGCGCTCGCCCCGAGCAGTTCCAGGTGCTCAGCGGGCTGGTGCAGCAGCTTGACTCGCAGAGCGCGGGCGGCAAAGAGCTGCGCGTGGTGCGATTAGGTGCCGCCGACGCGCGCAGCGTGCTGAAGCGCGCACAGGACTTGTACGCAACACGCACGGAAGGCCTGCCGACAGATCAGGCGGGGCCAATCGATGCCGAGTTGGATGAGGCATCAGGCTCGGTGGTGTTCAGTGGTCGCGCCGCGGGCATGCGGGTGTTCGCGGATGCCCTGACCCAGGCGCAGCAGTTGGTGCCGCCGGTACGCACCACGCGCGTTGTGGACATCCAGAACCTGCCCGCAGACAGGATCATCGAGCCGCTGCAGAAGTTCCTGGAGAGCGCGGATTCCATCGACCCATCGCGCCGCGTGCCTGCGCCGACGGTGCAAGTGGTCGAGCGCACAAACTCGCTGCTGGTGACGGCGGAAGAAGCGCAGCACCGCCTGGTGCTCGACGCGGTGCAGCGCCTCGACAAGCTCGAGCCCGGCGATGCGCCCCCGCTCAAACTCATCCAGCTGCGGACCGCCGACGCGGCCAAGATGGCCGCGATGCTGAATGAGCAGTACGGCAAGCGGCCGCAGGTCGAGCGGTCGGCTCGGCCCGTAGAGGTACGGGCCGATGAAGCAACCAACACACTCATCGTGTCGGCACACCCGGAACTGTTCGACCAGATCAAGGCCTTTGTTGAGGAGCTCAACCGCGACACCAAGGGCGCGGTGGCCCGCCAGACGGAGCTGTTCCCGCTGAAGGTGGCCAAGGCGGTTGATGTCGCCGCAGCGATGGACCGCCTCTACCCCGAGCCCCCGATCCCCACCGACCGCGCTGGCCGCCCTCAGCCCTGGCTCCGCAAGGCCAAAGAGGTGAACGTCTCGGCCGAGCCCAACAGCAACTCACTGATCATCGACGCCGAGCCGGATCGGATGGAATCGCTCCGCCAACTCGCCGAGAAGCTCGACAGGGTGGAAATGCCCCCGGCCGCGCAGCTGAAGACCTACCGCATCACCGGCCCAAGCCTCGACGCGGTGGCCAAGACGCTCAACGCTATGTCCTCCCGCGGCATCCTCACGGCCCCCGCGCAGCCGGGCAAGCCGCCGGTGCAGGTGATGATCGAGACCGAGCCCCGCAGCTCAACACTGATTGTCGCGGGCGATGATAAAACGTTTGAGACCGTGGAGCAGGTGCTGAAGGACCTCTCACTGATCCCCGTCGAGAAGGGTCTGCGCATCGTCCCCATTGCGAACGAGAAGGCCACCTCGGTGCGCGAGCGAGCCATGAAGATCTATGAGGCGCAGGTGGCGCAGATCCCCGGCGCCAACCCCGTCGAAGTCTCCATCAACGAGCAGAGCAACACGCTGATGGTCGTTGCTGACGGCGAGGCGATGACGCGGTTCATGAAGGTGCTTGACGAGCTGCAGCGTCAGGCCGGCCCAGCGCGAGAAGTGCGGCTGATCGAACTGAAGCTCGCCAAAGCGGGCGACGTGGTCGATTTCCTCCGTGGCATGGTCGAGTCCAGCGAGTCGATGATGATCCGCGGCGGTCCCGCCCCGGTCTTTGAGACCGTTGACGCGACAAACAGCATCATGGTCGCGGCGCAGCCCGCCCAGTTCGCCGTGATTGACTCGCTCGTGAAGGGTCTTGATGCCCGTCAGACGGCTGACAAGCCGCCCATGCGGATCCTCAAGCTCCGCAGCACCGATGCGGCGAACCTTGCCGCGGTGCTCCAGCACGCGTACGACGAGCGCCCGATCGAGCAGCGCGGCAAGCAGCCCGTGAGCATCGCCGCCGATGCAGGCACCAACACGCTCATCGTTTCGGCCTCAACTGAACTGCTCCCCGAGATCGAGCAGATCGTCAGCCAGCTCAACGAGCAGACCACCGACGCTAACGGTCACGAGATCCGCATTTTCCCATTGAAGGTGGCACGGGCCGAGGAGCTCGCGCGGACCATCGACCAGATGTACCCCGAGCCGCCGATCCCCCTCGACCCTCGCACACGTCAGCCCCGCCTGGACCTCAAGCTGCCGAAAGAAGTCACCGTCCGTGCCGATCATGCGACAAACTCGCTGATCGTTGATGCCCCCAGCAAGCGACTCGCCGGCTTTGAGCAGCTGGTCCGCAGCCTCGATCAGCAGAAGCTGGGCGACAGCGTGACCCTGCGGACGTACAAGCTGGAACGCGCCGACCTCGCGTCGGTGGCGAGCACCATCGAGAAGCTGGCGGGCAACGGTTCCTTCTCCGGCAAGCCCCTCACGGCCCCTGTGACAGTCTCGACCGAGGCGTCCACACGCACGCTCATTGTCAGCGGTCCGCAGGAGGTCTTCGACAGCCTGGAAGCGACGCTCAAGACGCTGGACGCCGCACCGCAGCTGCCGTCGACGGAGATGAAGATTTACCCGCTGACGACAGCGCGCAGCGAACGCCTTCAGCCGCTGGTCGAGCGAGTGCTGACCCAGCGGGCGCGAGAGCTTCAGCCCGAGCTCGTGCGCAGCGGCGCCGATGCGCCGCGCCTGGTTGAAGTCACCAGTGATGGTCCGAGCAACACGCTCATCATCAACGCGCCCCGTGCCATCCTCGCCGTGGCCGATGGCCTCGTGCAGACCCTCGATCAGCAGTCAGTCTCGAGCGGGGTTGAAGTCCGGGTCTTCCGGCTCGGCAAGGGCGAGGCCGCGACCGTTGGCCCCGCCATCGCCTCGGCGATCAAGGCCCAGTCCGTATCGGGAGAGCCCGCGGCAACCGTCACACCCGAGCCCGGCAGCAACACCATCGTGGTTGTCGGCACCGCGGCGCAGATCGAGAAGGCCGCGAAGCTGATTGAAACCATGGATACCGCGGCAGACCGCGATGGGCTTGGCGTCAAAACCATTACGCTCAAGCACGCCCGGGCGGAATCCCTCGCCCCCGTGCTTGAAGGCGTGCTCCGCCGCGAGACGGCGCTCGACAAACTGCCAGACTGGATGCGTGCCCAGGCGATTGCCCGCGGCGCGACCGACCGCCCCAACGTCCGCGTGATGGCCGACCCCGTGCTCAACGCTTTGGTGATCAGCGGTCCCCTCAACATCATCGAGGTTGCCGAGCAGGTCGCCGGTGAACTCGACATGGACCCGCAGGACCGCGGGGGAGAGCGGAGCGTGCGGGTGATCACGCTGCAGAACTCCGATGCCGCGGCGCTGGCCGCCAACCTTCAGGCGGTGTTTGCTGAGGACGTCAGCGCCGCCCCCAAGCCCACCATCCGCGTGGATACGCAGAGCAACTCGCTGATCGTGCGTGCAACCCCCGCGCAGATGACGCAGGTGGACGAGCTGACCAGAAAACTCGACGATGCGTCCGTCAACTCCAGCCGTCAGATGCGGATGGTTTCGGTGGACAAGAGCCGCGTCGATGCGGAACTGCTCGCCAGCACGCTTAAGCGGCTGCTCGAGCAGCAGGGCGGAGTGAAGGTCGAAGTGATCTCTGCGGAAGAGCTGCTGCGTCAGCAGGGCGGGGGCTCTTCCCCCGCGAGCGGGGTCACGCCGGAGAAGCAAGCGCCGAAGAAGATCGGTGCCGCGGACGATCGAGGGTTGCGAAGTCCCACGCTGAGCGGCACGCTCGCGGCACGTTCGCCATGGAGCGATGTGCTTGTTGCCGCGTTCTTCGCGGTTCAGCAGCCGGAGGAGCCGGTCGCCGAAACAGGCGGCGTCACCATCGCCGTTGACAAGGCGACCAACTCGATCATGATCGTGGGCTCGCCGCGCCTCACCGATCGACTCGCCACGCTTGCAGCAGAACTCCAGCGGCAGATGCCGGCATCACCCGCCGGCGTTCATGTGGTGAAGCTCCCCACCGGCGCAGACCTCCAGGGCATCAGCGAGATGGTGCGACAGACCACCGCCCAGATCGGGCGTGCATCGCCCACCAGCCCCGGGGGCTTCAGCGGCCCGGTCTCGGTGTTTCCCGACCCATCCGGCTCGGCGCTCATTGTGCTTGCCAACGACATTGACTTTGCCGTTGTGGGGCGTCTCGCCGCGTCGCTGGCTCAGGTCAGCCCGGCTTCCCCACTGACGATCAAGGTCTATCCCCTCACCAGCGTGAGCGCCGAGCGCGCCATCAGCGCGCTGCACGACCTGTTCTCAGGCTCTCCCAACGGCAGGCAGGCGCAGCGCGTTCGGGCGATGGACATCTCGATCCCCGGCCCCGACGGCAGCATCACCGCAAGGATCGACGCGGCGAGCGTGCGCATGACGGCCGATCCGAGCGGCGCATCCATCATTGTTTCCGCGCCGCAAGAGGCGTTCGTGCTGGTTGACCGGCTGATCGAGACAATTGACCAGAACACCGTGAAGGATCGCCTCGCGATCCAGCGTTACGACCTCAAGAACGCCCGCGCCGACGACCTTTCCAGGACGCTGCAATCCCTGTTTGATGCGCAGCGTCAGGGCCCCAACGCGAAGGACACGCCCCAGGCACGCTTCGTGGCCGATGACCGCACCAACTCCATGCTTGTGACGGCCAGTGGCCCGCAGCACGCCGATATCGCGCGTCTGCTGGAGACAGCCGACTCCTCCCTGGAGGCGGGCGACAGTGAGCTGGCCATCATCACGCTCCAGCAGGCGCTGCCATCGACCGTGCAGCGCATCGTTGAGGAGGTCGTGGTCGGCCGGGACCCGGCCAGGAAGAGCCGCGTGCGAATCTCGGCACAGGACGGCAGCTCACTGTTCGTTGTGCAGGCCCCCAAGGCAGACCTGGCGCAGGTGCGCGATATCGTGGCCCAGGTTGACTCCGCCGAGACCGGCGGGCTCCCCGTGCGGAGCATCAAACTGGAACGGGCCGACGCCGGGCTTGTAGCCTCGGCGCTCCAGAAGTTTTTTACCGAGCGCGCGCAGGTCTCATCCCGCCCCGGCACGCGTGTCACCAGCCGCGTGGCGGTTGTGGGTGATAAGCGCACCGGTACGCTCGTCGTCTCGTCGAGTGATGAGGACTACGCGCAGGTCGAGTCGCTGGTAAAGACCTTCGACACGCCGACGCCCGCGCAGGACCTGCAGTTCAAGGTCGTGGCGCTCAAGCACGCCCGCGTGACGGATATTGCGAACACCATCAAGGAAGTCGTGGACGAGATGCGGTGGGAGACGATGTACAGCGGCCGCCGTCAGCAGGGTGAAGGCCAGGACCACCAGCTCTATGTGCAGCCCAGCGAGAACACCAACAGCATCGTGCTGGTAGGCCGCGGAGAGGGGATCGCGGCAGCCGAGCGGGTCATCGCGGCCCTGGACCTGCCGCAGGCAGAGCGGACAGCGACCATCATGCGGAGCGTGGTGGTCAAAACAGCGGACGTGCAAGCGCTGCGCTCCGCGTTGCAGAAGGCCTTCTCAACACCCGGCTGGGGCATGTGGCGCGGGCCGGACCCCGAGGCGATCACCGTCGAGGTGGACAAATCGCGTCGTGCCCTCATCGTGCTGGGCAAGGCCGAGCGCGTCGAGCAGGCGATGGGCTACATCAAAGAGCTGGACGCTGCGCCCGAAGCCGACGGCATCAAGATTGAGGCGATCACGCTCTCGCACGCCAAGGCCGATCGCGCCGGCATGAGCCTGCGCCAGTTCTTCGCCGACCGTGCCCGATCCATGGGCGTGGATGCTCCCCCCGTCAACGTCATCGGTAGCCAGGATGGCAACGTCCTGATCGTGTCGGGCCGCGATGAGGACCTGCGGACCCTCCGCGATCTCGTGGCCCAGATAGACCAGCCCGACGGCGGCAAGGATCGTCGCATCGAGGTGTTTGTCCTCAAGAACGGCACCGCCCGGGACACCGCCGATGCACTCCGCTCCATGTTCGCACGTAGCGGCAAAGGTGATGAGCAGGTCATCATCACGCCGCAGCCCAGCACGAACTCGCTGCTGGTGTCCGCTCCTGCCGCGTCCTTCGACGATGTCGTCGCACTCCTGAAGCAGCTTGACGCCGCCCCCAAAGGTGAGGAAGCGAACATCGAGACGGTGGCGCTCACCTCGGCCAAAGCCGCGGAAGTGGCGGCCGCGCTCAAGTCCGCCCTCCCCGCGGCCGTCAAAGTGACGGTGACCCCCGTAACGCGCAGCAACTCGCTGCTGCTGACCGGAAGCAAAGAGGCCATCGCGCTGGTGATGGAGCACATCCGCAAGCTCGATACCGAACCGGTCCGCAGCGGGCTCATCTTCCGCCGCTTCAAGATCGCCAATGCCGACGCGACCGAAGTGTCATACACGGTCGAGCAGATGCTCCGCGCCCGGCCCCACAACGTGAACGACGCACAGGCAAGCATCGACTACTCCCGCCAGGACAACACGCTGACGGTGTACGCCCCCTCCGACCAGATGGAGGAGATCGACAAGATCGTGCGCGAGCTCGATACGCCCGTCGGCGAGGAACGCACCACCGAGTTCATCCGGCTCGAGTTCGCCAAGAGCGAGCCGACCGCCACCGCCCTGAAGAACTTCTACGGCCGCTCCGCGCCTGAGGCCTCGACGCCGGGTGCCCGCAACGTCACGATCATCTCCGACCCCGTCTCCAACTCGCTGGTTATCCGCGCCGAGCAGGGCCAGTGGGACGGCATCCGCTCGCTGCTGGCCAAGCTCGACACCAAGGAATATGACACGGCCCGCCAGCTCGCCGTCATCCCCCTCGCCCACGCCGACGCCCCCAGTGTCGCCAAGGCGCTGAACGATGGCCTGCGCGCCCCATTGGAAGAGGAACTGCGCCTCAGCCGCGCCCGCGCCGCGGCTGCGCAGCGTGCTCAAGGCCCCAACAACAACCAGCGACCCTTCCTGCCCGAGCCCACTATTCTCATTTCCCCCAGCGACCTGCCCACGGTGTCCGCCGAGCCCCTGACCAACGCTGTTATCGTGTTCGCGAACAAGCCCGACCTGCAGCGCATCGAAGACATTGTGAAGCAGCTGGATGTCGCGGGCTTTGCCGACATGCCCCTGCCGCGGATCATCCCCCTCAAGAACGGCAAACCCTCCGCTGTCGCGGCAAGCATCCGCGAGCTTTACCTCAACAAGCAACCCAACCAGAAGAACTCCGGCCCCAAGGCCGTGGTGGTGATCGGCGACGACACCACCGGTGCTCTGCTGGTGCGTGCCGATGATGAGCAGTTCGCCCAGATCCGCGCCCTGGCCTCAACCCTCGAGCAGCAGGGCGAGCTCGGGCGGGTGACGCCGCACGTCGTGCGCCTCAAGAACGTTGCCGCGGCAAGGCTCCGCCAGACGCTCCTCGCAACGTTCACCGAAACGGCAAAGTCGCAGGGCGAGACCTTCGCGGTGGAAATCGACCGTTCCAGCAACTCGCTCGTCATCGCGTGCAGCCCCCGTCTGCTGGACGAGGTGCAGCGGGTGATCACCGAGCTTGACGGCGCGAACCTCGCCCCCGAAGACCCTGAGAAGCCCGGCATGTCGGCCCTCTCGCAGAGCGTCACGATCGTCGATGTGACGCACAACGCCCCGGCGGACATCAAGAAGATGCTGGAAGACATGGGCCTGACCCGCCCGCAGACCAACGACCAGCGCGGCGTGGTGAGCGAGCCGGTGACCATCGTGGCGCTCTCCAGCCGCCGGGCGCTGGCGGTCGTGGCGAGCCCCGCGGATGCGCGGGCGGTCGAGGCCCTTGTTCACGCTCTGGATTCCGAGCCCATCGATGCCCAGCAGCAGATGGCCATCGTCCCGTTGAAGATGGCCTCGGCCCGCCCGCTGGTTGAGACGCTTCTGTCGATGCTGCGGACGAGCGACCCCAAGAGCGAGACGCTCTCGGGCCCCGCGAAGGCGCTTGCGGAGCAGGTGCGGCGGCTCTCGCTCGCGAAGAACGGCATCAACGCCATTCCCGCAACGGTGGACCTTGCCAAGCCGATCCGCCTCATCGCCGATGTCGACAGCAACGCCGTCGTCATTGCGTCGACGCAGGCCAACATCGATGCCCTGAAGGACATCGTGCGGCTGCTGGACACGCTGCCCGTCGGCGACGCCGTTGTTGTCCGCATCTTCATGCTGGAGAACGCCTCGGCGACGCGCGTCAAGACGGTCATTGAGCAGTTATTCACGCAGGGTGAGGCGCTGCGACGCCTGCCCGGCACGCGGCGGCAGGGCCTGCCCACCACGGCCACGGGCCAGGCGCTGGCGGGCGAAATTGCCGTCAGTATCGACGAACGCACCAACGCGATGGTCGTCGCGGGGCGAGAGGAGGCTGTAGCGCTTGTGGAGGTGCTGATCAAAGACCTCGACAGCGACCGTGCCAGCAAGTGGATCGAGCCGCTCATCATCCCGCTCAAGTTCGCCGACAGCGCCACGCTCTCGCGCGAGCTCAACGCCATCCTCGTCCGCGGCCTTGCGCTCTCGCCAGAGGCTGTCGGCCTGCAGCGTCAGTACGGCAGGCTCCGCATGCTCGGCGAGGGCCGCAACCCCACCGACAAGGACGCCATGGTGGAAGCAGACCTGTTCGCGGCAGTAAACGGCCTGGTGATCGCCCCAGAAGAACAGCTCAACAGCCTCATCGTCGTCGGCACGCCGGCGAACAACCAGATCGTCAAGCAGCTTGTGGCCATGCTCGATGTAGAGGCCGCCTCTGCCGCGAACACCGTCCGCGTCTACCCCCTCCAGCACGCCGCTTCGGAGCGGGTGGTTGGCGTGGCGCGGGATATCTTCCGCCAGCGCGAGCAGGCGACCGACCAGCGGCCCGAAGACCGGCTGATCATCTCCTCCGATGCGCGGACCAACTCCATCATCGCCAGCAGCAGCAACAAGTCCCTGGCCATCCTCGAGGGCCTCCTCAAGACGCTGGATGGCGAAAAATCGAACTTCTCCGTCGGCCTGCACGTCGTGCCCGTGACATCAGGCGACGTGCGTCAACTGGCCCCCCGCATCGGCGCGCTGATGCGGGAGCGCATCACGGCCGCGGCACAAGTCGGCGGAACCCGGAACCCCCTCGACGCCTTCAGCATCGAGCCCGAGCCCACGAACAACCTGCTGATTGTTGCCGCGAGCGATGAGAACCTGCAGGTTGTGAAAGAACTTGTCGCGGCGCTCTCGGCAGATTCAGATCGACAGGCCAAGGGAGAGCGCATGGACATCGTCCAGCTCACCCGCGGTCGTGCGGCCGAAGTGGCCGATTCGCTCGCGACTCTGTATGTGGCGAAGGAAGTCGCCAAGCGCGGCGCAGGCTCTGTCAGCGCAACGGCGAATGAGCGGCTCAACGCCATCGTCATCAGCGGCAACGAGCAGGACATGATCGAACTGCGGGCCCTCGCCCACAAGCTCGACACCACGGAAGTCCTCGCGAAGCAGCAGGTCAAGTGGATTGAGCTCAAGTCCGCCAACGCGCCCGAGGTCGTGCGGCTGCTCCAGAGCGTTCTCGCGGGGCGTCCGCTCAGCGGCGGCCAGGTGCGCCAGGCCACAAAGATCCAGTTCCTGCGCGACAAGCTGACGGAAGTCGCGAGCGAGGTTGCGGGCCAGAAGAGCGGCCGCAAGCCCACCGAAGCGGACATCGACGGAGCCATCAAAGATCAGGTCACGCTCACGGCCGATCAACGGACCAACTCCATCTGGATCACCGCCCCCGCCCCGATCGTCACCCTGCTCTCGGAGATGATCGAGGATATCGAGGCCTCATCCGCCGGGGCGAGACAGATCGAGTACTTCAAGCTGCAGAACGCCGACGCCCGCCAGATGGCGGAGGTGCTGCGCGACACGTTCAACTTGCGTCAACAGGGCAACGCCCTGGTGCTGGTGCCCCTCAACAACCAGCAGCCGGAGCAGCCGGGTGATGCCCCGACGCCCGGGCTGTCAGGGCTCGAAGGCTCCACCGTGACGGCCGTGCCCGATGAACGCCAGCAGCTGTCGATCGCGGTGGATGCCCGCACCAATACACTCATCGTCAGCGGCACCGCCGACTACCTGGACCTCGTCCGCAAGCTCGTCACAGAGCTTGATGACATCGAGGCCAACGAGCGCGAGCGCCGCGTCTACAGCCTCCGCAACGCCAAAGCGAAGGAGATCGAGACCACCCTCAAGAGCTACTTCCAGAATGAGACCAGCGCGGAGCGCACCACCCTGGGCCCGCAGCTTTCGGGCTCGCTCATGCGTCGTCTCGAGGAGGAAGTCACGGTGGTGGGGGATGAGAAGAGCAACAAGCTCGTCATTTCCACCAGCCCGCGCTACATGTCCACCGTGCTGAGCATTATCGACGAGCTCGACGCCGCTCCCCCGCAGGTCATGATCCAGGTGCTGCTGGCAGAGGTCACGCTCGACAACACAGAGACCTGGGGCGTGGATGTCAATGTCGGTCCCTTCGGTGGCGAGGGGTACCGTATCGGCTCCACCCCCGCCGGCTCCAGCGTCGCCACGGCCCTGGGCGTGCCAAATCTCGCCGTCTCCTCGGCAGACTTCGGCGTGCTCATCCGCTCTCTTGAGGAGCAGGGAAAGCTGGAAGTGCTCAGCAACCCCCAGGTCACCGTCAACAACAATCAGGTCGCAAAGATCCAGGTCGGCGAGAACATCGCCGTGGTCAACGGCGTCGAGCGCAGCAGCATCGGCAACTCCTTCGCCGACCTGACGCGTGAAGACGTGGGCATCATCCTCAACGTCGTGCCCTCCATCAGCGCCGACGGCTTCGTGCGGATGGATATCCAGCCCGAGATCTCGCAGCTCTCGGCCAAGACCACGCAGATCAGCGCCGACGTATTTGCGCCGATCATCAAGAAGCGCGCGGTCGACACGGTCGTGACCGTCAAGGACGGCCAGTCGGTGGTCATCGGCGGGCTCATCCAGTCTAGCGAAGAGCAGCGCCATACCAAGGTCCCGATCCTGGGTGATATCCCCGTGCTCGGGTACCTCTTCCGCACCAAGAAGGACACCAACGTCAAGACCGAACTGCTGGTCATCCTCACCGCCCGGGTCATCCCCGGTCAGGCGGGGATTGCCGAGCCCCTCATCCAGGACGTGACCGAGCAGGCGGTGGATCGCCTGCAAGACCCCAGTAAGGTAGAGGACTATCTCGAGCGGCTGCGTCTGGAGATCAAGCACAAGAAGGTGAAGGAGGCCGAGGCCGAAGCCGCCGCCGCGCAGGGCCGCCCGCTCGACCCTGACGCCTTCGTCGACCCCAATGACCGCACCCCAACCACCGTGCCCGCACCAACGCCGTCAATCCCCGAGCCATCGGTGCTGGTGCCCAGCCGTAACAACACGCGCACTCGCATTCAGGATGCCGCGCCCGCCCCGCAATCTTCCCAGCCCCGCAGTGTCCCTGTCGGGGCAAAGTCCAGGACTCCACCGCGATGAAGCCCGCCATTGTGTTCACCGTTCCCGCACTGCTGCTCGCAGGCTGCGTCAGCACAGACCCACAACGCAAACCCATCCAGGTGCCGCCGCAGACGACGGCCCCGACGAAAGTCGGGGTCTTCGCCACGGCCCCCCGCGACAGCAACGCGAACGGCTACGTCGATTCATTTGATGTGGTCGTCTACGTCACCTCCGACAAATTCGCGCTCCCCCTCGCGGTGCCCGGCGCGTTCGAGTTCCGCCTCATCGGCAAGGACAAGAAAGAGCTGGTGCGCTGGAATATGGACGAGATCCAGACGCAGGCGGCCCTGCGGCGGATGAACGCCGGCCCAGGCTACGAGTTCCTCCTCAACGTACTGGAAGTCGGGACCGACGAGTTTGAGCCGCAGGCCGTCGAGCTGTTCGCCGAGTTCCGGCCGCGGGAGGGCAAGCCGGTCCAGGCCCCCCTCACCCCATTCCGCTTCGGCCGCCTGCGCAACTGACACGTTCAGCCTATGTCAGGCGGCGTCTTAGCGCAATCTTGACCGACCGGGAGCCCGCCTTTCACCGGCAGGACGGGACACTGGTGGGGCGTGCAGCGAACCCGCTCTCACTCCAAACGCCGGACCACCCGCGCTGTCTATTTCTGGGATCGTGCCGCCAGCGCCGTCATCTCCGTGGGCGGTGTGGGCATCCTCGTTGCCGTGCTTGGCATCTGCGTCTACCTCCTGTGGACTGTGCTGCCGCTCTTCCGCCACGGCTCGGCCGCCATGCTCGATGCCTCGCAGATCGGGCCTTTCACCCGCGTCGCAACGGTCATCGGCGAATACAACCAGGCCATCGCCTCGCTTGACGAGAACGGCACCCTGCACGCCGCATCGCTCCGCGGCGGGTCTGAGATTCTGGCCACGCCGCTCCCCGAGCCCCACAGGGTCACCGCCGCCGCCCGCGCCGGCGCCGACGGAATCGCCGTTGCGTTCGACGACGGCAGTCTGCAACTGGGCCGTATGGCGCTCGATACCAGCCCTCTGCCCGAGGACGAGGTCACACCGCGCATGGCATCGTTCCCTGTGGGGAGCCAGTACACCCGCCCCGCGCGAGAAAATCGCCCCGGCACGGTGATCGAGCGTGTGGGAGAGTCCCGCTGGAGGCAGACATCGCCCGTCCTGACGCTGACCGAGCTTCAACCCCCCGAGCCCGACCACCCGATCGTGCGGCTGGACATGCACGATAACGGCGCGGGTGCGCGGTTCCTCGCATTCGTCCGCGCCGGCGGCGAAGCCGAGCTGGGGTCGATCCGGACCGTCACGCCCCTCGGCGGCGATGAGCCTGTTGCCCGCGTATCAGGAATCGAGTTCACGCTGGCAAACCCCGCGAGGGGCCTCCCTGACTACTTCTTTGTCACGGGCGATGGCCGCCATGTGCTCGCGCTGTGGGCTGATGGCACGCTGGAGCGTTACTCGCCTCAGAGCGGAAAAGTCAGGCTTGCCGAAACGCTGTCCGTCAGCGCAGGCGCCGCGCGGCTCACGGCCGCCACCATGCTGCTGGGCGGCATGACCGTGCTGGTGGGTGATGAAGCCGGTGATGTGCGGGCATACCAGCCCGCGCGCGATCCAACTGCCCCGGGCTTTGACTCGTTCCGGATGACGCAGTCAGACGCGTTCAATGCCGCGGCGTCCCCCGTCGTTGCCATCGCATCCAGCGGTCGGGATCGCCTGATCGCCGTGTACACGCAAGGCGGGGAGCTTGTCGTCCGCCACATGACGAGCCGCAAGGTCGTTTTTCAGACCACCGATGCGGGGCCAGGGACGCCCTCCGACATCTTCTTCAGCCCGCGGGGCGACGCCCTGCTCGCGTTGTCGCAGGAGGGTGGGTACAGCCTTCGCACGCTATCGCCCGGGCATGCCGATGCCAGTTTGGCCTCCCTCTTTGCACCCATCCGCTACGAAGGGGAACTCAAGCCCGAGTTCATCTACCAGAGTTCGGCGGGCAGCGAAGGGGCCGAGGTCAAGCTCAGCCTCATCCCCCTGATTTACGGCACGCTCAAGGCCACCGTGGTGGCGATGTTCATCGCCACGCCCCTCGCGGTGCTGGGCGCCATCTACACCAGCGAGTTCATGGGCCTGCGTTCGCGCCGAATCGTCAAACCCGTCATCGAACTAATGGCCTCGCTTCCTTCAGTGGTGCTCGGTTTCGTCGCGGCTATCGTTGTCGCCCCGTTCCTCGCGAGATGGCTGCCGCAGGTGCTCATCGGCATCACCCTCACGCCGGTGCTGATGGGGCTGCTGGCCCACCTGTGGCAACTCGTCCCAATGCCGCGGCGGGCCTGGGTGTCACGCCGCGCGCGGGTGGGCGTGGTGGCGATGGCGCTGCTTGTTTCAATAGTGGCGAGCGTTGCCGCAGCTCCGGCGGTCTCCGCAGTGCTGTTCGCGCCAACTCAAACAGACCGGCTTCTCGCGGCAGGCTCCTACACCTCGCTGCCCCAGGATCAGTGGCCGGCGTGGGTCGGCCGGCGCGAGAGCATGAGCCCGTCGGATGAACGCGCCCTGCGCCGCGAAGGGTTTGGCTTCCGCGATGGCGCAGTCGTGCGCGTCAACCAGGACGGCTCGGGGACCATCGTTGAGCAATCCCTTCCCCAGGCCGAAGCCCCCATCCGCCGCTGGCTCAACGGGTCCATCGGCGGCGCGTATCCGGGCTGGCTGCTGGCCCTGCTGCTGCCCTCCCTGCTCGGCATCTACCTGCTGCAACACCGCGTCATCGACCGCGCTGTCTTTGAGCGCATGCTGGGCCGCGACCGCGGCGCGCTCGCTACGGCCGAGCTGCTGCGCTACCTGCTGACGCTCGTCGCTGGTGCAGGGCTCGCAGCCGCGCTCGCGGCAGTCCTCACCTCTGCAGGGCTGGACACCCGCGACTCGATCTTCGGCCCCTTCAGCCAGCGAAACTCGCTGGTCGTGGGGATCATCATGGGCTTCGCGGTCATCCCGATCATCTACACCATCAGCGAGGACGCCCTCCGCAGCGTGCCCAACCACCTGCGCTCCGCATCGCTGGGCCTCGGTGCGACACCCTGGCAGACGGCGGTGCGCATTGTGCTCCCAGCCGCGGGCTCGGGCGTTTTTTCCGCCATCATGATCGGCCTGGGGCGCGCCGTTGGTGAAACCATGATCGTGCTCATGGCCACCGGCAACACCCCCGAGATCTCCAGCAACCTCTTCGCGGGCTTCCGCACGCTCTCGGCCAACATCGCCGTGGAACTGCCCGAAGCCGTGCGCGATGGAACGCACTACCGCGTGCTGTTCCTGTGCGGGCTCGTGCTGTTCATCATGACCTTCATCGTCAACACCACCGCGGAGATTGTTCGCCAACGTTTCCGCAAGCGCAACGCCGCGCTCTAAGCGCAATCCCCGCAACACCCATGACCCTGACAACGCTCCAACCACCGCCGCCTCAATCCGCCGTACCTGCGCCGCGCACCGCCGCCAAGCGACGCCCGGCGCTCCCGACGGCGCACGGGGAGCCGGCGATCTGGATCATGGGGGCGTCGCTGCTGATCTCGCTCGTGATGATCGTGGGGATTTTCGGCCTCATCGTGGTGCAGGGCTCACGCACCTTCTGGCCCCAGCCCATCGAGCGTGTGACTCTTGCGTCGTCCCAAGTCGTCCTCGGCATGCCCGTCGAGCACGACGATGCGGGCGGCCGCACGCTGTACCGCGTGGGCAACCGCGACCTGGGCCAGGCACCCTTCCGCTGGATCGACGACAAAGACATCGTCTCGAAGGATGCGCCCCGTGATGCGGTGCTCCTGGAGCGCACCGACTGGGGCATCTGGCTGGGCGAGGTGCAGAAGGTTCTGACCAAGGACGGGGATCAGCAGCGCGCACTCGCCGAGGGCGAGTCCGCACTCGCATACTTCCAGGAGGTGCAGCCCCTTGCCCGCGAACGCGCCGAGCGGATCGAGTCCATGACCCGCGATGACCTTGGCGACCTCAACACTGCCATGGAGAAGTCGCGGCTCGCGGTGCGCAGGGCGGAACTGGAAGCCCGCCGCACGGAGGCAGCGACGGATCGCACACTCGAGCACCCGCTGGCCTTCGGGAGCGTCATCTTCGCGGCAATCATCCCCCTCGCGCTGGCGGTCGGCCTGCAGCGGGTGCGTCCCGTCAACCGCCTGCAACGCACCGTGTTCCGTGGCGCGAAGTCCCTACTCGTCATGATTGCAGCCGCGCTGCTGCTGTTTGCATGGCTCGAAGGCCCGCTCACAGCGCCCGATATGCCGCCCGAGCGCCTCGCGCAGATCAAGGCCGACGCCGATGCAAACATCTCCGTCCTTGAGGCAACCTATGCCGATACGCAGAAGGAGATCGAAACACTCCGTGCGCAAGACGCGACGCATCGCGTGGTCGTGGTGGAACCCACCACCGGTCACATGTCGCCCCTCCGCCAGGGAGACCTGACCAATCCGATGATGGTCTCCCAGACCATCCGCATCATTCCCGCCAATGCCCTCACCGGCCTGGGCAAGCTGCGGGTGTACCTGTCGCGGTGGTGGGAGTATGTATCGACGCAGCCGCGGAACTCGAACACCGAGGGTGGCGTGTTCCCCGTGATCTTCGGCACCGTCACGCTGACGATGCTGCTGGCGATCGCCGTGGTGCCGCTGGGTGTAATCGCCGCGCTCTTCCTGCGTGAGTATGCCCGCCAGGGGCCGCTCGTCAGCCTGATCCGTATTGCAGTCAACAACCTCGCGGGTGTGCCCAGCGTGGTGTACGGCGTGTTCGGCTTAGGCTTCTTCGCCTACTCGGTGGGTGCCTATATCGATGCGGGCCCCGCCTCGCCTGCGCCCCGCGGCATGTGGTGGTGGGGCATCGCGGGCTGCATCGTCGTGGTCACACTCGCGTTCTCTCTTGCGATGTTCGCCCGCGGCGTGTCGGTGCCTTCTCGTCGTCACCGCCTGAACACGGTCATCGGCGTGTGCTGGCTCGCGGGCGTCGGCCTCGCTGTGTGGGCCGTCAGCAGCTCTCCCTACTTCGGGGGCTTTTTCGCTGAGAAACTACCGACCTCAACCTTCGGTACCCGCGGCATCTTGTGGGCATCACTCACACTGGCCCTGCTCACGCTCCCCGTGGTCATTGTTGCGACGGAAGAGGCCATCTCCGCCGTGCCCCGCTCCGTGCGAGAAGGCTCCTACGGCTGCGGCGCAAGCAAGTGGCAGACGATCCGCCGTATCGTCCTGCCGCAGGCGCTGCCGGGCATCATGACCGGCGCGATCCTGGCAATGGCACGCGGCGCGGGCGAGGTCGCCCCGCTGATGCTGATCGGGGCCGTGAAGTCGGCGCCTGAACTGCCGGTGGATAGCCATTTCCCCTTCGTACATGGCGAGCGCAGCTTTATGCACCTGGGTTTCCATATCTTCGACCTGGGTTTCCAGAGCCCCGATTCCGAGGCTGCGCGGCCCCTCGTGTGGACGACGACACTGCTCCTTGTTCTCATCATCCTCGCCCTAAACTTGGCCGCGGTCCTGATCCGCGCCCGCCTGCGGGCACGGGTTATCAACGCCAGCGTATAGCCGACCAATGCAGACGCTTATGCCCAACACCTCCTCTCCAACACCCTCCGGCCCCGCGGCAGCGTCCGCATCAACGCCGGGGCCCGTGCAGGTGCAGCGCATCGCCGACAGCCGCATGAACTCCGGCAGGGGGCCCCGCGAGTATCAGGTGATCGACGCCATCCGCGCCGGCAAGCCCTCGACGCCGTATGTCTCCCCCGCGCTCAGTGCAGAAGCCACCGTCCTTGAGATGAAGAAGTTCTCGCTGTGGTACACGGCCAACCGTGCGCTGTACGACATCGACATGACCATCGCCCGCGGCAAGGTCACGGCCCTCATCGGCCCCTCCGGCTGCGGCAAGTCAACCCTGCTCCGCAGCGTCAACCGCCTGAACGACCTCGTTGACGGCGTCCGTGTTGACGGCCGCATGCTCCTCAACGGCGATGACATCTACGCCCACGATGTCGACGTGATCGACCTTCGCAAGCGACTCGGCATGGTCTTCCAGCGGCCCAACCCGTTTCCGATGTCCATCTTCGAGAACGTCATCTACCCGCTCCGCATCGACGGCGAGCGTCGCCGCGATGTGCTGGAAGAAGCATGCGAGCGGTCGCTCCGTGCTGCCGCACTGTGGGATGAAGTGAAGGACCGCCTCAAAGATTCAGCCCTCGGCATGTCCGGCGGCCAGCAGCAGCGGTTGTGCATCGCCCGCGCGATCGTCGCAGACCCTGAGGTGCTCCTGCTCGATGAGCCCTGCTCCGCGCTCGACCCTGTTGCCACACTGAAGATCGAGGAACTGATCCTGGAGATATCCTCCCGTTACACGGTGCTCATCGTGACGCACAATATGCAGCAGGCCGCCCGTGTCAGCCTCTATACAGCGTTCATGTACCTCGGCCGCCTGGTCGAGTACGGCCCCACGCGCGAGGTTTTCCAGACCCCGCACCTGCCCGAAACCGAAGACTACGTCACCGGCCGCTTCGGCTGATCGGTTCAGGGTGCTTCGCCAAGTTCCTTCAGCTTGCTTGCCGCGTCTGCGCGAGTGTCGGCGTGGGTGAGAGCCTTGCGCAGGTGAGCGACCGCTGCGGCGCGGTCGCCGCGATCCAGCATCGCCAAAGCCATGACCATATAGGGTCCGCCGCTGGGGCGTTTCTGTCCTGGGCGCTCCACATCTCGTATCGCCAGCTCGTAGTGTCGAATGGCGTCACCCCGCATCCCGTGCTTGTAGTACATGATGCCAAGGTTCTGGTGCGCCATGTAGGCCATCTTCATGTACTTTGTTGCCTCAAGGAAGAGAGCCCCCGCGTGTTCCTCGCGGCCCATCGATTGCTCTGAAATGGCATACTGGTACAGCGCCCGCCCATCTGGTGGCTCCTGCTCGGCAGCCCGGCGGAATAACTCGTTGGCAAACTGCCGGTCAGTCGGCTCTACGGTTGTCGCGTATGAATACAGCACCTGAGAAGTCGGCGAAACCGATGCAGCGTGCTCCCAAAGAGTGCGCGTCGTCTGCCACACAGTGCATTGCGCATATGTGAGCACGCTAAGGACGAGCACGACGAGTCCTGCAATCGCTGCGGCGGTCCGCAGCGTTGCAAAGGAGTCGCGTTTCAAAAGCACGAGCATGCCCCCCGCCACCAAAGCCGCGAAGGGCATGGTTGAGAGGTATGAGTACCGGTCCGCCACCATCTGCACGCCCGATTGGTTCAGCCCCAGCACTGGGCTCACCTCAATGACATAAACAGCAATTGCCGCGGCAACCCCGGGCCGGTTCCGCCACGACCATGCGAACACCCCAATCAGCGATGCGACAAACACGTATGCAATGAGATACCTGGGCGACAAAGGATCAAGCCCCTCGTCAAGCTGGTACAGCGCCGCATGCCCATGAGGCATAATCGTCTGCAGCACATAAAACCACAGCCCATAGCACGCCTGCACTAGACGCTGCGTGATGGTCCACTCCGAAAGCGTCCACGTCGCGTCAGTTCCCGCCTGTGCGTGCGATGCGACCGCCGCCGTGACCAGCCCGATGAGAATCATCGGGGTCTTTTCAACGATCAACCTCGCCACAGCCCGAAGCCCCCCGCGAGACCAAGCCGGTACGCGCCGAAGCGGATACGCATCCAGTACCAGCAACACCGCAAAGAAGCTCATGCCCCACGCCTTGCACAGACAACTCAGCAACATAAGGCCAACGGTGGCCCAGTACCACCCGCGGCTGCCCAGCCGCACCTGTCCCGAGACCGCACTGCAGAAGTACGTCAGCACCGCCCCCAGCAGAAAAGCAGTGCTCAGCACATCGCGCCGCTCAGTAATCCAGGCAACAGACTCGACCCTCAGTGGGTGAACGGCAAACAACGCCGCGCCCAGCCCCGCGCACCACGCCAGGCGAACTCCGCCTCCCCCATCCGCAACATCGAAGCAGGCAAGTGACAGCACCTTGCGAAAGACTAGAAACAGCAGCACCCCGTTCAATGCGTGAAGCAGGACATTAATCACATGCCCGGGCAGAGGGCCGCCGCCAAACAGAACATACTGCAGCCCGAAGCTCAGCCACGTCCCCGGGTGGTAGTGGCCCATCAGTTCTGTCGTGAACATCCACCGAAGGTTGACCCAGCCCAGCCCCTGCCACATCGTGTTCTTTGTGAAGTTATTGAAGTCGTCCCACGACACATAATCCCCGCCAAACGACGGCCAGAACGCCGCGACAACGAGAATGACCAGCAACGCAGGTATGGCAGCCGCGAGCGGCACTTGGCGTTGATCGAGTCCCGGGTAGCGCCCGCGGGAGCCGCGGCTGGCGGTGAGCATGGGCCCATCCTACGGCCTGCAGGCCCAATCCCGCACAATCGCCAAAGTCGGAAAGAACCGGGCCCTCGGAATGACCGATATCGTTCTTGCCTACCATCCCAAACGCGATTTCGGGGAGCGTTGATCGGGCTCTGTTCGTGTGTCCGCATCGCCGTCTCCCCGCGCCACAGGAACAGCCATGAGGCCCGGTCAGAACACTCCCGCCACCAACGGCCACGCCCCTTCCACGACAGGGTCCCGCTCTGTTGCCCCTTCGGTCAACGCCTGGAACGCCGAGTTTCTCGATGCCCAGTACGCCAGCTTCAAGGCCGACCCCGCGTCGGTCCCCGAAGACACGGCTGCTTTCTTCCGCGGCTTTGATCTTGCCCTGAGTGGGGCTGGCGCTGCCGATGGCGGTGGCGACACCCGCTTCCAGCGCGGCGTTGACGGCCTCGTCGGTGCATACCGCTCGCGGGCACACCTGGCCAGCAAGCTGGACCCCTTCGGCCGTGAGCGGGCCCGCCCAGACGAGCTCACACTCGCCCACCACGGGCTGTCCGATGCCGACCTCGACCGCCCTGCCAATGCGCAGGTCAGCGGGCTGCCTGCGGGTGCCACGCTTCGCGAGGCCATTGCCTACCTCGAAGCGACGTACAGCGGCTCCATCGGTGTTGAGTTCATGCACCTCAACAACGGTGCCGAACGTGCCTGGTTCCGCGACAACTTCGAGCGGGCCCGCGGCCGCATGTCCTTCTCAACCCAGCAGAAGCTCGCCATCCTGGACAATCTCTCCCAGTCGCAGGCGTTCGAAAGCTTCGTCGGCATCCGCTACGGCAAGACCTTCAAGTGGTTCAGCCTCGAGGGCAGCACCTCGCTCATCCCCCTGCTTGAGAACCTCATCGAGCAGGGCACCGAACTGGGCATCGAAGAAGTCGTGCTGGGCATGCCCCACCGCGGGCGCGTCAATGTGCTGGGTGCCGTGATGGGCAAGACCTTCGAGCAGATCTTCACCGAGTTTGAGGACAACTGGGAAGAGGGTTACGTCGATGGCGGCGGCGATGTGAAGTACCACCGCGGGTACTCCATCAACCGCACACTCCCCAACGGCAAGCAGGTCCACCTCGCAATGGCCAGCAACCCAAGCCACCTCGAATCTGTGGACCCTGTTGTGTTGGGCCGGGCCCGCGCCACGCAGCGACTCCGCGGCGACACCGAGCGCCGCCGCGTCGCGCCCCTGCTGCTGCACGGCGACGGAGCCGTCGCCGGCCAGGGCATGGTCTTCGAAACCCTCAACATGTCGCAGCTTGAGGGCTACACCGTTGGCGGCACCATCCACGTTGTCGTCAACAACCTGATCGCCTTCACCACCCTGCCCGAGGATGACCGCAGCACGACCTACTGCACCGATGTAGCCAAGGGCATCGAAGCGCCCATCTTCCACGTGAACGGCGAGGACCCCGAGGCGTGCGCTGCCGTGGCGCGACTGGCCATGTCGTACCGTCAGCAGTTCCGCAAAGATGTCTTCATCGACCTGTGGTGCTACCGCCAGTATGGCCATAACGAGGGCGATGAGCAGAGCTACACCCAGCCGCAGCTTGCCGCGCTCATCGAAGAACGCCGCAAGACGCCCACGGTCTCGCTCTACGCTGAGTCACTCGTCAAAGAGGGCGTGCTGACCGCCGAGGACGCCGCGGCAAAGGCCGCCAACTGGAAAGCCACGCTCGACACCGCCCACGCCGCCGCAAAGAAGCAGGCCACCATGCCCGTCGTCAAGCCCGGCGCGGAGCGGTGGGAGGGTCTGGGGAACAAGTACTCCTTTGAGCCCACGAAGACCGCCGCGAGCCGCGAACAGCTGGCCGAAGTCTGCAAGGCCATGGGCACGGTGCCGGCCGACTTCAATCTCAACCCCAAGCTCACCAAGCCCCTCGCCGAGCGGGCGGGCCTCATCAACGGCGGCATGGTGTGCCACGCCGATGCCGAGATGCTTGCCGTGGGCACCCTGCTGCTCGATGGCGTGTCGGTCCGCCTGAGTGGGCAGGACTGCCGTCGTGGCACCTTCTCGCAGCGCCACGCGGTGCTGCGCGATACCGCCACCGGCGTTGCATACACGCCCCTCAACAACATGCGCGAAGTGGGCGAGCCCGGCACCAGGCACGCCCTGGGGACGGTCGGCCCCGATGGCAGCCCCCGTCAGGCACGCTACTGCATCTACGACTCGCCCCTCTCCGAGGTCTCGGTGCTCGGCTTTGATTACGGCTACAGCCTCGCCGATCCGTCCATGCTCGTGATGTGGGAAGCGCAGTTTGGCGACTTCCACAACGGCGCGCAGGTCATCATCGACCAGTACATCGCCGCCGGAGAGATCAAGTGGTCGCGATGGTCCGGCCTCGTGATGCTGCTTCCCCACGGCTACGAAGGCCAGGGCCCCGAGCATTCATCCACCCGCATCGAGCGGTTCCTCCAGCTCTGCGGCGATAACAACATGGAGGTCGTGAACCCCACGACCGCCGCCCAGACCTTCCACATGCTCCGCCGCCAGATGATGAGGGGCTTCCGCAAGCCGCTGATCGTCGCAACCCCCAAGAGCCGTCTGCGCACCCCCACCAGCCCCATCGAAGACCTGATGACCGGCGGTTTCCAGGAGATGCTCGACGACCCCGCGTTCACCGCGAAGGGCGGGCTCGATCGCAAGGGCGTGAAGCGCATCATCATCTGCTCCGGCAAGGTGTTCTTCGACCTCGCCGACCGCCGGCAGGCCGTGCAGCGCGGCGATGTGGCCATCCTCCGCCTCGAGCAGCTATACCCCTTCCACACCGACATGGTGAAGGACATCCTCGCCCAATATCCCAAGGATGCCGAACGCGTCTATGTGCAGGAGGAGCCCCGCAACGCCGGCGCGTACCTCTACGCTCAGGACGTCTTCCGCACCAAGCTCGGCATCGATCTCGCTTACATCGGCCGCGAAACCAGCGCCACTCCCGCGGTAGGCAGCAAGAAGGCCGACCACATCCAGCAGGACGCCGTGATCACGGCCGCTATCGGCGCCAACCCCGGCGCCGACAAGGCCCACCGCGAGGTTGCCGCGCCCGCCAAGCCCACTTCCAGCCCCAAATCGCCCCAGCCCGCCCGCCGCTAACCTGATCAGCACGCTTTTCATTCCACTGCCTCCAAACGCGAGATCGAACCCATGGCCGCAGTCGACATCATCATCCCCGCGGCAGGTGAGTCAGTCACCAGCGGCGTTGTTCAGAAGTGGGTCAAGAAAGAGGGCGATCAGGTCAGCAAGGACGACCTGATCATGGAGCTCGAAACCGACAAGGTGACCCTCGAGATCCGCGCCAGTGAAGACGGCGTCCTCCACACCACCGCCAACGAGGGCGACACCGTCGCAGTGGGGTCCTCGGTAGGTTCAATCGAAGTCGGCGCCGTGTCCAGCGCTGCGCCCGCCGCCAAGAACGCGAAGGCCGCCGTCGAAGGCAAGCCCGGCTCCGCCGCAGCGTCTGCATCCGCCGTCGCCACCGCCCCCCCGCCCGCGTCCAAGAGCGACGTGAGGGCGACGCCGCTGGCCCGCAAAGTTGCTGCGGAACACAACGTCGACCTGGGCGCCATCAACGGCATCCCGCCTGGCCAGCGCATCCGCGAGGAGGATGTGCTCAAGCATGTCAAGACGCCCGCCGCCAACGGCGCTGCCGCTCCCAGGCCCCCCGCGGCACCCCAGCCTGCCGCACACGCAGCTCCCACCGGTTCTCGCAACGCAACCCGCGAGCGCATGACCCCGCTGCGCCAGCGCATCGCGGGCCGCCTCGTGCAGGCCCAGCACACCGCCGCCATGCTCACCACGTTTAACGAGGTGGACATGACCGCCGTGATGGACCTCCGCAAGCAGTACAAGGAAGACTTCGAGAAGCGCCACGGCATCGGCCTGGGCTTCATGTCGTTCTTCGTCAAGGCCGTTGCGGGCGCGTTGCGGGCGTTCCCCATGGTGAACGCCTACATCGTGGAGGATGCCGGCCAGCCGGCGATCGAGAAGCACGATTACTGCGACATCGCCGTGGCCGTCTCGACGCCTAAGGGCTTGGTGGTGCCCGTCCTGCGTAACTGCGAGAAACTGTCGTTTGCCGGTGTTGAATCTGGCATCAAAGAACTCGCCACCCGCGCCAAGGACGGCAAGCTCGCCCTGGAAGACATGCAGGGCGGCACCTTCACCATCACCAACGGCGGCATCTTTGGCTCCCTGATGAGCACGCCCATCCTTAACCCGCCCCAGTCAGCCATCCTGGGCATGCACTCCATTAAGCCCCGCGCTGTGGAGTACCCCACCGGCTCGGGCCAGGTCGCTATCCGCCCCATGATGTACCTCGCCCTCAGCTACGACCACCGCATCATCGACGGCGCTGAGGCGGTGCAGTTCCTCGTGCGTATCAAGCAGGCAATCGAGGACCCGCAGCGACTTCTGCTGGAACTCTAAAGTGCCCAGACCATGCTTCATGGTCGTGTCTTAGCTGGTCTTGTTTTTTATCTGTGCTACCCGGCAGTGAGGCTCCGCGCACCTCGGCATAATCATCCAAAAATGAGAAAAGGCCGACGCATCAGCGCCGGCCCTTCCCATCTCTCAGGTCAGGATTACCTCCGCCGACGCAGCGCCATCACGCCCACGCCCAGCACGCCCGCAAGCGTGCCCGGAGCCGGGACAGCCCCGTAGCCGAAGTACACCGCTGCCGCGGCGTCATAGCACACCTGGTCGCTCACGCTTGTCAGGTTGCCGGTGATGAACGAGCTGATGCCGAACATCGAGCCCACCAGGTCCGTGTTCTCCATGGCGGCCTCGAAGGCATCTGTCTGGAACGTCACCGAGAAGTCCGGCGTCCCCACGCCCCCGCCCGGTTCATCGGCAACAACGTGACCACCCACGATCGTCAGCGACCGCAGCACCAGCGTGTCGGTGCCGTCTGTCGTCTGGATGTTGAACGTACGGGGCGAGGGGCCAAACTGCGCCAGCGTGCTGGGCGACAGCGTGAAGCTGAGCTCGGGCCAGTTGTTGAAGTACGCATCGTGCGTGTTGGTGGAGGCCAGGTACGACGCCGTTAGGCGAACGGCGTTCTCGAAGCGCTGGTCCATGCCCGTGCGCTCCGGGGGGGGCGGCGGCGGGGGGGGTGGCGGATTGGGCGGGTTCTTCTGCGGGATGCGCGCCCGCGACCCGAACCGAACATCGTTCACAATCTGGTCCGTCGTCACGCTCCGCGTCCACGCGTCCAGGTTTGCGTTCGGGAAGGCATCCCGCCAACCCTGCAGGTTCTGCCCGCACGCCTGAAACTCAACATGCCGGATGCCCGCCGTGGCCTGCGTCAGGTCCTGCGGCCGGAACGCCTCACCCGTCGCCGAGTTGAGCACGATGCCGGGCGTAAACGTCCCATTCGCCATCGCCGCCCCGTGCCCCATGAAGAACACAGCGTTGACGCCGTTGGCATTGATCGCCGTCAGCACCTGAGCCCGCGTCAGCGCGCCGTTCTGGTTGCTCAGGCGGCTGATGGTGTACCCCTGCGCTGAGTAGTTGGCCTGCGCCCGATCCGCAATATCGCGGATGGTCGCGTTGCGCGTGGCATCCGTGCCCTCAATGATGACCACCGTGCCCGCCTGCGTGCCCCCCGCCAGCCATGCCAGCCCGGCTGCGCACAGTGCGAGCGATATCCGACCCCGTTTCGAGTGTGGATGACTCATACTCAGACCTCCTGGTTGTTGTGGACACCGCGAGCAATCCGCGGCAACCGCCGCGGCGGAAACTGCAACCATGCTAACGCGCTCCCACACCCACACAACAGGCGCGCGGTTCCAATTCACAACAATTCCGCATTGTTTTATAAACTATTGTAACGGCGGTACTTAGTTCATCCGAAACCGCTTTCAGTGGCAGTGGCGGTGCTTTTGCTTGTGCTCGGCCCCTCTATTCCCGCTCGCGCACAACACCTTCCTCATACCCCTTCACCAGCGAATCCAGGTCATCAATGCGCCGCATCAACTCGCGGCCCTCGTCCGTTTCGCTCACGGTGCGGGCCTTGTCATACTGCCGGATCGTGACAACCTTGGGCACAATGTCCGCGCCCGACTCGATCACGGCATCCACAGAACTGAACGCCGAATGCTCCGCCAGTTCAATGCGGTCAGGCTTGAGCACCAGCGTATAGCCGCGATCGCCGTACGCCTCGCTGAAGGCCCCGTCGATAGTCACAGCGTTGCCGCCGCGCTTCACGGGCTGCTCGCCCTTCTCGACCTTCACCGGCACGTGCCCGTTCACGATCAGCACATCATCCCCGCACCCGAAGAGCCGGCCAATCTTCTTCACGAAGCCCGCATCGTGCAGCAACTCAAAGTACGGGTTCTTGTGTTCCTTCTGCGCTTCCTTGTCGGCGATGAAGGAAGTCTCGAACGTCGTCATCTTGTCCTTGCCGAAGAGCGGGCTGCGCGGCCCGCCCCACAGGTACCACAGCCAGTCCGCATCGTCATCGGCGCCGAACCACCGCTTCCGCACCGCTCGCCGCACCACCAGCCCCAGCGCATCCATCAGCTCTCGCCCGGCAACATCGCGCCCATCTACCTTCATAGAGAGCGGCTCGCCCTGCGCATCCACCGGCACGCACGCGTGGAATACCAGCACCTCGTCATACTTGGCCCACATGTCCCCATGCCGCACGACCCACTCCATGTGCTCGCGGAGCTTGCGCGAGTTCACGAACGATGCCTTGATCCGCGACAGGCACTCCTCCTCCTCGGGCGAGTATGCGTACGGATCATCAGGATTGAGCGTGGGAAAATTCTTGTCCAGCAGCGCATGTTCCTTGCCGTCGATCTCGACGGTCCCCTTGGCAAGGTCAATCCGGTGCAGCAGCCGGCGGTGCCCAAGGCCCCACTCGGGGTGCCGCTCGAGCATCCGCCCTTCGGCCTTGAACTGCATGATCGCGAGCGCCTTCTGCATGCGGGCCACGGTCAGCTCATCGCGGTGACCCCAGCCCTTGGGCACAAACTTTGCCGCCGGGTCGTCCCCATACTTCGCCCGCACCAGCTTCTCCAGCGGCGTGGTGAGGATGCCATACCCCTCCTCCAACTGCGCTGCGCGCCGGTATCGCGCGCTGAACCGCAGCGTCGTCAGCAGGCACGGCTCATGCCCCAGCATCGCCCCCATCCAGATCATGTCGTGGTTGCCCCAAAGCAGCCTCGTCCGCGGCTGGCGCATCAGGATGTCAATCACCTTGTCAATCCGCGGCCCCCGGTCCCCCAAGTCGCCCGCCACCAGCAGCTCAGCGATCGACAGGTTGCGGATCAGCCGCGCCGCCGCTCGGATCGCCCCCCAGTCCCGGTCGTGCCGCGCCAGCCCCGCGATCATCTCCCTGATGTACGCGGGCCGCAGCCCCGAGCCCAGTTCCAGGAACAACTCGCGGAACTCCTCCGGCACCATCTTCTCGAACACATCCCGTCGGTACGTCACCCGCAGCGCACGCACAATCTCAAACTGCAGCCCCAGCGTCTCGTGTACCCAGTCCAGTCGATGGCCTGAGTCCACAATCTGCTTCGCGAACTTCACGATCGCCTCACGCGGGTAATAAAGGATCGCCAGAAACCGGGCCCGCTCCCCCGCGCTCAGCCGTTCGCCCAGCGTCTTTTCCACCAGTTCTCGCAGAGAGCCAGAGGCGTTATTGATCACATGGCGCAGCTTCGCGTCCTCGCCATGAACATCCGATATCAGATGCACGACACCCTTGGGCAGCGACAGCCGCGCCCGCAGCCCCGCCGCCTCGGCAATAGCCGATACGGCCTTGGGGTGCCGCATGGAAAGGGCGCGCAGCAGACTCAGACGACTCGGTGTGGCGGGGGGCATAGGCCGCAATGGTACCGCCGCCACGCGGCAAGGTCGCGCCGAGCATGGATGCCTAGGACTTTGTAAAGATGTAGAGCAGGTCAATGCTCGGCAGCAGCTGCGAAGCGGGTTTGACCGCGCTGTTGAGCGCCCTGAGCTGCTCAAGCTGGCTGAGAAACACGCTCGCGGTCTCCTCCCCGTACATATAGCGCAGGCTCTGAATGAATCCCGAGACCTTTTCCTCCGCTCGGTAGCCATGGTTGAGGTATCCCACAAATGCATCGGCATTCCAGCCCGCGCCCGGTTTTGCCGTGCTCGTCAAAAACGGCTTGAGTCCTCCCGCATTCCGCAACGTCGTGAGAAATGTCGAGTTCCAAAGGTGGGCCGTCGCCGGTCGCAGGGGAGCAGTTGCATGGAGCATGAAGGGTGCGGCGAACACGCTGGCAGGGCTGATGCCGCGAACCACGACAAGCGAGCCCGGGCTCAGCGCTCGGGCGAACGCCACGGCCGCGTTGGTCGTGTCGGCAGTGTACAGGGCGTGGGCCACGACCAGCACATCCGCCTTTCGAGCATGCTCAATCGCCTTGTGTGGGCTGCTCTCAAAGCGAATGCGGGCAACGCGGTGACCCTGCGCCATGACGGCCTGCTCAAAGGTTGGCAGGATATCGTGAGCGACCCAGTCGACCTCATTGCCGCTGAGGGCGCCGATGTCCAGCAGCAGGTTCAGGCTCCGCTGGCTGGTCGCCGAGCCGAAGTCCAGCACCCGCAGGGGCCTGAGTGTTCGAAGGTGCGCGCACGCCAGCGAGAATGTCCCTCCGCCCACGACCCCGTTCGCCTTCGAGCCCTCGATGAGGTCCTGGTAGTAGCTGGCGATCTCATCGCGGGCCAGCCACCCGGGAAGCCGGCGCACCATGGTGTAGATCAGTGCGGACACCGCGATGATGCAGTCCTTGGCCGTGATGCCAAAGCCGAGGGGGTGCGTAAGCGTGTGGTCATCGCGAAGGTAGTACTGGTACCACGCAACGATGAAAAACAGGCAGCTTGCCAGGTCAACGCCCAGCCAGAAGACGATGACGAGCTTCTTGGCATTCGTAACACGTCCCCAATCGTGCCGCAGGTGTGCGCCGTGGGAAGCAACGTTGAGAAGGTATGAAACGCCGAACGCCAGGTAGGACCATGCCTGGAAATCACGCCAGATGATATTGAACGGTGTGATGCAGTACGCCGTCAGCAGCACCAAGAACGCAAGGAAACCGGATGAAAATGTTTCCTCCACCGGCTTGTCGAAGACTTGGAACGCCGCCATTGAATGAAGGTAGAGCAGGTACATGAGGAAAAAGAAGCTTGTGAGCAGCAAGATAACAGCGCGCTTGGACCATTGCGCGTTGAGCCAGAACGAGTCCGACTGTTGAGCCGTTGCCTCGTCGGGTGCGGGTTCGGTGCCGGGCGCGTGCGTCGAAAACTGAGTGTCTGACCCTGCCGGTTGCGTGTGCCGCTGGGCGGGAACATCGGACGGAAGCGCTGCCTCCACGAAGCCGCGATGCAGCATCCCCAGCGCGCCAAACAGGCTGGCAAGAAGGACAGCGACCCACAGATAGGGACGCAACAGCACAGAAGTGCGGACTTTTCGCAGCGGGGTCTCCATGCGCGACAGCCTACCGCCCGGATCGATTGTCCGCGAGCGTTACGTCCCTACGCGAACCCTACCGCCCCCGCACCCACGTTCGCACCACCGTGTGCTCTGGCACGGCCGTCGGTCTCTCCCGACGGCTGCGAACCAGGCCCCGCCGGTGCAGCACACGCAGCCCGCTCTGCACCGCACTCTTCGACAGGCCCGATTCCTCGGCGATATCGCGGTGGCTCATCCGAACGCCGCTGCCCATTGTGCTGCCGCGCCTGCGCCGCCACAGTACGAGGTAGACCAGGAATGCCGACGTGGACCGATCGTGGGCGACGAGGTCGCGCATCAGCACATCCACGACATAGGTATCAAGCGCAACGCGAGAATGGCCGGCTAGCATCATTAACACTATAGCAAGTTCCGATACACTTGCCGCCGGTCCGCCGCGGCAATAACTTGTGCCACGCACGACCAATCTAAGGAGACACCCATGCTCAAGCGCGTCAAGTTCCTCTCAATCCCCGTGGCCGACCAGTCCCGTGCCCTCGAGTTCTACACCGCAAAGCTCGGCCTGAAGGTTGCCACCGATCAATCGTTCGGTGGCATGCGATGGATCGAGCTGCAGATACCCGGTGCCGAGACGCTCATCGTGCTGCACCACACACCAGATCATGTCGCCAGCGACAAGGTCCCGGCTGCCGCGCTCGTGGCCGACAACGTTCAATCGACGTACGACGAGCTCAAGGCCAAGGGCGTTGAGTTTGTTCAGCCGCCCCAAAAGGAGCACTGGGGCGAGTACGCAATGCTCAAGGACACAGAAGGAAACCTGGTGCTGTTCTCGAAGTCCTAGCGGCGTGCGATCCCCTGCGCCGCTACCCTCCCGTATGAACACGCGAAACGCTCTGAAACTGATCCTCCTGGGGTCGATGGGTCTCCTGCTTCCCGCCTGCGGCACTGGCCACACCGCCGTGATGCAAGCGCCCCTCGCAGGTCAGCACTTCCGCGCCGCCTGGGTAGAGGAGCGCGACTCGACCGTTGATGTTCCGCTGGAAGAAAAGGCCGATTTCTCCGCCGAACTGACCACCCAACTCGCCAAGGAAGGCTTCGCGGCAGGCGATGGCCTCAAAATCACCTACCGCTTCATCCAATACGACCGCGGCCAGCAGAGCGCCCGCTGGGCCCTAGGCGGCCTCGGCGGCGTTGGTCAGGGCAAGCTCATTGTCGAAGCCACCTTCACCAACATGGCCGGTGAATCGCTCGGCAAGATTTCCGCGGAAGGCCAGATCAGCGCCGGTGCGGCAGGCGGCAGCTTCGCGCACGCCCGCGCCCGCGCCGCCGATGAAATCGCCGAATACGCAGGCAAGCACTTCCGGTAGCGACCAGAGCCGGCAGCCACCCGACACCAAACGCACAACAGCCCGGTCGAACCGGGCTGCCGCGCGCCTGGAAATGTTAATGGGTCAAACGGTGGTGACGAATGACGGCTGATCTCGAGTAATGCCGTAACCCGAGGTATCAGGCCGTGCGCCGCCTGCGGGCTGCCACGCCAACCCCAGCCGCGGCAAGCAACGCCGTCCCGGCGGGCGTCGGCACCTGGCGGATCTCCGCGAACGCCGAATCCACATAGCCTGAGCCGACGGTCCCCGCCGTGCTGAACAGCGATGCCTCGGCATACGCCACCTGCATGAGGATCCACCGCGTATTCGCCGGGACCGGCACCGTCAGCGACGCCTGCTCCCATGTATTCATGTTGCTGTCGAGCGTGAAGACGCTCGTGTCCACCGGCCCGAAGTTCGTCCCGTAGGTGTTGCCGGTGAAGTACTGGATGTACACGCCGCCCACCGCCGCGGCAAGGTTCGCGTTGAAGTACGCGCTCGCGTTCAGCACCGCCGAGTTGCTGTCGATGATCCCCGCGTACGCGCTCACATCGATGGTCTGGAACGCCTGCGTGGTGACGCCGCCGGTCACGTCCATCTGCAACTGCAGAACGCCCTGCAACGGCGTGGAATTAGCGTTGGCACCGACAATGATGGAGTTTTCCTGCCCCCACACGCCCTGGAATCCGGGGAAGTTGTTCAGTGAGTTTGCGGCCGTGGTCAGGGCGTTGGCCTCATAGCCCGGGTCGGTCACTAGGTTGACGCCGTGCGCTGCGGGGCTGGCGATGGCGGCTGCGGTGAGGGTCAGGGCGAGGCGGACGCTGGTGGACAGGTTGAAACGGTTCATGGCTTGCTCTCTTTCCGGGCGTTAGCCCGAGGAACTCGTTGAACCGCCCGCACACGCGAGCGGCGACAGTGGCTGCACACAGACTTGCCGCACACGCCGCCGATCTTGCAGTGTTGACTCAAAATACTTTGTTCGCTGCCGCCACACCCAAAACGCACAAGGGGCCCGCGCTGAGCGCAGGCCCCTTGTTCATTGAGTCACTGTCCGACGGTGACGGGTCAGTTCGCCCCGTGACGGTCAGCCGAGTTCTGCAGGCCTTCGCCCGCCGCCTCGATGTCCTTGCCCGCACCCTTGGTGGTGTTGCAGGCGGTGGCCACGAACGTCACCGCGACCAACGACACAATCAAAGCGGCCCGAAAGAAAAGCTTCATGACGGTCTCCAGAAAAAAGTGACTCTCGCTGCCGGCCACGCACGGACCGGCGAAGCAACCTACCAGAACTGCGGCATTACGGTGCCGGCAGCTTCTTGCCCGAGATGAGGCTGTAGATGAGCCCCACCACGAAGATCACGAGGAAGATGAAGAACAGGATTTTGGCGATGTACGCCGCGTCCCCGGCAATACCGGTGAACCCGAACACACCTGCGATCAGCGCCACGACGAGAAAAACGAGTGCCCACCTGAGCATGATGATGCCCTTTCGCTTCGAGGTGCCCATGCCTTCGCACGCAGCACAGTTCGGGTAACCCGGCCCTCGCTTTGAGTGCCCCGGGCTTTTGATCGCCCCCAGTCCGGCAACTGCCTTCAGCCGGATGGAAGCACGTTTGACGGGGGTAGTGTTGATCTCAAGCCATAGGAAACCATGTGTCGAAGATGAAATGAACGTCATCTATCGCCCGCCCATACAGCCCAGTGCCGGTGAAACCGCCCCAGCGCAACCCGTGGCCCCGCCCCCACGAGCCGCATAAGGGATGAACCGCCGCAAGCGACCTATACTTTCAATAATCATTGAAACATCGCGGCAACGTCGCGATTGGTCCCTCGTTCCAGCCCCTCCCCCTTCATCTCCCATGCCCTACGCACCACCCCCCCTCCATCCCGACATCCCGCCCACCGACCTTGGGCTGCTTCAGGCCGTCGCCTCTGGCCAGGCCCGCCTGACACCCGCCCAGGCGTTGGAGCTATTCCGCAACAGCCCCCTGCCCTCTCTGGGCCGATGGGCGGATGCACGCTGCCGCGCTGTGCATGGCGGCAACATCCGCACCTACGTCATCGACCGCAACATCAACTACACCAACGTGTGCAACGCCAAATGCACCTTCTGCGCCTTCCGCCGCGATGCCGACGATCACGATGCGTACACGCTTGACCCTGCGCGAATCCTTGAGAAGACAGCCGCGCTGGTCGCCATCGGCGGCACGCAGATCCTGATGCAGGGTGGCATGAATCCTGACCTGCCCCTTGACTGGTACCTCAGCCTGCTCCGCACGATCAAAGAGCAGTTCCCCCATGTACACATCCACGCCTTCTCGCCACCGGAGTTCATCGAATTCGTCCACTTCTTCAACCCGCCGGGTGCCACGCTTGAGGACAAGATCTACTGGGTGATGGTCCGCCTGCGCGAGGCGGGTCTGGACTCCATCCCCGGCGGCGGGGGCGAAATCTTCGCAGACCCAGTGCGCCGCAAGATCGGGCTGGGCAAGTGTGATGCGGAAAGCTGGCTGACGGTGATGCACGTGGCCCACCGGCTCGGCATGTTCACCAGCGCCACCATGATGTTCGGCCACATCGAGGGCTACGCCGACCGCATCCACCACATGATGCTGGTGCGAGAGTGGCAGGACCGGGCTCTGGCGTTGGGTACCCCCTCTCTCCGAGAGGGGTCATCCGCCCACGGCCACTACACCGCCTTCATCTCCTGGCCCTTCCAGCGCGAGAACACGCCCCTGGGCCGTGTCCCCGACTGGGGCCGCGACCCCGCCGAACTGTCCCAAGAGTTTCCCGGAGATGCGATCTCCAGTGCCACCGAGTTGTCTTCAAGTCGGTGTTCCCTCCCCCCCGGCCTCCGCTCCGCCGATACCTACAACTACGAGGCCATCGACCGCGCCCAGTTCCCCACCGCCCACCTCTTCGGCAAGCGCGTCCGCATGTCCGGGGCAAGCGACTATCTTCGCACACAGGCCATAAGCCGCCTCTTCCTCGACAACATCTACTCCATCGGCGCGAGCTGGGTCACGATGGGCCCGCACATCGGCCAGGTCGCCCTCGCGTACGGCGCTAACGACATGGGCTCGGTGATGATGGAAGAAAACGTTGTTTCCTCTGCAGGCACCACCTACTGCCTGGATGAGGCTTTGCTCTGCCGCCTCATCCGTGAGGCGGGCTTCCTCCCTGCCCAGCGCGACAACTCCTACGACGTACTCCGCGTTCACGATGGCCCCGAGTCTCCCGACCTTGCCGTCACAGACTGGTCCACCCACCGCGCCAAGAAGACGCACCAGGAAGCGCCGCGTAACGCGCCCGCTAAGCTCACCGTCACCGCCCGCCCTTGAGACTCCACCCTCACTCGTGGACCATCGATGTGGTCAGCGCCGGCAGCGAGATTCCCTTCCCATCATCCCCCCGGAGCAATATGTGATGCGCCGGGTCGATGTCCTCAACAATCCCGGTATGGGTCTGGTTATCGCACACAAACGAGCGTCGCGAGCCCACAAGCACATCACGCGCCCGCCACGCGCTCGATAACACCCCGCGATCAAGCCGCAGCACGCCATCCAACTCCACCACCAGCCGCGCGGCAACGTCCTCGCGTTCCCACGCCGAGCCCAACTGCCTCACCGATACCGCCCGCGTGCGCAGCGCCTCACCCCAGTCCGCTTCGCGCTGGCTCACATTCAGCCCGATGCCGATCAGGGCGAGCCCTTCCCGCCGTTCCACCAACACCCCCGCGCACTTCCGGCCAGACCGCCCACTCGTCGCCGATACCCGTTCCACCACATCGTTCGGCCAGCGCAGTCCGATGCCCCCTTCTTCCCAATTCCTCAAACCTGGCAACCCATCAGCCGCGTGCCTCAACGCCGCTTCAACCGTCCGCGCCGCCGCCACCCCCGCGGCCATGGAGAGCAGATCCGGTTCAAATGCGTCCGCGGGTGCCGCGAGCGTCAACGCCACGCCCTTGGAATCCGCATCCTCCCAGCCCCTCCCTAGCCGCCCTCGCCCTGAAGTCTGGTGCCCTGCGATGACGACCGCGCCCGCTCCAAACCGCGCTGCCAGATCCTGCGTGCTGCCCGTTTCGCGCACGACTACGACCCGCGACACATGCCGAAGCTGGCCGTCCGCGATGACACGCTCCAGCCGCAGGGCCAGGCCGGAGAGGTATTCCTGTGTGCTATCCCCCGACAATGTCCAGCCCCAGGTCAAGGCACCGCGCCCCGTGCGTCAACGCCCCAACGCTGATGCGGTCTACCCCCGTGCGGGCAATCGCCCCGATGGTCTCAAGCGTCACACCGCCCGAGGCCTCCAGTTGCAGGCGCGGCAGCGTGGCATCCCGCAGCCGCACGGCTTCTGAAAGTTCCGCCGGGCCCATGTTGTCCAGCAGCACGATGTCCAGCGTCCCCGCGGGCAGCGTGAGCAGTGCCAGAAACTGGTCGAGCGAATCGACCTCAACTTCAACAAACGCGGGCGGTTTCGCGCCCGACATTTCCAGCGCCCGTGCCGTTGCCTTCGCCACAAACGCCGCCAGATCGCCCACGCCAACCCCCGCAAGGTGGTTGTCCTTCATTAGCACCGCGTCGTACAGCCCGATGCGATGACAGAACCCTCCCCCGCACCGCACCGCATACTTCTCCAGCACGCGCAGCCCCGGAGTCGTTTTTCGTGTGTCATACAACCCGGCCCGCACCGTGCCGGCACCCTCCATGGCCCGCCGATACATTGCCGTCTGCGTCGCGACGCCGCACAGCCGCCCCAGCAGGTTCAGCAGCGTCCGCTCCACTTCCAGTATTTCATCCAGCGGCCCCTCAAGCACACCCAGCGCCATCCCCGCCGAGATCGTGTCGCAATCCTTCACCGCCGGCGCAAAGAGGCACCCGCGCGCAAACACATCCAGCAGATCGTCCACACACTCCAGCCCAGCGGCAACCCCGTCGCTCCGCGTGGCCAGCGTCACCCGCGCCCGCGTTGCCGGGTCCACGCACGCCGCCGTCGTGATGTCCCCGCCAAAGGCCCCGTGCGTGGCAGGCCGCGCCTGCCCGCGCCACGGAGATTCCGCCGGCCCCAGGTCCTCATCGCGGGCCAGTTCCAGCAGCCGCCGCACCAGCCCCGTTGAGCTCAAAGTCTTGTACAGCCCCGGCAGTGTGAGTGTGTTCAGGTCCACGCCTGATGGTACGCGCGCCCCCCCGATACTCCCGGGCGTAAACTCCCGCACGCGCTGAACCGGCGCGCCACGAACCCACGGAGCGCACAAGCATGGGACTTCTCGACGGAAAAAAGGGCCTTGTTGTCGGCATCGCCAACGATCGTTCCTACGCCTGGCACATCAGCAAGGCACTGATCGAACACGGGGCCTCGTGCGCCTTCACCCACCTCCCCGGAGAACGCAACGAAGCCCGCACGCGCCGCGGCACCACCGAGCTCGGCCTCTCTAGCCCCTGGATGATGCCCCTCGATGCCGGGAACGATGCCCAGCTCGACGCCGTCTTTGAGAAGTACGCCAAAGACATTGATCGCCTCGACTTCGTCATCCACTCCATCGCGTTCGCCGACCGCGACCTCCTCCAGCCCGGAAAGTTCGTCACCACGCCGCGCGCTGCGTACCTCTCCGCCATTGATATCTCCGCCTACACCCTGCTCGCCATGGCCCAGCGTGCCCAGCCGCTGATGGCCCGTGACAAGCCCGGCGGCCGCGGCGGCTCGATCCTCGGCATGTCGTACTACGGCGCAGAGAAAGTCGTGCCCGGATACAACGTCATGGGCGTAGCAAAAGCGGCCCTCGAATGTACCGGCCGCTACCTCGCCAGCGACCTGGGCCCCGACAACATCCGCGTCAATCTCATCAGCGGCGGCTACCTCCGCACCCTTGCCAGCTCGGCGGTGGGGGGGACCGACACCATGCCCGACCTTGTCGCCCAGAAGGCCCCGCTACGCCGCAACGTCGATGGCGCTGATGTCGGCAAAACAGCAGTGTACCTCGTCAGCGACCTCGCCAGCGGCGTCACCGGCGAGACCATCTACGTTGACTGCGGCATCAACATCATGGGCGGCTGACCGCCCCGTCACGCGGCAGCGGCCGTGGGACATGCCGGGCTACATACGCCAGGCTACCCCACGCCGCCAGATGCACCGCCGTGGCAACCACGGTCACCACGATGTACCTCCCCTTGCGGCTCTTGTGCCGCAGGAGCAGCATCCCCGCGAACGCCCCCGCCCAGCCGCCCAAAAACTCGAGGGTGTGAAGTGTGCGCTCCGGTATGCGGAACTTGCCCTGCCGCGCCGCGTGCTTGTCCACCGCGAAGCACACGAACGTAACGGCGGACCACACACCGTACCACGCGATCGGGATTGCGAGGATGTATTCGCCCCAGCCCATCATGCCCGCGGCGCAGCGGTGTCACCGGCCTTTTCCGGCGTCGCCCGCACCATCGCGGCAACATACGCCTGGAACTCATCGTGCATGATCTTCATCGCGGAGGTGCCCCACATCTCCCGGAACGACCGCTCCGCCACCACCTGCCGCATGCGAGTCTCCCACGACAGGAAGTAGTCATCGGGTATCTGCCCGTGTTGGTGGCCGTACCACACGATCTCAAACACCGACAACTGCATCAGGTTGAAGAAGTACTCACGTATGGCCCGCTGCGGGTCTGCTTGCAGATGCGCGTGCGCCACATCATCGCGGTACACCTCGGCCAGCGCGGGGTCCTTCACCCTCATCTCGCGAAGGTGCATCTGCGCCTCCACCAGCTTGGTGAAGTTGGCAAAGTGCTGAGCGCGGCGGTACTGCCGGAACTGGTAGGCGGAATACACCAGCCCCGCGGCAATCGCAAAGGACGAAAGCGCCTGAAACCCAACCTGTATTTCCTGCAACGTCATCAGGCGACGGTAGCCCACCCCAGTCGGTCCCGAAGAATCACAAAAAAACCGGGGCGCTACAGCGCCCCGGCTTCTTCCATTTCAGCATTCAGCTCCAGGCTTTAGCAGTTCCCCCCCCCCAGCACGCGGAAGAACGCCTCAATGTCCGCATCGGTGCCGACATCGCCATCCTGGTTGAAGTCAGCCCCGCCGGGGAAGCACGTCGCGCAGCAGTTGCCGCCCAGGCATGCGAAGAACGCCTCGATGTCGGCGTCGGTGCCGACGTCCCCATCGCCATCAAAGTCCGCCGTGCCGCAGGTCGGTGCCAGGCTCAGCACATCGAAGAAGCGCCCGCCACCGGGGTAGACCAGCGTGCTGGTCTGGGTTGTGACGTTGTAAACCGAAGCGCCAGAGCCGTTGGACCAGATGATGTTGCCGTTGCCAAGCTGGTACACGCCACGGGGATTGGATGCCGTGAATGAACTGATCACGGCACCGCTGCTGGCGTCGAGGCGCGTGATGCCGCCCGTCGTGAAGCCCGCGACAAGCACATCACCGTTGGTCGCGTGGCTCATCTGCTCGACAAATGAGAGCGCCGCGCTGTCATGAAACACGCCAACCGAAACGCCCGCAAGCGTAAAGCGGTGGACATCGCTGCCGCCGCTCACGGTGCCCACCAGCAGGTCGCCCTGGTGCTCGAGCGCAGAGAAGGGGCTTGGCGCGAGCCCTGTGGTAATGAAGCTGCCGGTGGGAGTGCCGGTCGTGTCGAACATGAGGACCGAGTTTGCGCCTGGCGATCCATTCGCCGCGCCGCCGTTGGTCAGGTAGATGGTGTTGCCCACCTGCTCCATGCCGCGGACATTGTCCATGCCGCCCGTGATCGCGCCCAGCGGCGCACCCGTCAGGCTCCACCGCGAAATGCGGTCGCCGATCTGCTCCGAAACCCAGATCTCACTGCCCACCTGCATGGCGTGTACCGGTGTGCCCGCCGCCAGCGGGAAGTAGCTCCCGTTGAACAGCGACCCATCATTGACATTGAACAGCGCGACGCGGTTATTCGTCGAATCGGGCATCATCAGGTACTGCTGGGCGTGAACCGAAGCACAGCCCATGAACGCGGCAACCACCACAACTGTCTTCAACATGATATTTCCTCTCTCAAAAAAGTTTGCATTCGCCGCCAGGCCGAGAAACCTGGCGTCTGGCTCCGCCCCGAGCCTACCCCGCCATCCGCGGAGGGTCAACGCTAAATCGCCCAGACAGGAGAAAGTCGGGCCGCGTCCCGGTCACGAATGCCCGGGTCCGCGTGGGCCCTGACCGGCCCGGCGGTTGAACCGCTCCAGCCACACGCCGCCCAAATTATAAAGTGTCAGTTCCGGCCACGGGATCGGTCCTCCACCGGGCTTGAGGCTGCGGCAGAACTCTCGCGCGACCCGCCCCGATGCTCGCAGCCCATCAAGAAAAGTTGCCTTGACCCTTTGCTCATTCAGGCGCAGCAGCATGAGGGTCGTATCGTCTTCCAGCGGCGTGCCATCGCTGTCGGCCCCCAGCGCCGCGAGCAACTGCCGCAGAAGCTGGTTGTGGTCCGGAGTTCCAAGCCCCTCCAGCGTGCGGATCAGCCCCGCGACACCGAGCATCTTCCCATCCGCCGCCTTCGCCTCGATGAGCGCATCGGTGTAAAACAACAGCAGGTCGCCCGGCTGGAGCTGCGTCTTCACCCGCGCATACTTGGTCGCGTCGATCACCCCCAGTGGGATATCCGCCGGCGCGCCGTCCTCTTCATCCTGCTCGTCATCGCTGACCACACCGATGAACGGCACCCACTTCGCCTTTGCAGCACGATAGATCAGCGGCGGCGGATGTCCCGCGTTGACAACCTCAATCTCTCGCGTCGGCCCCCAGAACGTCGCGACAACCGCGGTTGCAAAGTGGCCCGACTCCGCCAGCCCCGCAAACTCCTTGTTGACGCCCTCGACCAGTCGAGACTGGTTCACATAGTTCATGTACCGCCGCATCAGACCCCGCAGGCGCTGCGCGGTCCCCGCCACCACCGTTCCATGCCCGCTCACATCCGCGATCAGGCACCGCGTGATCCGCCCTGTGGCGCACGAAGACAGGTAGTGAATATCACCACCCTCCTGCGACCCCGCGAACGGACAGCTGTACACCCACGCATCCAGCCCCGTCATCACCACCCCGCGCTCAACAATCGCGCAGCCACCCCAGACCTCCGTGCACTGCATGGTGTGTGGAGTTTGTGACACGCAAGACTGTAGCGTGCCATCGACTCTTCTTAGAGCCGGCGCACTGCGACTACTTCACGTTCACCCACTAAAACGGCCGCCCGGCGCCGTCCCCTTCACTCGCCACGCCAGCCTGAAAGTTCCCTGCCACCACCACCCGCCCTGCCACACGCACCAGCCCCGGCTGCGCCTGGCCTGCCGCGTGAAGCGCCGCCAGCAGTTCTGCATCACCAATCATCTCGGTCGAAGTCGTCCGCACCGCGAGCGACCGGGAGATCGATGGGTCCGTCTGCACATACATCACAGCCGCAGCTGTATCAGCCGTCATGCCTGCGGAAGCCGCCACCGCCACCCGCGGCTTCTCAACCCGTCGCTGCACCTGAGGCGTGTGATGCACTTGGGCAGGCGTCTCCGCCACCCGCACCGTCGCCGGCGCGGCAGGCAACCCGCCCACAATCGCCACGCCTAGCCCGCACAAAAGAACCGCAGCCGCCATCGCCTTCGCGGCAACCCGCCGTCGCGGCCTCCCTCTCACCACCGGCTTCAACTGACCAAGCAGTTCCTCCCGCCGTGCACTCGCTTCGCGGCTCAACCGCTCATCCGGCCATCCATCACGCAGGCTCATGGGTGCACTCCCTTCATAAAGCCCCGCAGCCGCGCTATCGCCCGCCGCACCCGGCCGTGTGCCGCTTGCGTGCCGATCCCCAGTGCGGCTCCCGCCTGTTTCAGGCTCAGACCGTGCGCGATGCGCTGCATAAGCAAAACTTGCTCCTGTGGGTCCAGCCGCGAAAACGCGTGGGCGATCACCCCGAGATCATCCTGCGAAAGGCTCTCGTACGTGTCACCACCCGCAACGCCAGCCCATCGCCGCTCGCGCTTCGTACGGCGGCACTCCCGGCGAACCTGATCGATCGCCGCCCCCAATGTCACGCGACCGAACCACGCCGCCAGCTCCGTCTCGCTCCCAATGCGCGGCAGCCGACGACCCGCCCGAAGCATCACATCCTGCGTCACATCAAGGCAAAAAGCCTCATCCCGCCGCGTCAGCCCGCGTGCCATCCCAAACACCCGCGGGAACCACTGCCGGTAAATCACCTCAAACGCCGCAACATCTCCGCCCCACGCCGCGCAGCTCGCAGCCGCCGCGTCCTTGGGGACGCACGGCGGCAGCGCTGTGTCGACTGGCTGAGCCATCGCATGCACAGCAGGGATGATGTCAGCGGGGGGTGCCATCGTTAGGTCGGGTCTTCGCAGGTGTGCGCTCCTCGGCAGCCCCAGGCTCGCCCGGCGACCGCATAGCCCTGAGCATGGACTGTAGTGCCGCATGGATTTCCGGAGTGGCAGTCACAATCAGGCTGCCCTTAACTATCTGAGGAGGCTGGGTCTTGGCACTTTCCAGCACCCTGGCCATGAACCGCAGTGTCAGGTCGGTCGTTTCCGCGCCAACGTCACGCATGTCGTATATCGCAAGCGTGGGGCTGGAAGCCACTTCCACCTGGCCACCGTGCGTGGCATCCAGCCGCGCCCGCGCTTCAACAAGCTGCTGGCCAATCTCCTGAAGCTGCTGTTTGGCCTTCTGCAGCGAGTGCGCCGTGTATTCCGCCGATGCGCGTGCCCGCTGCTGCTCCACCTGACTGCCGCGTTCTGCTGCTGCGGCCGCCTCCGAGTTGGAGTTGTCCATCTCAACGGCCAGCCGCGAAAGCTGGTCCCTCACAAATTGCTCCTTCTGTGCGAGCACCTCGACTTCGATCTTGAGCTGGCGGTCCTGGGGCCGATCCGCCTCGCGGGCCGCGGCGCGGCGGTTCATGAGGTCAGAGCGCATGCGGTCGAGCACGCTCTTGGCGGCGTTGATCTGTCCCTCGCCGCCACGGATGATCAGCAGCCCAGAATCCGCATGATACTTGAGGTCCGGCGCATCTCCGTTGTCGCTCATCATGGCCGTCCTGGCCGCCGTGAGCACGACGTCCGGACCAACCGTCAGCGACTGCCCCAGCGGGTCACCGGGCATAGGCGTCGTGAGATCGCGCATCGACAGCACCTCTGTCTCGGGCGCGCGCACCTTCGCGCGAGACGGCATGCCAACCGCGACCCCGAACGAAGACTCCATCTCATCCACGCTGACGGAGCCGAAGGGCTCAACAGCCCAGCGGAGCGCGGAGACAGCCGTCTTCGCATCCACCTTCTCAAGGTTGATCTCGCCCACCGGCGTCTGCATCGCAGAGGAAGATGCAACGACGTTGATGGGGTTCGGCTCACTGGCCGCCCGCAGCGCCTGGATGTACTGCCGCAGCGTGCCCCCCGGGAAATCAATCGTAATAATTTGGCGGTTCTGCCGAGCAACACGCAGCAGCTCTTCAGCCGCTTGGCGCTGGGGGCCCGCCCCCTCCCGCGGCTGGGCTTCCTGGGCCAGGGCCAAAGGAACGACAAGCAGGGACGCGGCGGCAATCAGAAGGTTTCTCATGCCCTCAGAACGCCGCCCGTCCCTGTTCTTGGCGCAGCTCCCCGCGGAACTTCCGCGGCCACTCTCTAAGCCGCTACAGCGTCAGCACATCCCTCAGGTCAATAATCGACCCACCCGGCATCCCGAAGGTCGAGAACCCGCCGCCCACCGCCGAGTCCCAGTGCTCCATGCTCGCAACAATCGCCCGCGGCGAGCTGATCCGCACCCCGTACCACACATCCTCGGGCAGCGTTGTCAGATCAAGGAAGCGGTCGATGTGAATCCCCTCCACCTCGTGCGCATCAACTTCCTTCGTGAATGTGCGACGCTCGCCCGTGAAGAACGAGAACTCGATCGTGACCGTCGTGTCCTGGCTCCCGGGGTTGAAGATATAGAACTCATCCATCACCCCGCGGCCGGCCCGCGAACGCGACATGAAACCCTCGCCAAAGTCCCATCGGGTTGCCGCGATGGTCGCCGCCTCAACGCCTGTCGCGTCCTGGCCCTCATACACGGAGCCGCTCACCGTTACCGGCACATTGCTGCGGTACACCACACCAAACTCCGAGTCGCTCGGCAGGCCCGCAATATCACGGATCGAAATCTGCGTGCGCCCGCTGGCCCCGACGGTGACCGTCCTCACCACCGGCACCGGGTCAGAGCCATGGCGCCCATCGAGCACAAACGTAAACGTCACGGTCGCGGGGGTCGCGTTCGTGTTCAAAATGCTCAGGAACGCATCCGCGGCATGCCGCTCGAAGGAGTGGTGGGGGTTGTCATCCCCGTTGCGCTCATAGAAGTCATCATCAAACTCAATCGTGGGCAGGACGCCCGCTGTCGCCCCGCCGCCCGGCGTGCCTAGTGCCCCAAAGCCGCGCCCGGTCTGCAACTGATAGTGCGACTGCGCCGCCACCACCGGTCCGCTGGCCTCAACCCGCACCGAGAAGGCGCCCTCCGCGACGTCCGCGATATCCTGGATCGACCACCCGCCCCGACGCTCGGCTCCCAGCGTGATCGTGTGCTGCACCTGCTCCCCGTCGCTCTGGTACACGGTCAGTGTCGCGGTAACCGGCGTGCTGGCGGGGTTGTACACAAGCACATAATCGCGTGAGTCCGTCGCCGACTTGCTCCCCTCCGCAAACGTCCAGACCCTGTTGGGCGTCGTCGAGAAGGACTCTCCGATCGCTGTGCCAAAGTCGTAGTGGCTCATCGTCGCCGACAGCGGCCCGCTTGACTTGAGCACCAGCGCATACGGCACATCATCCCGCACCAGCCGATCCTCCTGCCGCCCCGCCTCCGAGATCGTCACCCCGCCGCGGCTGTGCGCAGCGATCCTCCCCGAAGAGATCAGCTGGTCCCGCTGCCCGAACTCATACCGGGCGTGCAGCTCAAACTCGACCTCCACCTCGCCGTGGTTGGTCATCGGAACGTACTCGTTGATCGTGTTATTGGAATACCCCTCCGGGTAGTACGCCTCGAACGTCAGGGGGTTGCCGGCGAGGACCCGCCGGGCTTCAAGGGCTTCAAACGCGGAAGAAACGTGGTTGAAACGCATGGATGTCTCCTTTGGGTAGACCCGCCCTCACGGCGGCTGCCCTTCCATGCGGAAAAAGGCGAACTCCCCTGTCAGGTCCCACCCTGTGTCCGCCAACCCCGGGTTTGTGTTTACACTTCGCCCATGCCCACCGCTGCCGCGCCCCACCTGGCTTTTCGCCACCACACCCTCCCCAACGGCCTCACCATCATCGCCGAGGTGGACCCCGCCGCCCACACCGCTGCCGCGGGCTTCTTCGTCAAGACGGGCGCGCGCGATGAAGCAACCCCCGTCATGGGCGTCTCGCACTTCCTTGAGCACATGATGTTCAAGGGCACCGAGACGATCTCCGCCGATGCTCTCAACCGCCGCTTTGATGAACTCGGCGCCCGCAACAACGCCTTCACCAGCAACGAGATGACCTGCTTCTACGCGCACCTGCTCCCCGAGTTTTTAGAGCCCGGCCTCGACATGCTCGGCCAGATGATGCGGCCCGCCCTCCGCACGGCAGACTTCGACTTGGAAAAGGGCGTCATCCTCGAAGAGATCGCGATGTACAAGGACAACCCCTTCTGGGTCCTGTACGAAGCCTCCGTCGAGAAGCACTTCGGCACGCACCCGCTGAGTCACCGCGTGCTGGGCACCGATGATTCCATCAAGGCCCTCACCCGCGACCAGATGCTCGACTACTTCACGCAGCGGTACTCCGCCAACAACACCCTCGTCGCCCTCGCCGGCAACCTCGACTTTGACCGCACCTGCGCCCAGCTCGAAGCCCTCTGCGGCAGCTGGCAGTCCACCTCCATCGGCCGCAACAACACCGAGCCCCCAGTCGCCGGTGGCCCGCTGGAGGTCCGCAGCGAGAAGGTCAACCGCGCCTACATGCTCGGCCTCTGCCGCGCCCCCAGCATGGCCGATGACCGCCGCTACGCCGCGGCGTTGCTCTCACAAATCCTGGGCGCTGCCGACAACAGCCGCTTCCACTGGTCGCTCATCGAAACCGGGCTCGCCGAGGACGCCCAGGCCTCCTTCGACCCCCACGACGGCTTCGGCGAGTTCTTCGTCTACGCCTCCGGCGAGCCAGACCGCGCCGAAGAAATCTGGGCCGAGATCGAGAAGCAGCTCGCGGGCCTTGTCGACTCGCTCCAGCAGGAGGACCTCGACCGCCTGCTCAACAAGCTCGCCACCGGCGCAACCCTCGGCGGCGAGCGCCCGCACGACCGCATGCACCGCCTCGGCCGCCTGTGGACCTACCTCGGCAAGTACACCACGCTGGATGAAGAGCTCGAACGCATCCGCCGCGTCACGCTCAAAGACCTCCGCGCCGTCGCCGAGGCCTTCCCCATCAAGCCCCTCACCATCGGCCGCATGATGCCCGCAACCTGAACGCCCCCACAACTCGTTCACTCCGTCACTTCGTCACTTCCTGACTCCGTGACTTCCTGACTCCGTAACTTCCCGCCCCCTCACTCCAACGCCTTCCTCCCCACCGGGATCGAAAAGCGTTCCCGCGTCCGCGCATACTCAATCCCGCCCATCCTCCCGATCGCATCCAGCGCCGCCGGGTCGATATGGTGCCGCTCATTGATGATCCGGTCGTCAACCCACACGTGAACAACCTCACCAAACACCACATTCCCCGCTGCCGCCGCCCCCGCCTGCGTCCGTATCACCTGCAGCGTCCGGCACTCGTACGAAATCGGTGACTCCAGCACCCGCGGCGGCTTCACCACCCGCGAAGGCGCGGGCGTCAACCCCGTCAACAGGAACTCCGAATCACCATAATCCAGCGGCTCAGCGCTCGCCGCCACCTGCCGCGCAATCGCGTCCGTCGCGACATTGACTACAAACTCGCCAACGCCCCCCTCGCTCACCGGCCGTGCGTTGAGCAGCGAGTCCTTCTCCGTCCCATCCATTTTATTCGCAGGGCAGAACAGCATCGTCATCGGGTTGCTGCCCACCGCGCAGAAGAACGAATACGGCGCGAGGTTGTGCCGCCCATCCAGCGACACCGTGGACACAAACGCAATCGGCCGCGGCACGATGCCGCCAATGAGGAGTTTGTAGCGATCCGGCTGAGCAAGTGCGGCAGGCGAGAGTTCCATAGGGGGCACGGTAGCCGTGCACAGGCGCTTCAAAATCAAAGGATTTGCTGTCACACCCCGCAAATCCGCCAAATCCGACCGATTCATGGCCGCACCAGCTCCGTCTTCCCGCCTCTGCATAGGGCGGCGCACCCTCATTGCCGCTGCGGCAAAGGAGATCTTCCATGGCGGGCATCATCAATCGTCAGATCGCGGCAGGCCTGGTCCCACTGTTCATGCTCGGCGCGGGCGCGGCCCTGCTCTGGGGCGGCCCTCTCAACCCGCCGACCGGCCCCATCTCTTCCGGCGGCAAGACCACGCAGGAAATCTACGACGCCGTCACCGGCATCTCGAACTCCGTTGGCGGCAGCGCACGCGGCCCCGCCGTGCCCGGCGGCAACACAGCCGCGGGAACGCTCGCGATCCCCGCATCAGGAACTTTTCCCGCCTATACCGTCCCCCTGGTCGGCCTACGGCTCGCCATGACGGGCTCGAATATCAACGGCAGCGGGCAGATCATCGGCAACCCATCGTTCACCGGCGTCACGTTCGTGCGAGAGATGGGCCCCGGTGATGCTTCCCAACTCCGCCTCGCCGGCTCGGGGTTCGCCCTCGGCACCGTCACCGCGACACTGGGCAACCCCGGCGGCGGCGTCACAACCTATACCTTCACCACCAGCGTCGTCGCCGGACTGCGGCACTACAGCGTGCAGCGCGCCGATGGCACCTTCGGCTCGATGGAAGAGCTGGATTTCTCCACAACCGCCCTTCGCATCACAGAGCCCGGCGGGGCCACATGGAACTACAACTTCGTTTCCCATGTCGGCGGCCCCTGAACGCACGGCGCAAAGAAAAGGCTCCGGCACAGCATGCCGGAGCCTTCAAGCGTTGAACTGAAAAATCGCGTTAGCGGCGACGACGGCCCATGCACAGCAGCCCGCCGACGCCCGCGAGCGCCAGGGCGCCGGGGGCGGGAACCGGGGCGATGGTCATCGCCGTGATCACGACGCCGCCATCGATCTGGCCCAGCGCGGTCAGCGCGCCGGTGACCAGGTTCACCCTGAAGAACGTCGACTGCGACTGGCCCGCCAGAACGCCCGACAGGTACGCGACCCCCGTGGAGCCGGAGATATCAAAGCCGCTGACGGCCGTGAGGTTGAAGCCCATCGGGCCGACGGTGCCCAGCGTGCCGGCGCTGTTCGCCTGCGTCACGAGGATGTCGAGCCCGGAGTCGATCCCGTAGAGCTGCGTGGCGACCGCCCCGGCAAAGCTGTTCGTGTACGCCGAGCTGGTGACGTTGGGGGTGACGCCGAAGTTGGGGTCCGCCGGGCCATAGAACAGCGGCGTCACGCCGGTGGCGGTCCCGTCGTTGGGGTTCAGCACCAGGTTCTGGCCCGCCTCAGAGACCACGCGGATGCGGTCGATCACCGGGTTGAAGTCAAACCCGAACGCCGAGCCGTTGATCGAGGGGCTGAACGTGCTGCCCACCTGCGATGCCTGGCCGTTGGCGACGTTGATCGTGTAAAGGTTGCTGAAAGAGCCCAGGGCGAACATCTGGCCGGTCGCGGGCCGGAAGTCGATGCCCAGCACCCGCTCGTTGTTCGCCAGCCCTGAGAGGAACACGCCGCTCGTCAGGTTGTTGGGCGAACTCGAGTCCCACGTCACAAGCGACTGGTTGTCGGTCACGCCGTACACCAGTTCGGCCGAAGCCGCACCCGCGCACGCGCACAGCGCGAGCGCAACGCCAATTCGAATCATCATGATGTCTCGTCTCCTTTAAACTCTCTCTGCCAGGCCCCAAACACATGGGAACCCGGCACCCCCATCGTCAGGGGGTGAGTCACCCCGCGTCAAGATAAAGGGGGCGGATTCTCCGAAATACAGCAAATAGTGGCTCTGCGAGCCAGAAACGCAGGTGCTACCACCGGCTCCGGGGATGAAAAAGCCGGGGCTTCCTCGATCCCCGCATCTCTTCAGCGAAACAGCGATAAACAACGAAAATAACTCTCCAGAGGACCACATCGGCTCTCGCGCGAGGCACATCGGCTCCTGCGCGAGGCACAAAAATTCCTGCGCGAGGCACATCGGCTCCTGCGCGAGGCACACAAACTCCTGCGCAAGGCACACAAACTCCTGCGCGAGGCACAAAAACTCCCGCGCAAGGCACACAAACTCCCGCGCGAGGCACATCGGCTCTGGCGCGAGGCACACAAACTCCCGCGCGAGGCACCAAAAAACGTGCCACCGGGTTGTCTTCAAACCCACTGGCTCGCCTGAGGGTTCGTTCCCGGTGTCAGAACGTGGTCGTCTGGAGTGAGGTTGTGACATTTGCGTGAAAAGTCGCTATGGTGAGTGTCTTGAAAATCCCCGGTTGAAGCACTCCGCTTCAGTTTCATGATCAGGTCCGTGTCAGGTCCGTGCCCAGGTCCAAACTGGATCGCACCCCGGAATCAATCCCCATAGCCACCCGACCCCTATGGATGCCGCTACACCTTCCATCCGAAAGATCTCACGGAAGCTGCTTGCCATCGGCAGTCGTGCCCATGCCTCGCCCCGAGAGAACGCGGAGTCGGTCTGCGAAACGCTCAGAATCTTGCTTTCGCGGTTCGCGGGGCTTGAGGGGTACGCGTCGCTGCTCCGCCGGGCGTTGGTGCTTGCCGCGGCAGCGGAGCCGTCTCTAAAAAATATTTCGGTCGGGAATGATGGCCGCCTGCGGCACACAGCGCCGCCAGAGGCCGGCGGCGGTGTTTCCCCTGTCGAATCACCCGGTCTGAAGCTCGAAGGCAAGGCCGCCGCGGAGCTCGTTTCACAACTCCTGAGCCTTCTCGTGGTGTTTATCGGGGAGTCGCTGACCCTGAGCCTCCTCCGAGAGGGCTGGCCGAACGTATCTTCTTCTTTGGACGAGGGGCTCTGAGTCCCCATGGGCAGACACATGAAAACCACCAGGAAAAAGAAGACCTCCACCCCTGTTTCTCCCCCCTCTGCGCCTGCTTTCTCCCCTGTCGCTATCCGCACGCTGCCCACCGGCGTGCCCGGCCTGGATGAGACGCTGGGCGGGGGCCTCCCGGAGTTCTCCTTCAACATCATCGCCGGCGCGCCGGGCTGCGGCAAGACAACGCTGGCCCACCAGATCATGTTCGCGAACGCCACGCCGCAGCGCCCTGCGCTGTACTTCACGGTCCTGGGCGAGCCCGCCATCAAGATGCTGCGCTACCAGCAGCAGTTCTCGTTCTTCGATCACAGCAAGATGCGGGGTGAGGACGCCGCGGTGCGGTTCATCAACCTCAGCCATGTGGTGCTGAACGAGGACCTCAGCGCTGTGCTGGCGGCCATCATCAAGGAGGTCGAGGCGTCGAATGCCGGCATTGTGGTCGTGGACTCCTTCCGCACCGTGGTGCGGAAGTCGCAGGGAGCCTTGGGCGAGGTTGAACTCCAGGGGTTCGTGCAGCGGCTGGCGCTGCACCTCACAAGCTGGCAGGCGACGACATTCCTCATCGGCGAGTACGTCGAGGGCGAGCTGCGCGACAACCCGGTGTTCACCGTCGCCGATGGCCTGCTGTGGCTGTTCCAGAGCGTCGAGCGCAACTCGATTGTCCGCAAGATGCAGATCATGAAACTCCGCGGCCAGGAGTCGGTCCCCGGCCTGCACACCTTTCGCATCACCAGTGACGGCCTCCAGACGTTCCCGCGCACCTTCGGGCTGACGAACGCGTCCATGAAGCCCAAGGGCCAGCACCGGCTCTCGACAGGCGTCAAGAAGCTTGATGCGCTCATGGGCGGCGGCATACCGCAGGGAGACAGCCTCCTGCTGGCAGGGCCGTCGGGCTCGGGCAAGTCATTGATGGGGGCACATTTCCTCCAAGAGGGCCTGCGGCAGGGCGAGCCGGGCATCCTGGCTATGTTCGAGGAGCTGCCGGAGGAATACGCACGCCGCGCGGCAAGCTTTGGGTTCGACTTCACCACACCCCAGAAGAAGGGGCTGCTGAAGCTCATCTACCTGCGACCCCTGGACCTTTCCGTGGATGAGACACTCCACGAGATCGTCACGGCCGTGAAGGAAATCGGCTGCAAGCGGCTGGTGATCGACTCGCTGGTGGGGTTTGAGCTCGCGCTGGCCCCTGGTTTCCGCACGGACTTCCGCGAGTCGTTGTACCGAATGATCGGCGCCCTGACCCGCCTTGGCGTTACGGTCATCAGCACGGTTGAGGTGGATGAGAACTTCACATCGCTCAATCTCAGCCAATACCTGGTCTCCTTCCTGGCCGACGACCTGCTCCGCCTGCGCTACGTCTCGATCAACGGCCAGTTGCGAAAGATGCTCCTCGTGGTGAAGATGCGCCGCAGCAATCACAGCATCGATATGACCGAGTACGAGATCACCTCCAACGGATTCGTGGTGGGCGAGGCGCTGCGGGGCTATCGGGGCCTGACGACCGGCATCCCGGGGCCATGGTCATTTGAAGCGGGTGAAACCGCGCCTCCTCCGCTCCCTCCGCCCCGCCGAAAGAAGGACCGTGGATAATCCAGCAGCTCAAGACCCCTCTGTTCCCTTGGGCGAAGCCGCCCATGAGCGCACGCTGCGCGAGATGAACGAGGCGCTGCTGGTGTCCTCCCTGCGGCAGCACGAACTGGCCGAGGTAGCTCGCAAGGCGGAAGCGGCCCTGGTGGACCAGGCCAAGCACAAGGACGAGTTTCTGGCGATGCTCGCCCACGAGCTGCGCAACCCGCTGGCCCCCATCCGCAGCGCCACCTATCTCCTGCGCCTCGAGGGCAAGGGTAAACAAACGCCCACACAGGACCGCGCTCTTGAGGTCATCGAGCGGCAGGTGACGACGCTCACCCGCCTGATCAGCGACCTGATGGAAGTTTCTCGCGCCTTCACCGGCCGCATCCGCATTGCGCTTGAATCGGTCGATATCAATCAGACGCTGCGCAACGCGCTGGAAACCGTCCGCCCGATCATGGACTCCCGCGGGCACACGCTCACATCCCACCTTTGCTCCGACCCCATCTGGGCCAACATTGACGCCGTGCGCATGGAAGAAGTGTTTGTGAACCTGCTCACGAACGCATCGAAATACACCGACGAGGGCGGCCTCATTGACCTCCGCTGCGAATCGAACGCCGGGTTCGCCGTGGTGCGGGTCGCTGACAACGGCAACGGCATCGATGCGGAGCTGCTCCCGCGCATTTTCGACCTCTTCTCCCAGGGTGAGCGCACGCTGGACCGGTCGCAGGGTGGCCTGGGCATCGGGCTGAGCCTGGCGCAGCGCCTCGTTAAGCTGCACGGCGGAACGCTCGAGGCGCTCAGCGGGGGGCCCGGCAAGGGCAGCGAGTTCATCGTGCGCCTCCCCCTCTCGCTCCAGACGTCATTGCCCGTCCCCGAAATCAAGCTGGAGACGGCCCATTCTCAGGGGCTGCGCGTGCTGATCGCGGACGACAACGAGGATGCGTGCGTGATGCTGGGCCACGTCATGCAGTCCGCCGGGCACGGTGTGCGGACGGCCTTCACAGGCGCCGCGGCACTCTCACTCGCGGAATCCTGGCTGCCCGACGTCCTGCTCATGGACATCGGCCTGCCCGAGCTCGACGGGTACGAAGTCGCCCGCCGCCTCAGGGCTTGCCCGCCCACGCGCGGCATCAAGCTGGTTGCGATCACCGGCTATGGCTCCGAACGCGACATGGTTCTGGGGCGGGAGGCGGGGTTCGATGCCTACCTCGTCAAGCCTGTCGACATCCCGGATGTCGAGCGGCTGCTGAAGCTGTGGTCGCCGGCCCCGCCGGCGTAAGCGGGGTCGCGGTTGTCGCATACCAACTATAAAGGCGGGTGCCAGGAACCCGTCAACGTGCCACGAACCTCGGCTCGGCGAAGTCAGGGGCTGGCCGTGCAGGCGCGGTGACCGGAAGTTCACATTTGGGTGGCTGCCGCGGGTGGGGGGCTCTGCAAGCAGCAGAGTCTTCACGGCCCCCGGCCCCACACCCACGATTGACCCCCGCGTACCAGTCCGCGGCAGACAGATCACCGGGCGGAAGCCCGGTGCCACGTGGCATCGCCCTTCCGGGCGATGTCGCCGCGCATGCATGACGCAAACCATCGACACTCGCAGCAAACCCCCACCTGTTTGAAGCAACCCCACGCCAGTCCAGTCCAAACCATCGATCATGCAGACCACACCATCGAGTGTTTGCAGCGCTCGGTACGGCAGGACAAGCACCCAACGCTCTTCGCGGCGTGTGGGAGGGGGGGATTCTCGGGCTGTGGGGCGGTGGTGTTCGGGTGGTCGGGGTGGGGAGGTTCTACGCTGACGGTGATGGATCATTTTTGCGCAGCATTCGAGCGGGATGGGTGTGCGGTGGCGGAGCGCGTTCTCGGCCTGGCGGACACGGAAGAACTGCGGCAGCTGTGCAACCCCCTGCTCGCGTCGCGGGAGGTGGGTGGAAGGTTGAGGCCGGGGTTGCGGCGGGTGCTGGAGCGCGAGCCGCGATTGATCGCGGTGCTGACGCGGACGGCGGTGCCGCGGCTGATGGCAGCGCTCGCAGGACCGGGCGGCGTGGTGGTGCGGTCGATCCTGTTCGATAAATCGCCGGAATCGAACTGGCTGGTGCCGTGGCATCAGGACGCGGCGGTTGCGGTGCGGACGCGCGTCGAGGTGGCGGGGTTCGGCCCGTGGTCGATCAAGGATGGCGAGCCGCACTGCCGCCCGCCGCGTGCGGTGCTGGATCGGATCATCGTGCTGCGGCTGCATCTGGACGATTGCGGACCGCAGAACGGGCCGCTGCGCGTGGTGCCGCGTTCACACGAGGATGGGCTGCTGGACGATGCGGGGATTCAGGCGTGTGTGGGGCGCGGACCCGTGGTGGAGTGCTGCACACCGGCGGGCGGCGTGGTGCTGATGCGGCCGCACACGGTGCATTCATCGCCGAAATCCGTATCACCGACGCGGCGTCGCGTGCTGCACCTGGAGTTCACGGGTGCGGTGCTGCCGGAGGGGTTGGAGTGGGCGGAGGGGGTGCGGGTGTCGTGTGAAGCAACGAAGGACGAATGACGTTCCCGCGGCTCCGCGAATGAGCCGAAGGCATTACACGGCGACCTTGAACTGGATCTGGTCCACATCCTGGACGTGCTTCGAGGCGTCGAGGATTTCAACACCGACCAGGCCGCCCGCGGCGTCGTAGTCGAGGATCACGCCGGGCTTATCCTCATCGCTCTCCGTGATCACCGCATCGCTGAAGACCACGGTGAGGGTGTCGCTGGTCTTGTCGTACGTCACTCTCATGCCTTGCTCCGGTACTTGTCCACGCGGCTGGTCCAGTAGGCCGTGACGATCTCTGGCGGCGTGCGGTCGATATCAATGAACACGCGCAACAGGTAGGGCCCTGCGCCGACGCTGTCCGAACGGGGAAGGATACGCTGGGCGACCACGCGACCTTCGCGTACCCCATGCACTGTCTCGGGCTGCATCAGGACGGCCCGGATGTCCGCTTCAGTGACCGACCGCGCCGCCATCCGCTCAATAGCGTGCGGACGAAAAATCGCATCGGCAAGGGAAGAGCCGTTGAGGCCGGTGGGCGATGGCTTGGTGGGGTCGTTCCCGGGCATGATGGCAGTCTATCGAGTTTCTGCCCCCTATCCTTATGCCCGCTCACGGGAGTAGCCAGCCGCTGCCCCAATTGATCCCGATATTCGTGAAACCACTTCTTCAGGAAACCCCACACATATGCGTCGTGCAAAAATCAGCGTCATCGGTGCCGGCAACATTGGCGGCGAGTGCGCCCGTTCCATCGCCATGAAGGAACTCGGCGATGTCGTACTGCTCGACATCGCGAACAAGGACAAGCCCGAGCTGCACATGCCCAAGGGCAAGGCCCTGGACCTCGCGTGCTGCGGGCCGGTGGAGGGGTTTGATGCCCGCATCACGGGGACGTTTGACTACGCGGACATCAAGGACAGCGATGTGGTGGTGATCACGGCGGGGCTGCCGCGCAAGCCGGGCATGAGCCGCGATGACCTCGTGCAGATCAACTCGGGCATCGTGAAGAACGTCGCGGAGAACGTGAAGAAGTACGCGCCCAACGCGTGCGTGATTGTGGTGAGCAACCCGCTGGACGCGATGGTGTACGTCGCGTGGAAGGTCACCGGCTTCCCCGCCAACCGCGTCATGGGTCAGGCCGGCGCTCTCGATGTGGCCCGCTACAAGACCTTCCTCGCGTGGGAGCTTGGCGTGAGCGCGGAGGATGTGCAGGGCATGCTGCTGGGCGGCCACGGCGATGACATGGTGCCGCTGCCCAAGCGCACGAGCGTCAACGGCATCCCCATCACGGACCTGCTCAGCGCGGAAAAGATCCAAGCCTGCGTCGACCGCGCCAAAGCGGGCGGCGGCGAGGTCGTCAAGCTCATGGGCACCAGCGCGTGGTACGCCCCCAGTGCGGGCACCGTCGAGATGGTCGAAGCGATCGTGAAGGACAAGAAGCGGGTCATCGCCTGCGCCGCCTACTGCGAGGACGATTTCAACGTCGCCAAGGGCGCCAAGGGCAAGGGCTACTTCGTCGGCGTCCCCTGCGTGCTGGGCGACAAGGGCGTCGAGAAGATCATCTCCTTCAAGATGGACGAGACCGAGCAGAAGTTCATGGATGAGTCCATCAGCCACGTGAAGGACCTGGTGGGCGTCGTGCAGAAGATGTTCCCCGACATGGCCTGAGCCGTCAGATTGGGGTGCGCACGCCGCAAACCCCTTGCCGCGGCAGGGCTTACGGCCGATGCAGCCGTGGCGGCGAAATCCCCCGAAAAGGCAAGTTTTTCCCGTCTTCTTTCGATCCATACCTGAGCGCAGCGCTCCCCGCGGCAAACAACCTGTTCTGGCGGACCTTCCGTTTTTCGCCCAAGACCCGTCCAGCGATTCCACCTTTCAACCTTCCAGCACGAGCCAACATCCCATGATGAAACACGCGAATACGTCCTTCTCCCGCGCCGCGATGATTGTTCTGGCCGCCGGCATGCTCGCCGTCCCGGCCCTCGCGCAGCCGACATCCGCCACCAAGTCCACCAGCAACGGCAAGGACACCATGGTCCGCGGCAGCGCCCGCCAGCCCCAGGCCATGCAGAAAACCGCCGCCGCAGTCCCTAAGACCGCGGCGTTCTCCGACCCGGCCATTGCCGCCGCGGCACGCCTGCTCTCGGGCTGCTGGAAGGCCAGCCTTCCCGGCGCGGGCGACGTGGTCATGGGCATCGCGCCCGTTACCATCGACGGCGCCACCGACACGCTCTACGCCGAGGTCTGCCGCGGCGACTCGCTCAACCGCCCCTTCCGTCAGTCCATCTGGCAGCTCCAGCGCACCGGCGACACCATCACGCTCCGCACCATGGAGTTCAGCGCCGAGAAGGGCGCGCCCGAGCAGCTCATTGGCATGTGGGCCGCGCCGGAAGTCTTCCCCCCCTCCGTCGGCATGAACGACGTGCGCATGACGATGGAAATCCCCCTCACCAAGACCTCCAAGGGTTACAGCGGCAAGACGACGAAGTCGTTCCCGACCGACGTCGCCGGCGCCACGCAGATGACCGGTGAGATCACCTTCGATGGCAACGCCATCACCACCAGCGACCGCGGCATGGACGCATCGGGCGCGATGGTCTGGGGCCCCCCCGCGGGCCAGGGCTACACGTTCACCAAGTTTGATGGCGGCCCCAAGGTCACCCGCGGCGAGGATGGCCTCGTCATCATTGACTACGGCAAGATGGAAGGCGAAGCCGCCAAGCCCGGCGAGCGCATCACCGTGCAGTACATCGGCTACCTCGAGAACGGCAAGCGCTTCGACTCTTCCTATGAGCGCGGCTCGCCCTTCACCTACACCAAGGGCGACAAGCTCATCGAGGGCTTCAACCGCGCCATGGCCGATGCTCACCGCGGCACCATCCGCCGCATCATCATCCCCGCCAGCCTCGCGCTCTCCGATGGCACCTACCGCGGCAAGGTTCCGGCGAACTCCACCCTCATCTATGACATCAACGTGCTCAACGTCTCGCCCCCCGAGGCTGTGAGGCCCATGAACGGCAACGCGATGCAGCCCACCCTCCAGCCGGTGGACCCCAATGACCCTGCCCTGAAGAAGATGCAGGAAGAGACCCAGCGCCGTCTTGAGGCCCGCGCCAAGGCGCTCAAGGAGAAGCAGAAGGACGGCGAGCCTGCACCTAAGTAAGCCTTCCGTCGCGTAGCCCGCAAGCCCCGGCAAACCCGGGGCTTTTTGCTGCGCCCCGCCGAAAACATCCTTCGAAATGACCTGATCCCCGCCCGCTTCTACGATTGCTCCCGATGGCGAAAGACTATTACGAGATCCTTGGCGTCACCAAGACCGCCACCGCAGACGAAATCAAATCGGCGTACCGCAAGCTCGCGCGCAAGTACCACCCCGACGTCAACAAGGATGCCGGCGCCCAGAAGAAGTTCACCGAGGTCCAGCACGCCTACGACATCCTCTCCGAGGACAGCAAGCGCAAGCTCTACGACCAGTTCGGTTCCGCCGCTTTCGAGGCGGGCGGCCCCGGCACTGCCGCGGGCCAGCAGCAGCCCGGCCGCGCCAGGCCCGGTCAACAAGGCGGCCACTACGGCTGGTCCAACGTCGGCGGCCCCCGCAGCGACGACAGCGGCTTCGGTGTCGACTTCACCTCCGACGATGCCGGCTCCGTCTTCGAGGCCATCTTCGGCGGCGCAGAGGGCAACCGCCGCGGCTCGCCCTTCGGCGGGAACAAGGGCCGTGCCCGCGGTCGCGCCGCTTACGCCGAGCCCGAGCCAGAGGAAGTCCGCCAGGACATCACCGTCGATTTCCTGCTTGCCGCCCGTGGCGGCACCCAGCGAGTCCGCGTGAGCGAGGGTGGCAAGGCCAAGACCATCGACGTCACCATCGCCCCCGGTACCGAGGAGGGTGCGCAGCTCCGTATCCGCGGCGCGGCAGGGGGTCGCGATCTCATCCTCCGCATCCGCCTGGGAGCCCACGACGTCTTCCGCCGCGGTGAGGGTGTCGACGCTGGTAAAGGCCTGGACCTCAGCCTCGACCTGCCCCTCACCATCGCCGAGGCCACGCTCGGCGGGGTGGTCCCCGTTCCCACGCTCACCGGTATGGTTGAACTGCATGTTCCACCCGGTGCGGCGAGTGGAAAAAAGCTCCGCCTCCGCGCCCGCGGCATCCACGATGCCCAAGGCCGCCAGGGCGACCTCTACGCCAATATCAAAATCATCCCGCCCAGCGCCGATGCCCTGAGCGAAGAGCAGCGCAAAGCCCTGGAAGCCATCGCCGCCACCAGCCCGTCCGTCCGGACCGGCCCCACCTGGGAGGGCAAAGGGTGATTGACTCAGGATCGGGATTCTGTCAGAGTGTCCGTACAGCTCCGCGCCCGCCCGGACGCCGCCGGCGTCCTGGGCCCCACGCCGCGTGAAGGGACAGGAACGCCCGCCTTGCTGAAGCAGCGCCACCAGCTCTTTGTCTTCCTCTTGTGCGTCAGCGACGGCCTTGTTGCCGCGCTCGCCTGTTACGGCGCGTGGATTGTCCGCCGCGTGACGATTGATGGTGGCTTTCCCCACCCGCCCGCCATCTCCGCGGGCTGGCTCAACGATGCCGAGGCCTGGCTCCGCGAGCCCATGGCCCCCATCGCCGTGCCGATCTCGCTCGTCGCCCTCTGGAACTTCGGTCTCTACCGCCCCCGCCGCGACCGTGGGGTGCTCACCGAGCACGGCGAGGTGTTCCGTGCCGCCCTGGGCGCTGTCGTGGCCATGGTCGTGCTCACCGCCGCCGTGGGCACCGAGTTTCTTGGCGGGTGGGAGGGCGGCCCCCGGGTGCGTGTGCTGGGCGTCGGTCTTGATGCCAGCCGCGTGCAGCTGGGGATGTTCGCCATCCTCCTTCCCAACCTCCTCGGCCTGCACCGTGTCCTGTTCCGCTACGCCCTGCGCGAAGTCCGCCGCCGTGGCAAGAACCTCCGCCACGTCGCCGTCATCGGCGTCGGGCGGCTTGGCCGCATCGTCTGCCGCACGCTCGACCGCAACTCATGGACGGGCATCCACGTTGCCTACTTCATCTCCCATCAGGACCATTACACCGGCGTCAACTCCTGCGTCGGCCGCCCCGTGCTTGGCGGCATCGCCGACATCGAGCACATCCTTGAGGAGCAGAAGCCCGACGCCGTCTACCTGGCGATCCCCAACGCCCGCGCCGCCCTCGTCCCCGGCCTCCTGAAACGGCTCGAGCGCTACGCCGTGGACGTCCGCATCGTGCCCGATGTCCACCCGCGTTACATGCCGCAGAACATGCAGGTTGGCGTGCTCGAGGGCATGCCCATCCTCAGCGTGCGAGAGAGCCCCCTCAACGGCTTCGGCGGCGCGGTCAAGCGCAGCCTCGATATCGCCGGCGCGATGGCGGCGATGGTCATCTTCAGCCCCCTGATGCTCCTCATCGCCCTGTTGGTGCGCATCAGCAGCCCCGGCCCTGTCATGTTCCGCCAGCGCCGCGTCAGCCTCGGCGGTGAAACCTTCAACATCTTCAAGTTCCGCACCATGTACCACGCCGAGGATGAGAGCGATGGCTGGACCAAGCGCGGCGACCCCCGCGTGACCCGCGTTGGCCGTTGGCTGCGACGCGCCAGCCTCGATGAGCTTCCCCAGTTGTTCAATGTGCTTCTGGGAGACATGAGCCTCGTCGGCCCCCGCCCCGAACGCCCAGAACTGATCGCCCGTTTCCGCGACGACTGGCGCGGCTACATGCTCCGTCAGCACGTCAAGGCGGGCATCACCGGCTGGGCGCAGGTCAACGGCCTCCGCGGCGACACCAGCCTCCGCAAGCGGCTCCAGCTCGATCTCTTCTATATCCGCCACTGGTCGCTGGGCTTTGACCTCAAAATCCTCTGGCTCACTGTCTTCCGCGGCTTCGTCCACCGCAACGCCCATTAGGCAGCCTTACCCCCCGCCCTGCTTCTCACCCGCCGGCGATTCCACAGGCTTGCCCAGCAGCGTCGTCTCCACGGCCCGGTCCGCCCAGAAGCGCGTGACGATGCCATCGGTAATAATGAAGTAGACCACTGCCGTATTCTCCGCGGGCTGCCCGGAGAATAGCGCACCCAGCCCGCCGGGCGCATTGCCCAATGCATAGCGGAAAACCTTGGTGTTCTCAATGTTCGTCACGACCGAGGAGGAAGTGGGGGGCCCAAGCACGGCGAGCAGCCACGACTCGGTTGTGATCCCCGCCTCAAACTGCTTCAGCGTCTCATCACCGATCCGCACGCCCAGCTGCTTCGGCGGCTTGGCCGAACACCCGACCATCGCCACGATCGACGCACAAGCAAAAGCGGTCAATAAAGGGTGGCCCATCAATCTGTGTGCGGTGCGCCTCACTTGTTCTCCTTCGGCTTCTCGGAGAGGTCGCGCTGCGATTCAATCGGGGACGGCGGCTGATCCGGCACCCCCGGGTGCGGGGGAGCTTTTGTGATCGTGTTGTCCGGCCCCGGCGCATTAGGAACCACCTCGCTCGGCGGCGCGGGTGGCTTCGCACTCTTCGAGTCTCCAAGCAGTCCCCCCAGCCCCGAGAAACGCTGATACCCGAGCACCAGAACTGCCCCGACAACCAGCGCGATGATGATGGGCACGATGGGGGAGCGCCGTGGTGCGGCCGCCACAACCGATGCCGCGGCGGCCGGCGCGGGCGCAGCAGGCGGATTATTCGTGGGAGCCACGGTTGGTGGAGCAGGGGTAGGAGCAGGGTCAGCCATGCCCACACCGTCGGCCTTGAACCTGAGATTCCCATGAGTCGTGCATTGACCACTCGGGTTTGTTCCCAAACGTACCCGGTGGGCGACGCCCCCACCAACACCATCCCGCAGCCCCAACCCAATTGACACGCGCAATTGACAAGCGAGGCGCGGAACCGTGGGTTCCGCGCCTCGCCGAGAAAAGAGTGGCAGACGAATCGAATCGTCCCATCCGGGTCTTACCGCATATCGCGGTTCATGCGGTCCATGTTGCGGTCAACGTTGTTGTTCATCCGATCCATGTTGCGATCGACGTTGTTGTTCATGCGGTCCATCTGCATGTTCATCATCTTGTCCATCATGTCGGCGCGGCCCTTGTGCACCAGCTTGCCGTTCTCATCCACGCAGATCTTGTACGTGGTGCCGTCCATCATGGTCTCGCCGGTGTAGACCTTCATGTTGTCCATCTTCATCCAGCCGGTGTTCATCACCTGGCCGCCCATCGCCTCGCGGCGAAGGCCCGACTGCGCCGAAGCGGGAAGCTCATTCATGGAGACCATAGTGGGCTTCATCATCATGCCGTCGTTCTTGTCCCAACGGCCATCGGTGTTCTTGTCCCAGCGCTTGGTGGAGTTGGTATCCGTCATGCGGCCGTTGCGATCCATGCGATCGCGGTCATCCCTGCGGTCATTGTCATGGCAGGCGGTCATGCAAAGCGCCGCAGCGCACATCGAAGCAGCCAGGAGGGTACGGGTGATACTCATCGTCATTCCTTTCAAACGTGGTCACGGGGGAGCGAAGGGCTGACGTGGTTGACGCAGGCCGAACTCTCGGCAATGCGGGCGACCCCCCCCTCCCGTGAGGACGCAGCCTCGAGCTACGCCAGGGTCACCAACCGCACCATACACGGCATTTGTGAACCGCCCTTCATTCCTACCTGGAATTCGACATAGAGGCCCGCCGAGTCCCCGGCATCCCCGCCGTATCTCCTTTCCCCATGGGCTGGTACGCTGGGGCCGTGCAACGACCGACCATCGACGATTTCCGCACCGAATACGACTCCGAGAGCCTCGTCCACTTCCGGGCACGCTACCTCACGCTCCTGGCCGTCGCCGCGGCAATCGCCATCGCCATCGGCGTGATCCAAGCCGTCTACTTCAACCACCCCGGTCTCCCAGCCCCCTCCCGTGATGTCAAACTCGTGGGCATTGCCGCGGCGTTCGCCGGCGCAATCGCCCTCCTCGTACGCCTCGCGGTCGCGGTGAGAGCCCGCCAGCCCATGTCTCGCGCGGTCCTGCTGAAGCGGGTCAAGCGCCTCATCATCATGTTCACGCTCCTCCAGGCTGCCGCCGCCCCGGCCCTGGCCAAGCTCATCGTGTTCGCGGGTGCCGCCTGGGGGTGGAAGGGCAACATCGGCATCGGCGTCCCGCCCGTTCTGGGCACCCTGCTCATCCACTTCATCGCTGCGATGCTGATCCCGTGGTCGCCCCGCGAGGCGATCAAGCCCATCCTTCCCTTTGTGATCATCTACTCCACCGCATCGATCCTCGCCTTCATCACGCGCGACTCCGACATCAAGACCGTCGGCGTCATGCTGGCCGTCACCATTGGCGCGGTCCTCCCGGGCGTTGGCATCCCCTGGATCCGCCAGAGCCTCTTCCGCGAACGCTTCATGAACCGCACCGTGCGCGACCGCTACGCCGAACTCTCCTCAGAGCTCTCCACCGCCCGTCGAATCCACGACCGCCTCTTCCCCCTCCCCATCACCGACGGCCCGGTGCGCATCGAGTTTGCCTATGAGCCCATGCGCCAGATCGGCGGTGACATCCTCTACGCTCGCCGCACGTCCCGTGGCACGGTCAACCTCGTGGTCATCGATGTCACGGGCCACGGCATTGCCGCGGCCCTCGCCGTCAACCGCCTCCATGCAGAACTCAACCGCCTCTACGGCCTCGACCCCGATGCCTCGCCCAGCGACATCATCGCCGCGCTGAACTCCTACGTCTGCCTCACCATGGCCGCCGACCGCTTCTTCGCCACCGCCCTCAGTGTCCAGCTGGACGCCGGGGCAGGCACCCTCCGGTGGGCCAACGCGGGCCACCCGCCGCTCTTCTTGTGGAACAAAGACGGAACATGCCAGACTCTCGACTCAACCGTCATCATGCTGGGCGTGATGGAAGGCAGCGACTTCGAGCCCGATGAGCAGCGCTCCGCCTGGTCCCCCGGCGATGTCCTCTACGCCTACTCCGACGGCGCCATCGAAGCCAGCGCCGAGAGCGGTCGCATGCTCGCCGTCGCCGGCCTCCGCGACCTTACCAGCGCCCGCCCATCCGCCGCCGCCCTGCTCGCCAGCGTGCGCACCTTCCGCTCCGGCCCGGCGCAGGACGACATGCTGCTCGTCCGAGTCGAGCACGTCGGCTGATCAATCACGCGCAGCGCCGCATCCCCCGCCGGGCGCACCGCTGGGCAATCGCGTAAACTCGCGCCATCATGGTGTTGGCCTGCCTCGCACTGCTCCCCCTCGCCTTCCTTCTTGCCCTCCCGCTCACAGCGTCCGTACGCGCCGCCAGCAACCGCCTCCGCGCCCACGACACCGACGCCCTGGCCGGTCAGGTGAAGGCCCAGCGTCGCCGCGTTCCGAACACGGGCGGCATCGCCATCTTCCTTGCCTTCGTTGTCCCCATCCTGGCCGTCCTGCTCATCGCCAACGCAATGAGCGCCGCCGACCTTCACCAACTCCTCACCCGCGCGGGGCTCGACTCCACACTGGGCAACGCCCTGACCCACATCGAAGGCATCCGCGACCAGACCTCCCTTGCCCTTCTCCTGCTCGCCTCCCTCACGCTCCTGCACCTGCTCGGCCTGATTGACGACCGCCGACCCCGCGGCCCCTGGCTCAAGCTCGCCATCATGGCGATCCCGGCCCTCGCCGTCCCCATCCTCACCAGCACCCGCCTCCTGACCGCGCTCGATGTCCACGTCGGCGGCCCCTGGCTCTCCATCATCATCACGGCACTGTGGTTCCTCGTCGTCACCAACGCCATGAACTTCATGGACAACATGGATGGCCTCGCCGGCAGCGTCGCGGTCGTCGCCGCCGCATGCCTGCTAGCGGCGGGGCTGATGCAGGGGCAATGGTTTGTCAGCGCATGCCTCGCCCTCCTCATCGGCGCGCTGCTCGGGTTCCTGGTGTTCAACTTCCCGCTCCGCAGGCCCGCCACCATCTTCATGGGCGATGGAGGCTCGCTCGTCGTTGGCTTCATCCTCGCCTTTCTCACCGCCCGCACCACCTACTACGACCCTTCGCTCTCCGCGCCCTCCGGCCCGATGACCTACTGGTACGCCGTGTTCATGCCCCTCATCATCCTGGCCGTCCCGCTCTACGACTTCACCAGCGTCGTGCTCATCCGCCTCTCTCAGGGCCGCAGCCCCTTCGTCGGAGACCTCCAGCACCTTTCCCACCGCATCGCCCGCCGCGGCCTCAGCGTCCGCGCCACCGTCATCACCATCTGCGGCTTTACCGCTATCACCGGGGCCAATGGAATCTTCCTGCGCCACATCCCCCCAACCGCGGCAGTCTTCGCAGGCATCCAGACCCTCCTCGTCCTCGGCGTCATCGCCCTCATCGAATACGCCGCATCGCCCCGCACCAAAGACGCAACCGCCACACCCCCCCCCCGGTAACAGCCCGTAATGGTCACGCCGCCCATCAACAGCCCCAGGGCCGCATCCAGTCGCGGCGAGCAACTCGCTATCGCCGGGACCGCCATCATCCTCTTCGTGCTGGTGGTCCGTTGCACCGTTTCGGTCGATCAACTCCCGGGCTGGAGCGGCAACCCCCTCGAGGTCGAATCGCCTATCACCGGCATCACCCCGGCCTTCGATCTCCTCTTTGATCTGCTCGCCGTCGCCGCGTCCTGCCTCGCGCTCGCCGGTGCCGCACTCCGCGCCTGGACCGCCCGCTGGTGGCACGTCGGCTGCCTCCTCGCCGGCGCAAGCATGGTGGCGTACCACTGCTTTCAGCCGCGCCACGCAACCCTCGATCAGATCCTCCTGGGCTGCCGCTGGCTCGCTGCCATGACCGCCGCGTTCGCCATCTGGCACGCCGCACGCATCCCCCGCGTCCGCCGCATGGTCATCGCCGTGTCGCTCAGCCTGCTTGTCACGCTCGCCCTGCGCGGCGGATACCAGGTATGGGTCGAGCACCCGCAACTGCTCCACACGTTCAACATGGACAAATCCCGCATCCTCGCCGCGCAAGGATGGTCCGAAGGCTCCGCGATGGCCCTGTCCTATGAACGCCGGATCTCTCAGGCAGAAGCCACGGGCTGGTTCGGCCTCTCAAATGTCTTCGCCACTCTGATGGCCGCGGGCGCAATCGGCCTCACGGGACTCGCCTTGGGCGCATGGAACACCCTGCAGACCCGCCGCTGGGTTTTCGCGACACTCGCGTCAGCCGCCCTGCTCTGCCTCGGCGGCGTGTACCTCACGCACTCCAAAGGCGGTGCCGCGGCAGTCGCCGCCGGCGCTCTGCTCCTCGGCGTGTTTGAGGTCGCCCGCCGCCGCCGTAGCCTCCGCCGCGTGCTCCCTTTCGTGTGCCTCGGCTTGGTGGCATCGGCCCTCGCTGCCATCGTTGTGCGGGGATTCATCGGTGAACGCATCGGCGAGCTCTCGCTCCTGTTCCGTTGGTTCTACCTTGTGGGCGCGAGCCGCATCATCACCGAGCACCCTTTCGTAGGCGTCGGTCCAGCGGGCTTCAAAGACGCCTACATGATCTTCAAGCCCGCCATCTCGCCCGAAGATGTGTCGAGCCCCCATAGCCTCTTCATAGACTGGACCGCCGCGCTGGGTGTCGCCGGCGTGCTCTGGTCCGTACTGGTTGTGCGTCAACTCTGGAATGCCGCGCAAAGCTGCCACAGCGCGCCTACCGACACCAATCCCGATTCCAACAACGACGACGCCATCATCCCATTCCGTGATGAAGCCCGCTCAATGTTCCTGATCTTCGTCGCCGCCACCGCCGCCAGCGCGCTCTTCGAGCATCGCATCGCCACCATCGACATCACCCTCCTGCGCCTCGCCGCCCTCGCCGGCAGCACCGCCGTGGCCGCGGCAGTTTCCGCTTCCCTGCGAACCCCAAGCTCCTCGATCACTCCGCAGTGGTGGGGGCGTTGGGCCATTGTCGCCGCCGCCGTTGCCGCACTCACGCACGCGCAGATCGAACTCACCGGCGTCACCGCCGGCGCGAGCATGTGGCTCCTTCTGCTCCTCGCTGCCGCAGCGGCCGGCGCTTTCACCGGCCCTGCTCCAGAGCGCACTCCCTCCCGCCTCGCCCACATGTCCTGGGCTGCCGTTGCACTGATCCTGCTCATCCCCGCGGTTCTCCTCCCCAGCGTTGTGACGTGGGAACGGGCACTCCGCAGCGCAGCGCACGCCGTCGAGGACGTTCCGCTCTTCGCCGAACGCCTTGCCGCCATCAACAACCGCCGCCCGCTGTATCAAGACTCGCGAGCGACCCTTGCCGTCGACCTGGGCACCGCTCTCAGAACGACCGTGCCAGAAAACAATGAATCGCTCCAGGCCGCCATCAACCGCCTGCGCGTCACCGCATCAGCTGCGGCAGCCGCGCAACTCAACGAAGCCATCACCCACGGCCCGCCCAGTTTCGATATCGCACGCGCCGTTTCGCACCTGAAACTCCAGCTCGCGACTGAGCGAGCTTCGGTGGCAGATTGGGATGCAGCGCGACGACTCTCGAAGGAGGCTTACGCGGCCATACAGGCAAATCGCGGGCCAGAATCGGCGAGTATGTTCGCCTGGCTCGGCACCAGTTCGCGAGCGAGCGGCGACCTGTTTTCCGACGCCTTCGACCTCGATATGGCCGCCAACTGGTTTGAGTCCGCGACAAGCTACGCGCCTTACGAGCCCCAATACCGCGTCGAGATCGCCCGCCTGCGCCATCGCGCCGGACAGCGCCAACTCGCCCAGGCCGCTGCCCGCGAGGCCCTACGCCTCAGCGACAACCTGTACCTCGATCCACTCCGCCAGCTCTCCGCGGCAGAGCAGGCAGAAATGCGCCAGATCGCCAACCCGTCACCGGCTTCCCCAACCCCCACGACCCCCTAACCTCCAGCCCGGACAGGGTTGATTGCACGGCTCGGTGGTCTATCATTCCATGCCCGTTTTTTCATCGGGTGCGCCCCGGCTGCGCTGCTGCCGCGGGTTGTCGAAGGGACGCGAACGACTATGGACGAGGACGAAGAGATCGATCCCACGTTCTACCGGCAGGCGTAAGCCGCCGGGCGGTGTGCGCTCCCACCATCTCCAACTCATTTCATCGTTCAGGCGCTGATCGCAGTGCCGGGCTGTCCGAAGCACAATAACCAGGCCCCCAAACAGACCCCCAAACCGACCCGACGCCCCGAGCAAGGGGCTCCCGGGTCTCTCAGTGAGCAGAAGGCAACGACCATGGCAACCGACGTCCTCATCGACATGAACCACATCCGCAACATCGGCATCTGCGCGCACATCGATGCGGGCAAGACCACGGTGTCCGAGCGAATCCTCTACTACACCGGCAAGAACTACAAGATCGGCGAGGTCCACGAGGGCACCGCCACCATGGACTTCCTCCAGGACGAGCAGGAGCGCGGCATCACCATCCAGTCCGCCGCCACCACCTGCCCCTGGACGCACAACGGCGAAGACTACAAGATCAACCTCATCGATACCCCAGGCCACGTCGACTTCACCATCGAGGTCGAGCGCTCCCTCCGCGTCCTCGACGGCGCGTGCGCGGTGTTTGACGGCAAGGAAGGCGTCGAGGCCCAGAGCGAGACCGTCTGGCGTCAGGCGGACCGCTACAAGGTCCCCCGCATGTGCTTCATCAACAAGATGGACAAGATCGGCGCGAACTTCGAGTTCTCGTTCGAGACCATCAAGACCCGCCTGGGCGCCAACGGCCTGCCCATCCAGTGCCCCATCGGCACCGGCCATGAGCACAAGGGCATCATCGACCTCATGACCATGAAGGCCTTCTACTTCGAGGGCGACAAGGGCGAGACGGTCATCGAGAAGGACATCCCCGAAGACCTGATGGAGTACGCCCAGAAGTGGCGGCACATCATGATCGAGAAGGCCGCCGAGCTCGATGACGGTCTCATGGGCAAGTACCTCGAAGGCGTCGAGCCTTCGATCGCCGAAATCAAGGCCGCCATCCGCAAGGGCACCATCATCCGCGCCTGCTACCCCGTCCTCTGCGGCGCGGCCCTCCGCAACATCGGCGTGCAGATGCTGCTCGATGCCGTCATCGACTACCTCCCCAGCCCCCACGAGAAGCCCCCGGTCGAGGGCACCGACCCGCGCGACAAAGAAATCAAGATGCAGCGCCCCCACGACTCCAAGGCCCCCTTCTCGGCCCTGGTGTTCAAGGTGGTCAGCGATCAGCACGGCGACCTCACCTACGTGCGCGTCTATTCCGGCACCCTCACCAAGGGCACGCGCCTCCTCAACCCCGGCAACGGCAAGAAGGAAAACGCCAGCCGCATCTTCGAGATGCACGCCAACAACCGCATCCCGCTGGAAGAGGTCACCGCGGGCAACATCGTCGCCGTCGTCGGCATCAAGGACAGTTACACCGGCGACACGCTCTGCGACGCCGACGACCCGATCCTCCTCGAGCGCATGTTCTTCCCCGAGCCCGTGATCAGCATGTCCATCGAGCCCAAGACCAGCGACGACAAGCGCCGCCTCTCCGAGGCCCTGGGCGTCATCCGCCGCGAGGACCCCAGCTTCCGCTCCAACTTCGACGAGGAAACCGGCCAGACCATCATCAGCGGCATGGGCGAGCTGCACCTCGACATCATCCGCACCAAGCTCGTCCGCGACATGAAGATCAACGTCGCCGTCGGCAAGCCCCGCGTCTCCTACCGCGAGACCATCACCAGGAAGGCCGAGTACGTCCGTGGCCTGTTCAAGAAGCAGACCGGCGGCCGCGGCCAGTTCGGCGATGTCACCATCCACATGGAGCCATACACCGCCGAGCAGGCGGAAATCGACGAGGTCGATTTCGAGGACAACGTCACCATCGTCAACGAGGTGGTCGGCGGCTCCATCCCCAAGGAGTTCATCAAGCCCGCGATGGACGGCTGCCGCCAGACCATCACCACCGGCGTTAAGTTTGGCTACCCCATGATCAACGTCAAAGTGACGATCGTGGAAGGCTCATCCCACGCCGTCGACTCCTCGCAGGTCGCCTTCGAGCAGGCCGGCCGCCTTGCCGTCCTCGAGGCCACCGAGAAATGCGGCCCCGTCCTTCTTGAGCCAATCATGAAGGTCGTCGTCACCGTGCCCAACGACTACCTGGGCAACGTCACCGCCGACCTCAACAGCCGCCGCGGCATGATCATCGACACCGATGACCGCGGCATCGTCAAGCTCGTCACCGCCGAAGTCCCCCTCGACAAGCTCTTCGGCTACACCACCTCGCTCCGCGGCATGTCACAGGGCCGTGCCAGCTCCACCATGGAGTTCCTCGAGTACCGCCAGATGCCCAAGAGCCTCATGGACGAGGTCCTCGCCGAGCAGTCCGGCGGCAAGAAGGCCTGATCCGACAAGCGACATCGCTCATCTCAAGAGCCCCGGCATCCATGCCGGGGCTCTTTTCGTTCCTGATGCCTCGATGCCCTGATGCCCCGATGCCTTCGACTAAGATGCCCCCCGTGGCCACCGCCCGCACCATCACGCGCCGCGCCGCCCTCGCGGGCATGGCCGCCGCCGGAGCAGTGGGGGCCCTCTGGCCCTACACCCCGAGGTTCCGGCGCAGCGTCCCCCGCGGCCGCATAGAGCTCACCTACTGGGAAAAGTGGACCGGCCGCGAAGGCCTCGCCCTGCAGCAGGTGATCGACGACTTCAACGCTTCGCAGTCCCGCAGCTTCGTCCACCTCGTCCCCATCGGCGACATCGACGCTAAGGCCATGGTCGCCATCGGCGGCGGCGACCCTCCCGACCTCGTGGGCCTCTACAGCTACAACGTGCCGGGCTACGCCGAGGCCCGCGCCGTGCTCCCCCTCGACACCTTTCCAGCCGCCGACCGGCTCGCCGCAGACGCCTACCTCCCCGGCGTGCGAAACCTGCTGTGGCATGAAGGCCGCCAGTGGGCGGGCGTCAACACCTGCTACACCCTCGCGCTCTACTACAACAAGTCGCTCTTCCGCGCGGCGGACCTCGATCCTCAATCCCCCCCGCGCACCATCTCAGCGCTCGACGAAGCCGCCCAGCGCCTCACCACCTTCGATTCCCAGCGCCGCATCACGCAGGCGGGCTTCCTCCAGAACCTCCCGTGGTGGTGGCCCTACCTCTGGCCCTTCCTCTTCGGCGGCTCGCTCTACGACGAATCATCCGCCGCAGCCACGATCGACAGCCCCGCGGGCATCGCGTCCTTTGAGTGGCTCCGCGCCTCCGCCGCCCGCTACGGAGTCGCCGCAACCCGCGCCTACGCCGCCGGCTACGGCCGCAGCATGCACTCCGCCAACGACCCGTTCATCTCCGCCGCCTCCGCCATGATCGTCCAGGGCCCCTGGCTCGGCAACTTCATCGCCTCCCTCGCGCCCACCCTCGACTACGGCGTCGCCCCCCTCCCCGTCGCCGACAACCTCGTCGACGACTCCGCTCCCATCGGTCTGCTTGAGTGCGATGTCCTCATGATCCCCCGCGGCTGCCCCCACCCGCAGGAAGCCTTCGATTTCCTCCTCTACCACCAGAGCCAGCCCGTGCAGGAGCGACTCGCCGCCGCCCACTTCAAGCCGTCACCCCTCGCCCGCGTCTCCAAAAACTTCATGTCCACGCACCCCCACCCCGGCATCGCCGCCCACGAAGCAATCGCCCGCAGCCCCCGCGCCCGCGTGCTCCCCCGCACCCGCACCTGGAAGCAGTATTCCGACCTCACCATGTCCGCCTTCGATGCCGTATGGGCGGGCGCCGACCCTGCCGTCACACTGCACGATGTCGCGCGCCGCGCCCAGGCGCTCATCGACAACGCCGCCGCCATCCGCGCGCGGCGACCCGCATGACCCCCGCCCGCCGCAACATCCTCAGCGGCCTTCTCTGGACGTCGCCGTTCCTCATCGGCTTCGCCGTGTTCCTCCTCGCACCGCTCTGCATGTCCCTCTACGTCTCCTTCACAAACTACTCGCTCCTCGAGCCGCCCGTCAGCGTCGGCCTCGACAACTACGAAGCGATGGCCCACGACCCCCTCTTCTGGAAGTCAGTCCGCAACACCGCCATCTACGCTGCTGCCTGCGCGATGTTTGGCATGACCGTCTCCGTCCTTGTTGCCGTGCTCCTCGAGCAGCGACTCCGCGGCAGCGCCCTCGTCCGCGCCCTCGTGTTCCTCCCCACGCTCATCCCCGTCGTTTCCGCCAGCATCGGCTGGATGTGGCTCTACAACGCGCAGCACGGCCTCTTCAACGCCGTGCTCGGCCTCGCCGGAATCCGCGGTCCCGACTGGCTCGGCGATGCCCGCACCGCCATGCTCAGCCTCGTGCTGATGAGCGCGTGGATGGTCGGCTCCTACGTCGTCATCTGCACCGCGGCCCTCCGCGGCGTGCCCGCCGCGCTCTACGAAGCCGCCGACCTCGACGGCATGGGCCCCCTCGCCCGCTTCCGCAACATCACGCTCCCCATGATCTCCCCCGCCCTTGCCTTCAACGCCGTCATGAGCATCATCTGGGGCCTCCAGGTCTTCGCCGTGCCCCTCATCATGACCCGCGGCGGCCCCGACAACGCCACCACCGTCCTCTCCATGTACATCTACAGCGCAGCCTTCTCCTACGGCCGTATGGGTTACGCCAGCGCCCTGGGATGGTTCCAGCTCCTTGCCACCATGGTCCTCGCTGCCGCGGCATGGCTGGTCCTCAAACGCTTCGTGCACGAGCGGGGGGCCTGACCACATGCTCAGCCAAGCGCCGCATCTGCGCCCGCCATCGTCACTCCCCGCCCGCCGCAGTGCCCTGCCGCGCCCGCTGCTCTACCTCCTCCTCATCGCCGTCGGCATCGCCTTCGCGCTGCCCCTGGTGTGGATGGCGTCCACCTCCATCAAGCCCGAGTCCCAGGCTCTCTCCGGCTCCGTCGGCCTGCTGCCGCGCCTCACCGCGGCAGCGGGGCAAGCGCCGCTGTCGCGCACAGACCCCGACTACTGGCGCGCCCTCGCCGCCCAGGTCCGCTCCAACTACACCGCCGTCATCGATTCCGACATCGCCGACTTCCATCTCTACGTCCGCAACTCGCTCCTGGTCGCTCTCCTCAGCGTCACCGGCATGACCGTCTCCAGCGCCATCGTCGCCTACGGCCTCGCCCGCATCCGCTGGCGCGGCAGCGGCCTCGTCTTCGCCCTCGTCGTCGGCACCATGATGATCCCCTTCACCGTCATCATGGCCCCGCAGTTCCTCCTCTTCCGCAGCCTCGGCTGGATCGGCTCGCTCGCGCCCCTCTGGGTCCCCGCTTGGTTCGGCGGCGGCTTCAGCATCTTCCTCCTCCGCCAGTTCTACATGAACATCCCCCGCGAACTCGACGAGGCCGCCCGCCTCGACGGCTGCTCGCACGCCGGTGTATTCCGCCACATCATCCTTCCCCTTTCTCTCCCCGCCCTCGCCGTCGTCGCGCTCCTCCAGTTCGTTGTGTCGTGGAACGACTTCACAGGCCCGCTCGTCTTCATCAACCACCCCTCGCAGTACACCGTCAGCATCGGCCTCCAGATGTACCAGACCGCGCACGGCGGCACGCCCTGGAATCTCGTCATGGTTGCGAGCCTGCTGGTCATCACGCCCGTGCTCCTCGTCTTCGCGCTCGCTCACCGCGCTTTCGTCCGCGGCGCTGCACTTGATGGATTAAAGGAATAACTCAAAGACGGACGTGTTACGTGGGCACACTCATGAGTTGCACACAATTCCTCAACACTTTCCTAGCGAGATTCCCACAAAACCAGCCAAATTAGGTAGAACGCCTTGATCCAGGCACCCTATTTGAGCTACAACAACCCGCCGCTTTGCCGCGCTGCGACCCATGGAGGGGTGAGAGCATGTGCAGGGCGAACAAGAAGTGGAGTAGTCCTTATGGACCCGATTTGTTCCGGAGACGTAGGCCACGCCCCGCCCGCAAGTGTCCACCCGTGCGCCCGCCGCCCTGTCCCGGCATCCGTGCAGGAACAGCGCCGCACCGGCGTCGACAACGCCATCTCGCGGGTCATGGCCGACCTGCGCGAGGAAGATGCGAGCGAGCAGGGAGCCGAAGTGATCGTGCGCATCAACGCCCCGCGCGAGCAGAGCCGCCGCGCCTGATCGCCCGGCCGTTCACGCCCGGCTTCCATCACCTTCGCCCAAAGTTGTTGGCGCAATAGAAGATGGCCGGCGATGCCAGCATCGCCACATCCTTGGCGCCCTCATCACGCCCGCCCCCCGGCGTGCCCGTTGGGCCAACTGAAACCGTCACAGTCTCGCCCGGCAACAGGGTGACCAACTGTGGCTGCGCGACCATGCCCGGCCAGGCCCGGTCCACCATCCACGCCGCATCGCGGATCAGGCTTCTCGCGCGCACGCGCCACACACCCCGTCCAATCTGCGAAACTTCGATAACCGGCGCGGGGTACGCCAAATCCACGTCCTTGCCGAAGAACCAGGTACACCGACCCACACCCTCGCCGTCAGCCACCACCACTTCCCCGCACGCCATCCCGCCATCGCCCACCAGTTCTTCCACCGCGGCAACCCGCACGGCCGACCGCGCAGGAACGACGCGTTCCACCGCCACCGTCGCCAGCACACACCCATCAAACGCCACGCGCCGAACCTGCGCACGCGCAGCCCACGCTTCCCCGCCATCGTTCACCGCACATAGCCACGGCCTGCCATCAAACGGCTGGATCGTCAGCAGCCGGTCCGCGCACGCTTCGCGTGCCGCGTGCCACGCGAGTTTGGCGCGCCCCGCGCTGTCGATCAGCGACCAGCTCATCCCCGCCCAGCAATCGTTCAACTGCCACATCAGCGCGCCCATGCACCGCGGCTGGTTCACCCGCGCCCACTCAATCCCCGTTCGCACCACCCGCGCCTGCATCAGCTGCCCCAGGTAGTGCCACTCAGCAAAGCCCCGCGCCGGTCGAAACCACGCGCTCAGCGGCTCATCAATGTGCCGCGCAGTCCCACCCGTCGCCCGCTGCCGATGTTCGAGTGCCGCTGAACCCAGAGTCATCGACCCGCCGCCCACCGCCTCAACCAGCGTGGAGACATTCGCCGGCGACTGATGCCCGAACTCGCTCACAAACCGCGCCACCTCGTGCGTGTACTCCTCCACCCGCCGATCCCAGGTGTGCCGGTCCCCGTGGTCGAAGCTGTTGCCGCCCAGCCCCTCCCTTCCCGGCCACGGGCTATTAGGCCAATACGGCGTCGTCGGCGCCAACTCCGCCACAAGCCGCGGCAGCATCTCAAAGTAATACCGCCCGCCCCACGTACGACCCCCAAGCCGCTCCTTCCACGGCCGCTCGCCCGGGGCGTTCCCCCATGATTCATGGGCCCACGTGCACTCATTCCCGCCGCACCACAGCACGACGCACGCGTGGGCAGTCAGCCGCGCGATCTGGTACCGCGCCTCTGCCTCAACGAGCGCCGGGTACGGCGCATCCTCCGGGTACATCGCGCAGGCGAACATGAAGTCCTGCCACACCATGATGCCCAGTTCATCGCACGCGTCGTAAAACGCGTCGGACTCATACACGCCCCCGCCCCACACGCGCAGCATGTTGAAGCCCGCATCCGCCGCCTGCCGCACGCGGGCCCGGATGGTCGCCGCGTCGGCGTACCCCGCGTACAGCCCCTCAGGGATCCAGTTCGCGCCCTTGCAGAACACCGGCTCGCCATCCACCATCAGCGTGAACGCCGTGCCCGCACCATCGCCCCGTGTATCCAGCGCAACCGCTCGGAACCCCACGCGCCCTTCCCACCCATCCGCCACTCCCCACGCTTCGTCAGGGGCGTAGAGAGCGACGTCAAGGCGGTGCAGAAACGGCTCCCCGCTCCCACGCGGGTGCCACAGGCGCGGCGCGGTGACATCGAAGGAAAGCCGATACGTTGAAACGCCCGACTGCACGTCGGCGGCGGACCATTCATCCAGCTCCGCGCCATCGCGCAGGCACGCGCCCAGGCGCATCCCCGAACCGTCCACATCTGAACCGGCCCACTCCACCTCCACCTGCGCATCCAGCCGCCACTGGTCGCCTTCCACCCGCCGCGTCAGCGGGCGCACCGATGCAAGCCGCGCCCCGCTCCACGCCTCGACACGCAGCGACCCCGAGATGCCGCACGTCGCCAGCCTGGGCCCCCAGTCCCAGCCGAATGAGCACGCGGCCTTGCGGATGAACACGTACGGGTCCCAATCCCCGTTCACGGGCCGCGAACCCAGCCGCGCTTCCTCCGCGCGGATGTGCCGCATCGCGCTGCGGAACGTGATCACGACCTCGTTGGCCCCGGCCCGGGCGCAGCCGCGGATGTCGAAGCGGTGGGGGAGGTGCACGTTTGCGCTGCCACCGACCGCAACGCCATTCACCGCAACCTCCGCAATCGTGTCGAGCCCCTCGCACACAAGGTCAAGCCTTGCCTGCACCATCGCAGCGGCGTCGAGCATCACCGTTGTGCGATACTCCCAGTCCGTCTCGCCCACCCACTGGCACCGCTTCTCGTTGTCACCAAGCCCCGGGTCTTCAATGGCTCCCGCGCTCACCAGCGCCGCATGCACGCACCCCGGCACCGAAGCCGGGAACTCCTGCCCCGCAACCCGCTGCGCCGGCCCACCCCCTTCGCCCGCGGCAACAACAACCCACGCACCATGATTGAGCGAGATGGTTCTCACACATGTCCCCCGTCACCCGCTTCACGCCCCGCCGCGGACAAACACCAGCGACTCCTGCACCACCCCCCGCACCTCACGCCCATCCACCATCGTCGCCAGCACGGTCCCCGCGCCGTGATGCCCCGACCGCACCTGCGCAAACGCGATCGCCACCGAGCCCAGCATCGGGCTGATCGTCGAACTGGTAATCCCCCCGACCGCCGCCGCCTCCATCACCCCATCCTTCACCGGGTGCAGCGCAGCCCCCCCCGCAGGCTGAAACGCAAACTCCTCCGGCGTTGCCGCGGCTGCAAACTTCACCGCCACCAGGACCTGCTTGAACTGCCCCCGCGAGTACATCCGCGCCACCACCTCCTGCCCCAGGTAGCAGCCCTTCTTGAACGACACCCGCTCGTGCAGCACGCCGCTCTCGGCCGGCAGGTTCTCCGGGCCAAAGTCGATATTGAACAGCGGCGTCCCCGCCTCGATCCGCGCGATGTTGTACGCGTGCCACCCGATGGGCCGCAACCGCGTCGCCTGCGCCACCGCATCGCCCGCGGGCCGCAGCGCGGCAGCCCCGTGGCTCGCATCGTGCCCCACCTCCACCAGCCGCCGGTACACCGCTTCCGCGTGCTCCGCTTCCACAATCAGTTCATACCCAGGCTCGCCCGCCGTGTCATCCCGAAACACCGTGCACGCGTGCCCCGCAATCGACACACCCCGCGCTATCCCCACGCCCGGCGCATCCGCGCCCGTCACGCTCGCCATCAGCGCCGTCGCCGTCTTCCCATGCAGCGAAAGGCGGTGCGTCGCGTCCGTGCGGTCCGTCAGCGTGACATCCTCCGTGATAATGAACGCGCCCAGCGTCTCCACCGTCCGCGCGGCCGCGTGGACATCGACATCGAACAGCATCCGGTCCGCCAGGTTGATTACCCGCAGGTCGGCATCAATCCTCCCCTTGCGGTTCAGCCAGAACGACCGCCGCACCTCCCCCTCGGCCATTCCCTTCAGTTCCTGCGTCAGCATCCGGTTGAGGAACTCGAGCCGGTCCGGCCCTCGCACCTCAATCACGCCCCGCTGCGGCAGGTCCATCAGCCCGCAATGCTTGCGGATGGCCGCGTACTCCAGCTCCAGCTCCCCATACGTGCCCACCACCGCCACGCTCTCCCCATAGGGCTGCACAAGGGCCTGCGCCTGCTCATGCAGCGGCAACAACGGACTGGTTCGCGCCATACGCGCATCCTATGGAGAGCCGCCGCCGCGCCCCGCCCCCACCCACGGTTTAGCCCATGTTTCTGTCCACAACGCCCCCCTCCCCGCTTGATGCCCTGATGCCTCATGCCTCGATGCCTTCCGCTCCTCCACCCACCCTCCCGCCATCCCCCCGCTCCGCTACCCTGTTCCTCATTCCACCGTTTCATTCAGGAGTACAGCGCGCATGCCAGAGAACATCGACCTGCTCAAGCGGCTCTGCGAGACCCCCGGCGTCCCCGGACGCGAGGAGCGCGTCCGCGCCGTGATCGAGCGCGAGATCAAGGGCCTCTTCGATTCCGTCACCACCGACCCGCTGGGCAACCTCATCTGCCGCCGCAACCCCCGCGCCGCAAAGAAGGGCGCCAAGCCCGCGGGCAAGAAGGGCGACCGCCCCACCCGCGTCATGCTCCTCTCCCACATGGACGAGATCGGCTTCTACGTCACGCACATCGACGAGAAGAAGGGCTGGCTGTGGATGAACCCCGCCGGCGGCTTCGATGCCCGCACGCTCTTCGCCCGCCGCGTGCTGGTTTGCACGCCCGGCGGAGACCTCCGCGGCGTCATGAACCCCTGCGGCAGGCCGCTGCACATCTCCCTCCCCAAAGACCGCGAGAAAATCCCCGAGATCAAGGAGTTCTACGTCGATCTCGGCATGCCCGCCGACCAGGTGAAGAAGCAGGTCCGCGTGGGCGACTACGTCGTGCCCGATGAGCCCCTCGTCGAGTTCGGCAACAAGATCGTCAGCAAGGCCCTCGACAACCGCGTCGCCTGCTGGCTGGGCATCGAGGCGGTCCGCGCCGTGGACGCGGCGGGCGGCGGGCACGCGTGCGAGATCGTGGTGGCGTTCACGACGCAGGAAGAGGTCGGGCTGCGGGGCGCGAAGAACGCGTCGTACGCCGTGCGGCCTGATATCGGGATTGGTCTTGACGTGACCCTGTCGTGCGACACGCCGGGCGTGCCGGAGGAGGAGGCGGTGACGCGTCAGGGGATGGGCTTCGGCCTGCACGTAAAGGACGGCTCCTTCATCGCGGACTACCGGCTGGTTGAGGAGTTTGAGCAGCTGGCCATCAAGCGGAAGATCCCGTATCAGCGGACGATCCTCGCGGCGGGCGGGCAGGATGGCGCGGCGGCCCAGCAGAGCGCGGCGGGCGCGCGGGCCATCGGCATCACCGTGGGCACGCGCTACATCCACACGATCACGGAGATGATCGAGAAGAAGGACTTGTTTGCGGCGCGGGATATTCTGGCGGCGTATCTGGGGAGTGTTGCGTAGGTGCCTTACTGCGCCATTCCGGCCCGCATCCGCCGCAGTAGTGCTTTGGCAAGGGAAAGCAGTGCGAACACTGTGAGGACCGCGGCCACGGTCAGCCCCGCGATGCAGAGCGAGATGAGGAAGGCATAGGGGTCGTCACGCTCGGATGTGTGCTGGTTCGCTCTGTAGGCGGCGCTGTCGGCCCGCAGGAGTTTGAGCATGAAGCCCGAGGCGAGCCCGATGGCCGCGGCGACCGCCGCCATGGCGATGCCAGAGATGATGAGGCGTGGGGTGGTGTCGCGTTCGTCCTCCTGCTCGATGACCTCCTGCGCGAGGGCGCGGAGGGCGTCGATTGAGTCAGGCGGGTCGTGGTCGGCGTCGTTTGGGGGGGGTGGGAAGGACGCATGGGAGGAGTTTACGAGAACGGGCTTCGGGTGGGTGATGCAGACAGTGTGGTGTTAACGATGCAACGCGCAGCGAATGGGCGGCGCGGCTCAATGGAAAAATGCGTTTGGGGGGGCTGGCGCGGGTGGGGGCTCGGTGGGTGGCGGATGGCCTGCGGCCTCAGGCCCCACACCCACGGTGACCCCATATTGAAGGATCAGACCATGCGTGGTGCGCAGCGCGTTCATCGCACGGCGGCGCGGGAGCTGTCTTGACCCTCAGCCCTTGCGGGACCCCATCGCCTTCCGCACCGTCCCCCAGTCCACGCGCAGCCCTGGCACCGCCGCGCACTCCAGCACATCCCCCTCCGTCCCCGCCTCGAGCATGCGTTTGTCGGTGGGCGTGGCGCGGCGCCACACGCGCGCCGTCACGCTGGAGGGATCGACGGCCCAGTACTCGCCCACCCCGAAGGCGTCGTAGTCATCGCGCTTGGTGATGAGGTCGAGGGGCTTGCTGCCCGGCGAGAGGACCTCGATGATGAGGTCGGGGGGAGTCGTGAGCCGCTCGGGGACTTCGCTGAAGCGGCCGGGGGCGTAGATCAGCACATCGGGGCAATAGACCCGGGCCCCGGAGAGGCGCACGTCGGTGTCCATCGCGATGAGCGAATCGCGCCCGGCAGCGGTGGACTCAAGCTCGCGGAGCAGGTAACGGATGAGCACCTGGTGGCGCAGGGCGGGGCTGGGGGACATCACCACCACTCCATCAATCAGTTCATAGCGATCGGGGGTTTCGCCCAGCGCGAAAAACTCCTCGGCCGTCATCCGCAGCCCGGCGAAGCCGACATCGTGAGGATAACGGGGGGCGGCGGACATGCGCACCAAGTATAGGTGACGCCCGCGGCAAGGGCCCGCGTCACCGGCGACGGAGCACCCTGCCGCCCGCATCTCTACAGGTCGGGTGGCAATTGGCTATCCTGTGCGCCCCTTGTCTTGCTGTCCTGCATCTTTCACGAGGAACCCCCTGTGCCCAAACTCCCCGGATCGCTCTGTCGCGCCCTCCTGCTTGCCGCGTTCTCAGGCCTTGCGTGCGCGGTGCCCGCGCTGGCTGCTGATGACCAGCCCTCCGGCGCCATGCTCCGCTACCCCGATGTCAGCAAGGACCGCATCTGCTTTGTCTACGCCAACGACATCTGGACCGTCGCCAAGACCGGCGGCATCGCGTCGCCCCTCGCCAGCCCGCCCGGCGGCGAGTCGTTCCCGCGCTTCAGCCCCGACGGCAAGACAATCGCCTTCGTCGGCAACTACGACGGCAACCGCGACATCTACACGCTGCCCCTCGCGGGCGGCATCCCCACCCGCGTCACGCACCACCCATCCGCCGAGTCGCTGAGCGACTGGACGCCCGATGGCAAGCTCCTCTTCCTCACCAACGGCATGGCGGGCCTCGCGCGGCAGACCCAGCTGTTCACGGTCGATGCAGAGGGCGGCCTGCCGCAGCAACTCCCCGTGCCCTACGGCGGCTACGGCGCGATCTCGCCCAACGGCGAGTGGCTCGCCTACACGCCCCACTCCACCGACACGCGCACGTGGAAGCGCTACCGCGGCGGCATGGCCACCGACATCTGGCTCTTCAACATCAAGACCCACGAGAGCAACAAGGTCACCGACTGGGAAGGCACCGACACCATCCCCATGTGGGTCCCCGGCAGCAACGGCAACACGCTGTACTACCTGTCTGACAACGGCCCCGAGCACCGCCTCAATATCTGGTCCACCACCAACAACGGGAAGCGCGAGCAGATCACCAAGTACAAGGACGATGATGTCCGCTGGCCCAGCGTCGGCCCCGGCGATGATGGCAAGGGCGAGATCGTCTTCCAGCTCGGCAGCGAGGTGCGGCTGCTCAACCTCGCCACCGGCAAGGACCGCGTGGTCAACGTCACCATCCCCGGCGCGCACCCCACGCTCCGCGCCCGCACCATCGACGCAGCGAAGTACATCAGCAACGCATCAATCTCGCCCAGCGGCAAGCGCGTCGCCATCGAGGCCCGCGGCGATGTGTGGACGGCCCCCGCCAAGGAAGGCGTCATCCGCAACCTCTCCCGCACCGATGGCGTCTTCGAGCGCATGCCCGCGTGGTCGCCCGATGGCCGCTGGATCGCCTACCTCTCCGATGAGAGCGGCGAGTATGAACTGTACATCCGCGCCTCCGACGGCCGCGCGCCGACATCGGCGAAGAAGCCAGGCGAGGATGCCAAGAAGCCCGGCGACGACGCCCCCAAGGCCGACAAGCCCGGCGATGGCGCCAGCCCCTCCGACACCCCCCGCCGCCGCCGTCCCCGCGGCAGCGACGCCATCTCCGCCGACGGCACCGGGTTCTGGCAGCCCGAAAAGAAGGACGAGGACGCCGGGCACGTGGGCAAGGCCGAGCCGGGCGATGAGGGCGACAAGGACACCGGCGACGATGATGAGAAGTTCATCGTCAGCCGCCTCGCCAACATCACGCCGCCGCGCAAGCTCACGAGCTTCGGCCCCGGCTTCCGCTTCAACCCCACGTGGAGCCCCGACTCCAAGCACATCGTTGTGACAGACAAGGCGGGCAATGCCTTCCTCGTCGAGGTCACCACCGACGGCGAGCCCGGCGAGACGAAGAAGATCGACACCGACCCCTTGGGCCAGCAGCTCAGCCTCTCCTGGTCGCAGGATTCCAACTGGCTGACGTACAGCCGCGGCGATGAGGACTCGCGCCTCGGCTGCATCTGGGTCTACAACATCAAGACCGGCGACAAGACCCGCCTCACCAGCCCGCTGTTCAGCAGCCAGAGCCCCACGTTCGACCGCAAGGGCGACTACCTCTACTTCGCCAGCAACCGCGCCATCGAGGCGCCGACATACTCCGACATCGACAGCACCTTCGCCTACACCGGCACCGAGCAGCTCTTCGTTGTGCCGCTGCGCAAGAACATGAAGAGCCCCTTCGCCATCCAGAGCGATGAGGTCGAGTTCAAGAAGGAAGAACCCAAGGACGACGCAAAGAAAGAAGACAGCAAGAAGGAAGATGGCAAGAAGGACGGCGACGCAAAGCCTTCCGACAAATCGAGCGACAAGTCAGAAGACAAGAAACCCGCCGAGCCCGCCAAAGCCGACGACGGCGTCAGCGGCACCTGGGAAGGCAAAGCCCTGGGCTCGGGTGAGAACTTCCCCCCTGAAGGCCTCGCCTTCACCATGAGCCTCACCCTCCACCAGGATGGCCGCCTCACCGGCACCCTCAGCAACGCCATGGGCAGCGGCAGCGGCGAGGGCACCTACGACAAGGCCACCGGCACCATGACCGTCGCCATCAGCGTCGGCGAAGTGGTCGCCACCCTCACCGGCACCATCAAGGGCGAAGAGCTCACCGGCACCTGGACGGCGGGCACCACCAGCGGCAACTTCACCGCCCGCCGCACCGCCAAGGCCCCCAGCGGCACCGTCGACAGCAAGTCGTCTACCAAGGCCGACAAGGACAAGCCCGTCAAGATCGACACCGAAGGCTTCGAGCGCCGCGCCATCCAGATCCCCGTCCCCTCCGGCTCCTTCAATAGCCTGACGGTGGAAAGCGGCGGCAAGCTCATCTACGTCCGCCAGGGCGGCCGCCGCGTCGGCGAAGGCGCTTCCATCAAGATCTTCGACATCAACGACGAGGCCAAGGAAGAGAAGCAGGTCACCGCCGGCGGCGGCGGCATCGAACTCTCCGCCGACGGCAAGAAACTCCTCGTCGCCCGGGGCAGCACCATCATGGTCATGGACCCCGCCGCCGGCGGCGGCAAGTCCACCACCGTCCCCACCGCGGGCATGAAGACCAGCATCGACCCCCGCGCCGAGTGGCGGCAGATCTTCTCCGACGTCTGGCGCCTCGAGCGCGACTACTTCTACGAGCCCACCATGCACGGCGTCGATTGGCCCAAGATGCGCGAGCACTACGGCGCGATGATCGAGGACTGCACCACCCGTGAGGATGTCGTCTGGGTCATCAGCGAGCTCATCAGCGAGCTCAACATCGGCCACGCCTACGTCACCGGCCCCGGCGACATCGAGTCCCAGCCCAGCATCGCCGTCGGAATGCTCGGCTGTGACTATGAACTGGTCGATGACGGCGGCCACAAGGCCTACCGCATCAGCAAGATCTACGAGGGCGGCCCGTGGGATGTCGATGCCCGCGGCCCCCTCAGCGAGCCCGGCGTGCAGATCAAGGAGGGCGACTACCTGCTCGCCGTCAACGGCGTGCCCGTCGATACAAGCGAGGACCCCTGGGCCGCGTTCATTGACACCGCCTCCCGCGCCACCACCGTCACCGTCGGCAAGAACCCCGTCATCGACGAGAAGTCCCACGATGTGCTGCTCAGGCCCCTGGGCGGCGAGCAGTCCCTCCGCACCCGCGCGTGGATCGAGAAGAACCGCGCCTACGTCGCCGAGAAATCCGGCGGCAAGGTCGGCTACATCTACGTCCCCAACACCGGCGTTGACGGCCAGAACGAGCTCTTCCGCCAGTTCAGCGGCCAGCGTGGCATGGGCGCCCTCATCATCGACGAACGCTGGAACGGCGGCGGCCAGATCCCCACCCGCTTCATCGAGCTGCTCAACCGCCCCGTCACCAACTTCTGGGCCATCCGCGACGGCAAGGACTGGGTCTGGCCGCCCGACAGCCACCAGGGCCCCAAGTGCATGCTCATCAACGGCCTCGCGGGTAGCGGCGGCGATGCCTTCCCCTGGTACTTCAAGCAGGCCAAGATCGGCCCCACCATCGGTACCCGCACCTGGGGCGGCCTCGTCGGCATCGGCGGCTACCCCCAGCTCATCGACGGCGGCTCCATCAGCGTGCCGCGCTTCGCTTTCTATAAGAAGGACGGCACCTGGGGCGTCGAGGGCCACGGCGTCGACCCCGACATCGAGGTCATCGACGACCCCGCCAAGATGGTCGACGGCGGCGACCCCCAGCTCGACCGCGCCATCGCCGAGATGGAAAAGGAACTCAAGGACAACCCCTTCATCGAGCCCAAGCGCCCCGCCAGCCCCGACCGCAGCGGCATGGGCATCCCCAAGCGCGACTGGTAAACCCCCCATCTCCCCATGACGAGAAAAAAATGCGTAGAACCTCGCGGCTCTTTGGGGACCATTCGGACAACGTTCGTATGCAGTGGTGATTTCCCGTGGTTGTGGGCTTGAATATGAGGACGCGATGATCCCCGGCGAACTGCGTCTGCAGCGCCGGTCATCCATCCCAGATCGAGAGCCCTTCCCCTTGCTCCTGCGCAATCGCTTCAGGCAAGGTCGCTCCGCAAACTCGCGATCAGCCCCAGCAACTCCGTGTTCTCGGCGCCCGTGAGCGAGTTATCGGGGCTCTTGAGCAAGTCTTCGAGCTCATCTAAATCCATCAGGAACTTCAACTTATCAGCATTGTTCGCAAAGCTGGGTGCACCCTTCGCCTCATATTCACTCACCACCGTGCCCACCCAGTCCCCGGGTTCGAGCTCCAAGTCAGCGCAGTTGCCACCCCACTTTTCGTACAGTTTGCACAGTTGTGCCCTCAGTTCTTTGATCCAGTCCATTCATCCTCCTCAGTCTCTTCTATACAAGCACCCGATTTGTCCTCGCAAAAACCCGGGTGTCTGATAGCCTGTACACTTGGAGCCGGCTGGTGTGAGAGAATTCTCGGAGTAGGAAGGCGTGGACGTTCCGGAGAGCGAAAAACCCAGCGTTTTTCCGCACTTTCTACGAGACCGCACGGCCGTCGCTGAGTATATTTTGGCCCACTCGCCCCGCATCCGTGGGGTCGCCCGCAGCAAACTCAGCGCTGCTACCAAAAGCATCTACGACAGCGAAGAAGTTCTCTCCTCGGTGCTGCGCCGCGTAGACGCCATCGTAAAAAATGGCCAGATGCACCCCCGCTCGGAAGCCGAACTCTGGGCACTGATCGATGCCATCACCCGCAATAACGCCATCAACCGAACTAAACTTATTGAGCGGGCACGGAATCTCCTCACAGAAGACGGCCCGTACGTGTATGAGTTATTGAAGCGTCTCAACGCATACACCGGTGATGATGAGGCCACCATCCTGGTCTACCGCATGATGGCGTGCCTGCCCGACGAGATTGACCGCCGTATCTTGGGTCTTTACATCCGTGGCGCGACCCACGCTGCCGTTGCCACGCTGCTCTCCATTACCGCCGCGGCCACGCGGCAGCGCTGGATGCGCATCCGCCGTGAGTTGGAAGCGCGCTTTAAGGATGGACTGCTGGATGGATAGCAAAGATCTTCTCGCGAGCGTGCTGGTCGACAATGCCATCGCGGCGTCCATGATGCCCTGGTCCTGCCCTTGTGATTTCGGTCCCGATGCCCGCTACCGCCTTTTGGAACTGGTCGGCGTAGGACGCGACTCCTTGGTGTACAAGGGTCACGATCGCCTCCTCTCGAGCGAAGGATTCAGCGCGGCAGTGGCCATCAAGGTCATGCACGCCGAGGCAGCCCAGCGCGAGGCGCTGGCGGCCCGCCGCGTGGTAAACCCCTATGTGCTGCGGGTGCTGGATCGGGGCATTGATCGCGAGTCTCAAGCAGCATACATCGTGACCGAGTACATCGAGGGCGGGGACCTGAGTCAGAAGTCCGAACCGTGGGAACTGGACGACGCGGTAACCTTCATGACCAAAGTGGCCAAGGGTGTACAGGCCGCCCATGCCGCGGGCATTGTGCACTGTGACCTGAAGCCCGCGAACATCTTTCTGACCGCCGATGGCGAGCCCAAGGTGGGGGACTTCGACCTCTCTGCCTCCCCTCTCAACCCTAGCCAGGCGAACCGCGGAAACGTCGCGTTCATGTCCCCCGAGCAGTTTGCGGCAGAGGAGAACTCCCTCTCGCCCCCCTCAGACATCTACGCGCTCGGCGGGCTTCTCTACTTTCTCACCACAGGCCAGTTGCCAAACGGCGCTTCCCACCTGGAGGTCTCCCAACGGCACGCGGGCACGATAAAGCCGGCGCGTGGCGGCGTGCGCGGCGATCTTTCCCGCATCATCACGCGGGCCATGGACCCTGTCCGTGACCGCCGTCACGCTTCCGCGGCAGAGTTTGTGCAAGACCTGGAACATTGGCAGCGGCACCAACCCTTGGAATGGACGCGGCCAAGCATGGCAAAGCGTGTCACTCTGTGGGGTCTGCGCCGCTCTAAACGTTCCGTTGCCCTGGTCGCGGCGCTGATCGCGGTCGGCGCGGCCGCGGGACTGGCGGTTTACACCCATGTGACAGAGATTCGCCGCGAGAAACTCGCCCAGGAGGAGGTAGACCGTACCGTGACAGGGCGGGTCGACGAGTTCAGTATCGATGCTCGAACCATCCTGAAAAGCATAGATAGCCGCCTTATGGCCAACGTTCACACCGACCGCATGGATTTACTTCTGCCCGCGCTGGTGTGGCTGCAATGGCTGGAAGGTACAGCCGTCATCGATCAAGCTGGCAAGGTGGAGTCTGCCAGGAATCGAGTGACGATGCTCCAAAGAGCACTCGCGGAGATGGAGGCTGAGGGCTTTGAAAACTCTCTCAACGCCGACTTGACACGCTACTGCCTGATCTATTTCAAGCTGGGAAACAAGGATTATGAGGGTATCGCCAAGCTGGTAGACCAGACTGAACGCTCGCTGCTGCCACGACTCGCCAGTGCTGACCCCATGCGTCAAGAGCTCGCTGCGATGCGACAGTGTGCGGACGCGACGAAGCTGGTCGGTGAGGCGATCGAACCCGCAGCCCAGGCCTTGACACGCACCGCCGTTGAGCTTCAAGGCCGAGGCGGTTCAGAACCGACGGTACGGCTCGTCATGGTAATGGTGAAGCGGCTGCGCGAACATCAAAGGCAGGCCCCCAGAATGAAAGCCCCGTGACACATTGGTGACACTTTGGCACCCCTACGCCATGGTGTGCCACCTCAAAAAGTGCGGCGCTTCGAAGACCGCAGACAGCGAGGCAAATCGCTCTGTGTTGCACGGACCTCGAACGATGGATTTGCAATACGGGAACAGGTCTGCAGCCCTTGGAGCCCGGCAATCCGGGTATCCAAGAGCGGGCAGCCACTTTGAGGTTCTAGAAGCGCCTCCGCCTGGATCCCAGAACTCCCACGAGCCCTGAGGCGACCAGCAGCGCGGCACTCGGTGCAGGGACGAGGCACCCCGCATGGATAATGTTGGAATCCATGGTTACGGCCCCGGTGCGGGCCAAGGCGCGGCCCTCTATCAGGCTGGCGCGGGTGTTGAGCGTGATACTGGCCAGAGCCAGAATGTTGCCCGCGAACGCGCTGTCGGTACCCAGAGTGGCGGAGCTGCCGACCTGCCAGTACACGTTGCACGCGTCGGCTTGGTTGATGGTGATGACCGACGAGCTGCTCGCAGAGATGAGCGTGCTGCCCATCTGAAACACAAAGACTGCATCGGGATCCCCCATGGCATCCAACGTCAGAGTTCCCGTCAAAAATGCCGAGGATGAGAAGAAATAGACGCCCGGCGTGAGCGTCAGACCGCCAAGGTCCATCCCCGTGAGAACCTGCGTGGGCGCCATTGCGGCCAAGGCGTTGTATGCGGTGGTGACATCATTCTGGGCCTGCTGAGCCACCGCGCCCCCGGCATGGATCACGCCCGTCACCGTGCCAGGCGGAAAACCAGTGATTGCAAGGCCAGGCGACGAACCTAAGTCGCCCGTAATAGTGGTCGGTCCTGTGTTCGTAACTGTGGAGGCGCCCAAGACCGCAAAGTCATGCGCAGAGCCAAGTATGTCGCCACGCCCTGCCTGAGCAAAGCACGCGCAGACCGCGACCGACACGAGCATTTCCGTGTATCTCATCTTGCAAATGTCCTGTCTGGGCTTTTTCAACCCGCGCTCAGAAATAACCGTCCCGCGAACCACCACGGAGCGAGCGTGGCACGCTCTCATCCCTCACACACAACCACCTTCTAAAGAGCCCCCAAGTTACTATTAGAAAAACTTCAACTCACCTGACGGCTCAAAAAAAATCTCTCTCCAGTAGGATGGACACCAACAGCCCCGTTCGTGTGAGCATCGAGAGGATATTTCCGCATGATTCCCACCAACGCTCCCAGCCCCGACACCCAGGTCGGCACAGCGTCGTTCTTTAGTGCGCCTTTCACAATGACGCCTTGAGGTATCGATGGCAGATGATCGCGCATCCCAGCGAGAGGAAGGCCTGATGGATGTCGCCGCGGCGTTCGTAGCGGACGCGCAGGCGCCGGA
>JBBSOF010000007.1:0-98846 GCA_038260025.1 Phycisphaerales bacterium
ACCATCGCGTGGCTGCACCAGTTCCGGCGCCTGCGCGTCCGCTACGAACGCCGCGGCGACATCCATCAGGCCTTCCTCTCGCTGGGATGCGCGATCATCTGCCATCGATACCTCAAGGCGTCATTGTGAAAGGCGCACTTAGACTACCCGGTTGACTTCAATGTCGCAACCGCTTTTTGGGAGCAAAGAAAGGAAAAACTCTTTTTTTCCTCAAATTGAAGAAAGAACACTTTAGGCCGGCCAGCGTCCTCCGCGTTCTCTTCGCTTGATCGGAATGAACGCAGAGCACGCAGAGGGCGCGGAGGAAGAATGGAAAGGGTGGTCCTCGGAATGAGGACGGCCCTTGTGGTTTCACACGGTTTCAAGGCACCCGACCATGAAACATGGTCGGGGCACAGGGCCATGTCGCTCCTTGTCGCATCGGTCGCCACTCTCCTTCTCGTTCCCCCTCCGCCATCTCCGCTCCGTCTCTGCGTCCTCCGCGTTCTCTTCGCTTGATTGGAATGAACGCAGAGGACGCAGAGGGCGCGGAGGAAGAAAGAAAAGGGCCGTCCTCGCAAGGAGGACGGCCCTTGTGGTTTCACACGGGTTCAAGGCGCCCGACCATGAAGCATGGTCGGGGCACGGGTCGGGGTACCGGTGACACTGACCCTTACAGCTTTTCCGCCGTCGCGGTCGCGTCGCCGGTGATGACCTCGCGGAGTGAGGCCGCGCTGTCGCTGCGGTCGGCGCCCAGCGCCTCGGCGGCGGCGGCGGCCTCCTCGAGCATCATCTCCTCCGAGTCGTCCTCGTCCTCAATGGAGACGAGCGGCTTGACCCGAATCTCCTGGTAGGGGCGGAAGCCCGTGCCCGCCGGGATGAGGTGGCCCAGCAGCACGTTCTCCTTGAGGCCGATGAGGAAGTCGCTCGCGCCGCGGAGGGCCGCTTCGGTGAGCACCTTCGTGGTCTCCTGGAACGATGCGCCCGAGAGGAACGACTCGCTCTGCAGCGAGGCCTTGGTGATGCCCAAGAGCAGCGTGCGGCCCGTGGCGGGGCGGGCCCGCTTGGCCTTCGCCCCCTCCTTGCCCGCGGCCTCCGCCTTGGCGTTGGCCTCCTTGATCGTCGACTTGCTGACCAACTCGCCGAGCTTGAGGTCAGTGCCGCCAACCTCGGAGATGCGGACGAAGTTCTCGATCTCGCGGTTCTTCTGCTTGAAGGTGTACTTGTCGACCACCTCCTGCGGCAGCATGTCGGTGTCGCCCTGGTTCTCGACCTTCACCTTGCGGATCATCTGGCTGAGGATCAGCTCGATGTGCTTGTCGTTGATGGTCACGCCCTGCGCGCGGTACACGTTCTGCACCTCGTCGAGCATGTATGACCACAGCGCCTCCTCGCCCTTGATCCGCAGGATGTCGTGCGGCACCAGCGGGCCTTCGGTCAGGGGGTCGCCCGCCTGCACATAGTCACCGGTGTGTACGAGCAGCTGCTTGTCGGAAGGGACGTGGTGGTCCTTCTCGATGCCGGCCTCGGACTCGACGTGGATCGTCATCTTGCCCTTGCGCTTGTCGGAGTGGATCGTGACCTTGCCGCTGATCTCGGCCATGAAGGCCGGGTCGCGGGGTTTACGGGCCTCGAAGATCTCCGTCACGCGGGGCAGACCGCCCACGATGTCCTGGCTGCCGGCCGCGCTGCGGGGCTGGCGTGCGAGCATGTGCCCGGCCTGGATCTCCTGGCCGTCCTCAACCTCCAGGCGTGCCCGGGCGGGCAGGTAGTGGAAGTCCAGGATGTTGCCCGCCTTGTCGGTGATGTTGATCGCCGGGTGCAGGTCGCCCTTGTGCTCGATGATGACCTTGTCCTTGCGGCCCTGGCCCGCATCCTCGATGCGGAACGTCTCCTTCTCGATGATGTCGACGTAGGCGACGAGGCCGTCCTTCTCGGCAAGGATGGGGATGAGGTGGGGGTTCCACTTGATCAGCGGCTGGCCCTTCTTCACCTCTTCGGAGTGCTTGGCCAGGATGTACGCGCCGTAGGGCACCTTGAACTTCTCAAGCTCGCGGCCCTTGGGATCCATGATCGCCAGCTCGGCGTTGCGCTTGAGCACCACGAACACGTCGTGGCCCTCGTCGTCCTTCGTGGGGACGGCGTTGGCATCCCGCAGCTCAAGCGTGCCGCTGTTGGTGGCGCGGTACTCGGTCTCCTGGGCGGCGCGCTGACCGATGCCGCCGGTGTGGAACGTACGCATCGTCAGCTGCGTGCCCGGCTCGCCGATCGACTGCGCGGCGATGATGCCCACGGCCATGCCCGGCTCGACGGCCTTGCCGGTGGACATGTCCATGCCGTAATCAAGCACCGAGCAGCCGCTCTTGCTCTCGCTGGTGAGGGGCGAGCGCACGAGCACCGAGTCAATACCCAGCTCTTCGACGCGGATGGCCGCCTCCGAGCTGATCATCTCGTTCTCGCGGAGGATGACCTCGTCGGTCACGGGGTGGATCACGGCGTTGACGCTGACGCGGCCGATGATCTGCTCGCGCAGCGGCACGTCAACCGTCTCGCCCTTGTAGATGGCGCGCTTCAGCACGCCACGCTTGGAGCCGCAGTCGATCTCGCCGATGATCACCGACTGCGCGATATCGCACAGCTTGCGGGTGAGGTAGCCCGAGTCAGCCGTCTTGAGGGCGGTGTCGGCCAGGCCCTTGCGCGCGCCGTGGGTCGAGGAGAAGTACTCGAGGATGTTGAGGCCCTCGCGGAAGTTGGCGCGGATGGGGGTCTCGATGATCTCGCCGCTGGGCTTGGCCATCAGGCCACGCATGCCGGCGAGCTGCTGCATCTGGCTGATGTTGCCGCGGGCGCCCGAGTCGATCATCAGGTAAACAGGGTTGAGGTAGCTCTTTCCCTGCTTGGAGTCGGGGGCAAGCTCGTAGCCGTTCTCGTCGCGGCGATCGCTCTTGAGGGCGGTGACAAGCTTCTGCTGCACCTCCTCGCGGCAGTGGGACCAGATGTCCAGCAGCTGGTTGTACCGCTCGCGGGCGGTGATGATGCCGCGGCCGTAGTTCTTCTCGATGCGGTCGACCTTCTTCTGCGCCTCGTCGAGCAGCCCCTGCTTCTCGAGGGGGATGCGCAGGTCGGTAATGCCGAAGGACAGGCCCGCAAGGGTCGCCTGCTTGAAGCCCATCTCCTTGAGCTTGTCGAGGAGGTCGATGGTGGGGGCCCGGCCCGCGATGGCGTAGCAGTCGTCGATCACGCGGGCGCAGCCCTTCTTGCCCAGGGCGCAGTTGTAGAAGGGCATGCCGGGGTAGAGCACATCGGCGAAGAGGGCGCGGCCGGCCGTGGTGACGATGCGGTTGTTGGCGGGCATCTTCTTGATGGCGCCGGTCTGGTGGTCCACCACGGTGTCGAAGCCGTCAACACGGAGCACGATCTTGTCGTGCGGCCCGATGATCCGCTTCTCGAGCGCGAGGATGGCCTCCTTGCGGTCCTTGAAGCGGGGCATCTTCTCGATGTCCTTCTCGTCGGGCGTGATGAACGTGATGAAGTACACGCCCATGACGATGTCCTGCGACGCCGAGATGATGGGCTTGCCGTTGGCGGGCGAGAAGATGTTGTGCGTGCTGAGCATCAGCACGTGCGCCTCGGCCTGCGCCTCGACCGAGAGCGGGAGGTGGACGGCCATCTGGTCGCCGTCGAAGTCGGCGTTGAAACCGCCGCACACCAGCGGGTGGATGCGGATGGCGTTGCCTTCCACCAGCACCGGCTCGAACGCCTGGATACCCATCCGGTGGAGGGTGGGGGCGCGGTTGAGCAGCACGGGGTGCTGATAGATCACTTCTTCAAGAATGTCCCACACCGCGGCATCGCGGCGCTCGAGCATGCGCTTGGCGCTCTTGATCGTGTCGGCCAGCCCGTGCTCCTTGAGCTTCCTGATGATGAACGGCTGGTACAGCTCGAGGGCGATCTTCTTGGGCAGGCCGCACTGGTTGAGCTTGAGCTCGGGCCCGACGACGATGACCGAGCGGGCGGAGTAATCGACGCGCTTGCCCAGCAGGTTCTCGCGGAAGCGGCCCTGCTTGCCCTTGATCATGTCGGTGAGGCTCTTGAGCGGGCGGTTGGAGGAGCCCAGGACAGGACGGCGGCAGCGGTTGTTATCAAACAGCGCATCCACCGCCTGCTGCAGCATCCGCTTCTCGTTGCGGATGATGACCTCGGGGGCGTTGAGGTCCATCAGTTTTTTGAGGCGGTTGTTGCGGTTGATGATGCGGCGGTAAAGGTCGTTCAGGTCGCTCGTCGCAAAGTTGCCGCTCTCGAGCAGCACCAGCGGGCGCAGGTCGGGCGGGATCACGGGGACGACGTCCATGACGAGCCAGGCGGGGTCATTCTCGCTGCCGCGGATCTGGACGATGAGCTTGAGGCGCTTGGCGAGGTCCTTGATCTTCTGCTTGCTCTTGGTGTCGCGCAGTTCATCGCGCAGCTGCTTGGCGATCTCCTCAAGGTTGGTGCGCTCGATCAGCTCGCGGATGGCGTCGGCACCCATGAAGGCCTTGAAGGCGTTGCCGTACTTGTCCACCGCGGCGCGGTAGTCGTCCTCAGTGAGCATTTGCTTGAACTTGAGCTCAGTGTCGCCCGGGTCGACAACAACGTAATCCTGGTAGTAAATGATCTTCTCGAGGTCGCTGGTCTTCATGCCCAGCAGGGTGCCCAGGCGGCTGGGCATGCTCTTGAAGAACCAGATGTGGACGGTGGGGGAGGCGAGGTTGATGTGGCCCATGCGCTTGCGGCGCACGCGGCTGTGCGTCACCTTCACGCCGCAGCGGTCGCAGATGATGCCCTTGTACTTCGTGCCGCGGTACTTGCCGCAGGCGCACTCATAGTCGCGCTCAGGCCCGAAGATGCGCTCGCAGAAAAGGCCGTCCTTCTCCGGGCGGTAGGTGCGGTAGTTGATGGTCTCTGGCTTCTTCACCTCGCCGTAGGACCAGGCCCGGATGTCGTTGGGCGACGCCAGGGTGATCTTGACGGCGGAAAAGTCATTAACGCGGTCGTATACGGTCTCAGCCATTTTCAATCGCTCCAGACCGGCCTGCTGCCGGAGTGCGTCCATTTACTTTGCTTGAACTGCTTTGCGAGTACCTGCCAAAGCTCCAGTTACGAGCCCGATGAAAAAAAGTGTGCTGGCCCCGATGATCCAAGGCCATGGATCGATCGCTCGGAAATAGGCCGTAAAAGCTAGTCCGAAGGCTGATGCGATCAGCACAATGGCCAGCTTGGATAACCCTTTCCGCAAGCTATCGCTCCTTACAGCAGGCTCCCGCCTTCCAGCTTCTTCTTCTCCAGCGTGATGTTGAGCCCCAGACCCTTGAGCTCATTGCACAGCACATCGAACGCGACGGGCATGCCCGCCTCGAGCTTGTTGGTGCCCTTCACCATGCTCTCGTAGATCTTGGTCCGGCCCTCGACGTCATCCGACTTCACCGTCAGGAGTTCCTGAAGGATGTACGCCGCGCCGTACGCCTCGAGCGCCCACACTTCCATCTCGCCGAAGCGCTGACCGCCCGTGCGGGCCTTGCCGCCCAGCGGCTGCTGGGTGATGAGCGAGTACGGCCCCGTGGCGCGGGCGTGGATCTTGTCGTCAACCAAGTGGTGCAGCTTCAGGATGTACATGAAGCCCACGGTGGTCTTCTGGTTGAAGGGCTCGCCAGTGCGCCCGTCGTGCAGCTGGATCTTGCCGCCGCGGGGCATCTTTGCAAGAAGCTCACGGGGGTGCGGCCACGTGCCAGTCTTCTCGTGGTTGGCGATCTTCGTCTCGACGTGCTTGTTGGCCTCGGCCACTGCGTCATGCACCTGCTGCTCGTTGGCCCCGTCGAACACGGGGGTGACGGCCTGGAAGCCCAGGACCTTCGCCGCCCAGCCCAGGTGCGTCTCCAGAATTTGGCCGACGTTCATGCGGCTGGGCACGCCCAGCGGGTTCAGCAGCACATCAACCGCGGTGCCATCCTCCATGAACGGCATGTCCTCTTCGGGGACGATGCGGGCGATGACACCCTTGTTGCCGTGGCGGCCGGCCATCTTGTCACCCACGGACAGATGACGCTTGGTAGCGACGTAGACCTTGACCATCTCGAGCACGCCGGTGGGAAGCTCGTCGCCGCGCTTCATGTGAGAGACCTTGCGGTTCTTCTCGGTGCCGACGGCCGTGATACGCGGCCAGAACTGGCGGAACAGGGTCTCCGCGTTGCCGCGGGTGTCCTTGCCGCCCTTGGCCCACTTGATGTCGAACGTCCGGATCTGCTCGAGGATAACTTCAGGGATGTCCGAAGCGCCGACCTTCTGGCGGGTGTTCGGATCGATCATCGGGGTGCCGAGCGCCTCGTTGACCGCGTTGGTCATCTGCTTGAACAGCCCGATGGACTTGGCGTCCATCTCGGCCTCGTAAGTGGTGATCTCGCGTTTGAGCTGCTTCTTCTGCTCCTCGTTCATGTGGAGCCGGCGGCTGAACTTGCGGGCCCCGATGACGACGCCCTCGACACCCGCGGGCACCTCGAGCGAATCGTTCTTCACGTCCTCGCCCGCGCGGCCGAAGATGGCGTGCAGAAGCTTCTCTTCGGGAGTGAGCTCGGTCTTGCTCTTGGGGCTGACCTTGCCGACGAGGATGTCCCCCGGGCCCACGCGGGCGCCTAGGCGGATGATGCCCTGATCGTCCAGGTTGCGAAGCATCTTCTCGCTGACGTTGGGGATGTCGCGCGTGAACTCTTCACGCCCCAGCTTGGTCTCGCGGATCTCCACATCGAAGGCGTCGATGTGGATGCTGGTGAAAACATCGTCCTTCACAAGGCGCTCGTTGATGACGATCGCGTCCTCGAAGTTGTAGCCGTCGAAGGTGTTGAAGGCGACGAGCACGTTCTTACCGATCGCCAGCTCGCCCATGCGGGTCGATGCGCCATCGGCGATGACCTGCCCCTTCTCGACAGTCTGGCCGAGCTTGACCACAGGGCGCTGGTTCAGGCAGGTGCGCTCGTTGAGGCCGACGAACTTGCGGAGCACGAACTCATCGGCGTTATCGATGATGATGCGCTCGCTGTCCACGAACGTGACGGTGCCGGGGTTGCGTGCCTTCACCACCATGCCCGAGTTGTGCCCGACGGACATCTCGATGCCCGTGGCGATGCACGGCGGCTCGATCTTGATTAGCGGCACGGCCTGGCGCTGCATGTTGCTGCCCATGAGCGCGCGGTTGGCGTCGTCATGCTCAAGGAACGGGATCAACGCGGCAGAAATACCGACGATCTGCTTGGGGCTGATGTCGAGGAAGTTCACCTCGGTGGAATCAACCTCGGCCAGCTCGCCGTTCACGCGGGCCAGGATGGCCCCCTTGCGCAGCTTGCCGCCCTCTTCGAGCGAGTCGGAAGGCGCAAGGATGGCCTTCATCTCCTCGTCAGCGCGGAGCTGGATGATCTTGCCCGTGGCCTTGCCGTTGTGGACCTCGCGGTAGGGCGTGCGGAGGAAGCCGTACTCATCGATGGAGGAGTAGATGCCCAGGCTGGCGATCAGACCGATGTTGGTGCCTTCAGGCGTCTCGATGGGGCAGATGCGCCCGTAGTGGCTGATGTGCACATCGCGCACCTCGAAGCCGGCACGCTTGCGGTTGAGGCCGCCGGGCCCGAGGGCCGACAGCCGACGCTCGTGTACCAGCGACGAGAGCGGGTTGGTCTGGTCAACCACCTGCGATAGCTCGGAGCGGCCGAAGAAGAAGTCGATTGCCGAGCTGATGGACTTGGTGTTAACGAGGTCGGCGATCTTCGTCAGCTCGTCTGGGTCCTTCACGCTCATGCGCTCCTGCACCGTGCGGCGGAGCTTGAGGAAGCCCTTGCGGAGCTCTTCCACGGCAAGCTCATCCAGCGTGCGGAGGCGGCGGTTGCCCAGGTGATCGATGTCGTCCACCATTGCGACCGGGCGGCCGGTCTTCTGGTCCTGGCGGCCGCTGCGAAGGTCGAGAAGGTACTGGATGACCCGCAGGAAGTCCTCGCTGCGGATGAACATCATGTCTTCGGGGGTGTTCAGGTCGAACTTGCGGTTAATGCGGAAACGACCGACGCGCCCGAGGCGGTAGCGGTTGTCATCGAAGAACTTCTCGAAGAAGAGTTGCTTGGCCTTCTCAACCTGCGGGGGGTTGCCGGGGCGCAGCTTGGAGTAAATCTTCAGCAGGGCCTTCTCATACGTCGTGCCGGCCTCGAACTGCTCGAGTTTCTCCTCGGCGATGGTGTTGAGGATCAGCACGTCGCTGGGGTTCTCAATGACCTTCACCTTCTTGAGGCTGCTGCTCATGATGGCGCTGGCGTGCTCGCCGATCTGGCGGCCCACATGCACAAGCTCCTCGCCCGTGCTCGTGTCGATGATCGACTCCGCGGCCCAGTGCTCGGGCTTCACGTTCTCGACCTTGATATCGCTGATCTCGTAGAAGAGGCTCAGGATGGCGTCGGTCTCGGCAACGGATTCATCCAGGCAGCGCAGGAAGGTGGTGGCGGCCAGCTTCGTGGACTGGTCGATCCGCATCGCCAGCACGTCCTTCTTCGTCACCTCAAGCTCGATCCAGCTGCCGCGCTCGGGGATGATGCGGGTGGAGTGCAGGGGCCGATCGCTCTCGCTGGAGACGATGGAGAAGTCCACGCCGGGGGAGCGGTGGAGCTGGCTGACGATGACGCGCTCGGCACCGTTGACGATGAACTCGCCGCCGCCCATCATGATGGGGAACTCGCCGAGGTAGATCTGCTCCTCGGGCAACTCGGGGCGGCCCTCGCGCTTCAGGCGGACGCCGATGCGGAACGGCCGGCCGTACGTGAGGCGCAGCTCGCGGCACTCGTCGGAGGTGTAGCGGGCCTCCTCGAGCGTGTAGTTGATGTAATCGAGCTTCATCGTCCCGTCGTAGCTTTCGATCGGGAAGACTTCACGGAGGAGGGCCTCCAGACCGATGTTGATATCACGATCCTCCGGCGCCTTGGAAAGCTGGAGGAAGCGTTCGTACGCGTCCGTCTGCACCTCGGTGAGGTTGCCGACGGACACGGCGTCGCCGCGCTTGGAAAAGTTGCGGACGGTTAGATTCGACGTAGACATCACTGCCATCGGTGCCCTCGCGATGGAGAACCTGACCAACGTTTGTCCCACTACAGCCGGCAAGTCAAACGGGTCGTCTCTGATCTAAAATGTGGTTGTCGTTCAACGGCGTTCCGCCTCAAACTGCCCAAAACCGTGACGAACCGATGAGTATACCCATCGGGAGCCACTCACGCCAGCCGCAGCCGTGCAAATTTGGGGCCAGTTGTCAACCTATTTTTCCAATCTTTGTCCGCGCCTGGCCGCCATGAACCCGCACGGAAAAAGAAAACCCACCCTTTCGGGTGGGCTTTCCGTGGAAATCATCTGGGGGAAAAATCTTAGGCGATCTCGACGGTCGCCCCGTTTTCCTTGAGGGTCGCGGCAAGCTTATCCGCGTCTTCCTTCGACAGGCCGGTCTTGATGGCCTTGCCGGGGTTGTCCACGACCGCCTTCGCCTCGGCCAAGCCCAGGCCCGTCGCCTCGCGGACGACCTTGATGACCTGAATCTTCTTGTCGCCCGCGGCCTTCAGGATGACGTCGAAGCTGGTCTTCTCCTCTTCCTTGGCCGCGCCGCCGCCGGCAGGGGCCGCCATCATCATGCCGCCGCCCGCGGCAGCCTCGATGCCGTAGGTCTCCTTCATGTACTTGCCCAGATCGACGGCGTCCTTGAGGGACAGGCCGGCGAGCTGATCGCCGAGGGCGGAAATTTTGGAGTCAAAGGTCGTGTCTGCCATGGTGTTTCTCTTTCACTGCTCGGGGCCGGGGCGATTGCCCAGGCCCGACGTCTCACCAAGAGGGGCCGGAACATCCGGCCTTTAACCCCGCAAGGGGCCAGTTGGTGAAGATGTTTCTTTTCAGCCGGCCTTGGCGATTGCCTCGCCCTTTTCCAGCTTGGTTTCGATGGACTTGATGATGCCTGCCACGCCGGAGCCCGGGCCCTTGATCTGGCCGACCAGCTTGCGGGCGGGGCTGACAATCAGGGTGACGAGCTGTGCGATTGCCTCGTCCTTGGTGGGGAACTTGGAAAGCTCGGTGACGCCAGCCTTTCCCTTGAAAAGCATGCCGTCGAGCACGGCGCCCTTCAGCTCAAGCGTCGGCATCTTGCCCATCGCCGCGACGATCTCGCGGGCGACCTCAATCACCGACTCGCCGCCGTAGGCCAGTGCGCTGGCCCCGGTGAGCAGCTCGTTGAGCGAAGCGAGCGAAGTGCCATCGAAGTTCTTGCGGGCCAGCGAGTTACGCAGGACCGTGATCTTGATCTGTTTCTTGGCGAGGGTGCTGCGCAGCTTGGTGGTATCAATGGCCTTGAGGCCGCGGATGCTGATGAGCAGGGCATTGCCGTACTCGTCGCCGCCGTCGGCGATGCGGTTCTTGTAGTCCCGCATGATGATCTGCTTGACGGTCTTCGACATGTCTTATTCCTCCACCACGGCGGACAAGTGCTTGACCTGAACCCCGGGGGTCATGGCCCCGCTGACGGTGATCTTCTTGATGTACTGACCCTTGACGGTCGAGGGCCGCGCCCGCTCGATGGTGTGGATGAAGAACTCAAGGTTGGAGACCAGGCTCTCATCGGGGAAGCTCATCTTCCCGATCACGGCGTGGATGTTCCCGGCCTTGTCGGCGCGGTACTCGACCTTGCCTGCCGAGTACTCTTTCACCGCCTCGGGAACGTTCGCGGTGACAGTGCCTGCCTTGGGGCTGGGCATCAGGCCCTTGGGGCCCAGGACCTTACCGAGCTTGCTGACGATGCGCATCATGTCGGGCGACGCGACGGCAACGTCGAAGTCCATCCAGCCCTTCTCGATCTCGGCGACCAGCTCGTCGGCACCGGCCTTCACAGCGCCGGCGGCCAGCGCCTGCTGTGCAACGTCTGACTGGCAGAACGCCACCACACGCTTGGACTTGCCAATGCCCTGGGGCAGGCTGATCGCGCCGCGGAGGTTCTGCTCGCTCTGCGCGGTGTCGAGGTTCAGGTGCATGCACACGTTGACCGTCTGGTCAAACTTGGGCGCCTTGAACTTCTTCAACGCCGAGACGGCCTCGGCGGGGAGCACTTCTGTCGTGGGGGCAAGGTCCATGTTGGCCTTGCGACGCTTGCTGATGCGGACTGCCATGAGAAACTCCTGACGCCGACGGGAACCCGGCCCCTCGGCCGGCTTCGCCCTCCCTCTCGGTCGGGCGACGTGCTGCCTGCTGATTAGCCTTCGACCGTGACGCCCATGGAACGGGCCGTACCCTCGATGATCTTCATCGCGGCTTCGATCGAAGCCGAGTTGAGGTCCACCATCTTCTCCTTGGCGATCTTCTCGACCTGTGCCTTGGAGATCTTGCCGATCTTTTCCTTGTTCGGCACACCCGAGCCCTTCTCCTTGCCCGCGGCTTCCAAAATCAGCACGCTGGCCGGGCTCGACTTGACCTCGAAATCGAAAGAGCGATCCGAGTACACCGTAACGATGCACCCGACGATCTTGCCCTTGATGTTCTGCGTCGCGGCGTTGAACTTCTGGATGAACTGGCCCGGGTTCACACCCTTGGAGCCCAGAACCGGGCCCAGAGGAGGAGCCGGGGTGGCAGCGCCACCCGTAGCCATGATCTTGAAGACGTTAGTGATTTCTTTCTTGGCCATCGTTTTAAACCTCCCACCGGCCCATCCGCGGCTCACCCCGGCCGGGGTCGAGCAAGGCTCGGTAGTTCTTTCGGTCCTGGTTGTTCAGACGCGCCCGTCAGGGCACGGCGTTCCAGAAGGGACGGGATAGTAGCAACGACTTCCCGAAGGGCAACCCCGCCGTGGCCCCGGCCTTCCTGCCGGAGATTCGTCAAACCTCCGGACGACGCCGTTCCACCGTGCGGGCCTCAAGCCCCCTACCCACTCATTCCTTTGACAAAACACCCACGAAGGCCATTCCGACCTCCGACGGCAGCCCGGCCGCACGGGCCTCCTTCAGGCATTTAGCCGCGCGGGCCTCCTGATCCAGCCCCTGACGCATCACGGCCGCCAGCAGCCATCCGCCTGCACCGTTCTTCGATGCGTTCGACTGGGCGAAGTCGGCCAAAGACCCGGCCCGAGCCTCTTCCAAGCCCAGTTCTTGAAGGTCCATCCGTTCCTTGGCCATCAGGGGGTCGGCCGTGTACGCCGCCAGCAGGGTGGCGGCGGCATCCCGCGGCTTCTTGGCCGCCAGTTGCGCGATCGACAGCACCCGCATCGTGTGGAAATCATCCGGGTGCTCCGCCACATGCTTCGCGAGCCGCTTAATCGCGTCTGCGGGCATACTTCCAACCAGCAATCGCAGGCTCGCGGCCTCGTCCTGAACATCCTGATACAGCACCGAGTTCGTGTGGAGGTTCCGGTCCCACACGCCCGACGCGCCCTGTTTGCGAACATCAGGTTCCAGGAAACGCCGCCAGCGATCAGGGGAGTAGCTCCCCGCGCGATTCGCGGCCCTGCGACCGTTCTCGATGTACTGCGCTCCAACGTGTTGCAGCGCTGCACGATCATCCCGCCGCGCCATGTCCAGCACCGCCTCTGGCTCAAACCCGCGCGGCAGCTTCATCACGCTGTAGGTCGGCTCAGGGTCCGCATCTGTCAGAAACCGCTTGGGATCGGTGATCAATCCCACATCAGCCTTCGTGTGCCCGATTGCATCCCACGGGATGGATGCAAACCCATAGGGCATGATCCTGGGGAAACCCGCGGGGTAGTTCTTCCCCATCAAACCACCCCTGTAGTTTGGGCGCGTCATGCCACCGCGATAAATAGGGGTGGCCGGGAGGGCCACCTTCGCAGTTGGCAGCAGGTCCCGGCGAGCGTGCGGGCTCGTCGGGGCCGGCGGGTCAAAGCTGGGCCGGTCAAACATGGACCGGTCAAACATGGACCGGTCAAAGTGCTGCGGAGTAAATGTGCCGCGTGTGGGTCGCTCTGCCGCGGTGTCAGCCTTTTCCGGCTGCTGCCAGCAGGCACGCCCGTTCGATGCGAACCCGCCAATCGCGCACGCTGCAACGCTGCATGCCAATGTAAAAAGACGCCTCATGCTGGCTCCTGGAGCAACGAGTCCCCGCTCACGAGATACCGCCCCCAGCAGACCTCGGATGCACCGGTGCTCCCGGGTTTTTTAGAGCGCCATCCGCAACGCGGTCGAAACCTCGGCCTCCAAGCCCTTTTTCTCGGCCTTGTCAAGCATGTTCTTGGCCAGGGCCGTTCGCCCCTCGGCCTGCATCAGCACGGCGACCGTGAGCCATGATGACCCTGTATCGACCCTGTTCGCGTAAGTCACGCCTCGGAGAACCAGGTCTCGCAGATCGTCATCATCCAGCCCGATCGAACCGGCCTCTACGGGCTCGCTGGCAAGGCCGGGGTCCATGCGGTAGGCGTTGCGGAGGGTGGCAACGCCATCATCCAGGCGTCGATCCTGAAGCAGCGCGAACGCGAGACTCCGCATGGCGCGGGCATCATCGGGGGACGTCTTCAGATACGCGGACAGCGTGGTGACGGCCCGGCCCGGCAGGTCCATGCTGAGCTGGTAGGCGGCAATGTCGGCCGCGCTGGGTGCGGGCCGTGATTCCGGCTGTGCTGCCCCGGGCGATGCGCTCGGTGCCGTGGCATAAGGCCCCGTGCCGTAAAGCCCGGGATAGAACGGATTGCCGTAGCCGTAGATGTAAGAGCCCGTGAGCGCGTCATACGAGACGGCCGGGGCCGGGAGGCTGAGCAGACCTGATGTGGAATACGTCGAATAGGGCGAGCCATACGGCGAATAGCCGTAGGGCGATGGGTACACCGGCGTCGGGTAGCCGCCATACCCATACCCGTACCCGCCATACCCGTACCCGTTGCCGGCCGCGCCATAGCCCGTGTACACACCATCAAAGAGTGAGACACCGCCGGTGATGACGAAATCGGAGTCGGGGCGGAAGCGCGGCTGATTCCACCTGCCGCGGCTGTCATGACTGTCGTGGTCGCGGTCACGCCGATGGTGCCAGCGCCCGTCGGGAAGGCGGGGGTCATGCGGGCGACGATCCGGCGGCAGCACCACCGGGACTGGTGTGAAGACGCGGTCGCGCGCGGGGTTCGACAGCAGATCGATATTCGCTCTGCCCGTGCCGATGCCGGAAAAAGGCGAGCGGCCGAGTGATCCGGGGAGAATGCCCCCGCGGTACTTGGGGATCGTGGGGGCAGGCGCAGGCGGGGGGGTCGAAGGAGGCCCCGGCTGGTGCCGCGCGGGCTGACCACCCATCTGCTCCACCGAGCGTGACTGACCAATGGCAGCGCCAACGCCTGTAAGAAGACCGGCGACGGCCAAAGCCAACGGCACCGAACGGAACAGCGGGAGGATCATCGGTGGGGCCTTTCTGGACGCCTCACTCCAGCGGCGGGCAGCCGCGAGCGGCGACTGGAGGGATGGTTTCCATCGCTCCCATACAACAATAGATGCCTCTGACGTGTGCCGGTTCCCCGAATCAGCATGAGGATTGGTTCTGGCGTATCTTCACGTCATGTTGAACAGGTGTGCGGCAGGAAGGGTTGCAGCAGTTTTGACGGTTCTAGGGGCGATCGCCGCCGTCGGCGGGTGCGGGATGATCTCGCGCTCAGGCGGAGCCGCCACGCTGCGGTCAGTCGATGATTCCGCGGTCCTGACAGCGCGCCTGCCGACGCGGGTGTACTCCTTTCAGGACTCCGAAACGGTGGATGTGTTCATGACCGACCTCCCCGCCAGCGTGTGGAGCGGGGGGGCCGACGTATCGGAGATGAGCGGCATCATGGTGCAACTGCACATGTTCATCCGCCCCAAAGCAGGAAGCACGCCCATCGCCGACACCGCAACCACCGCCACCATCCGCTGCCTCGTCCTGGCGCGTGGGGAACTTGGGCTGTACGGGGGTGGGGGCTTCTTTGTGAACGGTGACAAGCCCGGCGAAGCCAAGTTCCGCGGGGGCATCCGCGATGCCACCATGCGCCTGCTCAGCGCCACCGGCGGGTTTGAGGATCGCCTGGGCTCGTGCCTGTTTTCGGGCGAGGTTTCCGGCTCGCATGATGAGGCCACCGCGGAGCAGATGCGCCGCGCCATGCGCGCTCTCATCGGCGAGACCGCCCCGATCGAACAGAACTGACAGGCGGCTAGACCGAAACGCCGACGGTCGCCATCAGCCGCTCGGCTGCACCACGGTACAGGTCCGTCAACACATCGCGCGGCAGGTTCAGGCCTGTCAGCTTGGGCGCGGCCATGTCGTCGTACCGGTCAGGGTCCACCATCTTGAGGTCCGGGTCGGCGATGGGCGACTCGCCCTCGTAGCTGGTTTCAAACATCGTGCGCAGTGCGTAATAACGGCTGGCATACAGGTCGAACGCCGTTTCGGGGCTGTTCGCAAGGTCGGCCATGGGGTGCGCGGGCGGGCCTTCCTTCGGCGCCATGTGCTCATCCGTCGTCACAATGTCGGACCCGAAGATGAGCCTGCCGCGCCATTTGGTGAAGAAGTCAACCACCTCGCTCCGCGGCTGGCGAGAGAGTTCGCGGACAACCCACTTGGTCGCGGAGGTGTCAAGGTACAGGTTTGCATGCCGCGTCAGCATCTCATCAAGAAAGCGCAGGTCCTCGGGCCAGCCGCCCATGTGCGCAGCGACCCAGGGCATCGGGAACCTGTCGAGCATCACGATGAGGCCGCGGTAGTGGGAGCGTTTGGAGCCGTACTTCTGCTGGTCGGCATACTTGGTCGCAAACCATGTGTCGGGATCGGCCACATGAACCATCATCATCATGCCCAGCGACTGGGCGAGCTCCGCGGCACGCACACGCCAGGGCGCATCGAACTCGATGATGTCCTTCCCCGTGTCGCCCGGGAAAAACTCGCGCATACGGGGAGCATTCCAGAGCTTGACGATGCGGGCCCCGAAGTCGTCGTGGTAAGCCTGGATATCAGCAAGAAAATCGTCCTGAAACGCCTGGGCCCGGTCCTTGGCACGAAAGTCCGGAAAGGCGATGAAGCGGACAAACTCGCCGAGCGCAGCACGGATGGCGGGCGCATCCGCACGCCGACCCATGGAGAAGACGCGCGAAACACCGAACAACGCTGCAACCTCGCGGTAGATCAGCGCTGCGCGCGCACCCCCGATGTGCGCGTGAAAGTCCACGATTTGCACCGGGGGCACGGGCAGCGAGGCCGCCGCGAGGCGATAATCGAGTGCGAATCGGTTTGCCGCGACGCGTGCGCGGCGTGGGGATACAGCGACGGGTGCTTCGATGGTCGGAGCGGTGGAAGGGCTTCGCACAGGGTCGTGATTCGCCATTGCTCCCATGGTAGACAGCCACACAGACAACCCCGATGCCCCTCAGAGCATGCTTCGCATCGCCTTAGCGCACGACTGGCTGTGCGGCGTGCGCGGCGGTGAGCATGTGCTGGAACGCATCGCGAGGATCATCGCGCGTGAGCACGAATCGGCGGGGCTGTTTGTCATGTTCAACGACGGTGCGCCGATCGGGCCGAACGTCGACGCGATGAGCGTGCGGGCCTCGTGGCTGAATGCGCTGCCCGGTTCGCGGCTGCTGCGGCGGTGGCTGCTGCCCCTCTACCCATCAGCCGTCGAGAGCCTGTCACGGCGTCTGCAGCGCGAGCACGACCGCGCGGCGATCGATCTGCTGATCTCCACCAGTTCCGCGGCTATCAAGGGTCTGCGGCCTCCGCCCGGCGTGCCGCACCTGTGCTACTGCCACAGCCCGGCCCGGTATGTGTGGTCGCAGGAGCGTGCTGCCGAACACGGTGCGCGGGGCCTGGGCCTGCGACTTTTCGGTGGTTGGTTCCGTGCTTGGGACCGGATGACTGCCAGCCGCGTCACCGCGTTTATCGCAAACTCTCAGCACACGGCGGCCGAGATTGAGCGTTGCTACGCCAGAACATCGGTCGTGGTGCATCCTCCCGTGCGAGAGTTCTTCTTTGAGCTCCCGCTTGAGCAGCGTGCAGCCGATGCCCCGTGGCTGGTCGTGTCGGCTCTGGAGCCCTACAAGCGCATCGACCTCGCGATCGATGCGGCCATCGACGCTCGGCACGAGCTGATCATCGTGGGAGACGGCTCGCAGCGGCAAACGCTGGAGCAGCGCGCTGCGGGCCACAGCAACGTGCGTTTCGTGGGGCGTCAGAGCGATGAGGAACTGCGAGGCTGGTACAGCCGCGCGGCGCTGCTGCTCTTCCCGCAGGTGGAGGACTTCGGCATCGTGGCGCTCGAGGCGCAGGCGTGCGGTCTGGCGGTCGTGGCGCGTCGTGCTGGAGGCGCTCTGGAGACGGTGGTGGAGGGCCGGACGGGGGCGTTCTTCGATGGGGAGAATGTGGTGAACGTGCTGGCGGCAGTGGGGGCTTGTCCAGGGGGGAGGGAAGCGGACTGCCGCGCCCACGCAGAGGCTTTTCGTGAGCAGCGATTCGATGCCCGCCTGCGAGAAATCATCGCTGCAACTGTCGTAAGCCATTGAATAAACTGTAGTTAGTGCCATGAACACGAATGGGCTTGCCGGTCCGACTGTGCACGCGTTTCCACGCGCACACACCACAATCCAACAATTTATCCACTGGTATCCCACAAACTGACCGACTTTGGGTCAAGGTGTTGCAAAGTGGGGCCAAGTGTCGTATCTTCCCACGCCGGGACAGGGATGTCCCGGATCAGTCGGAACGCGTGGAGCGCACCCATGGCTTCGGTCGGACCAACGCATGATCTTTACAGGGCATGCCGAGCTGACGATCGACGCCAAGCAGCGTCTCGCGATTCCTTCCAAGTATCGCGGCCTGCTCCGGCCCGAAAGGGACGGGACAGCCTGGTACTGCGTCCCATGGAGTGGGGGACGGCTGATGCTGTACACGGAAGGCCGGTTCAACGAGCTGGCGGAGCGGGGCGAAGCGACCCTCACGCCGGGCGAGGACGAGGCAGGGCTGGAGGCGAACTTCTTTGGGCTGACCGAACGCCTGGAGATGGACAGTGCGGGGCGGATCAACATCCCGCGCCAGCACCTCTCGCTCACGGGCATTGGGACAGAAGTGGTCATGATCGGATCGGGCAGGCGGTTGGAGGTCTGGAATCGGGAGGCGTGGACGGCGGGTCTTGAGGATCGCTTCAAGAGTCTGCCGGCGTTGATTCGGACGATTGAGGACGCGAAGAAGCCTCAACGCAGAGAGTAGTTCCGCCGGGGAAACCCGCCGGTGCGATTTGCAGAAGTTTTTCGGGCCGTTGGGAAATCGAAGGGAATCGGACAGCTCGGGGCGATGGCGTCCCACGGCCGCAAGGAAGCGGCCGTTCACAAGCGTCCTGACGGCCAACCACGTGCTCGCCCGAGTCGCACCGGGCGAGCGCTTTACAACGATGAGCCACCACCGGCGGCGGGGCCATCCACCACCACGTTTCCCATCCACCCTGCTGCCACGCCCCGCCCGGTTACGACCGGGCGGGGCTGTTTTTGCGCCAGTGGTTGTGCGTCCGCGCAAGGCGGCCTTGATGTCCGCCGGGGCTTAGACTTGCCCTGAAGGAGCCTACCGATGAAGCGCCTGTTCACGATCAAGAGCGTGCTCGCCTGCCTCACGCTGCTGGGGCTTTCAGTTTTCGCGGCCGCGTGTACTGACTCCCAGCGCATCGGCAAAGAGCGCCCGCCCACGGGAACGCCGCCGCCGAGCGCCAGCAACCTGCCGCCGCCCGTGCCGCCGGGCAAAACGCCCGGCCCGGGCCGCTGAAACGGCCCGCAGGTTGCATACCCGCCCGACCACTGAGACAATCCGCGCCCACCTTCCACCCTGCGCACCACCCGGAGGCACCCCGTGAGCAACCTGATCTCCTTCACGTCCAACTACCAGGACAAATCCACGGAAAGCGGCTACCAGTTTGAGTTCTTCTGCGACCACTGCGGCAACGGGTACACGTCGCAGTTCCACGAGAACAAGGTGGGCATGGCGGGCGGCTTTCTGCGTGCCGCGGGGAGCATCTTCAACAGCACCCTCGGTCACAACGCCGCCGAAGGCGCCGACGCCCTGCGCGATTCCATGCGCGGCAAGGCGCGTGACGAGGCCCTGAGAGAAGCCGTCATCGAGGCCAAGAAGGTGTTCAAGCAGTGCCCCCGCTGCGGCAAGTGGGTGTGCCCGCAGGTCAGTTGGAACAACGAACGCTCCATGTGCGTCCTCTGCGCGCCGGACTTCAACAAAGAGGTCAATGCCGCGCAGGCCACAGGGCAGAAGGACCACATCTGGCGCGAGGCACGCGAGGGCAGCGGCAAGGTCATGGGCGGTGTCATCGGCGGCTTCGACATCGCAGCGCCCGGCGGGATGGCGAGCGCCGCCAACTGCCCATCGTGCGGCGCGAAGTCCAGCGGCGGCAAGTTCTGCATGGAGTGCGGCAAGCCGCTCGCCACCAAGGTATTCTGCCCACAGTGCGGCAGCGAAGCCGCACCGGGCGCGAAGTTCTGTGCCGGCTGCGGCACCAAGCTTGGCGCCTGAAAAGGTGTGGCCCTGAAGACAAAGGAACGTAAAATGCCTCAGTATGTTGACGGCTTTGTGATCCCCATCCCAAAGAAGAACAAGGCCGCGTACCGCCGCATGGCCCAGGCCGCCGGCAAAGTATGGATGGAGTTCGGCGCGGTGCAGTTCCGCGAGTGCATCGGGGATGACCTCGACACGAACATGGGCTCTTCATTCGGCAAGATGGGCAAGCTCAAGCCCGGCGAGACCGTCATGTTCTCGTGGATCGTGTTCAAATCCAAGGCCGACCGCAAACGCGTGAACGCGAAGGTGATGAAGGACCCTCGGATCGCGAAGATGATGACGGGCAAGCCCATGCCCTTCGACATCAAGCGGATGGCTTACGGCGGCTTCCAGACGCTTGTGGACCTGTAAACCCCTTTCCCCATCCCCAAAAAAACCGCTTGCCTTTGCCGCGGCTCGTTGTTAGTGTGTGCTTTACAAGCCCGCACCGACTTTGATTTCCGGGGACTTTGCCATGACCACGGCCGCCGCCTCGCTCCTCACCATCCGGCCCGCGGCAGTCTGTGACCGTGACGCCATCTATCAGCTCCGGCACCGCGTCTACGCCCAGGAACTCGCACAGCACCCCGTCAACGTCCAAGGCCGCCTGACCGACGCCCTCGACCAGGCAAACGAGTACATCATCGCCGAGCGCGATGGCGTACTCGCCGGCTTCGTCAGCATCACGCCCCCCAGCGCGGGTCGGTACTCGATCGACAAGTACTTCACGCGCAAAGACCTTCCCCTCTCCTTTGATGATGGCCTGTATGAGGTCCGCATCCTGACGGTCATCCCTGAGCACCGGCGTGGCCCCGCCGCTGCCATGCTCATGCGCAGCGCGTTCGAGCGGGTGCGCGCCTTGGGCGCACGACAGGTGGTCATCATCGGCCGCCGCGAGGTTGCGGGCATGTACCGCCGCATTGGCCTGCGCCCCCTTGGGTTCTCAGCACAGTCCGGGGCCGTGACCTACGACCTCATGTCCGCGTCTATCGAAGAGATCGAGACCGCACTCATCTCCTTGCGCGAGATGGATCAGCGCTTCGGTGGGCGTCTCGAAGAGCCCAAGACGCCGCACAAGGAGCAACTGCGCAGCTGCGACCACGGCGGCGCGTTCTTTGCCGCACTCGGCGACACCTTTGCAAGCCTGGATCGGAAAGACGACATCATCAACGCCGATGTGCTCGATGCCTGGTTCGATCCGGCGCCCTCAGTCGTGAAGGCAGTGGGGGATCACCTCTCGTGGTCGCTCCGCACCTCGCCGCCTACGGGCTGCGAGGGGATGCTGCGCACCATCGCCCATGTGCGCGGCCTGCCGCAGGAGTGCCTGGTCGCCGGAGCAGGATCTTCCGCCCTTATTTTCCTGGCCCTCCGCGCCTGGCTCACGCCGCTCTCGCGCCTGCTGATCCTGGACCCCATGTACGGCGAGTACGCCCATGTGCTCGAGCACGTCATCGGCTGCCGCGTGGATCGCCTGGCCCTGAGCCCTGATGCCGGATTCAAGGTGAACACCGCGGAGCTCAAGTCTGCATTCGCCCGCGGCTACGACCTCGTCGTGCTCGTCAACCCCAATAACCCCACGGGCAAGCACCTGGCGAGTGCGGTGATGGCCGACATCCTTGAGTCAATCCCGTCAACGACGCGGGTATGGATCGACGAGACCTACAGCGAGTACGCGGGCCCACACGAATCGGTCGAGGCGATTGCGGCCGCCAGCAGCAACGTCGTTGTGTGCAAGAGTTTTTCCAAGGTGTACGCGCTCAGCGGGGCGCGTGCCGCCTACCTCTGCGGTCCGGCCGACATCATCGCGCCCCTGCGTGCCATGACCCCGCCCTGGGCCGTCAGCCTCCCCGCACAGATGGCCGTCGTCGCCGCCATGCAAAGCCACGACTATTACGAGGACTGCTGGCAACAGACGCACGCCCTGCGCACATCACTTGCCGATCACCTGCGTGCGCTGCGTCTGACAGTCCACGAGGGCGTGATCAACAGCGTCCTGTGTGAACTCCCGGCGGATGCGCCGACGGCGGCTGATGTCGTGCAACGCTGCCGCCGGATGGGGGTGTTTATCAGAGATTGCTCCACCATCAGCGCAACCCTTCGCGACCGGTGGGTGCGTGTGGCGGTGAAGGATGAGGCCGCGAACGTGCGGGTTGTGCGGGCGATTGCCGATGCGATTCGCGCCGCCATCACCTCGTGATGCCACAGGTCTAACGCCGGCGCGAGGGCGGGGCAGGGGCCAGCAGGTCCTCCACCCGCACTCCAAAGGCGTGGGCGAGTTTGACGACCGTGGCGTGGTGCGGTTTGGCGTTCATCTTCTCGATGGTGGCAACAGTGCCGACGCTGATACCCGCGGCACGGGCCACATCGGCCTGTGTCTTGAGGGCCGCGGGGCGGTGCTTGAGGTAGTTCTGATGGAAGCCTTCGATGCTCGAAGCGGCGTCGTCCTCGTGATCCTGGGCCTCGGTAAGGCGCGGGCGAGCGGGCCGCGTGTGGACCGGATCGATGGAAACCTCTTCGCGGGGCGTAAGCGCGACGGCGGTCGCCTTGAGCACAAAGCTCCGCACGGTCTCGTTCCCCTCGCGTGTCGCCCGGGCGAACTTGGGCCGCAACCCCGTGATGGCGTCCCACACGACATCATCCATGCCGAGCATGGCCCGCAGAACGGGGTGCAGCCCGGCAAGGGTTGCGTGCCCCATGGCCTCCGCACGAAGCAGCGTGGCCTGCTCCCACAGCGAGGCGGGCAGGCGCAGGAGCGATTCAGCGGCGCTGCGATCTTCCAGCGGGGCGGATCCTTCGCCGTGCGCATCGAGGTTCATGGCTTTGGCCAGGGCCTCGAGGATGTCGACCTGCGGAGAGTCGTCGATGTACGAAGCCATCACGCGATCCTTTCCTGACGGGCCATGTGAGCCAGCAGCCCAAGGGCATCATCCATGGCGATGCGGCTGCGGCGGTATGACGCAAGGCTGCTGAAGCCGATGAACCGAACGCGGCGGTGGGGGGCAGCGGTCACCACGAAGAATGCCGCCGCTTCACGGGGCCGCTTGGTGCGCTTGGCGATCACCTTGACGAAAAACTCACCCAGGCCGCCAAGGGCCGAGCCGACGCGCGAGGTCACGCGGGCGAAGCCAAACTCGGCGAGCACATCCTCGCGCGACACACCGGATTCAAAGCGGTTGCTCATGATGAACTCCGCCAACTCCGCGGCATCCCGCACCTCGCGGTTGGTGATGCCAAGCTCGTGGGCCTGCGTCCGGGCCCCGTCAAAAAAATCCGACCGCTCCCACGCCATCGGCCACTCACTTTCCGGTGCTGGCCGCAACTGTCTCTTCGTCCCCACCATACAGGAATACGCAGAAAAATACAGAAAAAGGTGGAAATGAACAGAGAAAATCGCGGAAAACCCTGCTGTCATGCCCCCATGTTAACCACCTAGGTGCATGTTGCAAGGTAAATGTTAGGATCGCAGTTCTGTGCCCTCCCACAACATCACCAACCAGAATCAGTGGTCGATCATGGGCCGGGGCTTCTCGGCACCCTTGCCGTCGCCAAGCACATCAATGAGGTACATGTGCTGCTCTTGGCGGGGGTGGGTGCTCAGCCCGGTGATGCGGTTGGCATCAAACAGCGTGATGTCCACATAGTGAAAGATTGGCAGGATCGGCATTTCCTCCTCCACGAGCATGGCTTCGGCCTTCTCCAGGAGTCGCATCGCTTCTCCCTCGGGCGCGACACGGGCCTGATCCAGCAGGGCATCGAACTCGGGGTTGCTGTACTTGCGGTCGTTGTTGCCGTCGTCCGTGCGGGAGAGGTCGAGGAACGTGGTGGGGTAGCCGTAGTCCCCGAACCAGCTGCCGCGGCTGACGATGTAGTCCGCGTTCTTGAGCTGATCGCGCAGCACCTTGATCTCTTTCATGGCGAGCGTCACCTGCACCCCAAGGTTCTCCTGCCAGTTCTTCGCGATGGCCTGGGCGATGGTGTCATGCCCGCCGTCCTTGTTGAACAGAATCTCGACGGTGATGAACCCTTCCCCATTTGGGTAGCCGGCTTCCGCAAGCAGCCGGCGTGCGGCAGGCGGGTCATAGGGCAGTCCGCGCGGGGAGGTGTACCCGGCGATAGAGCCGGGTGGGATGAGCGTGGCGGCGACGGGCTCGCCGGTGCGGCGCACGCTGTCCACAATCGACTGCTTGTCGGTGGCCAGGGCGAAGGCGCGGCGGACGCGGGCATCGCGAAAGGGGTTGAGGCGGCCGTCGGGCAGACGATCCAGACAGTTGAAGTTGTAGAAGTAGGTGCCGAACGCGGGGTAGGCGTGGATGTTCTTGCGGGCGTCGGGGGGGAGGCGGCGGTCAATCTCCAGCGGGTTGAGGCCCTGGGCCTTGAGGGCCTGGTACTCCTCCCAGTGCTCCTGGTAATAGTCCTTCTTCTGCGCCAGCATGTCGGCGCGGTAGGCGGGCGTGACATCGCTCACCCAATCCACAGCGCCAGTCCGGAAGGCCATGACCTGGGCGTTGGCGTCCTGCACGGCGGGCACGGCAATGCTGTCGATGTTGATCGCATCGCGCCCCCAGTAGTAAGGGTTCTTCTCCATCCGCATGTCGCGCATGAAGCGCCATGTCGTGAGCATGAACGGGCCGTTGGTGATGAGGTTGGGCGGCTTGGTCCAGTCGGGCTTGGTGCGCATGCGCCCCGTGTCAGGGTCCAGCGATTCGTAGGCCTGCGTGACCGGCGGGTAGACGGGGTAAAAACTGCCGAAGCCCGTGAGCTCCAGAAAATACGGCGTAGGCTGGGCCAGTTCGACGATCAGCGTGCGGTCGTCGGGCGTGCGGATCGCCACAAGCTCGTCGAATGTCGCCAGCGTCTGGCGCCAGAGCTCCGTTGCCCCGCCCGCGCGGTCAGCCATGTCGGTCCGCAGCGCGAAGGCGGCCAGCTGCGCGGTGCGCCACGCCTGGAACTCGGCTACCCCGCGGACGCAGTCAAAGACCTTGGAATAGTCGCCCGCGTTATCTGGCAGCATCACCCGCCGCCACTGGTACACAAAGTCGCCCGAGCGGACGGGCTCGCCGTTGCTCCACCGCGCATCACCGCGGAGGTGAAAGGTGTAGGTGCGGCCATCAGACGAAACCTCCCACCGCTCCGCAACGCCGGGCACGGTGCGGAAGCTCGTTGAGAGCGGGTCGTGGCGGGTCAGGCCCTCATACAGGATGCGGGCGATGCGGAAGTCCTGCTGCCACGACATGATCGCCAGGTCCATCGTCGTGACGTCGCCGCGGTTGATGAAGGCGAAGTCCGCCTTGGGCGCGGGGCGGGCGCTCATGACCGAGGCCACCACCAGCACGACCAGCACGGCAAATGGAACCAGGAGCTTGGCCACGTTGCAACCCTTGTCGGCCGCGCGGCGAGTCCGGCTTCAGTCGGGAGCTTCGCGGGGCAGGCTCAGCGGAAACGGTCGGCGGGAATATCAAACGGGGACCGCGTGAGGCGACCGTTGGGCCCCACAATGCCCGCAACATCGACCACGAACTTGCCATCGGTCTGCAGCGTGTTCGAGCGCAGGCCTGGCTGGCTGTCGCTGCCCGCGAGGTCGATATCCAAGGAGAATGGGCTGCCGCTGAGCAGCTGGCCCGAGAGCTCGATTGTCGCCTGGGCGCTGGTGACCAACTGCACCAGGACAGTGCGGGAGGGAACTGCCGCCGGGCGGCCCGCGGCGGAGACAACCTTGGAGACGTAAGACAACGCAACGCCGCTGAACTCGGCCATGTCCTTGGCCGCGGGGCCGGGCATCGCGGCCCGCTGCTGCACAGCGCGTGCTGCAACATCGCGCAGCCCCACGCTGGCGCGCATCATCGCGATCAACTCGGCATCATCGGGGGCGCCGTTGCCCATCGCGCGGATGGACGCGGCGGCGCCGCGGGCGACCGCCGAGATCGCGGTGCGACGCTGCGCGGTGATATTCATCGCCGCAAGGCCCGACTTGATCAGGGCATCGCGGACGTGCGCGTTCTTCTCGGCGGCAATCAGCCGCTCAAGCCCTTGCACCGCGTTTTCAAGCTGGTTGATGGCGGGCTGGTTGCTCACCACCGCCCGGAAGACGCGCCCCATCGAGCAAGCCGCCTCGAAGCGGATCGCCGGTGCGCCCGTTGCCTTGCTCTGCACCATCGCCAGTGTCCGGTCGGTTGCGAGTTCCCCTGCGATCACCAGGCCGTTGATGACCGATCGTTCGTTGTCGGAGGCGAGCATCTTCGTCAGAACGGGCTCAAGGTCCGCGGCATAAGTCAGGCGGAATGAGACTGAGATGTTTTCGCCTTCCAGCTTCCTCAGGATGGCTTCCCGATCGCGCCGCACCAGCAGGGGATCGGTGCTGAGGAGGTTCTTCGTGTTCTCATCAACATAGGCCTTGATGGATTCGCGCTCGGCAGGAGAGAGCGTGCCCACGTTCTGGCGGGTTGAGTCGGAAATGTCGACCATCTGCGCGTGGACGGCGGGCGCCGCAACGCTGATACAGGCGATCACTGCCGCGAGGCACCATGCCGGAGTCCGATTCAGTCTGCGGTGCAACGCCTCGTTCCTTCCAAATGGGCCGTGGGGCTCGTTCCCCAGGGCTTTGACCCGACACCCGCCCACCAGCGCAAGGGGGGCAACCTATCAGCACCCCCGCGGATGGTCAACTCCGAACGGGTTTTCTACCGCCCGAGCCGATGGCGGATTCAAGCATCCCCACCACAGGCCCGAACCATAGCCGCACAGCGACGCATAGGTGGCGCCAGGCCAGTTGGCCATCCTTAATAGACCTCCAGAAACATCCTCCGGGTGGGCCGGACCTGTTTATGGAGCATCCGGCGGTCCCAACCCTCCACTTCAGCCACCACCTCGGGGTCCACGTGAACATATTGCTCGCGCGCTGCTTCGGGCAGCTCGGTGGTCAGTCGCTGGATCACTCCCAGTTCCATGCCCGCGATGCCGCAAACGTACACGAGCGTGCGTTCCCGCTCCAGCACCGGGATCAGCACATCGCGGCTGCGGCGGATCCGCTCGTGGGCGTACAGGGGCCCGCCGTCGGCGTTGGGCTCGCGGCTGATCGCGGCCAGATAGGTGAAGTTGGGGTGCTGCTCTTGCATCGCCAGCAGATCGCGGTGGTACAGCAGGTCGGTCGCGTAAGGTGCGCCCATCACCAGAATGATCCGGGATTGCACCTTCTGGCGGAGCAGGTCGAGCAGCATGCCGCGGAAGGGGGCAATGCCCGTCCCCGTGGCAAAGAAGACATAGTCGTGGGCGTGAACATCCGCCGGGAGTACGAACCGCTTGCCGCTGGGTCCGGTGACGCGGACCTCATCCCCCGGCTTCAGGTCGCAGAGATAGTTGGAAGCAACGCCCAGAAAGAGCTTGCCGGTTTCCTGGTGCTCGTCGATGGTGCGCTTCACCGTGGTCGAGAGCACCTGGCCCGCGCCATCTTCCCCCACAGTGGGCGCCGAGATTGAATAGAGGCGGAGTTTGTGCGGCTTGCCCAGGGCGTCTACGCCGGGGGGAATCACACCGAAGGCCTGGCCGGAGAGAAAGTTCCCCGCCAGCGCTGTGCGCGACACATCAATGGTGATATGGCGGGTAAACGCCGCGGCTTTCACCGAGGCTGTGCAACGCTCGTTGCTCAGCACCATGCCCACCCCGGGCGCGGTCGGCGGCACGAGGTGCATCCGCGCCTCGGGCAGCACGGGAATGCCCGGGACAAATGGCTTGTGAGCCGCGGCTTCCATGGCCGATTGTTGTGCGGCGGTGGTCAAAGGCAAATCCGCTCAGCCGCCGCCGCCCTGGGGCTTCATGCCGCCCATGATGGCGGATTGCAGCACATTCTGGAAGTCGGCGACTGCGGCGGCTGCATCGGGGTATTTCCCGCTCTCAACCATCGCCGCATAACTCTCCATCGCTTTGCTGATCGGCCCTGACATCTGGGTCATCATCGCCGCCTGCGGGCCGGACATTGCGGCCGTCAGCTCAGGCATCGACAGCAACCATTTGCCATTCACGTTCTTGAAAGTGAGCGGCTTGTCAGGGGCGCTGGCGGCGGTGGCGCTGGCCGTGTCGCCGTTCACCTGAACAGAAAAATCATCCGCGCTCAGCTCCTGCATCGCCGCGAACTGAGCCGCAGGGTTCATCCCTGACATGCCCGCCATCGCGCCCATGCCGCCGCCCTGAGACATCGCCTCCGCAAAGCTCATCCCGAACTTGCTACGGAAAGCCTTGTCCACACGCTGGGACGCAGAAGTCATGGGCATCAGCGCCTTCCGCGCTGCCTCGGGCATGTCGATCATGGCCATCACGGCGTTCTGGTCGCTTGCCTTGGAAGCCGCAAGGAAGGACGCAAGCGCCGCCTTAGGGCCGGATGCGTCCGCCGTGCCCGCTTCCGGCGTGGGCGAGGAGCCGGCCTCAGGCGCCGTCATCACCGCAGGTGGGGCCTTGCCACCCGCAAGCGCGGCAAGCTCGGGCGACGTCGCGGTGCCCTCGTCCCTCACCACCATCGCCGCGGATTCGAGCATCCGGGCCAGTTCTTCCATACGTTCCCGGCCAGCGCCCGAAACGCGCCCGGAGATTGATTCAAACGCGCTCTTCGCCTGGCCGAGGGCTTCGGCAGCCGCATCCACCGCGGTCTTGTCCGCGGCCTGCATTTCCTTTGCCTTGGCGGCGTAAGACGCGCTGTCGCGCAGCGGGGGCTGAACCGACGCCAGCGACTGCAGCAGCGCGGCGTACCCACGCAACCCCTGCGACTTCTGCCAGTAGTTGATGCCCGCGGCCAGGTACGCATCGCCCAGCAGTGCCTTGCCGGCGGTGGGGGACTCCTTCGCGGCTTCCCGTGCCGCCTGGACAGCCTTCGAGAACAGGGCCTGCGCCTTGTCGTAGGCCGCGTCCGCATCCGCGTGGGCGGCTGCGAGTTCGGTCATCGTTGCAGACAGCTTCTGACCCACCTCATCGGCCGCACGCCCCGCCTCGGCCGCCTCGGCCTTCGCCGCCTGCAAGTGTGCGGCAAGCGAAGCCTCGGTTGCTTCGAGGTCCTTTTTCTGGTTTTCCCATTGAGAGACGATGGCATCAAGCTCGCGGACCTGCGGCTCAAGCTCGCCCGCCTGCGCATCGAGCTTGGTGCCCAGCATGCGGAGCATGTCGGCCTCGCGGCGGATGCCGTTGGCCTGCTCGACCTTCGAGATGCCATCGGTGGCGCTCAGGCGCGATGCCTCTTCCATCAGCCGCCCGTAGTCGGCCTCACGGGTGGACATCGCATCGTTCTTTTCCTTGGCCTTCTTGCGGAAGTCATCCAGGCGGGCCTGAAGGGCTGCGCGATTGCGACGCTCATCTGCCGCGGCAGTGTCTTTTTCCTGCTTGGCCTTGGCGATCTCCGTCAGTTCCTTGGAGATATCCACGGACTCCGCGGCAACCCGCACGGCCTGACGCATACGCCACTGGGTGAGATAGGCGTTGGCCTGCGACACCAGCGCACCGCTCAACCGCTCCGCCGCGGCAGCCTCCGACAATGATTGCTCTGCGAGGCCCAGGTGAGCCTGCGCCATCAGCATCGAGGCCGCGGCCTTCTCCGACGCACTCCCCCCGGTGGCGTGGGATGCCAGTTCTTTATTGACGCCGGTCAGCACCTTCTGCTGAACCTCGGACATCGCGGGCGAGGGGCTGTCAGCGCTCAGGGCGTGCATCTCAAGCGCCTGGGCGCGAATGGCCTGATCTGCGTCGCTGCTGCGGTCGCCGCAGCCGCCGGCAAATGCAACCAGGGCCGCTGCTGTTGCCGTGAATGCTGCTTTCTTCGTCGCACACATGCTCATGGGGAAATATCCGTTTCAGTGTTCGATATCGGTAAGGGCTTCCCGCCGACGCGGGGGCACGCACTGTAGCAAAACTCGCGACCCGGCTCCCTCAGGAACTGCGGGTGGTCATTAGGAAGGACGTAGCCCAGCGGGTGAAAGTTCCCCCCATCAAACCACTTTGCAGGGCAGGTTGTGGTCAGCGATCAATGAGCTGGCCTTCGGAATCCAACCCGCGGGGCCCCTTTGACTTAGGCGTGGGGACCGTGTAATCCACGGGGTAGTCAGGCCGCTTGGGGTACATGGCCTTGATCCACTCCACCGCCTGGGTGAAGCGGGCATCCTCTTCAGAGCGGAACACAGGCTGCCAGCGACCACGGCCCGCACCCTGCACTTCCGGGTGCTTCGTCACCGCCAGATCGCGCGGAAGGCCCATCTGCAGCAGGGGCGACCGGGCCGGTTCGCCATAACTGATGAGGGGCTGACCGTTCGCCAGCCGGAAGCGGTCGAGGATCAGGAAGTTGGTATACGCCGACTGGTCAGACGAGGGGAGTTTGTTGTACAGCCACAGCCGCCCGGCCTCCTCGCCGCCGTGGCACCGCGTCGTGGCGCAGGCGTTGACAACCCAGTTACGGTTGAGCCCATCGCGGAATGTCTGGAACGCCTTGGGGTTGTCCTGCACCGTCACTTCAGGATAAAACTCGCGGGCTTTGAGCTCAAACATCCAGGCCAGAACTTCGGCCGGGCGCATGCGGTAAAACACCTCGCGCCCTTCGGGCGTGGTGGGCAACTGGCCCTTGCCCTCAACCGTGACCCCCGCATACTTCTCAAGGAACCGCTTCACCGTGTCGCGGGTGATGATCATCCGCGGCGGGTTCGCGAGGTCTACCTCAAAGACCCGGATAAGGTTGATCTGCTCCTTGGTCAGCAGCGGGAAATCCGTCGCGGGCCCCTGTGCCAACCCCTGCTCGCTGCGTGCCTCTGCCTTGTTCGCCGAGACGGCCAGCTGCGCCAGCACCAGCGTTTTGAGGTCCTTTGCGGCGGGGTTGGTAGGCTCGAGCTTGAGCACACGCTCCACCTCGATCATCGCAAGGTCAAGACGTCCTTTGCTGCGGACCCATTCGGCCAGGCGGAGCGTGCCGTCAACATCCTGAACATTGATGATCGACCGCAGCGCTTCATACCGCTCTTCAACCGGCGGCAGCGTTTTGACGCGATTCACGGTCGACATGGAAAACGTCGTCGGTATGCCCGCGATCGCGATGACGACCTTCTCGTCGGTCTGCTCGATCAGCGTCCCGGTGACACGCTTGCCATCCAGCAGCAGGATTTCCGCCTCCGGCGGCTCCTTGTCAGCCGCGGGTGCAATGTCGTGAGTTGCCGCGGGGTTCTGTTCCGGCTCGGGCTGCGCAGCGGCCCCGCCGAACGCAGCGGCAATGGCAAGACCGGCCGCCGCGAGGAGAAGACGGGTATGCCGGGCCCCGAACGGCCCGAACGGGTTGTGGAGTGCAGGTCTCATATATGGATTGTGATGCCCCGGGAGCGTTCTGTAAAGCCTTGCAAGCCTTGAACGTCGCAATGGTGTACCTGTTCGGCTGCGGTGCGGTTCCCTATTTCTGTGCAAGCCCTGTTTCTGTGCAAACCCAGCTTCTGTGCAAAGGGGTTTACTCCACCCGGGTAATCGTGCGGCCTTCCAGCCATGCCGCAAAGGCTTGGCAGGCTGCATCGGTGTAGCGGCCTGCAAACGCCTTGGCATCCCCGATGGGGCACCGCATGAACATGGACCGCAGTTCGCCGCGGAGCCGGCCCAGCCGCCGCGCATCCCGGGCAAGGTCCACCGCGATCCGCACAAACTCATCTTCGGTGGAAGCGCACAGTTCAGGCGTTCCGATCGCGGCAAGGATTGACCGGCTGACCCGGCTGGCGGGGGTGTCCCCCGCAAGGCTCACCACCGGGACGCCCATCAGGCACGCCTCGCAGATCGTCGTCGTCCCGTTGTAAGGAAACGTGTCGAGGCAAATATCAACCCGGTTATACAGCGGCAGGATCTGCTGTGCTGAAGCCTCGGGCGGCTCCGCGAGGATGCGGGCCGGGTCGATTCCCGCGGCAGCGAACCGGGCCTTCACATCATCGCGAACCTCTACCCCCTTCAGGCCAAAGTGCTTGAGGATCATCGTCGAGCCGGGAAGCTCCTTGAGCACCCGCGCCCACATCTGAAGGAGTGGCGTGTTGAGCTTGATGAGCGCGCTGAAGGCGGCAAAGGTCGGCCCGGTCGCGCCCGGCAACGACATCGGCAGCGGTCCGACGTCGGGCAAGTTGCGGGGCCAGCGGTACGAAAGAAAACAAGGGTCCATTCGCAGCAGCGTCTCGACGGAATAGGCGTCGCAGCCCTCCGGCTCGCTCAGCGTGTCGACCAGCCGATAGTCCACCGCGCGCAGGCCCGTGCAGTTGGGGTAGCCCATGTACGTCATCTGCACCGGCGCCGGCTTGTGGGCCATCACATCAAGGCGGTGGCCGTTGGTGTGCCCGGCAAGGTCAATGAGCACATCGATATGGTCCTGCCGAATCAGCGCTGCGCTTGCCGCGGAATCAAGCCCCTGCACCGATCGCCACAGGTCCGCCTTCCCCTTGATCTCCTGCGAGCGGGCGTCCTCCCGCGAGGCGTTGCTGTAGCACGCCACGAAAACCCGTGAGCGGTCGGCATGTTCGGGGAACGCCTCGATCAGGTAACCCACGGCATGGTCGCGCAGGTCGGGGGAGATCAGCCCGACACGCACGCGCAGGTCGTCGCGTTTTCGTGCGGCCACGGCCCCGCGATCCCACGCGGGCGGCGGGCCGGCGTGCAGCTCCATCACGCGCCCGAACTCCCGGTGGGCGTTGAAGAGTTCCGCCGGGTCGATCCCCGGTGCGTAGTTCAGCATGGCCGCGAAGTGCTGCACCCGCCCCAGCACGTTGGGCTCTCGCTGCACCGCGGCACGCAGCAGCGGGGCAGACTCTTCCACACGGCCCATCGAGTGCAGGGCATGGCAGTAGGTATTGACCATATCAGGATCGCCCGCCTCAAGGCCCGGCCGCAGCACCGCGCACGCCGTCGCGTACTTCCACAGCCCCACCAGCACAAACCCGAGCAGCGCACGCGTGCCCAGCGATTGCGGCATCAGCTGCACCGCCTGCGTCAACGGCCCTTCCGCCTCCGCGTACTTGCCCAGGTACACCAGCATCTGCCCGTGATTATGCAGCAGCTGCGCATCCCCCGGCTGGAGCGCGCACGCGGCCTTGGCGAAGTACTCCGCCTGCACATAGCGCTTCTGCTCCGAAAGCACCAGCGTCATCAAAGCATTGACGGCGACGCTGCGCCTGTCGGCGGCGAGGGCACGCTGCAGCTGCGCCTCGGCCTGCGCGTGCTGACCGGCGTCGATCAGGACGCTGGCGCGTTGGAGAAAAGGGTTGGCCTTTGACATGCGGGGGCCAATCGTACAGCCCGCCCGCCGAAGAGAAATGCCCAGGAGAGGACTTGAACCTCCATGCCCTTTCGGGCGCTACCACCTCAAGGTAGTGCGTCTGCCAATTTCGCCACCTGGGCGGTGGGGGGTGGGGGTGGCCCCAGTCCCGCGGGCACAAATATACGCCCGTGGGCGCGGAGAGTCCCGTGGAAGCCTCCAATCTCGCGCGGCAGCCCATTCCCCACAGCCCGTCTGGGGGTGCCGCTTCAGCCTTCGCGGTCCGCGCGCCAAGAAACCTCCGCAGCCGCCACCTATGCTTCTCTCCGCGCTGTGGCCGCACGGCACGAACCTTCCAAATGGTTCGTGGCACGGGCCAAAACGGGCCTTGCGATGGGGCCGTGGCACGGTCTGATGTCTGTTCAACGCGGTTTTCTGTCCAATCGCCCCCTTCGGAGCGCCCCCCTCATGCCCCCTGCCAGCAATCCCCAGACCGCCATGCCCGCCGGCCTGGCAGAGGTTCTGGCGCATGCCGCGGAGCAGGCGCGCCAGTCCGGGGTCTTTGGCGAAGTGGACCTCTGCAACGGGTTGCTGGACGCGGCAGCCAAGGCTTCCGCCGAGCCTGCATCCTTCCGCCTCTCGTTCGAGGGCGGCAAGCTGTGGGTCTCGCTCGTGACGGCCAACCGCTGGCTCAGCCAGTCGATCGAGGCGGACCTTGTCCACACCGGCGACAAGCTTGAGGACCTCATCCACGAGGAACTGGTCGACCTGGGCTACACCGGCAAGCCTGTGCCCTTCGAGCACTTCCGGTCCGAGGACAAGCTCTTCACCTTCCGCTCCATCATCCCCGCGAACCTGAACCACGCCCACCCCACGCCAGAAGACAAAGCACTCGTCACCACCTTCCTGCTCGGCTACGAAGCCGCGTTCCGAAACCTCGGCGATATGGAAGAGAAAGAAGACTGAAGCAACGCCTCTGGTTCTCAGTCACTCCCTCCCCGTTCCTCCATCCCCAGTCCCCAGTCCCTATTCCCCGTTGCCCTTCCTATGCGAATCCTCATGCTCGGCTGGGAGTTTCCTCCGTTTATTGCCGGCGGCCTCGGGGTCGCCTGTTATGGCCTGACGCGCGCGCTCGACCGCCGCGGGCACGAGGTTGTCTTCATCCTTCCCAAGCCCGTCGAGCGGCCGCAGCCCTCGCACGTTCGGCTGCTCGCCCCCGCGCCGCTGCCCCAGTCGTCCGATGGCGACGCCCCGGGAATCGAATCCGAAACGATGGCCGCGATGCTGATGGGCGATGAGCGCCTCCCGGCCACTGGCTTCGAGCATGTGACCTTCCGCGGCGTGCCCGCGAGCTTCCACAGCCCCTACCCGGGGTTTGAGGCCCTCCCGCACGAGCAGCGCCTGGGGGCCGCGTTCGATACCGACGCCGCCGCCCTCGCGGCAGAAACCTACCCCGACCCACGCCCCACACCGGCCCCCATCCCCCAACGCGGAGCGGCACAGCCCATCGCCTTCCCGCTGCCCTCGACACCGATGACGGGCATCGCGCCAGCCCCAACCGCCTACAGCAACGACCTCGTTGGCGATGCCGACCGCTACGCCCGCCTGGTGGTGGCCCTGGCACGGCGCGAGGAGTTCGATGTGATCCACGCCCACGACTGGCTGACGTACCCGGCGGGGATGGCCCTCGCAAAGGTCACGCGGCGGCCGCTGGTGGTTCACGTTCACTCGACAGAGTTTGACCGCGCCGGCAACAACATCAACGACCGGGTGTTTGAGATCGAGCGCGCCGGCATGCTCGCCGCCGACCGCGTCATCGCCGTCAGCCAGTTCACGCGGTCCATCTGCGAACGCCGCTACGGAATCCCGCCCGAGAAGGTGGACATCGTCTACAACGGCATCGACACCGACGCCATGCAGCCCACCGAAAAGACGCGGATCGAGTCCACCGACAAGGTCGTGCTCTTCCTGGGCCGCATCACGATGCAGAAGGGCCCGGAGTACTTCATCGCCGCCGCCAAGCGCGTGCTGGAGAAGTACCCCGATGTCAAGTTCGTCCTCGCGGGCAGCGGCGACATGGCCCTGCGGATGATCGAGCTTGCCGCGGGGCTGGGCATCGGCCACAAGGTGCTCTTCACCGGCTTCCTCCGCGGCAAAGATGTCGACCGCGTCTTCCGCATGGCCGACTGCTACGTCATGCCCAGCGTCAGCGAGCCCTTCGGCCTTGCCGCGCTCGAAGCCATCTCCCACGATGTCCCCGTGATCCTCTCCAAGACCAGCGGCGCAAGCGAGGTCCTCACGCACGTGCTGAAGGTGGACTTCTGGGACATCGACGAGATGGCGAACAAGATCCTCGCCGTCCTCCGCCACCCGCCCCTGAGCGAAACCCTCCGCGAGCACGGCGCGATGGACCTCCACCGCCTCACATGGGAAGGCGCGGCGGAGCGGTGCGTGGTGAGTTACGAGAAGGCGATGAAGGCCAAGACCACCGTGTCCACGTAACAGGCAGCCCGCGCGTCAGCAAGGGCGTGTGCAGCCTGCGACCCGCGTGACTGTGCGGTGGACGCCCTCAGGATTGGAACGCAGAGGCCGCGGAGAACGCGGAGGGGGCGGAGATGGTCCGTGCAGACGCCCTCATGATTTGTTACCTCATCCCCTCAAGCCGCTCGGGTGCGAGCATCATCAACTCTTGCGTCCCGAACGGGACGCCGGGCTGTAGCCACGGGTGGAGCGACGCCGCTTTGGGCGGAGTGCAACCCGTGGAAAAGGGGCACACTCACCCTTCCTTTTCTTCGCCTTCTCGCCCCGGCGGGGCGAAGGCGCTCCTGCACGTACACAACGCCCACTCCCTCGCCCCATCCGGGGCGAGCCTCCATAAACACATCCACATTCGCGCGTGACCCGCCCTCCACGGGTTACTCAACGCCCCAAGCCGCGTTGCTCCACCCGTGGCGACACCCCGCGGCCCCCTCGGGGGCCAACCCCCTCATGCCAGGGGATTTTTCGGCTCGCCATGCACGAGCCAGCTCTTCCGCAGCGACGCCGGTGTGCATGCCGTTCCGCATTCCGGGCAGCGGTTCTCGCTCATTTCCTTCAGGCTGTACTCGCAGCGCGGGCAGATCAGAAATGCCGCCCGGCTCGCACGCTTCACAATCCGGGTTTCCCACCAGCCAAACAGTAAAAGGGTAAGCCCCGGGAGCACCATCGTGGCGTAAATCAGGGCGTTGAGCGGTCTAAGCGCGTTCGCACTGATCATCAGAGTCAACGCGACCAGTATCCCCACCACCGTCCACAGCCGCACCCGCTGAATCGGCCTCGGAATGTCTGTCCACCACTTCCACATGTCGGGCGTTCCTTCACCGGGTGCGTGGGAGCGGGGCACCGCGCCGAAGTTTACAGTCGGCGGTTCCGGTTGGGGCCGGGGAGGCACCGGCAAGGGCTCCCATCACATCCACTATCCCCCGGATCCTCCCCGTCAGCGCTCCGATCCTGCCCGCGAAGCGTCCGATCCCGGGCAGGTTTGCTCCGATCCTCCCCACAGTTGCTCTGATCGTGCCCGCAATTGCTCTGATCTTGCCAGGGATTGGAGGAATTGTGCCCGTGTTTGGGGCTTTGGGTTCAGGTAGAACGATGCCAGGCCGATTTGAGCAAGGTCATGGCCGCGTGGATCACTCGTCCGCACGCACCGGCGCGGTCGCCTCGCCCTTCCAATACCGGGTGGACTCAAAGTCGCGGAGGGCCACTTCTGGGGCCGGCGTGAGGTGCAGCCGCCACTTGCCGTCGGTGCGGTCGAGCGACCGGAATGCCTCGACCACGGGCGTCAGCGCCAGCATTCCTTCGAACGGGGTGACGGTCTTGTACTTCGATTCGCCCCGCCACCACGCGGAGGTGGTCGCGACGATCACCCCATCGTGGATGACGTCGATCTTCACGGCGAAGGTCACGTCCGGGTGTTTTACGAGAATGTTGCAGATCCCGGGGTACTTGGTGCCCGAGTCACCCTCGCAGTTGGTGTACGTGCCGATCCACAGCCGCGCGGGCTTCTTCGAAAACTCGCCGCCGAGGTACAGCGCCGCGTTGAGCTGTTTGGGAATGGCCTTCTCAAGGTCGGGCAACGGCGTGGGCGTCAGAAGGTCCGTGATTGACCCTTTGATCTGCACCGGCAGAGTCAGGGGCTGTGCAGGCTTCGGGCCCGCCGCGGGGTCATTGCCCTGCGGGTCCGCGAGTGTGTAGGTAAATCGAACAGCGTCGGTCGCTGCAAGCGGGGTACCGGCAAATGTGTTCAAGTCGTCCCAGGTCTGATCGGGACCAGAAAGAATGCATACGACCCGGACCGGGTACGCGAACAACTCCATCGCGGGCGCCTGGGCAATGTCCGAGCGCATCGTGATCGTGTGAGGCTTGCCGTCCGCGAGCGCAAAGGTGTTGACGCGCACGTACAGGGGGACGCCGATCGGCCACACCGCTCGCGTCGAAAGGACGCCCGCGGCGTCGGTTACGAGGGGCGGCGTCGCCGGCACAGCCGCCGCGGCTTCTTCCTTTCGCGGCTGACGTTCGGCTTTGGGAGCAGGCTTCGGACTCTGGGCGAAGGTTGTCGCGCTAAGGGCGACGACGGCACATGCGGCACAGATCTTCATAAAAGATACTCCCAGCGGCGCGACCTCCACCATATTAGAACAGAAAGTCGAGCAAGGAATTTGTGAGATTGATGGCGCATTATCGCGCGGATTCCGCTGAACTGCGGGAAAAAAGATGCCGATGGGAATTCTTGTTGGTCCGATCCTGACCCACGAACCCCTCGGAGTATAAGACATGAGCGTCCTACCCCCCAATATTCTCGATCAGATCCAGTTCTGCGAGGCCCACAATCCTGTCTGGGCCGGAACGCCTGCCCTGATAGGCTTGACGGCGGGCCAGTGCAGCGCACTGGCCACCGCCACCACCAATGCGCGCAAGGCCTTCAGCGATGCCGAGGCCGCGCGGCTCGCGTCCAAGGGGTTCACCACCGCGCTGCACGGCAGCGTGACGATCATGCGCTCGCAGGTGTCGGACTTGATCCGGCAGATCAAGGCGTTCGCCGAGCTGCAGAGCAACCCCGCGGCCGTGTACGCCGCAGCGCAGATTCCCCCGCCCGCGGCCCCCACGCCGCTGCCCGCGCCGGGCAAGCCCACCGACTTCGCCGTCGCCCTCAACGCCGATGGCAGCGTCACGCTCTCGTGGAACGCGACCGACTCGGCCGCGAGCACCGGCGCGTTCTTCACGGTCTCGCGCAAGCTGCCGGGGCAGGGCGCGTTCTCCGGCATCGGCGGCGCGCCCGGCACCACGACCGAAAGCCGCCGCGCCAACTTCACCGATGCGACCGTGCCCGCCAGCGCCGCGAGCCAGGGCGCGCAGTACATCGTGCAGGGTTTTAGAGGAACCCGCGTCGGCATGGCCAGCGACGCCGTCGTGGTGCAGTTCGGCATCGACGGCGGCGGAGGCTTCGCGAGCGCGCAGATCAAGATGGCCGCGTAAGCGGATCAAGGCCATAGGGAAAAAGCGATGGGCCATGGGAGGAAGTCCTCCCATGGCCCATTTCTCATTCCCCATTCCCCAGTGCCCAATGCCTGATGCCCCGTGCCCAATGCCCCCTCCCCCCCGCTCCGTAACATGTCCCATCCTCCCGGCGTATACATCCTGAGGGAGCGAATCCCCATCGCCCTCGGAGCCTGCCTCATGCGTGAACGACTTCATGGCCGCGTCTTTGCCTGTGTGCTTGGCCTCGCGTGCGCAGCCGCGGTATGGGCCGGCCCCCTCAACCGCGCCCTCGTCGATCGCGATGCGACGTGGATTGTGCATGTGGACGCCGAGGCGGCCGCGCGCAGCAGCGTGGCCCCGGCGATCGTCAGCGGGCTTGATGCCGACATCCTGAAGAAGATCGAGGATGGCAAGAAGCGTTTCGGCCTTGGCCCCGGCGACATCCGCTCGCTGACGGTGTATGGCATGGCGTGGGACGATGATGGCCTTGCGGTGCTGACAACCAGCACCGCGGCAGACGCCCTGGCCGTGCGCCTGCCCGAGGCGGGGCTGCCGGACTTTAAGAACCGCGTCGAGAACAACGTGCAGTTCTTCTCCTTCACGCTCGAGAAACGTCAATGGCATGTCGCGGTGCGCATGGCCGGCGCGGGCGGCGCGCCCGATGAGCGCGTGGTGATGCTTGCCGCGACGCCCGCCGCGCTCGAGCACGGGCTGCGCGTCATCAGCGGCACCGCCCCCAGCCTCGCGGCGATGGAGAACGTCCCGCCCGACGCGGCAATCCTGACAGCGCCCAAGAAGGGCTCGATGCTCTTCGTGCTGGCGCGCAACCTCTCCAGCGACCGCCACGTCAAGACCACGATGCTGCGCAACAGCAAGACGCTGGTGCTGGACGTCGGCGAGACGACCGACAACGCGGCCCGCGAGTTCTACATGCAGGCCGTCATCACGGCTGTCAACCCCGCCGTGGCCGAGGAGATGCGCCAGACCGTGCAGGGCCTCATCGCCATGGCGAGCATGATGGCCCGCGAAGGCCAGGAGAAGGACCTGATCGAATCGCTCCGCGGCGTTGAGGTCACTGTCGAGAACGACCGCCTGCTCATCAGCTCGCACGAGCCCTCCGACCGCATGGTGCAGAAGATCGCGCAGGTGCAGCAGATGTTCGAGCGGCCCACCCCGGCGAAGGTGAAGGACGCTCCGGCCCCGACACAGCCGCCGGCCCCCGGCGCAGCCGCCCCAGTGCCCATCGATGCCCCGCCCACACCCGCCCCGCCCGACGGCGGCACCAAGATTCCCGAACCAACCCCGACGCCAGGCCCCCCTCCCGGACCGTGAGCAGCAGCCCGCCCAATCTTCGTCTGGAGTCCCGCTCGCTGGCCAGCCGCACGCCCGAGCAGCTTGCCGCACGCGCAGCCGAAGGCTCGCTGGACGCCTTCGGCGAGCTTGTCCGCCGCTTTGAATCACGCCTGTTCAACTTCCTGCTGCGGCGAACGAGCGCCCGCGCCGATGCAGAGGACCTGACGCAGGAGACATTCATCCGCGCGTGGGAGCGCATCCACTGCTACAAGCCGGATTGGCGCTTCTCGACGTGGCTGTTCACCATTGCCGCACGCCTAACGATCAGCCACCACCGCAAGCGCCGCCCCTCGCTGCGCTGGTCCATCGATGAAGATGCCGATTCGCCCGCCCCGCCCGTCGGCGAGCCCACCGACGAGCGGGCCACCGGCGCGCAGCTATGGAGCCTGGCCGCCCGCGTGCTGGGCCCCGACCAGCACACGGCCCTGTGGCTGCGCTACGCCGAGGACATGTCGATCGATGAGATCGCCCGTGTGCTGGGCAAGAGCCAGGTGGGCGTGCGGGTCATGCTCTTCCGCGCCCGCCAGCTGCTCGCCGAGCAGCACCAGTTGGAACACGAGGCCTCACGTGTGTACGACGCGAAAGCAGGCAAAGCCCCCGTCTTCCGCCGCCCCGGCGGTCCCGTTGCAGGAGTCACCACATGAGCGAAGTCCAGGATGCCGCGGCTGTCACGGCCGTGCTTGATGATTGTCTCCCCGGGATGCTGGGCGAAGAGTTCGCCCCGCACGAGGCCGTACACGCCGCGCTGCTCGACAAGCACTCGCTGACATGGAGCCGCCCCCCCGCGGGGCTGAGCGAGCGCGTGCTGCTCCGCGTGAGCCTGGTGCGGCCCGAGCGCGTGCGCCGCTGGCCGGTGCCCCTAGCGGCATCGCTGCTGCTGGTCGGCGGCCTTTCGCTGCTGCTGGTGCGCCTGAGCCATCCGACACTCGCGCCCCAGCCGGTCGCGCCCCCCTCCGGGCCGGTCGTCGTCGTTCCGGTCCATGCTGCCCCCGTCGTGCCGCCGCCCGATATCGACCCCGGCGTGCTCACCCGCTTGCCCGAGCGCTCAGAGCCGGCGTTTGCCGCATCGCTGGAGCGGCCGTTCATGGGGCAGGTCGATGCCATCGCGCAGGACACCCAGCGCGGCTTCCATGCCGTGATCTCGCGCCTGCCGCTGCGACTGTCGATGGATGTCCTCCGCGCCATGTGAATCAGCGCCTCAGCCCCACGGAACACCCGGGCCTATGCTGCACCGTCAGTCGGTGCCCGGTTCGCACCTTGTGTGCGGCCCGGGCTGAAAAGGGAAGTGTGGTGAAAAACCACCGCGGACGCGCCGCCGTAAGGGGTGTTGAAGCGAGCTTCAAGGGGTGTGCGACTCGCACATCCCGGCCACTGGATGCTGCTGCTGCCTGTTGAGGCCGCGGCAGTTTCCGGGAAGGCTGAAGCCCGCCGAGCCCCAAGCCGGAAGACCTGCCGAATGACTGGTTGCTGGTTGGCCCTCGCGGGCCCCGCGCCGGTCGTTACCGTGCTCAAGGCACGGTGAGCGTGCCGCCGGGTGCCAAGGGACCCGGCGTTGCAGGCTCGCGCCCGTCCCAGCGCGAAACTCCAACCCGAATCCCCCCGCGTGCGGCCGCTGATCTTCTGGCCTGGGGCCGCCTCGCGCGATACGGGGTGAGCAGCCGCGGATGCGGCGGTGGAGTCTGTGTGGAAGTTCGTTTTTCGTTTCGTGGTCTTCGATGGTGCGTTGCCGGGGTTGCCTTCCTGGCGGCAGGTGCGGCTGCCCACGCCGCCGACCCCTGGGCCGACAGTGTTGTGTCTTACATCAGCGGCGCGATTGCATCCCCGGCACTCAACAACCCGGTAACGGCTGTCGGATCGCCGGAGCGGTACACCGGCGAGGGCGTCTTTCCGGGCGCGGTCACCGTCTTCAACCCGGCGTACAACCCCGATGAAATCGTCAGCATCGGTGCGGGCGGGTCGCTCACGCTTCGCTTCGATGAGCCCGTGACCGACGACCCTGCCAACCCCTTCGGCATCGACCTGCTCATCTTCGGCAACGCGGGCTACGAGAGCGACCTGGGCTTTGGCATCACCTCCGGCTCAATCTTCGGCGGCTCATCGTTGGGTCTGGTCGAGGTGAGTGCCGATGGCTTCGCCTGGTTCACCATCATCGGCGTGCAGCCCGATGGAGCCTTCCCCACGCTGGGATACTTGGACGGCACGGACCCCTTCGGCGGCGATGCGGGTTTGGTCCTCAGCGACTTCACGCGCCCGGTGAACCCCGCCTTCAACGCCGCCGGGCTGACATACGCGCAGATCATCGCGGGCTACGCGGGCTCAGGCGGCGGCGTCGGCATCGACCTCGCCGGTGTCGGGCTGCCCGCAATCAGCTTCGTCCGCATCTCATACCTGGGGACCGATGGCGATCTGCAGATTGATGCCCTGGCGGATGTGTCACCCGTGCCCGCACCGGGTGCCGCCGCTGTGGTGCTTGGTGGTGGGCTTGTTGTGATCTCACGGCGCACACGCCGCCGTAACGACTGAGGAAGGAGAGCGCCCTGCGCGCTGAAAAGTGCGCGGGGTGTTTTGATGTCGCATCTGCCGGAGAATCTGGTGCGGGCTTTCGGGGCTGCGGTCCTCACCTGCGGGTGCAGCGCCGCTGCCCACGCGCAGTGGACGCACCTGGCCCACGATGCCGGCCGCAGCGCGGCAGTCCGGTCCGTCATCCCCTCGCTCGCCATGCCCGCATGGGTTTGCAGCGCCGATGAATCCGGCAACCCGATCACCTTCATCGCGCAGGCCAGCCCTGTGGCAACGCTTGATGCGGTGTACGCGTTGGGGTCGGTGCCCGGTAGTGGGGGGGACGAGTTCCGCGTGTTCGCTATTGCGCGGCGCACGGGCCTGGCCCTGTGGTCCGCACCTGCCGCAGAGCCGGCCTTCGACAGCATCTCGTCACCTGCGATCGACACCGTCAATCAGACAATCATCGTCGCATCGGGTGCGCAGGTGTCGGCACGACGCTTCGCCGATGGCTCGCCCGCCTGGCAGACGTCCCTCTCGCGCATCGTCGTGAACGCGTCACCCCTCGTGGTCGAGCACCCCATACGCGGCCGTGTCTTCATCACCGATTTTGGCAGCAACGCCAAGCTGTACTGCATCAACGCCAGCCCCTTTGATGCCGCGGCAAACCCCTTCGCCCCTGGGCAGATCGTGTGGAGCGTGCCCATCGCCGCGGCAAGCGGTGCGACACCAACGTTGGTGCCCGACGCAACCGGGGGGCGCATCATCGTGGCCACCTACGGCGTGGGTTCCGGCGCGGGCCGCGTGCTCTGCTATCCCTCGGCAGCCATCACCGCACCATCGCCCCTATGGCAGACCGTCAACCCCGCGCCGCTCGGTTTTTTCGGCGGCCTCGCAGCGTTCGCAGAAACATCCAACCGCACAACGCTCTACACCGCGTCGTACGCGTTCTCCGGCGGCCAGTTCTCCGCAAACCTGCTCAAGCTTGATGCGATGACGGGGAGCATCCTGTGGTCCATCGCGGCAAACCGCTCGGACTCAATCCCCTGCATCACGCACGAAGCCACTGTGCTGCTTGCCGGTGGCGTCGATGGTTTCGGCACCACGCGCGGGCTCACCCGCTACGCCGACAATCTCACTTCTGTTGAGGCGGTGTGGGACACGGCGACATCCGTCTCGGTCGGGGGCCGGCTGGTCCAGCCTGTCGTCATAGAAAGCCCGGCGGGGCTTCGGGTGTTGTGCGCTGCCGCGCCAACGCCCGACGATCAGGGCTTCGGAACAGATATCTACGTTATTGATCCGGCGCAAACGCCTGGAGACTCGGCATTCATCGTCGGTTCTTTCGCGGCAGCGGGCGGCAGCGCGATCGTCTGCAACGGCAACATCTACGCCGTCGGCGCGGCTGGGCTCTTCGCATTCGGCCCCGCCCCCGCACGGGCCGACCTCAACATGGACAGCCGTGCAGACATCGATGACCTTCACGCGTGGGAGCAGGCATCCGGCGACAGAGATGTGGATCAGGATGGCATCGTGAACGAAGGCGACCGCGCTCGGCTGCTCGCGGAACTGCGCGCCTTTGAACGCCTTGATCTCAAGGGGGGCCGGCCCTGAACCCGCGCGTCACCTACATCACCGCTCATGCGAAGACCCGTCCCGCCTTCACGCTGATCGAACTGCTCGTCGTCATCGCCATCATCGCGGTGTTGATCGGCGTGCTGCTGCCCGCACTTGGCAGGGCGCGTGATTCCGGCCGGGTCACGCGGTGCCTTGCCAACCAGCGCCAGCTCGCGCTCGCCTGGACGCTCTATGCAAGTGACTACCGCGACCGCGCGATGCCGCTGGCCTACTGGCAGACGGCGGACATCGCGGCAGCCAATGCCGCGTTCAACACGCCCGGATCAACCGAGCAGATCTTCTGGTGGGGCTCTCACGGCACGGACGAAACCGCGCCCCAGTACCACCGTGGCTTCATCAGCCCCTATCTCGATGCTGCGTACGCCGCGTCGAGCGTTCTGGAGTGCCCCAGCCAGCCGTGGGGCACCTATGACCCCCAGGGCCCCGGCGAGCGACTGACCAGCACCTACGGCTACAACGGCTACTACCTCTCCCCCGCGCGCACGCCGGGGTGGGGCGGCGCGATCGGCTTTCGACCCTGGCGGCGCGTGTTTGAGATCGGCCGCCCGTGCGAGCTGTTCGTCTTTGCCGACTGCCTGCTGCCGATGGCCCTGCCCACCAACTGCGCCCTCCTCGACCCGCCACGTCTTTACGCAAGTGGCGGCCGCTGGAGCACCAACTACGCGCCCACGACCGCGTTCCGTCACGGCGCACGCGGAGAAACACCCGGCGCATCCATCACCGCACGGGCCGACGGTTCCGTCAAGCCCATCAACGCAGAGCCACCGTGGATCGTCGAGGGCGTGGTCGGCTCCGTAGGCACGGAAAACGGTCCGCACTACGTCCCCGATTGGCGCGACTGGCGGTAACCCTCTCAAGCGATGTAGCGCGAGAGCCGGTCCTTCAGCGCGATCATGCCGCTGGTAAACTCGTAATCCCCGGTGTTGAAGTGGATGGTTTCAACCCCTGCTTCAAACAACTGCTGGGCGTACTCCACCGCATCCACAACGTCCATGCTCAGCACGCTGCGCGGGCCACCGCCATGGTGGGTTTCCAGATGCCTGCCAAATGCTGCCGCGCGGTCTTCGCTGGTGAACGCCAGCAGACGCGCCCGCCCGCCCACCTTCGCAACTAGCGGCTCGGCATTCTCGCCCTCACCCTGAGCGATGAAGTACCACGCCGGCAAAGCCAGCACAGCCTTCCAGAGGCTCTGTTCGCCCGTCTTGTTCTGAATGCTCCGCGCAGCGTGGGAGAGTGCATCCATCTCAGCATCGTTCATGGGGTGCTCCTTCACGCCCATGCTACCGCCGAACTCAGAAACTGGTGCCTGCAAGCCCAAAACGACAACGCCCCACGATTGCTCGCGGGGCGCCGTGCTCATCCTTCACAATGACCCCAAGGGGATTCGAACCCCTGTTTTCAGGATGAGAACCTGACGTCCTAGACCAGGCTAGACGATGGGGCCATCAGGTTCGGGGCAACCATAGCGCGGGTGGCGGCACGTGACAAGAACCGGCCCGCTGGCAGGTCGAGAAGGCGTTCAGCGTTGATGGAGGCTCGCTGACCAGGCTCACGCGCCGACAGCGGCCAGCACCTGGCGCCGCAGCTGCGACATCGCATAGACCGCGGCCTCCTCGGCAGACTGGCCCACCACAGCGCCCGCCAGACCATTGGCGTTGTCGTGGTCACGCCAGGCGGCGCGGTAGCAGTCGAACAGGGGCACATGCGTCACCGCCAGCTCGCAGCCATGGTCGCGGAAATAGCGCCCCACAGATTGCTCGTTGGGGAATGCACGTCCCTCGACCGATTTCTTGCAGGCGGCAGGCTCGTCAGGGGTCCAACCGGAGGCGTACAGCGCATCAATCGCGAAGTTCAGGCCCATGGGCGACACTCCCGAGTGCGGTTCCGCCCGCAGAAAGCGGGCGGCAAGGCGGCACAAGCGTAGCACCAGGGCGGCCACCGGGTCCAGCAGCGGGGGGGCTAGCGGTCGATCTGGGACACCCCGATCAGCACCACAACGTCATATAACGCGTGCGCGGCAACCACAATCCCAAAGCCCCGCATGATGTAAAGAGCCGCAAAGTAGGCCCCGGCGCCCGCAAGGAACAGGAACTTCACGGTGTCGTGCCGGGCCACATCGTGGTACAGCGCGAACGCAAGGGCCGAGACCACCGCCCCGACCACATACCCCACGCCATGACTCAGTTTCATCAGGTCGACGATGACCATATGGATCAGCGTGACGAGGATGAGCCGGAACAGCAGCTCCTCATAGATGCCCGCCCCGATGGAGAGCGTCAGCTTCGCCTGCCACGTGTGCTCGGCAATCGTCCCGCCCGGTGCCATGCCCGCCATCCTCGTTCCCATCAGGTGGCTGAAGACCAGCACCGGCAGCATCCACACGCATGACTCCAGCGCCATCCCGAGCAGCACATGCGGACGCACTCGCCACGAGTCGCCCTCCAGCGCGTGCCACACCAGCAGCACCGCCGCCAGAACAATCGGCGGCAGGTGAAAACTCGCCACGCCGAAGAGATCGAAAAAACCGCCCAGGATGCTCCGTGCCCCGATCGTCTCCATCACGCCGTGCCCGGGGTCGGAAAGGTACATGATGGAGCCGATCTCGTAGACCAGCATCAGCGGCAGCAGAAACGCCAGCACATGCAGCGGGCGCGTGGCGAGCCGCGCATAGCCATCCTTCGGCAGCGGCCCCGCGCTGCCGAAGACTCCCGCCGTTTTGGTGCTCCTGCCGCGCATCATGCGATGCCAATGTAGCCGATCAAAAAAAAACACGCCCGCGCGGGGCGCTGGCGTGGAGGATATTGGGTTATTTTCCGAGCAAAGGCTCAGGCCTTGGCGGTGGTCATCTTCGCCTTGATGCGGGCGTTGAGGCGGCTCTTGCGGCGCGAGGCCTGATTCTTGTGGATGACACCCTTCTGGGCGGTGATGTCGATCACACGGGAGACCTTCTTGAAGACTTCCATCGCCTCGGCGTGCGTGCCGTGAACGAGCTTGTCGTTCATTTCCTTCATGGCCTCGCGCATGTCGCGGAGGCGCCAGCGGTTGAGGGCGCGGGATGAGGCATTCTGGCGGATCCGCTTCTTGGCAGTACGAGAGTGGGCCATCGACCTTCCTTCCAAGGGAGAAAACCCGGACCGGTCGCCGGGGGACCACAATCTTGGCAGCCTCGGGGCGGATTTCAAGGGCGCGGCCTTCAGGACTTGGCGTATGCCACCCCCGTTTGCCCCGTCCCGGCCACTTGCCCTCCGTACGCTCCCGCCTAGACTTGCTCCCGATTGCCCGGAAACGGGCGTCGCCGATGCGGGCGTAGCTCAATTGGATAGAGCACCTGACTACGGATCAGGAGGTTAGGGGTTCGACTCCCTTCGCCCGTGTTTTTTCCCCGCCGGGTGGCTCGCCGCTCCGCGGCGGCGTTTCCGAGCCTCGGCCCTCTCTGGCTCGCCTTCCCCACTCACCCCTCAAAAATCATGCCCCTCAAACTCCTCCTCATCGCGCTGGGTGGGGCCGTGGGAGCGGTGCTCCGCTACCTGCTCGGGGTCGCGATCGGCCCGCACGATATCGCGGCAGCCCGATTCCCAACCGCCACCGCGATCATCAACATCGTGGGCTGCCTCGCCATCGGGTTTCTGGCAACGGCGATCCGTCCCGGCGGGTTGTGGGAAATGCGCGAGGAATACCGCCTCGGCCTGGTCATCGGCGTTCTCGGCGGCTTCACGACGTTCTCAACATTTGGAAGAGAGACGTTCGCGCTGATGGAGTCCCAGTACTACGGCCTCGCCGGCGCGTATGTGGTGGTCAGCAACGCCGGAGGCCTTGCCGCGGTGTGGTTGGGGCACATGCTCGCAACTTCAATGCTTGCAAACCCGTCAAACCCCATCCGCTGAGCCGGGCAACCTGAGGCCAGCACTCGCACGCAAACCGTACCTACTCCGCGCGTTCCTGCGCCGTCTGACGGCTGGAAGTGAAGGACGTGCGCAGCGCTGCCGCGGAATATTCGACGGCTTCTCGCGCCTCGGGCAAGAGCACCCCTAACCCAAAGAACTCGTGGGTGACTCCTGGGAATGTCCGCTCGAATACGGGCACGCCCGCATTCTGCAAGCGCGCTGCATAGACCTCGCCCTCGCTGCGCAGCGGGTCGATATCGGCGTTGATGATGGTGGTGGGGGGCATGCCCGTCAGGCTGCTCGCCAGCAGCGGCGATGCGTCGGCGTTCGTGCCATCGCCGGGTGAAGCAAGATAGCGGCCCCAGAACCACTGCATCATGGTGGTGCTCAGCGGCTCAGCGCTCGAGTGCTGCTTGGCCGACAGCGTGTCGCTGGTGTGAACAAGGATCGGGTAGATCAGCAACTGATGAACGGGAGCGCTGAGTCCCTGTTCAACCGTCCTGCGGGCGACAACCGTCGCGAGCGTGCCGCCCGCATCTTCGCCGGCCACGGCGATATTCAAGCGGTCGCCCCCAAAGTCTCCCGCGCGCCGCGTGATCCATAAGTAGGCGTTGAACGCATCGTCGATGGCCGCGGGGAAGGGGTGCTCGGGGGCCTTGCGATACTCGCAAGAAACCACAATCGCGCCGCTGGCTTCGCACAGTGCCCTGCACGCGGCATCTCCCGTGTCCAGATCGCCCCGGACAAACCCGCCCGAATGCCAGTACACGATCACCGGCGTCCGCACGCCTTCGCCAACTCCGCTGGGCACATAACGGCGTGCGGCCGTCTGGCCCGCGGGAAGCGGAATCGTGAAATCAATCACTTCCCCCACCTGCTGCGCCAGCGCAGGTGCCCCGGTCCGCTGCACCGCCAGGCTCTCCGCGGCATCAACCAGCGTCGGCTGTGCCCGCGACTCCGCGGGTGAAAGCATGACGACCGAGCGCCCGCCCAGCCGGTGATACTCGCGAACGATGCGGCTCATCTCCGGCAGCAGTTGCGACCGCAGCCCCGGAGCCTCGTACAGCAGCATCTTGTGAACATCTTCATCGGTAAGCGCGGCTGTGGGCTGGCGGAACACCACAAGCCCAGGCGACTGCCGCGTAACACGCTGCGGATTGGTCGCCAACCCGCCATTCCCCTGCCGCACGCCCTCACCCGGCAGAGCGCAGCCTGCCGCCAACACCGCGGCAACAACCACCGCCGGCCCGGATCGAAAGCGTGAAAAAGAAAGAGCCATACTCAACTGTGGGTTCGCCGGGTGAGGGATGGATGGAGTCCGCCTGAACCAAAAAATGAGAGAAAAACTGCCCGGATGAAAATCCCGCTCGTCGCAGCCCCATGCAGGCCCGCAGAATCGCAGGTACCATTTTCACATGAAGAACACCCTCTCTGTCACCATCGCCTGCCTGCTTGGTGCTTCGGCCGCATTGGCGCAATCTCAGCCCGTGCCAACCCCGGAAAAGAAAGAAGCGCCCAAGCACACGCAGCCGGGCCTCGATCACCCCGCGCCCACGCAGCCCGCGGCCGATCACCCGGCAAAGGACAAGCCGAAGTCGCCCGATGAGGGCAAGCCCGACGAAGCCAAGAAGACGATGAAGTTCACCAGCAAGGAAATCAACAACGACACCCAGATGCCCAAGAAGTACACGGTCGATGGCGAGGATGTTTCCCCACCCCTCGCCTGGGCGGGTGCCCCAAAAGAGACCAAGGAATATGCCCTCGTGATGTTCGACCCCGATGCCCGCAACTTCGTGCACTGGGTGATCTACAACATCCCCGCCACCATCACGGCCCTCCCCGAAGCGCTGCCCAAGGGCGCGGATCACAAGGAACTCACCGAGCCTGTGAAGGCAACGCAAGGCACCAGCAGTTTTCGCGTTGTCGGCTACCGCGGCCCCGCGGCAGGCAAGGGCGGCGGCGTCCATCGCTACCACTTCCGCATCTACGCCCTCGACACCAACCTGGACCTCAAGGCCGCAGCCACCCGCAAAGAGCTCGACGCCGCCATGAAGGACCACATCCTCGCATGGGGCGAACTGATCGGGAACAACGAGCGGTAAAAGCCCTTCCCCGAGGGAGGGGTTAGGGTGGGTTTGCCTCAAGTTCCCGCCCAACATGCTCCTCATCACTGAACAAAGTCCTCGAGGGGTCGAGGGTGGGTTTTTCTTGCCTCCGGTCATGCCAGACGCAGGCAACCAAATCATGCGTTGACCCTGAGCCACCCCGCTCCCCACGAACCTGCGCCAGCAAAAATGGCTACCATGCAGGCCTATGAAGAAATGTTCGCGTTTGTCGGTGGCGCTCATGGTGTGCGGCTTTGCCGCGGGCGTTGGGGCGCTGGACCTTGGACCTTCCGGCTTTTTTGCCGCAAGTGCTTTAGCACAGGGTGATTATGTCGGCCGCGTCAACGCGGTATTCAACGACATCGCCCAGAGCAAGCGCTCTGATCTGGTGCTGCTGCCGCTGCTCGCAAAAATGGACGCGGTCCCCCGCGCCCTCACCACGCCCCAGCAGGCGATGCTGCTCCCGGCGACCGCGCCGGATTTTGCCGCCGCAGCCGCATGGGCCACGGCCCCGAATCAGAAGGCCGTGCTCGAGGCCCTGCACACCGTCACAGATGAGACAGACTGGCGCCGGGCCTACGCCTTCGGCCAGCCGTACGGCGCCGATGGCATCCCCCGCGAACTCATCCGCGACCGGATGTACACCGAGCTGGGCGACCCGCCGCTGCTGGGCGCGGCACAGCACCTGTACATGCCCGCCCTGCGGAACATGGTGATCCTGGCGAACATCGAGGCGACGCGCCTCGCCGCGGATGGCAAACCCTCAGACGCGATCGATGTGCTCATCGGCCTGGCCTACTTCGGCCGCCAGATGGCCGACCGCCAGTTCGCCGTTGAGGTGACGTGGGGCTTCTCGCTCATCCTCATCAGCCAGGAGCGCATCCGCGACATCGCCTATCTGGACATGAAGGGCGCGCGGAAGATAGACCCGCAGCGTCTCGACGACCAGATCAAGCGCCTCAAGCAGGAGGACCTGGGCTACATGGACCTCTCCCGCATGCGCTTCCCCATCGGGAACCGCACCGCGGCGGAGCAGCTGATCGCCCGCGTCTCCAAACCCGACGACAGCATCGACACCCCGCAGTTCGCCTCCACGCTCTCTCGCCTGGGCTCGACGCAGCACCCGCTGCGGCTCTTCTCAGAGGCGGGCCGCTGGCAGGACATCGCAGCGCAGCAAGTGGGGGGCGCCGCAGCCCTGCGCACCACGGGCGACATCTACAACAACTGGTCGCGCCGCTTCGGCCTGGCCTACTACGACACCGAGAACACGCAGTCCACGACGTACGAGCGCACGCCGCTGGCCTCCCTGGCAGTCATCGAGGCCACCACACCCGATCTCGGCCAGCTCCGCCACCTGCGCCAGAAGATCAACGTCGAGAACATCGGCACGCGCCAGTCGCTGGCCCTGCTGGGCGTCGTGCTCACCCGCGGCGAGATCCCCCTGCTCATCACCGCCATCCGCCCGCGGTGGGTGCCCACCATCGAGCCCGACCCCTTCGACATCCCCAGCGTCATCGGCCGCACCGGCGGCACGAACCCGCTCGAGTACTTCGTGCCCGAGCGTCAACGCGGCAGCGACGCCCACTCCATGCAGGTCTTCACCCCCGCCGGTGATTCCAACTTCCAGGTCAGGCTGCGCAAGGACACCTTCGTCCTCTACTCCCGCGGCAGCGACAACCGCAACGACGGAGCCCTGCGCGTGCAGAACACCGCCGAGGTGGTGCAGAACGCCGACTACCTCATTTGGCCCCCCGTCATCTCCCTCTACCGCCAGCACCTCATAGACCGCGGCGAGCTGAAGCACTAGCCGCCTTGGCCGCTCAACTTCACACCCACGCAAAGGCCCGCGCTTGCCCGACACACCCCCCACACCCCCCGCCCCCCACAAGCTCGTCATCATCGGCAGCGGGCCCGCGGGCTGGACGGCGGCGATCTACGCCGCCCGCGCCGCCCTCGACCCGGTCGTCTACATCGGCACCCCCCGCCAGGACCCCGGCCCCGTGCTCCCCGGCGGGCAGCTCATGCTGACGACCGATGTCGAGAACTACCCCGGCTTCCCCAAGGGCGTGATGGGCCCCGAACTGATGGACCTCTTCCGCGCCCAGGCCGAGCGGTTCAACGTGCGGATCAAAGATGAGGACATCACGCGCTGCGAGTTCGCCCGCGCCGCCGCGATGCCCGCCGCCGCGCCCGCCCCAGAGCCCTGGGCCAGCGAGCGGCCTGCGACCCCCGCCACCACCCCCGCGACCTACCACACGCTCTACCCCGAGAGCGGCCCGCCGGTGAAGGCCATGGCGGTCATCATCGCCACCGGCGCGCAGGCCAACTGGCTGGGGCTGGAGAACGAGATGCGCCTCGCCCTCAGCGGCGGCGGCGTGTCCGCGTGCGCGGTGTGCGATGGCGCGCTGCCGATCTTCCGCGGCGCCGAGCTCGCCGTCGTCGGCGGCGGCGACACAGCGATGGAAGAGGCCACCTACCTCACCAAGTTCGCCAAGACCGTCCACATCATCCACCGCCGCGAGAGCTTCCGCGCCAGCAAGGTCATGCAGGCCCGCCTGCTCGGCAGGCCCAACGTCAAGGTCCACTGGAACAAACAGGTAGAGGATGTGCTGGGCGCGGAAAAGTGCGAGGGCGTCGTCCTCAAAGACACCGTCACCGGCATCTCCTCCACACTCCCCGTCAAGGGCCTCTTCATCGCCATCGGCCACACGCCCGCGACGAAGTTCATCAAGGACTCGGGCCTTGAGTTCAACGAGAAGGGCTACATCGACCTCAAAACCCGCCACAGCATGACGAACATCCCCGGCGTCTTCGCCGCCGGCGACGTCGCCGACGCGGAGTACCGCCAGGCCGTCACAGCCGCGGGCATGGGCTGCCAGGCAGCCCTTGACGCGGAGCGGTGGTTGGCGGCAAGGGGAGTGGATTAGGGCGAGTCTTGGGTCCTGAGTCTTTGAGCACTCAGCACTCAGCACTCAGTCCTCAGTGTGCAGAACTGAGCCCCGGGCCGCGCGCACGCGCCTTCCGCCCGGAGGGCGCGCGATCGTTGCCAGGGGCAGCTTTGTGCCCCTGGAAAGCGGCCACCCCTGTTCCTTCCTCTTCTCTCTGTCCCCGCCCGGAGGGCACGCGAGTGAGCCTTCGCCCGCACAATCATCACCATAACTCGCCCACCCCAACAAAAAATCCCGCCCAACCCGGGCGGGACTCTTCGTTCCTGATTGTTCAAACTCTCACGCCTTCGCGGCATCCCCCGGCCGCACCACTGCCTCCTCAACCTCATCCTCGCGCCGGAAGAACCGGCTCGGCGTCTCATCCGTGATCCGGGCGTTCAGCTTCGTCAGCCCCTCATCCACGATCTGCCGCACCCGCTCGCGGCTGATCCCGATCTCATCGGCGATCTGCTTCAGCGTCAGCGGCTCGCAGCCATCAAGGCCGAACCGCATCCGCAGCACCGCGGCCTCGCGCTCATCGATCGACTCGAGCAGCTTGCGGAGCAGCACCAGCTCCTCGCGCTGGAACATCCGCTCATCGGGCGTGCCCATCCGCGTGTCCGCAACCATCTCGCTCAGGTTGACAAGGTCGCCCGAGCCATCCTTCGCGCTGCCAGTGGACTGGAACGCGCGGATCGAGCGGCGGATGATCCGCACTTTCTTCAGCGGCAGGTCCATCGCCTTCGCGAGGTCCGCCAGCGAAGGGGGCACGCCCAGCTCGGCCTCAAGCCGCCGGAACGCGATCTTCCACTTCGCGATCAGTTCAACCATGTACGCCGGGATATGCACCGGCTGCGTCGCGTTCATCAGCGCCCGCTTGATCGCTTGCTTGATCCACCACGAGGCGTAGGTGCTGAACCGCGCGCCCTGCGCCGGGTCGAAGCCCTCGACCGCCCGCAGCAGGCCGATGTTGCCCTCCTCGATGAGGTCCGTCAGCGACAGCCCACGATTGACGTAGTTCTTCGCGATCGAGATCACCAGGCGCAGGTTCGAGCGGATCATCCGCTCGCGGCTGGCGCCGCAGTTCTCATTGATAATCTTCCAACCCAGCTCCCGCTCTTCTTCCGCTGTGAGCAGCGAATAGCGGTTGATCTCTTTGAGATAGATCGACATGTCCGACTGAACGGACCGGCTGCCTGTGGCAGTCTTGCCTGTAGCGCTCGCTTGGCTCACGTCTCCACCCTTCCCGGCGAGATTCGCCGTACCACCCTGACTGCACACAAACGCAGGGGCCTCAAAGGCCCAGGCAGCATCCCGCTATCCGTATGTCCCCGTCCTGGGGTTTCATCGACTTCGGGGTCGGCAGGCTGAAGGTCTCTCTCCGCGCACCTCTCCCCACTCTCAAAATGGCGCGTCTTGCGCCAAATGCAAGGAACATTCGGAAAAAACTTACTCCCCCCTCAAGATTGTCGTTTTGCCACCTTCACGCACCGGGCTCTCCCGGCCGACGTATATTCTGCCCCCGCGGCGATAAGGACGCGCGGAGTTATGGGACGACCAACTCCAAAATATGGAACCCGACATCTCTAACCTCTTGAAGGACTGGCCTTTCCGGCCCGGCGAAATAAACGCCCGCATCATCGCCGGCGCCGATGGTGAGCCCCGCGTCCAGGTCCGCCTCGACCTGGGAATTATCCAGATGTTCGCCGACGGCCGCCCCGACGGTGACCAGCCGCACGGCTTCCCCAGCCTCCTTGAGTACTACGAAGCCCAGATCGAGAACGAGGAAGCCCCCGAGTTTCCCGAAAGCGAACCCCGGGCGGACAAATACGGGTCCGATAAGTTCACGCTGTCGCCCGATGACTGCCGCGCCCTGCGGGAAGAGGCCGCCCAGTTCTACCACCGCTACATTGCCCTGCTGGTGCTGGAAGACTTTGACCGCGTGGTCCGCGACACCACCCGCAACCTCCGCGTGCTCGACCTCTGCGCCAAGCACGCCCAGAGCGAAGATGACCGCACGGTCCTCGAGCAGTTCCGGCCCTACATCACGATGATGCGTTCCCGCGCCCTCGCCAGCCAGGCGATGAAGGACAATGAGCCCAAGGCCGCCATCCACGCCCTTGATGAGGGCCTCGAAGCCCTCCGCATGTACTTCTCGGATGTGGGCAAGCCGCAGATGTTCGACAGCAGCAGCGAGGCCGACATGCTCCGCAGCATGCGCGACTCCCTCGTCCCCAAGCTGCCCATCTCCCAGAAGACCGAGCTCCGCCAGCGCCTCGCCAAGGCCATCGAGCAGGAAAACTACGAACTCGCGGCCATCCTCCGCGATGAGCTCAAGCAGCTCAAGGACTCGCCGACAACGACCTGACCTAGGATTCAACGATGGACCGGTCTAACGAGTACGACTCTCATGCGAACCTCGATGATCTGATCGACCGCGTCGAGCGCGGGGAAGAGGTTGTGATCTCACGCGCGGGCAAGGCGGTGGCGAAGCTTACCCCCATCGATTCGCAGCGCCACGCCCGCAGCGATGCGGCATGGGATCGCCTGATTAACTTCAGCAGCGAGCACAACACCGGCCGCATGACGATGGATGAGATCATCGCCGCGAAGAAGGAAGGCCAGAAGAACTGATGGTTCTTGTCCTGGACGCATCAGCAGTCGCGGCCTTCGCGTTCAAAGACGAAGATCACACCTATCCGCTTGAGGTTTCCCGTCTCGCACGCGCCGACTATGCGGTCGTTCCTGCGATTTTCTGGTTTGAAATCCGGAATATCCTCATCATGGGCGAGCGTCGGAAGCGGATCACAGTCGCTGAAACGGCCGACTTCCTGCGTGCGATGATCGACCTCAATCTTGAAGTTGATGCGGTGCCGGATGAGGCTCAGGTGCTCGAGCTCGCCCGTGTTCATGGTCTAACGGTGTACGACGCTTCATACCTTGAGGTCGCCCAGCGGCGACGTCTTCCGCTTGCAACGCTCGACAGAGCGCTCGTGAAGGCAGCGCACGCTTCCGGTGTTCAGCTTGTCGCAGCGGGCGATCGCTAAACCTCGTACAGCCGCGGGCCCGTATCCATGCCCGCGATGCGGTCCTTCACTTTCATCAGCACTTCCTTGCCCATCGCTTCCGCCGTGGCCATTTCTTCCACAACGGCGTGGTCTGCGCCCAGCTGCATCGCCATCAGGCCTTTGCTCAGCGCGTTCGCGCGGGCTGCGATGAACACATCCTTGCGGATCGCCCTCACTGTGCGGCAGGCCCGCAGCATCGCCTCCTCATCAGGCATCGTCAAAATCACCGCGTCCGCCACGCCCATGCCCGCGCGCAGCAGCACCTCGGGGTTGCTGGCGTCGCCATACACCACCCGCCGGCCCAGAAGCACCTGCCGCTGCACCGTGTTTGGGTTGAGTTCAATCACGGTGATGTCAACACGCTCGCCCTGCAACGCATCGGCCACCGCGCGGCCGACAGGGCCGAAGCCCGCGATGATGGCCCGGAAGACAGGCTTCCCGTCAGCCGCGCCAGATGCTCCCGTGGGCTCATCCTCGCGCAATGTAGAAGTGCGTACCCACGGCGCGTTGCGCACCCGCTCCACGCGCGGCGCCATCTGTCGCCCCGCCTTCGCGACCATCGGCGCCACAAGAATCGACATCACCACAATGGCCACGCAGTAGCCGACCTGCTGGCTGGTCAGCAGCCGCGTGTCGAGCGCCTGCGACAGCATCACCAGCGTGAACTCCCCGGCTGGAGCAATCGCCGTCGCCGCAAGCAATCCGATGCGCAGTGATGCACCCAGGGCCCACGATGCAAACGTGATTCCCACGATCTTGACAGTCGTCAGCCCGATCAGGCCCAGCCCCACAATCCACCAGCCCTGCACGGCATCGCGCACCGGCAGCGAAAGGCCCACCGCCGTGAAGAACACGGCAAGGAACAAGTCGCGCATGGGGATGAGCTGGCCCGAGAGCTGGAAGCGGAACGGCGTGCTGGCGAGCAGGAAGCCCGCGAGGAACGCGCCCAGCTCCGGGCTGAATCCCAGCCACGCGGAGAAGACGGCGCTCGCCAGGGCGACTGCCGCGGACACCACGATGAGCACCTCGCCGCCGACGCGGCTCGCTTCGGCCAGCAGGCGCGGCAGCCCGAACTTGCCCGCCACAATCAGCACCAGCAGGCCCCCCAGCGTGACGGCCCCCTTATAAAGCAGCGTCTGCGGGTCTAATCCTTCGGTAGGGCCCACGCCGTGCCACAGCGCGAGCGCCGGCAGCGCGGTCAGCAGCCCGACGGCGAGCAAGTCCTGGAACAGCAGGATGCCGAAGGCGAGCCTGCCGTAGGTGGTGTGCAGTTCGCGCCGCTGCTCCCTGGTGCGCAGCGGCGCGGCAGTGGCGGTGATCGCCATAGCCATGGCGATGGCGAGCGACTGCGGTGCGCTCTGAACGAACGCGGCAGAGATCGCCCAGCCCAGCGCGATCATGAGGCCCGTGGCGAGGATCGTGCCGCCGATGATGGAGAAGATCCCCTTCTTCACCCGGGACATATCGAGCTCGAGCCCGATGATGAACATGAGGAGGATGGTGGAGAGCTGGGAGATGCCGCGGACGGCATCGTCGGACTGGATGATGCGGAGCGCGTGGGGGCCGATGATCGCGCCGCCGATGAGGTAGCCGGGGATGGTGGAGATGCGCAGGCGGTTGAAGAGCAGCGCGATGATCCCGGCGGCGGCAAGGACCACCACCAGGTCGCGGGCTCCGGCGCTGACATGTTCTGCCGCGAGGGTTAGCACACGCGAACCTTACGCCTGCCCGCGGCTGACAAGCACGGCCAGGAGCGTGAGGTCGGCGGGCGTGATGCCCTCGAGGCGGCCGGCCTGGCCGAAGGTGCGGGGGCGGAAGCGGGCAAGGGCCTGGCGCGCCTCGGTGCGGAGCTGTGTCAGGTTTTCATAGCCGACCTCGGCAGGGAGGCGGCGGTGCTCGAGCTCTGCCTGGCGCTTAATCTCGGCGCGCTGGCGGATGAGGTACGGCTCGTAGCGGAGGTTGGCGAAGACGGTGAGCCAGACCGAGTCGGAAAAGTTCGCGTGGGGAAGCGCCGCGCGGAGGTCGGGGAGCTCGAAGGTCGCGCCCATCATCGCGCGGGCCAGCGGCGCGGGGCCGATCCTGGCGGCGTCGATCATCGCATGGAGCGCGGCCATGTCGCGGCCGCGCTGGGCGAAGCGCCCAGCGCGTTGCTCACCCAGCGGCGTTGTGAGCAGGCCCAGGTCCGCGGCAACCGGCGTCAGCCGGTCGGCGCTGTTGTCAGCGCGGAGCAGGAGCCGGTGCTCAGCGCGGCTGGTGAACATGCGGTAAGGCTCCACTGGGGTCTTGGTCACTAGGTCATCCATCAGCACTCCGATGTACGCCTGGTCGCGGGCGAGGATGAACTCGCCTTCGCCGCGGGCACGGCGGGCGGCGTTGATGCCGGCGACGAGGCCCTGGGCGGCGGCCTCCTCATAGCCGCTGGTGCCGTTGATCTGGCCGGCGAGGAAGAGGTTGCGCACGAGCCTGGTCTCGCCGGTGGCTTCGATCTGGTGCGGGCGCACCATGTCGTACTCCACGGCATAACCGTGGCGGTAGATGTGCGCACGCTCGCATCCGGGCATGGCGCGGACGATCTGATCCTGCACATCGGCGGGCAGGCTGGTGGAGATGCCGTTGCAGTAGATCCAGTCGTCGCGGAGGCTTTCGGGTTCGAGGAACACACCATGGGTCTGGCGATCCGCGAAGCGAACGACCTTGTCCTCGATGGAGGGGCAATAGCGCGGGCCGATGGATTCGATCTGGCCGGAGTACATCGGCGCCCGGTGCAGGTTGGCGCGGATGATGTCGTGCACGGTCTGTGTCGTGTGTGTCTGGCGGCAGGAGATTTGGGGGAGGGGTGGGAAGGGGGGGTGCGAGGAGACTCCCCTCTCGGAGAGAGGGGGTACCCAAGACCTCTCGGAGAGAGGGGGTACCCAAGACCTCTCGGAGAGAGGGGGTACCCAAGACCTCTCGGAGAGAGGGGGTACCCAAGACAGATCGGAGAAGGGTGTGGGGTGCTCGTCGCCCTTTTGTTCGGGGAGGCTGTCCCAGTCGATGCTGGAGCGCTGAAGGCGTGGGGGGGTGCCGGTTTTGAGGCGGCCAAGCTCGAAGCCGAGGGAGGTGAGGGTGTGGGAGATGCCGACTGCCGCGGATTCGCCGTGACGGCCGCCGGGGGTCTTCTGCTCGCCCGTGTGCATGAGGCCACGCATGAAGGTGCCGGTAGTGAGGACGAAGTTGCAAGCGTAAAGCGTAAAGCGTAAAGCTGAAATCGGAGAGAGCACTTCGATTGCGCGGAGTGTTCCGTTCTCGACGATCAGGCGCTCGACGCTGCCGGGGATCGTGGAGATTTCCGGGCGTGCAGCGAGGAGCTGCTGGACCGTTTCGGCGTAGGCGTGCTTGTCGCACTGGGCGCGCGGGCCGTGGACGGCGGGGCCTTTGCTGGTGTTGAGGACCTTGAACTGGATCCCGGTCGCATCGGTCGCCAGGCCCATCAGGCCGTTCATCGCGTCGATCTCGCGGACGAGCTGACCCTTCGCAAGGCCCCCGATCGCCGGGTTGCAGGACATCACGCCGACCTTCGACGGGTCGAGGGTGATCAGGGCGACCGAGTTGGGCGTGCGCAGCAGGTTGGCTGCCGCCCACGCGGCTTCCACGCCCGCATGACCGCCGCCGATCACAATCACCTGATAGTTCTGTGGCTGCACCGGCGATGGTATGAGTGGAGGCGAAGCGGAGGATTTGCTCGCAGGCGCGGCGGCGCTGGGCGGGGGTTTTCGCCTGGCGGCGATCTTCTACGAGTTGATGGAGTTGATCGCGCTGGCGCTTCGCTTCGATGAAGGGGGCGCGGATGGCATCCAGGATTTGCTGGAGGTGTTGCTCTGAGGTTTCCGCGAGCAGGGGCATATAGAAACGTTACATTGCGGTGGGAGTGAGTCAATGGAATCGGAGGGCACGTACGTGAGTTTGCGCACAGGGCGCGCACAGTGGTGGGCGCGGGGTGCGCACAGAGCGACGAGGGTGGGCGGCATGTGGCGGGAAGGGGTCAAGACCTAATCGCGGCGTGGACACGGGGCCGCGCGTGTATGACGTGCCTTAGCAGGGACCGCCGCTAAGCACACGGAAGAATGACTCGATGTCCGCGTCCGTGCCAGTATCGCCATCGCCATTGAAATCGGCGGAGCCGCACAACGCGCAGCAGTTACCGCTCAGACAAGAGAAGTACGCCTCAATGTCCGCGTCGGTGCCTACGTCATTGTCGCCATCGAAGTCTGCCGTGGCGATTGTCAGCGTGGCAGGAGCGCTGCTCACGCTCCCGCACTGGTTGTAGGCGGTGCCGCGGACAAGCAGTTGCCGCAGCCCCGGGCAGGGCTGGATAGTGATCGACGCCGGAGGGCCATTGGCAGGGGTCGCGGATACCGAGCCGCCGCACGAGAGCGGCCGCGCTACTTCCGTCAGGAGAGTCCATCCCACCGCAGGATCTCGCACCTCCCACTGATAGCCGATGATGCCGTCGGCAGTTGCCCCGAGGTGCAGCGCTATTGGGTTACCCGCGCTGACGCAACCGGAAAAAGGTGGGGAAGTAATGGCGGGGGGCCGGCACGGCGAACCATACCGGGCGGTGTCATTGAGCGAGGTGGTGCCGTTCGAGCCTCCAAAGGCAACAACCTCACCCCGCACGGAGTCAAACACCATCGCCGAGCGGCTTGTGGCGCTGAACCCGGGGGTGGCCCGCTGCGTCCAGGCTGTACCATTCCATTCCCAAGTATCGCTCCGCACACCTCCGTCGTACCCGCCGAACAGCACAACCACCGCCCGCGCGGAGTCATAGGCCATCGAGTGGAGGTATCGCGGCGACGGGCCCGGAACAGCCCGTTGGACCCACGTCGTGCCGTTCCACTCCCATGTATCTCCCATCCGCGTGCCGGAAAGAGACCCTCCAAAGAGGACCGTCACGCCGCGCAGGCTGTCGAACGCCATGGCGTGACCTCCTCTGTTGGACGGTCCCGCGACGGTTTGGCTTCTCCAGAAAGTCCCGTTCCACTCCAGCGTCTCCGTGCCGGGCGTCTGGTAACTTCCTCCGAACATCACCGTCACTTCCCGCGCAGAGTCATACGCCATGGCATGCCCCGAGCGTGGCGATGGCCCCGTCACCTGAAGTTGAGACCAGGCCGACCCATCCCATTCCCACGTGTCATTCTGTCCGGTGGTTGTGAAGCCTCCGAACAAGACGGTTCGGTTCCGACGGCTGTCGTATGCCATTGCCGAGTCGGTCCGCCCCGTTGGGCCTTGCATGGTACGTAGCGACCATGCGGTCCCGCTCCACTCCCATGTGTCAGACGGGTGGGGCGTCAGGCCGCCCGCGTAGCCGCCGAAGAGGACGGTCTGGCCCCGTTGTGGGTCAAAGGCCATCGCGTGCGAGTAGCGGGGGCCCGGCGCGCCGCTCATTCGCCGCTCCCATGAAGCTCCGTCCCACTCCCATACCTCTTGCAGATACCTTCCGCCGAGCTGCCCTCCAAAGGCGACGCATACGCCGCGCTGCTGGTCATATGCGAAGCACGGCTGAGACGCCGCCGGGGGCCCAACGGTTGCACGCTGCGTCCAGGTTGCGCCGTTCCATTCCCAGGTATCGCTGCGGGGCGTGCCAAAGTTGCTGCCGCCGTACAGCACCGCGACGCCGCGATGCACATCAAAGGCGAGACCGTGTGCGAGGCGCGCGGAGGGGCCGCTCGCACCCCGGTTTACCCATGTCACGCCGTTCCATTCCCATGTGTCATTGAGCGACGAAGGACCGTCTCCCACGCCGCCCGCAAATAGCACGGTCACGCCTCGGGCCGAGTCATACGCCATGGCGTGGCGTGCGCGTGCAGGCGGGCCACCCACGTTGCGGGCTGACCACGCCGCACCATCCCACTCCCATAGGTCGCCCATGTCAAATCCCACACGCCCGCCGAAGAGCACGGTGACCTGGCGCCGCGAGTCGTACGCCATGGCGTGATAGGCTCGTGCGGGCGGCCCCGTCAGGGAGCGCTGAGTCCATACAGACCCGTCCCACTCCCATGTATCGCGCATCGGTGTTGAGCCGGCGTAACCCCCAAAGAGCACCGTGACGCGACGGGCGGAGTCATAGACCATGGCATGGCCAGTGCGCGCCGAAGGCCCGCCGGCATGACGGTACATCCATAATGAGCCGTTCCATTCCCACGTGTCGCCGAGCGTGCCTTGCTGCGCATTGCCCCCGAAGACGACGGTCACTCCGCGCTCCGCATCAAACGCTGCCGCGGAGGCATACCGCGGCGAGGGAAGGAGCGGGGACCATTCGGGTGATTGCGCAGAAACGCGAGCGGCAGCGCTCATGACAACGAGCGCGAGAAGCTTCGCCAACCTGCTCCAGACTATCTCCATGACTTTAGAATCCTTTCAACCAACCCGGCGGAACGGCGCTTCATCAATCTACCATGGTGGCAAGCGACTTCAAGCTTTTTCGGCAGAGCTGATCCGGAGTGCGCCATCACGAGATGCTGGGCGTGTCCTTCAGCTGCTTCAGCTCATCGCGGAGGATGGCGGCGAGCTCGTAGTTTTCTTGCTCGATGACTTTGGCGAGGCGCTGGCGGATCTCGGTCTTCTGGGAGATAGGGAGCTTGGGGACGAGGGAGTCGCGCATGCCGCGGAGCATCTCGGCTTCGCTGCTGGTCGCGAACATCTGGGGCTTGCCGGCGTCGGAAAAGTACATGCGGAGGGCGTCCAGGCCTTCATCGAGGGCGTGAATGGCGGCCTTGGGCTCGTTGTCCTTCATGGCCTGGCTGGCGAGGCCGCGGGCCCGCATCATGGTGATGTAGGGGCGGAACTGCTCGAGCAGGGCGCGGTCATCCTCGTTCTGGGCGTGCTTGGAGCACAGGTCGAGCACGCGTAGGTTGCGGGTGGTGTCTCGGACGACGCGGTCGTAGTCCTCAAGCACCAGCAGGGCGATGTAGCGGTGGTAGAACTGGGCGGCTTCCTCACGCAGGGCGCGGCAGGCTTCGCCATCAAGCGCGAACTCGTCGAAGCCAAACTTGTCGCCCTTGGCCTCGCTGTCGGAGAACTCGGGGGGCTCCTCGTTCTCGATCTGGGCCTCGTAGTACTCGAGAAGGCTTGGGAAGCCGTGGGGTCGTGGCACGGTAGACTGTGAGTGTGAGTGATACCCCGCCGTCCATGAACTGCACGTTTCTCGATGATGGTCGCGGCGAGGCCGCGGTCGCTCGGTTTCTGCTGGATACCGAGCCAGAGGTGCTGCGGCTGGCGCGGCGAGGCGCATCTCAAGCGTGCGGCATGCGGCGGCATCGAACTCGGCGTACCACTGCGCGAGCTCGCTCTCAGAGGGTTCTCGGATGACCTTTGCCGCATGACCCGGGGGCATGTCGTGATTCTATTCGGCCCTACCGGCTCTTGCTGTCTCCCCGGGCGAAGATACTGGCGACGTAGTTGAGGACATCGGTGGCGCTGGTTTCGTTGTAGCCGAACTGCTTGATCAGGCGCTGCTTGACGACGTCGATCTTGGCCTGGGTTTCGTCGTCCACCACGCTGGAGACAAGGTTCTTGAGCTTGATGGTGTCGCGCTGGTCCTCGAAGAGTTTGAGCTCGAGGGCGCGGTAGAGGCGGGCGTTGGTGTTGTACTCGAACTTCTTGCCGTCGAGCGAGAGGGCGCCGATGTAGTTCATGATCTCCTGGCGGAAGTCGTCCTTGCGGCTCTCGGGGATCTCGATCTTGTCCTCGATGGATCGCATGAGCCGCTCGTCGGGCTCCTCATCGCGTCCGGTGTACTTGTTGCGGACACGCTCCTTCTGGGTGTAGGCGCGGACGCTCTCGATGTAGTTGGCGGCGAGGCGGCGGATGGCGTCCTCATCGGCGGAGATGGCGCGCTGGACCTCGCCCTTGATGATGTCCTCGTACTCCTCCTTCACCACGGCGAGCAGCTCGCGGTACTGCTTGCGGAGGTTCTCATCGCTGATGAGGGAGTGGTGGGAGAGGCCTTCCTCCAGCTCGTTGATGACCATGAAGGGGTTGATGCCCTTCTCGTCCACGGCCTGGTGGCTCACGAGCGTGTTGCTGATCTTGTCCTGGATGTAGCGCGGGGAGATGCCGTTCATCCCCTCGCGGACGGTCTCTTCCTTCAGCTCGCGGACGGAGTCCTCGGTGAAGCCGGGGATGCTCTTGCCGTCGTAGAGCTTCATTTTTTGGAGGAGCGTGAGGCCGGCCTTCTTGGGGTCCTCCAGGCGGGTCAGCACCGCCCACATCGCGGCAACCTCCAGCGTGTGCGGGGCGATATGGATGGCGCGGATGCGGTCGGGGCCGAAGTCCTTCTGATAGATGCGAACCTCGTCGGCGAGGCGGATGTTGTAGGGGATGTCGATCTTGATGGTGCGGTCGCGGAAGGCCTCCATCATCTCGTTGCTCTGGAGGCGTTTGTACTCGGGCTCGTTGGTGTGGCCCAGGATGACCTCGTCGATGTAGGTCTGCGCGAACTTTTTGGGCTTGATCGTGTGCTCCTGGGAAGCGCCCAGGAGGTCGTAGAGGAAGGCCACGTCGAGCTTGAGGACTTCGATGAACTCGCAGATGCCGCGGTTGGCGATGTTGAGTTCGCCATCGAAGTTGAAAGCGCGGGGGTCGCTGTCGCTGCCGTACTGGGCGATCTTGCGGTAGTTGATATCGCCGGTGAGCTCGGTGGAGTCCTGGTTCTTCTCGTCCTTGGGCTGGAAGGTGCCGATGCCGACGCGGTCCTTCTCTGCAAGGACGATGCGGCGGACCTTGACGTGGTCCATCACTTTGCGCCAGTCGCCGTCGTAGAAGGCCATGAGGTCTTCGAAGATCTTGCGGCAGAAGGGGTCGGGGTCGCCGTTGACCCGGACCTTGCCCCCGTGGTTCTTGCTCGTGAAGCTGGCGTTGATCTTGGCCAGCACATCGGCGCGGGCCTCGCGCGGGATGAGGACCATCGGGTCCTCGTGCATGGGGCAGGGAAACTCGTTGGTTTTGACCGCCATGGGCGCGGCGTCGCCGGCGCGGGTGCCGGAAACCTCGCAGTTCTCATCGAGCAGCCACGAGAAGGAGTAGAGGGCACCCTCGGGCGTGCGGCTGTAGTGCTCGACGCCCTTCTTGAGCAGGCGGGCAATGGTGGACTTGCTGCTGCCCACGGGGCCGTGGAGCAGGAGGATGCGCTTGTCCGTGCCGTAACCCTCGGCGGCAGAGCGGAGGAAGTCGACGAGCTGCATGAGGGCGAAGTCGAGGCCGAAGATGGCATCGGCACCGTTGTCGAAGGGGTCGCTGAAGAAGTGATAGCGGGTGACGTCCTTCTTGAAGACCTTGTACTTCTCGCTGCCCTGGGCCAGCACGGCGTCATAGAGGCGCTGGTAGGCGTTGCGCAGCACGGCGGGGTTCTGCGCGCAGATGTCGAGGTATTCCCAGAAGGTGCCGGTCCAGTGCTGGTCCTGGAAGCGGCGGCGGTCGAGGCGCGACTCGATGGCGCTGATCAGGTCTTTGCCGATCACGCCGCCCGCACTGGTGGATGGTGCGGCGGAGGGGGCGGTGGGGGGAAGGGTGGGCTCGGGACGCGTCACAGCGTCCTTGGATGAACCCGACGGCGTGCGAAACTCGTTCATGGTCCTGACCTCCGCGGCCTGCGGTTTGAGGAGCCTGGCTCTAAGCGACGCTGCGTTGTTGCGACTGCACGTTCAACCAGAAGCTATCGGCCTTTGGACACCCGCGAATGAGGCGGGTTCTGCGATTGTCTGACAATGAGGTATACGTCTCAGCGGGCCTGAAGGATGGAAAATTTTCGGGGTGGGATCGGCGGCGTAAAGTCGCGGCATGTCGTTTGGACTTGGACATGGGCGTGATCTGGATGAAGCGGCGGGGGTGGTGGGCGTGTCGGCGCAAGAACTGCCGCCGCTGCCCGACGAGGCCCTTGGCAACCCGGAAGCGGGGAGGCTGGACCCGCGCCAGTGGTTTCCAGACCCTTCTCGCCCCTTTGAGATGGAGATTGGGTCGGGTAAGGGGACGTTTATCCTGGAGCAGGGGAAGGCCGAGCCGCGGGTGAATTTTCTGGGGGTGGAGTGGGCGCGGGAGTTTTATCTCTACGCGGCAGACCGCGTGCGCCGGGCGGGGCTGACGAACGTGCGGATGCTGCGGACCGATGCGACGGAGTTTTTGCAGTGGCGCTGCCCAGCGGGGATTGTGCGGGTGGTACACCTGTACTTCTCAGACCCCTGGCCGAAGAAGAAGCACCACAAGAACCGCGTGGTGCAGGATGCGTTCTTGCGCGAGGTGTGGCGGGTGCTGGAGGTGGGGGGCGAGCTACGCGTGGTGACCGACCATGATGAGCTGTGGGCGTGGGATGTGGAGCACTTTGCCCGCGCGGCGGGGCTGTTCACGCAGGAGGCGTTTGTGCCGCCGGCGTGGGTGGGGGAGGGCGAGGTGATCGGGACGAACTATGAGCGGAAGATGTGTGTGGAGAAGGGGGCGCATGCGGTGGTGCTGAGGAAGATCGGATGAGTGAAGTGCGGAAGGCAGTTGTGCTGTTGTCGGGCGGGCTGGACTCTGCCACGGTGCTGGCGATGGCGCGGGCGGCGGGGTTTGCGTGCCATGCGCTGTCGTTTGACTATGGGCAGCGGCATCGGGTGGAGTTGGCGGCGGCGGAGCGGGTGGCGCGGCAGCTGGGGGTGGTGGAGCATCGGGTGGTTGGGGTTGATTTGCGGGCCATTGGAGGTTCGGTGTTGACGGGGGCGGGGGAGGTGCCGAAGGGGGGGGATGAGGGGACTCCCCACTCGGAGAGTGGGGGTACCCAGGAGCGTGGGGGTACCCAGAACCAGATTCCGGTGACGTATGTGCCGGCGCGGACCCTGATTTTTCTGTCGCTCGCGGCAGGTTTGGCGGAGGTGGTGGGGGCGACGGATTTGTTTGTGGGGGTGAATGCCGTGGACTACAGCGGGTATCCGGATTGCCGGCCGGAGTTCATCAGGAGCTTCGAACAGACGGTGAACCTGGCGACAAAGGCGGGGGTGGAGGGGCAACGGTTCAGGGTGCACACGCCGCTGATCGCGATGAGCAAGGCGGAGATCATTCGAGAGGGCACGCGGCTGGGTGTGGACTATGGGCTGACGACGAGTTGCTATGACCCGGTGGGGGATTTGGCGTGCGGGCGGTGTGAGAGCTGCACGCTGCGGCGGCGGGGCTTTGAGCAAGCAGGGGTGGCGGACCCGACGCGGTATGCGGCGATATCGCGCCGGCCTTAGTCGAACGCGCCGGTGGGGATTTCTTCGAGCTGCTGGGCGATGTTGCAGCGCGCTTGGGCTTCGAAGCGGTCTTTGAACCACTGGTGGTGGTAGATCGCGGGGCGCTGAGCGAGGGCAGTGAGGAAGCGGATTTGGGAGGCGCGGAAGTCGGGGATGGGGACCCAGTGGAATTCTTCGCGGATGGAGCGGAGGGTTGCCGCGGATTGGGGCCAAGGGAGGCCGAAGCCTGCGAGGTCGATGTCGACGATGAGGGCGTGGTCGCCGGAGAGTGGCTGGCCGGTGTGCTTGGTCGCCATGATGAGGCTGAGAATGTGCTGGGTGCGGTGGGGGGTGAGGTTGAGCGCGGCTGCGAAGACATGGGCCACTGCGGCGCTGCGCTCCTCGTTGTCCTTTGCGTGCGAGTCATAAATGCAGTCGTGCAGCCAGAGGGCGAACTCGAGGGTGGGGCGGTCGTCGGCGGGGGTGGGGCACTCATCGAGCACACGCAGGCAGTCGGCGATGTGGTTGAGGGAGTGGTAGGAGCGGGGGGGAACCTGATAAAGCGCGGCAAGAATGTCCCACAAGGGAAGGGAGGCTTGTGCCGTCCCGAGGGATGCACAGAGGTTTTTGAAGCGGCTCTCGAGCATGTGCATAGGCGCAGAATATCGCCGAAGGCTGCGGGGTGGGGGCGTGGGCGCAACAATGGGGGGTGGAGCGAGAAGGGACAATGCCGCTGAGTGTGATGCAACCGGGGGCTGGGGGCTGCGCGGAGGATGCGGGTGGGGGTGGGGTGCTGCGTGATTCGCTGCCCATCAGCGAGATGTTCCTGTCGATCCAAGGCGAGGGGAAACTGACGGGTGTGCCGTCGTTTTTCATCCGCACCAGCGGTTGCAACCTGCGGTGCTGGTGGTGCGACACGCCCTACGCGAGTTGGAAGCCGGAAGGGTTGGTGCGGGCGATTGATGAGCTGGTGGCGATGGCCAGCGCAAGCGGCGCGAAGCATGTGGTGGTAACCGGTGGCGAGCCCATGCTGTTCCCGCAGATTGGGGCGCTGTGCGAGCGGCTGCGTGGGGCGGGGCTGCACATCACCATCGAGACGGCGGGGACGGTGTTCCGGAGTGTGGCGTGCGACCTGATGTCGATCAGCCCCAAGCTGACCAACTCAACGCCCGGCGAGGCAAGGCCCTTTCCTCCCGGTCATGCTGCGGGCAAGATGCCGCGTGACGCCCTGCGCCAGTGGGGGGAGCAGCACGAGGCGCGGCGGCTGAACATGCCCGCGCTGCGCGAGTTGCTCGGCGCATTCCCTGAGCGGCAACTCAAGTTTGTCGTGGCGGGCCCTCAGGACCTTGCGGAGATCGATGACCTGCTGGCGCAGTTGCCTGGCGTGCTTCCTGCGGATGTGATGCTGATGCCCGAGGGGGTGTCGTCACCATCGGCGGAAACGAAGGCGTGGGTGATCGATGCGTGCATGGCGCGCGGGTTCCGCTACTGCCAGCGGCTGCACATTGAGCTGTTTGGCAATACACGCGGGACCTGAGCGTGGCGATTGTTCAGTAGGTGATGTTGGCGAAGGGGTCTGTGGTGGCCATGGTGGAGGGTACGTTGCCGCTGCCCGCAGCGCCGACGATGGGCGGGTTGCGGCGATCAACGATGGGGCCGTACACGTTGACGTTGCCGAAGTTCCAGTTGATGGATGAGCCCGTGCTCGAGTTGGCGTAGATGAGGTTCGAGGTGCCAGCGACGTTGATGCCGAAGCCAGTGCCGCTGGTCTTTGTGGAGTTGTTGCGTTCCACGCGGTTGCGGCTGCCGTTCACGAGCAGGTGGGACGAGGCGTTGAACCCGTTGGCGCCGTTGAGCACACAGTTGTTGTCGGTGATGAACGAGTCCGAGCCTGCAAGGATGCCGGCGAGGTTGTTCTCTGCTGCGTTGCAGCCGCGGATGTGCGCGGCGTTGCCGGGCGCTGCGCCGTTCAGCATCGCGATGCCGTTGCCCGCGTTGGAGTTTGATGTGCAATCCTTGACCGTACACCCCTTGCCGAAGTTGATGCCATCGGCGGTGCTGTTGGGGTTGCTGTTGAAGGAGGATGTGCAGCTGTCGATCACGGAACTATCTGTGGCCAGGATGCCTCCCAGGGTGTTCGCCCGCGAGGTGCAGTTGACGATTGTGGAACTGAACGCCGTCTCGATGCCCCTGCCGGTGTTGTTTGCCGCGACGCAGGACTCGACCACACAGTTGTTGACGGTCCCGATGCCGAAGCTGCTGTTGGATCGGGCGGTGCAGTTCTTGATGTTCACATAGCCGGCCCCCCCGATGCCGCCCTGTCCGTTGCCAGAGGCCATGGATTCCACGACCACCGAACCTTCATCGACAGAGATGCCGGTGCCTCCGTTCGACGCGGCGATGCAGTGGGTCACGATGCACTGTGTGCCTGTCCTGATGGCGGCGAAGCCGGCTGCTGAGGTCGAGACGGCGATGACGCGGGTCACGATTGATGAGTCGCCCACGCTTACGCCGAACCCGTTGTCCGAGGCCGTGACATCCTCGATACGCGCATAGGTGACACCCCCCAGCCCGACTGCGGCGTTGCCAACTTGGCGGACCACGCCATTGCGCACGGTGATTGTGGACAGAAAGATCGTGCCTACCGCAATGCCCGCCAACGACCCGCCCCCGCCCGCCGCAGGGCCCAGAACATGGAACCCGTTCAGGTCAACGGTGACGTTCGATGCGTTGATGGTGATCCCGGATTTGCCCGACGGGACGAGCAGATCGGCTCCCAGGTAGTATGACCCTGGCTGTGAGATGATGAATACGCTCGAACCATTGCCCGGCGTGTTGACGGCGCTCACCAGCGTCCGCGGCTCGACCTCGGTCAGCGTTTTGCCCGTTGAGGCGACCGGCCCCGCGGGAGGGGACAACGGGCCACCCTGTGTCACCCGGCTCAGCGCCGCCACGCCCATCAGCCCCGCCGCACCCAACAGCATCCGACGATCAAGGTCGCTCATGGCTTCGCCCTTTCCGGTTTGGTCGCAGCTTCTGTGTCCGGAACAACAAGCGTGGTTCACGCTCTCACCCGGCCAAGAATCCTGGAACTCCCAACGCGCCTTCCCGCTCTAAGCTCTTCTTCGTGCAATGCGACGGATGGTACCTTGTTCGGCATCTATCTTGTATAGGCCTTGTATGGGCGTTCGCACGCCCGCGGAGACGCGGCGAACCCCGCCGCCCTTTTCTGAGTAGTTGAAAGACGGTCGTTAAACGATGAATCTGGTCACGAGAACACCACTATGAAGAAACTTCCTATCGCGGTTGCCGCGGCCATCCTGACTGCTGCCGGCGTTGCCTTTTCGTTTGGTCAGGGGCACCAGCCCGAGCCTGACCGCCCCGTCGTCCGCACCGCGACGCCCAATGCCCCCAGCCCGGATGCGGCAGACCCCGAGGACATCGCGTTCGCCAAACGGCTGTCGAATGCGTTCAAGTCGGTGGCGCACAATGTCGAGCCGGCCGTGGTGCATGTGACGCAGCGCAACCGCGTGTATCAGCGGGACTTCTTCGGTAACGCGCGGGGCTCATCGGTGATGGACACTGGACTGGGGTCGGGCTTCATCGTGAGCAAGGACGGCTACATCGTCACGAACAACCATGTGATCTCGAACGGCCAGCGCGCATCGGAAGAGATCAAGGTGCGGTTTTACGACGGGCGCGAGGCCAACGCCACGCTGGTGGGCCGCGATGAACTGACGGACCTGGCGGTGCTGCGCGTGGACCCGGCGGAGCTGGAATCGATTACGCCTGTCACGTTCAGCGATTCAGATTCGCTGGAAGTGGGGGAGTGGGTGCTGGCCATCGGCAGCCCCTTCGGTCTTTCCAACACTGTGACGGCAGGCATCGTGTCAGCCAAAGGCAGGAGCATCACGCCGCGGGAGACGGGGCGCGTACACGAGGACTTCATTCAGACCGATGCCGCCATCAACCCGGGAAACTCGGGTGGGCCGCTGCTGAACCTGCAGGGCGAGGTGGTGGGGATCAACTCGGCGATCGCCTCTCGGTCGGGCGGTTACCAGGGCATCGGGTTCGCGATCCCCTCGAACATCGCCAAGGCGGTGCTTGAGAACATCACCGCGCACGGGCGTGTTGTCCGCGGCTGGCTCGGTGTCGACCTTGAAGACATGGCGGGCAACCAGTCGGCGGGCCCCAGGTCAACGGGGGTCGTGGTGCGGAGCGTGCAGGAGAACAGCCCGGCCGACAAGGCCGGGATCGTCGTGGGTGATGTGATCACCAAGTTCCAGGGCCGGGCCATGAGCGAGCTGCGCCTGCGGAGCGCCATCGCGCTCACAAGCCCCGGTACGAAGGTGCCGCTGGAGGTTGTGCGCGATGGTCGCGTGACCCAGGTCACCGCCACGCTGGCGGATCAATCCGTGGCATTGGGCAACACCGATATTCCCGCGCTGCGCGTGCGTGTGAAAACACTGGAGCGTGCCGAAGCGGCAGCCCTTCGTGCGCCCAATCTGAAGGGCGTCGTGGTGACAGAAGTCGAGGCGGATGGGCGAGGCAACACCAACGATGTGCAGGCGGGGGACATCATCGTCGGCTACCGGCAGGGCAGCACGGAGGGTGCCATCGACAACGCTCAGCAGTTTGCGGAACTGGTGGCGCGGACTGATTTTAAGTCCGGCCTCCAACTGAATGTCATCCGCGACAACAAGGGGTTCTACCAGCGCGGATTCCTCATTATCCGGGATTGAGGCCGTGGTGGGGCGTTGCCCGAGCGTTCGGTCATGAGTTGCTGTGCGACCTGGGCGGCCATCTGCAGGTTGTGGGTAGTCTTTGGGGCAGTTCAGGGCACCCGGACGCCGGTTTGACCCCTGATTTTCGCCCCCCTTGACGCCACGGGGGCGATCGGGGACACTGGCGGTTTGCCCGGCAACCCGGGCAGGGTGCGGAGCGTACCTTTGGTGTCGGCGATCGGCCTGGAAAGTCCGGGCCGGCCCGGGGCCTGGGGCGGCCTTGCGGCCTGACGCGGCACTCGTAACTCCGGTGTTTTTGAGCGATTGGAGCGATCTACATGGCCGGTCGGACCAGCACAAGTTTCGGGATGGGTGTGGCAGTCACGGTTCTGAGCCTGACGACCGTCGGGTTCTTCGTCGCGTTTGCCGTGTATTTCGGCAAGAACAGCGACAACACCCGCGCCCTGCAGGTGGCGAACGACGCCAGCAAAGAAATCCTCCGGGACAACGAGCGTAATCGTGATGACATCCGCAGCCTGGTGCAGGATGCCAAGAAGAACGGGGACCAGTCGCTGGTGCAATACCTGCTGGACTCGCAGGCCCAGACCATGCAGCTGGTCACCGGCTCACGCCGCGGCACCGCGGCAGACCTTGCCGCTCGCATGGACTCGGCAGGCATCAAGAACACCACGCTGATGGCCCGTCTGAATGACCGGGCCGCAGAGATTTCCAACCTTCAGGCCCAGTTGGAGCAGGCCAAGGCCGCGCAGCAGAAGGCCATGGCCGACCTCTCTAATGAGGTGGACCGGGTCGCCCGCCTGCGTGAGGACCACCAGCGCACGATCGACTCCATGCAGACGCAGATCGGGCAGATGGCCTCGGACATCGACGGTTACCGCGTGGGGACCGATGAGTACAAGAAGCAGCTTGATGCCCAGCGCGAGCGTCAGTTGACGGAAGCCGCGGAGCGTCAGAAGACGCTGCAGGACCAGCTCGCCAAGGCCAACGAGGAGGTCCTCGTGGTCAAGGGTCAGTTGGCGGACCTGCGCAAGCAGAAGTCGGGCGAGCTGTTCCGGGCCGATGACGAGTCGGCCCTGGTTGACGCCACGATCCTGAGCACCAACCCCGCAGAGCGTCAGGCGTTCATCAGCATCGGCACCAACCAGCGCGTGGTGCTGGGCATGACGTTCAACGTGTACTCCAACAAGTCCGCCATCCGTCCTGACAAAGACGGCAACTACCCCACCGGCAAGGCGGTCCTTGAGGTGGTGCGGGCGGGCGATACATCATCCACTTGCCGCATCGTCTCCGAAGTTCGCGGCAACCCCGTGGTCCGCGGCGATGTCGTCGCCAACCCCCTGTTCGATCCCAACAAGTCTTACAAGTTTGTGGTGTTCGGCAACTTCGACACCAACCGCGACGGCTCGGCGACCAGCATGGAGCGTCAGGACATCACGTCGATGATCCAGGCGTGGGGCGGTCGCGTCTCGGATGATCTCGCCGGCGACACCGACTTCCTGGTCCTGGGCGAGCGCCCCGTGGTTCCCCCGCGTCCCCCGGCGGACGTGCCGCTCGAGGTGATCCAGGAGTTCATCCGCCGCCAGCGCGATGTCGAGCGGTATGACACCCTGTACAACCGGGCGAGCAGCACGAGCGTGCCGATCATCAGCGAGAACCGCCTGTACACACTGGTGGGCAAGACGCCCTCCCGGCTGCGGTAACATCCTGGGTGGTTTGACCGATCGATTCGCACGGCTGACCATGGGGTCAGCCGTGTTTGTTTGAGGGGCGCGCCTGACTGCCCCACGGAAGCCTGGGTCTGGTGCATGGACGTTCCTGAGACAACCCCGCCCGCGAGTAACGCGGCAGCGCTGCCGGAGGCATCTATCGCGCCGGAGGCGGCCGTAGATGTGTCTGGGTTCGTCGGCCCGGCGTCTGCCGCGAGCCCGGCATGGGCCGGTGGCGCGGCATTGGGCGGCGACACCGCCCCCCCAAAGCACCCGCCGCCGCGCAAGCGGAAGAAGAAGTCAAAGTGGGTGCAGGTTCCTCAGGCGATTGCCGCGCGGTCGGCGATGTCGCTGCCGCTGGTGCTGGGGCTGCGGCCCTCGATGAATCTGGCGCGGAGCCTGGGTAATGTCGTGCCGCGGATCATGCGAAAGCACTTCAACCGCGCCGAGGAGAACCTGACGGAGGCATTCCCGGACTGGCCCGCGGAGAAGGTGCGTAAGTATGCGATCTCAAGCTACCAGCACCTGTTTCAACTGGGTGTCGAGATTTCGTTCGCGCCACGACTCATCACTCAGGAGGGATTCACCAAGCACCTGGTGTTTACGGATATTGCCGCGGGTTTGAAGCTGCTTCTGAACAAGGGGCCGGTGATCCTGATCACGGGCCACGTGGGCAACTGGGAACTCATCGGGTACGCGATCTCGATGCTGGGCTTCCCAATTCACGCGGTGTACCGGCCGCTGGATTCTGAGCCGCTGGACCGGTGGCTACGCGACACGCGCGAACGCCGCGGGTTGACGCTGGTGAACAAGTTCGGGGCGGTGCGGGCCCTGCCCCCGGTGCTGCGGGCGGGGCACCCGGTGGGGCTGGTGGCGGACCAGTCGGGCGGGGACCGCGGGTTATTCACGCCATTCTTTGGGCGGCTGACATCAACGTACAAATCGATCGGTCTGCTGGCGCTGCAGACCAACGCGACGATCATCTGCGGCATGGCCCGGCGGATGCGCCCGGGTGAGGCGCTGCCCTCCGGGCCGTGGGAATCCACGCTCGCGGGGGGCAAGCAGTTTGCATCCACCCTTTCGGCGGCAAGCCTGGGGTATTCGGTCGAGTTGGTGGACATCTTCGGGCCAGAAGACTGGACAGCGCAGCCGGACCCGCTGTTTTATCTGACGGCACGGTATCGCAAGGGCATCGAAACGATGGTGCGGCGGGCGCCGGAGCAGTACTTTTGGATGCACCGCATCTGGCGGTCGCGCCCGGCCCATGAGCGGCTTAACAAGCCGTTCCCGGCGTTGTTGCGGGAGAAGCTGCTGGCGTTGCCCTGGCTCACCGCAGCAGACGTGGAGGCCCTGGAGGAGCGCAGCCGGCGGGACACGGCGGAACTGTCACGCAGGAAGTAGGCATCCGGCAGGGGTTTGGCGTGGTACATTGAGGGGGGCATGAACGTCTGGAGGTTTGCATGACGACGCAGGAAACCGGCAAGGAAACCGGCCGATTGACGGATGTAAAGGTGCTGATCGTCGATGACGATCGGGACATTCAGGAGTCGATGGACGCGGCGTTTCAATCCGAGGGTGCGCTGACGCAGTGCGCGGGCGATGGCAACGAGGCGGTGAGGATCTGCCGCGAGGAGCCGCCGGATATCGTGATTCTGGACATGATGCTTCCCAAGCGGTCGGGGTTCCTGGCGCTGGAGAAGATCAAAGGGTGCGAGGACAGCCCGATCGTGATCATGGTGACGGCGAACGAGGGCCGGCGCCACCAGGCGTACGCCGAGAGCCTTGGGGTTGACCGCTACCTCCAGAAGCCGGTGCCGCTGCGGAAACTGCTGGACGCGGCGGTGGAGCTGATCGCCAAGGTCGAGGCGGAAGATGAGGGCGCCGAGGACGAAGGGGACGACGAGTAGTGGCTCGCAAACGGCGGCAGCTTGTGATCATCGGGCCGGAGAAGGCGGGGTCGCCCACGCCGCTTGGCTCACGCCGCGACTTTGCGGCAGCCCTTGCCAACTTCAACACCGGGAGCGACGGCGGGGAGGCGTCGATGACGGGCACCGAGTTTCTGTACGGCCCGGGCATGACGGTGGAAGTGCCGACATCAATGGACCTGGTGACGCAGGCGATCGCGACGGTGAGCGATGAGGATGTGGCGCTGCCGGTGCTGATGAAGATGTGCAAGGTGATGCAGTGGAAGATGATGGATATTGAGAGCGGGCGGATGTTTGGGTGAGGCAGGTAGCCCGACCGTGAGGGAGGGCGCACGGCTACCCTGACTGTTCGTGAGTGGCTGTGTCGATCGTGTGAACCGGATGCCGCGTGAGTGCCCTTCCTTACGGTCGGGCTACTTGCTGAGGTCCACCCGCTATGCCGACGTACGTCTACGAGATTCTGGACAAGAAGGGCGTCCCCACGGGGGAGACGTTCGAGATTGTGCAGTTGATGAAGGAAGATGCGCTGACGAAGCACCCGACGACGGGCGCGCCGGTGCGGCGTGCGATCGTGGCACCGGCGATTGCGGGGAAGTGGTCGCCGATTAAGGAGAAGGCCACGCTCTCGAACAAGAACTTGGAGCGGATGGGCTTCACGAAGTACGAGCGCAAGGGCAAGGGGTATATGGAGCGCGTGGCGGGGAACAAGGGGCCCAAGACGCTGGGTGGGGGGGATTGAGGGTTTCACGCCTTCGGCGTGAGGAAGTTCAACGGCTGAGCGCCGATTGAGGCCCAGTCGTTCTGCTCAGGGACGCCTGTGACACCATTCAGTCACTTTGCCGCGGCCTTGGCTTCGGCTTCCCGGAGTTGCCGGTAGCACTCATCGAAGTAAGACGAGCCGCGCAGGCTCTCGGCGGCGCGGCGCATGCGCGGCAGGTCGTTGTAGCCTTCCGCAAGGTCATACTCGAGCGTGCGGGCACGCATCGCCATTTCAGAGTCAGCACCAAAGGCCGCGATGCAGATGTCGATCTGATCCTTCACGAGCGGTGCGGCCTCGTCCAACTGGCGGCGGAACGTCAGGATGGTGGCAAGCAGGCCGCGGAACTCCAGTGCGTAGGGGGCTGTGGGTCCGGCCTTCACGGCACGCTCCATGCCGATCCGTGTTTCCGCGATGGCATCATCGACGCGTTGCGCTGACATCAGCATGAGGCAGAGGTTGTGGCGGAACTCAAGCGACTTTGAGTGCTCCGGCCCAAGGATGTGATCCGCCCGCGCGACGAGGTCCTGTTCCATCTTGATGGCTTCAGGATCGGCTTGGTCCTTCCCCGCGACAACGAGGTTGTCGATCGATTGGAACACGTCGGGGTGATCCGGCCCAAGGCGTTTTTCGCGGCCTTCGAGCACCATCCGCAGGATCTTCACGGCCTCTGCGTTGCGGTTAGACCGGGAAAGGGCGATGCCCAGCCCCTGAGCCGCGGAGAGGGTCATCATGTCGTCCGCGCCCTTGGTGTCGCGGATCTGCTCGTACACATCGCGGAGGATGGGGATCGCCTTTTCAAAGTCTGGTGTGTTAGATTCCGCAAGCATTTGGGCGTACACGGAGGCCGCGCGGATTCGGGCGTAGGCGTCGGGGGGGAGCGCGGCAGTTGCGGTCTCGTAGTTAGCGCGGGCAATGGGGAGGGCTTCGGCAAACTTTTCCTGTATCGTGAGGATGCGGGCATGGTATGAAATGGCGTTGAGGGTGTCAGGGTGCGTCGGGCCCAAAGCCCGGGCACGGAACTCGGCGGAGAGCCGGGCGTGCTGCGCGCCTTTATCGAAATCTCCCAGCGAGCCGAAGGCCTCGGCGAGCACCATGTGGGTGTCGCCGGCAACGACGGGATGGATCGTGGTGTCCGTGGCGAGATCGGCGGAGGCGGCATCGAGCATCTCGCGGATGGTGGGCTCATGGCCTTTCGCGCGCTCTGGGTTGGCGCTTTTCAACATGCGGCTCAGGAGCGCGGAGGTCTCGGTGGCGCGGAGAGACTGCTCCGCGGCAGCGTTACGCTCGCGGGTCGCCTGGATCGCCTGCCATGTGGTTGCCGCGGCCCCGCCGACCAGAGCGAGCATCGTCGCGGCGACGCCGGCGACGAGCGGGCGGTTGCGGCGGGCGAACTTGCGGGCCTGGTACCACGTCGTCTGCGGGCGGGCGAGGACGGGCTCAAAGTGGAGGTGGCGGCGGATATCGAGGGCGAGGTCTGCCGCGGATGAATATCGGGCGGTCGGGTCTTTCTCCAGGGCCTTGCCGACGATGGCCTCGATGTCGCCGCGCCACGCGGGGCTGAGGCGGCCCAGCGGCGTGGGCTCGCGCTCGCGGACCGCGACGGCCGCCTGCGGGACGCTCAGCGATTGAATCTCGAGCGGGGGCCGGCCGGCGAGCAGCTCATAGAGGATGACGCCCAGCGAATAGACATCGCTGCGGTGGTCGATCTGCGCTGGGTCACCGCCGAACTGCTCGGGGCTCATGTAGCCCAGGGTGCCGATGAAGTGGCCCGGCGCGGTCATCGTGTGATCGGGCTCATCGCCGCTGGTGAGGCGGGCGACGCCGAAGTCGAGGACCTTGGGCTTGCCTGCCGCGGTGACGAAGATGTTGCCGGGCTTGAGGTCGCGGTGGACGACGCCGCGGCGGTGCGCGTGATCCACGGCATCGCACACGCTGGCCATGAGCTCCAGCACGGCGTCTTCGCCTGGCGCTGTCGTGCGGACAAACTGCGAAATGGGCATGCCCTCGACCAGCTCCATCGCGAGGTAGGGTGTCTGGCGCGATGGATCGGCGAAACCAGCCTCGTAGAGCTGGGCGATGCCTTCGTGCTGCACGAGGGCGAGTGCGCCCGCCTCGCGGGCGAAGCGGCGCATGATCGAGGAGCGGACGAGCTCGGGGCGGATGAGTTTGAGCGCCACGCGGCGGCGGGGAAACTCCTGCTGGGCCTCGTACACGATGCCCATCCCGCCGCGGCCAAGCTCGCGGATGATGCCGAAGGGGCCGACCTGCGTGGGCGGCGTATGCGAGGCATCCTCGTTGAACAGCCCGGCCATCTCGAGGGGGCTGCTGCTGAGCAGCCCGTCGGACTTGCTGAAGTGCAGGAGGAGCGACTCAAGCTCCTCGGCATCGGCGGGGCTCTGGGCCCGGGCGGCGGCGATGATGCGGGCGCGCTCATCGCTGCTTGCTTCTGCCGCGGCATCAAACCAGGCGCGGACACGCGAGCCCTCGCCGCTCCAGTCCTTGCCGGGGTGGCCGGCACGCGGGCCGTGGCCTTGATCAGCCTGGGCGGGGTCGCTCATTCAGCCGGTCCTCGGTGGCGCGGCACGGGCGACCTCGACCTCGCGCGTGAGCCAGGCGCGGGCGTAGTTCCACTCGTTCTTGACGGTGCCGGTGGAGAGGCCCATGGAGAGGGCGGTCTGCTCGATGGTGAGGCCCGCGAAGAAGCGGAGCATGACCACGTTGTGCTGGCGGGAATCGCGTGCGAGCAGCCGCTCCATCGCGGCGTCAACGGTGATGAGGTCGTCGGCGGCGCGCTCGCGGTCGGCGGTGGTGTTGAGCGTGGGAAGTTCGGCTTCCTTGATGTGGTCGCGGGCGCGGCGGGCGGCTTGCACGCGGCGGGCGTGGTCGATGAGGATCTGGCGCATGGCGCGGGCGGCAGCACCAAAGAAGTGGGCGCGGGTGTCCCAGCCGCGGTCGCTGCCTCCCACGAGCTTGAGGTACGCCTCATTGACCAGGGCCGTGGGCTGGAGGGTGCTGGGGCCCTGACCGGCCATGATGCCTCCCGCGATGCGGCGAAGTTCGGCGTAGACGAGGGGAAAGAGCCGCTCGGTAGCGAGGGGGTCGCCCGCTGCCGCGGACTCGATGAGCATGGTCACTTCGGTGTGCGGCTGGGCTTGCATGGGCGGGGCCGACGGTGGGGCGGGAAGGGGTGAGCGAGGAAAGTTGCCCAGTTTCACACCGGGCGGAGGCTGGAAGGGGTCTGGGGCGAGGTGCAGGGGGATTGTGGGTTCCAGGGGCCTAGTGGGGCAAAGCGGGGTTGGAGGCGCTGGGACATCAATCTTTGGCCAGTCCGAGAAGGCTCTTCGTATGCACCCGGCGGGGCGGCTGGACTCGCTTGAGAGTTTACCACATACGGTGGCTCCAAAGCCAGAAAAAAACAGGTCCGGCCGAGCGTTGACGCGGTTTGGAACGGGTTACTCAGACAGGAGCATTGCCATGAAGTCTCGATCGTTCTTCCATCGTTTAGCGTCGCTGGCGGCCTGCGTGGCCGGGGCGGCGTGCACAATTCTGACGGCCGGCAGGGCAGAGGCCCAGAACGACCGCATCATCGACACGCCCACGGGCTGGCTGTACTACTACAGCCTGACGGGGGCGGAGGTCGATGCGCAGGTTGCCGCGGGCTTCCGGCCGATCTCGGTGGACCGCAACGCCGCCAACAGCTACGACGTGGTGTTCGTTCAGAACACAGGCGCGTACCAGGCCGGCGGCGGCATGCTGCGGCGCGGCAACACGGCGACGCAGCTCAACAGCTACGTCACGACCAACAACCTTCGCGTGCTGGACCTGGAGGCCTACGACAGCGGCGGGGGCGTGGTGCTCTACGACGCCGTGCTGATCGCCAACAGCGGGGCAACGGCGGCGCCGGGGTGGGGGTACAACATCTTCACCGACTGGAACGGCGTGGTGAACTATGCCACTACGAACAACCTGCGCCCCATCGACATCGACAGCTTCAATACCGCCAACGGGCGGCGGTTCACGATCGTGGGCGTGCCCAACACGGGCAACAACGCGCAGTCGTTCGGCTGGCTGTTCGGGCAGACTGCGGCGCAGGTGACGGCGGCCATCAGTGCCGGCAACGGCGCGCGGCTGATCGACATCGATATCGAGAGCGTCGGGACGGTGGGCAACCCGACGGTGCTGTTCAACATCGTGTATGTCGGGGACAACCCCGGCCTGGGGGTGTGGAACTACAACATGACCAGCGGCGACGTAGATCAGCTCGCCGGCAACAACGGCGCCCGGCTGACGCACCTGGAGCGGTACACCACGGCCTCGGGCGCGACGCGCTTTGCCGGGATGGTGGTAGACAACCTGAACACAGAGGGCCGACGGATCAGAGGGTTGATGTCGAGCCAGATGCCCAGCTCAACCCGCGGGTTTGCGCGGCGGCGGGTGGGCGGCGGCATCGAGTTGGGCCTGAACGAGGGCCACCAGTTTGAGCCCGCCAGCACGATGAAGATCGTGCACGGGGCGTACGCGATCAGCCGCTGCGCCGCCGGGGCAAGCTCGCTCTCAACGAGCATCTATTGCGAGGACAACTGCCTGGGGAACGCGGGGGACTGCCCCGACACCTCGGGCAACTGCAACGCGGGGAACCAGTCGCTGGACTACCTGATGACGCACATGTTCCAGGACTCCAACAACAACATGACGGGCGCGATCGAGAACTACTACGGGCGTTCGACCATCAACAACTGGCTCGCCGGCCGCGGGCTTTCGATCCGCATCAACCACACCCTGGGCTGCCTGTGCGGGCAGACGAACAATCAGATGTCCCCCGCGGATGTCACCAGCCTGTACGAGATGATCAACGACGGCACGCTGTTCAGTCAGTCATGGGAGAATGAGCTCTTCGCCAATATGATCAACTCCGACGCGTACAACTTCACCACGCTCAACGCCATGATCGACACCGAGGCCGCGGCCACCAACCTGACATCAACGGAGATCTCGCAGTTCAAGGCTCAGGTGAAGATGGCGTACAAAGCCGGCAGCTACCTGTGCTTCGGCAGCCCCGACGATTACGACAAGTCCAATGCCGGCTGGGCTTCCATGCCGTTCCGTTCCATTCTGGCGGGCAACATCATCACCACGACGCGCACCTACACCGTCGCGATGTTTGTAAATAACTCGTCCAGCGACTCGCAGAGCAACAACGTGTACAACCTGTTCTATGAGCTTCTCCGCGAGCCGATCCGCTCGGCTCTGCAGAGCTGGGACAGCGTCTGCACCACGCCCGTGATCACCAACGACCCCGATAGCGTCACCGCCACTGCCGGCACCAACGTTTCGTTCTCATCGACTGTCAGCGGCTCTTCCGTCGGCCGCACCTATGTGTGGTACCGCAACACCGGCGGCGGCTACAGCGCGATCAGCAATGTGTCCGGACACATCTCCGGGGCGACGACGACCACCCTCTCCATCACGAATGTTCAGTCGGCTGACCAGGGTCAGTACTACATGCGGGTCAACTCCGGCTGTGGGTCGGATGTCAGCACCTCGGCAACACTGACAGTGAACGCCGCGTGTACCCCCGCGACCACGACGAACCCCTCCAACCAAACGGTGACAGCGACCGAAGATGCGGTCTTCAGCATCGTTGCCGGCGGCACGTCCACGGGCCGGACCTACCAGTGGCAGAAGCGCAACGCCTTCAGTGTGTATGTCAGCATCGTTGGGGCGGCAGGCTACAGCGGGGCATCAACCGCAACGCTGACCGTGCTCGCGGCGGATAGCGCCGACGAAGGCTCCTACCGCTGCGTCGTGACCAACGGCTGCGGTACGGCCACCAGCTCTCCCGCAACGCTGACCGTGAATCCCTTGTGCGTGGCACCCTCCATCACCGCGAACCCTGTTCCCCTGACGGTGAACGCGGGCGAGAGCGCGGTCTTCACCATCGGCAGCACGGGATCCACTTCCGGCCGCACCTACCAGTGGCAGAAGCGGCCCGGCATCATCGGTCTTTACACCAACCTGTCGGATCGCCCGGGCCAGGTGCAGGGCGCGACGACCTTCCGCCTGACGCTGCTGGATGTCAATGTCAATGATGGCGGGTACTACCGCTGCGTGGTCACCAACTCCTGCGGCTCGGACACCAGCACGGCTGCGAGCCTGACCGTCGTCCCCGTCTGCGGCTCGGCCGACTTCAACAACGATGGCGATGTGGGCACCGACGCCGACATCGAGGCCTTCTTCGCCTGCCTCGGCGGCAACTGCTGTGCGACCTGCGGCACGGCGGACTTCAACGCCGACGGTGATGTCGGTACCGACGCCGACATCGAGGCGTTCTTCCGGGTGCTCAGCGGCGGAGCCTGCTGAGAACCACAGGCTGAATAAGCGGCCATGGGGCCGTGAATAAAACGACCCGGTTATGGGGTTGCCCATAGCCGGGTTTTCATTTTTTGCGGGGAAAATACGCCTCAAGTTGGCGCGCGAAGGCTTGGATGACTGGGGAGGTTGTGGTAAGTTGGGGTGCTGCAACGGATTCTGGTGCGGGCCGACAGCCGCGCCGGGAAATGTGCAGTTCAAGGAATTTCCTGGGAATCCTGCAATGCTGGTGGTGCGAACCTCGTTTCACTGGTCGCAGTTCAACTCGCACCTGAGAGGGTTTAGGCTATGAAGAAGCGGAATGCACGCGCCGGACGCGTGATTGTGACCGGCATCTTTGCGGGACTTCCGATTGCCGCGGCAGCACTGGTGGGCGTGTCATACCTCGCCTTCGCGGCGGTGCCGCCCGTGCCCGTGCCCGCGCAGAATCCCATTACCGAGGGCAAGCGGATTCTGGGCAAGATTCTGTTCTTTGATGAGCAGTTGTCGGCGAGCAACACCGTGTCGTGCGCCACGTGCCACTCGATGAGCCGCGGCGGCGCGGACAACCGTCTTGCGACCAACCCTGGCCCCGACGGGATTACGGGCAACGCTGACGATCGGCGAGGCTCCCCCGGCGTCCTGCGGTCGGATGCGGGCAACAGCTACCTGCGCGACGCCGTGTACAACTTCGCCCCTCAGGTGACGGACCGGGCGGCCAACAGCATGATCAACGCAGCCTTCAGCGGCTCGCTCTTCTGGGATGGCCGTGCCCTGACCACGTTTGTGGACCCCGAGACCGGGACCGTCGCGATCCCCACTGGCGGGGCGCTGGAGAGCCAGTGCGTCGGCCCCCCGACCAACAGCGTCGAGATGGGCCACGACAGCGTGCAGTGGGCGGAGGTGAACACCAAGCTGGTGCGGGTGCGGCCGCTGGAGCTGGCGACGAACCTGCCGCCGGATGTGGCGGCCAGGCTTGCCGCGAAGCCTTCGTATCCGGACCTGTTCCAGGCGGCGTTCGGGGACAGCACGATCTCGGCGCGGCGGATCGCGTTCGCGATCGCGACGTACGAGCGGACGCTGATCTCGGATCAGGCGCCGTTCGATGCCTTCCAGGCAGGCGTGCCCGGTGCGCTCAGCCAGGGGCAGCTTGCTGGGTTCAACACATTCCAGCAGAACTGTGCCGTGTGCCACAACGTGCAGAACGGCCTGCTGACGGATCACACGTTCCGCAACATCGGCCTGCGTCCGACGACCGAGGACCTGGGCCGGCAGATCGTGACCGGGAACCCCGGCGACCGCGGCAGGTTCAAGGTTCCCTCGCTGCGCAACGTAGGGCTCAAGCGGACCTTCATGCACAACGGGCAGTTCGTGTCGCTGACGGATGTGGCGCGGTTCTATGCCCGTGCCCCAGGCGCAGCGCCGCAGTTCCTCGATAACCGCGACCCGGCGGTGGGGGCGATCAACTTCCCGCCGCAGGCCGAGGCGGCGCTGGTGGATTTCCTCTCCAACGCGCTGACCGACCCCCGGGTCGCGGGCCAGCAGTTCCCCTTCGACCGGCCGACGCTCTTCACCGAGCGGGGCGACCTGCAGGCGACGATCCAGGGTGGCGGCGTTCCCGGCGTCAGCGGTGTGCCGAACATCATCGCGCAGGGCCCGGCGCACGTTGGCAACCTTGATTACCGCCTGGGCCTGTTCAACGCCCGGCCTGGCGCCAACGCGGAACTGTGGGTTTCGCGGACCGCGCCGGTTGGCGGCGTCATCACGCTGGACCAGATGGTCGGCGCCACCACCACCGGCAGCAGCGGGCTGACGCTCGGCAACGGGACCGTACACTGGCCGCTGGCCAACGGCGCGGTGCAGCAGGGCGAGGTCATCTTCGCGCAGTGGCTCATCGCGGACCCCGGGGCTGTGGGTGGAACCGCTCGGTCGATGGTTGCCCGCATCCCGGTGTTCTGCGGCACGGGCGGCTGCCCCGCGACGTGTGGCTCGGCCGACTTCAACGGCGATGGCGACGTCGGCACCGATGGCGACATCGAAGCATTTTTCGCGTGCCTGGGCGGCAGCTGCTGCGCCACGTGCGGGACCGCCGACTTCAACGCCGATGGCGATGTCGGGACCGATGCGGATATCGAGGCGTTCTTCCGCGTGCTTGCCGGCGGGTCGTGCTGACGCGGCGGGGCCAACCCGCTTGACGGAAGTTTGAAGAAACAAAGAGGCCCGCGCGGAGTCAACCACCGCGCGGGCCTGTTCTTTGGAACAGATTGAACAAATCGTCCCGCGGCTCAGGCCTGCGGCTCGTCTTCGGGCTCGTCTGCAGGCGCATATTCAGGCAGATCATCGGCCTTGCGGGCGGCCTCGCTGATGGTCTCGTAGCAGCTTGCCAGCAGGCCCACCAGCGGGAACTGCGCGGTGGTGAAGGGGCTGGGCCCCAGGCGGCGCAGCAGCGGGTGGCTGACGGGCGGCGGGGTGAGGGGAAGATCAATCTCGTGCAGGCCCGGGCCTGAATCCCAGAACCGGTCGAGGACTTCTTCCAACGCGGGGAAGGCGACATCGGACACGCCCATGATGCGCTGCGGGTAGATCGGCGTGCTTGCGCCCGCCATCCCGGTGAGAGTCCGCCGCTGGCGCAGACGCTCCAGCAGGTCCTTGCCCTCCAGCCCGCGGAGCGTGAAGAGCAGGAAGGGCTCGACGGCAAAGCGGTTGGCGATGAGGTAGGCAAGGCAGCAGATGTGCTTGCACCACACGTTTGTCGTCGAGCCGGCGGTGTCGCCGGCGGGCGACGAATCGGGCGTGGGCTCGGGGACTTTGACGGGCTGACCGGTGCGTGCCGCGATGGCGCGGGCGCTCAGCAGCGTCGCCTCGGCGTGCGCGGCGATGACGGCGCGGCAGTCGCAGGAGACGGTGAGTTCTGCCGCGTCGCTGGGGAAAAGTTTCAGGCCCAGCGGAATGAACAGGTCTTCGATGTTGGGGGGCAGCTCGCCGGCGAGCAGCTTGGCGGCGTAGATCGCGCCTTCGGACATCGCCTCGACCACCCGGTCCCACTGCTCGGTGGTGAACGTAGAGAGGCCGATGGTGGTGTTGTAGGGGCGGTCGGAGCGGCCCTGGATGGAGGCGACGATGCTGCCCGGGCCGATGGTCAGGCGCTTGGTCTGCCCCTGGCGGGCGTAGTCGAGGCCCTCGACCAGGGCCTGGCCCACGACGGCCTGCTCCAGCACGCGCAGCCACCGGTGGGCGGCCCAGGCGGTGGGGCTGGCGGGCGGGGCGATGTCGCCCGAGGGAACCTTCATGCCGCCGCGGACCTTGCGGGGCTTGCTGGGCAGCGGCCGCGGGGCCGGGCGCAGCGGGGCCTGATATCCCGCGGGGCGCGGCGGGAAGGTGGATGACACCGGGGGCGTGTGCGGCTGCGAGGGTTTGGGGGCGGGGTCGGGCAAAGGGGCTTTCTGTTGGGTGCCAGTGTGAAGGGTTAGGTAGGCAAAGTGAAGAGTCCAGCGGAGTTTTCAGTGTTTCGATGCAAAGGGGAACAGGACACGGACCTTAAGAAAGGTCCGTGGCACTAGGCCTCGTCGTCGTCCACGGCGTCATTACGCAGCGTGAGGATGTCGCGGAGTTGGTCGGTGTTGAGTTCGCTGAGCCACTGCTCGCCCGCGCCGATGATGTTGTCGGCGAGCTCGGTTTTGCTCTCGATCATCTGGTCGATGCGCTCCTCCAGCGTGCCGCGGACGACGAACTTATGGACCTGCACGGTGCGGGTCTGGCCGATGCGGTAGGCGCGGTCGGTGGCCTGGTTCTCGACGGCGGGGTTCCACCAGCGGTCGAAGTGGAAGACGTGCGTGGCGGCGGTGAGGTTGAGGCCCACGCCGCCCGCGCGGAGGCTCAGCAGCAGGATGGGGGCCGTGCCGTCGGCCTTCTGGAAGCGGTCGATCATGGCCTGACGCTGCGGCTGGGTCGTGCCGCCGTGGATGAAGAGCACATCTTTGCCGAAGCGGTGGCGGATCATGGATTCGAGCAGGTGGCCCATCTCGCGGAACTGGGTGAACACGAGGGCCTGGTCGCCCTCGGCCATCAGCTCGTCGAGCATCTCGATGGTGCGGATGCACTTGCCGCTGCGCGAGGGATCGGCGGGCTGGGTGGGGTTATCGCCGAAGTCCTTGAGGATGAGCGAGGGGTGGTTGCAGATCTGCTTGAGCTTGACGAGCGCGGAGAGGACCAGGCCGCGGCGCTGCATGCCCTCGGCCTCGTCCACCTCGTGGAGCATGCGCTTGACGCACGACTCGTACATGCTGGCCTGCTCGCTGGTGAGGTAGCTGAACTCGCGGCTCTCGACCTTCTCGGGAAGGTCGGCCACGACCGTCGGGTCGCTCTTGAGGCGGCGGAGCACGAAGGGGCGGATGAGCCCGCGGAGCTGCTCGCTGCGCGGCTTGTCGTGGTAACGCTCGATGGGGACGGCGAAGCGGTTGCGGAAGTTGCCCGACGACCCCAGGTAGCCGGGGTTGAGGAAATCCATGATGGACCACAGCTCGGTCAGGCGGTTCTCAACCGGCGTGCCGGTGAGCGCCACGCGCTTGGCGGCGTTGAAGCTGCGGACGGCCTGGCTCTGCTTCGCGGCAGGGTTCTTGATGTACTGCGCCTCATCCAGCACGACGCGGCCCCACTTGACCTGGCCCAGCAACTCCCGGTCGCGGTGGGCAAGGGCGTAGGTAGTGACGACCAAGTCGCTCTCGACAGCGCGCTGCAGGAACCGGTCTCCGTTGAGCCGGCCGATGCCGTGATGCACCAGCAGCTTGAGGCTGGGGCAGAAGCGCTTCGTCTCGTGGATCCAGTTGCCCACGACGGACATGGGCACCAGCAAAAGGGTGGGGGGGACGAGGGAGATCTTGCGGCCAGCAGGCTGCGCATCGGGCGGTGCGGTGGGGTCTGCTGAAGCTTCGATGTCGGCGGTTGAAGCCTCAGGGGAGGCGGCTGGAATCCCGTCTGGGAGAGAGGGAGTAACCAGCTCCGCGGCAAGCTCGCGCTCGTGGGCCATGAGGGCCAGGAGCTGGACGGTCTTGCCCAGACCCATGTCGTCGGCAAGGCAGATGCCGAAGCCCAGCGTCTCCTGGAAGGCCATCCATGAGACGCCGCGGGCCTGGTAGGGGCGGAGGGTGCCGTGGAACGACTTGGGCGGCTCAAGCTGCTCAAGCTGGCGCGAGGAGGATTCGCTGCTGAGAAATGCCTGGAGCCAGCCGGTGGCCTCGAGCCCGAGCACCGGGATGCCGGTAGTCTTGAGATCGCTGGCGTAGGCCATGCGCATCGCCTCGGCGAGGCGGATCTTGCCGCCGGGGTTCTCGCGGATGAAGCGGATGGCGGCGTGGACATCCTCCGGCCGGATCTCGACCCACCGCCCGTTGATACGGACCAGCGGTGTGCGCTTGGAGGCAAGCTGCTCAAACTCATGCAGCGAGAGCGTGGTGTCGCCGACCGCGATCTCCCACTTGTAGTTGATAAGGCTGGCCAGGCCCAGCTGCGCCCGCGCGGCGTTGGTGAGCCCCGCGCCGGTGCTGGCGAAGGGGTCGAGGCTCTCATCGCTCTCCAGGCGCAGCTTCGCGCCGAGGCGTGCCGCGGGAGACTCCCACCACGTCGGGGCCTCCACGCCAAAGCCCTGCTCGATGAGGATGGGGCGGACCTCGCGCAGGAACTCGTAGGCCTTGCGCGTGGAAAGGCTGAGGCTCTCGGGGTCGGACTCTTCCAGTGCTTCTTCCAGGCGCGGGTAAAAGCGCGAAGCGCGGCCGAGCTCTCCCAGCAGGAGCTCCTGCGGCTGCTCGATGCGGCGGCCCATGACTGCTGCACTGTCGCCCGTCAGCAGCCAGACATCGGAAGCGTCAAGGATGATGGCGGGCTGGTCAACGCTCTGAAGGTGGAACGAGAGCTCCCAGATTGGGTCTTCGGGGTCTGGGGTCTGGGCGGGGCCTAGCGCTAGCGGCTCGCCCAGGCGCAGCAGCAGACGCCATGTCGAGCTTGCCCCGCGCTCCTCAAGCACGCCCAGCCACGAGCGGATTCGCTTCGCGAGGTCCGCCTTCATTGCCGGTGCCGCAGGCACGCGGTGGGTCGTTGTCAGCAGCCCTGTCAGCCACGTGATGTGCGGGTCGGAGAGGGGCTTGTCTTCGAGTGAATCGGAAAAACCCTCCGCAAACAGCGGGCGGCGGCACTCGGCATCGGTGATCGCCGTCAGGAATGAATCGGTGACGCCCCACGGCTCGTGGCGCAGCGAATCCGCGGCAGCGCGGGCAATCGGGGGCATGGCCGCGACAAGGCGGGCCACGCGCGAGGCCGACGCCTCATCGCTCACCCAGGGCTGCCACTGGGCATCAAGCTCACCGGATGATGTCTGGAGCAGTGCGGGGACGAACCGCTGCTGGCTCATCAGGTGCTTGGCGAGGCGGGCCGTCTGCGCGAAATACTCCAGCCCCGCGGCGGGCACCATCGCGTTGGGCCCGCGATCCGCATCGTCCAGCGCTGATTGCTCGGCGAGGCCTTCGACAATGCTGAGCAGGATGGGCGCGGCGTCTGCCGCGGCAAGGGCGCGGGTGGGGACGGAGAAGGTCACAAGGTCAGGGGTGGGGGGGGCTGCTACGTCGTCTGCCGCGGCAGAGACTCCCATGGCCCGGGCGAGCGTGGAGCTCGGGAGCGGCTTGCCGTTGACCGCGGGCAGGCGCAGCAGCACCGAGGCGTTCGAGAGCGTCGCGCCGGGCGCAAGGGCGCTCAGATCGAAATCGGCCGTAGCGAAGGGGTGCGGCGGCGCTTCCGGTGGGGTGGCGGGTGGTGTGCCGTGCTGGGGCGTGGAAAGTGAGCCGAAGCGGGCGGAGGACTCGGCCCACAGGTGGAGGAACCCGTCGGACCAGTTGGCGTGCAGAACCGTCGTCAAAATCGATCACCTTTAGGTGGCAGGGGACATGGAGGAATGCGGGCGCAGGGACTCGAACCCTGGACCAGCGGATTAAAAGTCCGCTGCTCTACCAACTGAGCTACGCCCGCAGTGCGCAGGACTCGGATAGTAGGTGCGCCCCCCGGCCAAAGGACGGCAGTCGCGCGCAGGGTTTGTGAATCTGCCGGTCTAATCGGGGCGCGAAAAAAGGGCCGCCCGGTATCGGGCGGCCCTTTGAGATTCGTCTTGGCCCAGGTCGATCAGGTCACGGCCGTGCGGCGGCCCAGCGGCGTGCCCAGGGTGCCGAAGGCGGCACCGGGGGTGGGGTCAGGAACAAGCCCGCGGAAGGCGCGGTCGTAGTGGTCCATGTAGGCGACGATGGGCACGGGGCTCTTGACGCGGGTGCCGAAGAACTGGTCTGTCAGGCGGCGGCCGCCGGTGATGAACTGGTCCATGTTGAACTCCGTGACGCGCCGTGCGGGCAGCGTGCGGCGGAAGGTCTCGCTGCCCGGGATGCCGTCGTAGCCGATCGTGATCTCGATGGTGATATCGGTATCCGAGGGGTTGTAGAGGCGCAGCTGCTCAACCACGCCGGGGTGGGCGGGGACATCGTTGTCGCCGGGGCGGAAGCCCTCGCCGAAGCCCCACAGGCTGAAGGCCTCGGTGGCGACGGTGCTCGTCTCGGCATCGCCGAAGGCGCGGCTGAGGGTGCTCACCGTCACGGGCACGTCGGACTCGTAAAAGACGCCGTAGGGCTGGTTGGTGGGGAAGTTGGCGAGGTCGGCCACGTTGATCGACCCCTGCGAGTTGGTAGGGACGATGAGCGAGGTGCGGTATGCGCTGCCGTTCTGGAAGAGGAACGAGAAGACCACCGTGGCGGTGGTGCTGTTGGTGTTCAAGGCGCTGACGGTTTCGTTCGTGCTGTTGGTGCCGAACTGACCCTCGGGGATGACGCCGGTGAGAGAGCCGGCGTCGGCGCTGCCGATGGCGCCGGCGGCGTTGAGCTCGCTGAAGTTGTAGTGGGAGAGCGACGCCACGATGGGATCATCCGACACAATGCGGACGCCGTAAGTGCCCTCGGGCACGGTGTTCGCCGCGCCCAGCACCGAGCCGGAGCGGATGACCGTGCCAGCCGCGAGAACCGTGCCCTCGCTGATCTGCGCGCCGTTGATCGTCGTGAAGCCCAGCGATGCGCGGCTGAAGTTCACGCGGTAATCGGCCTGCAGCACGAAGTCCTGCGAGAAGGCGTAGATGGCGACGGTGGTCAGGTCGTTCACCGCGAAGCCGCCGCGGCGGCCGGCCTCAAGGTTGAACGCGGTTTCGAAGGGAGCGCCGCCGGTGGCGGGGTAGAACTCGCCCGAAACCTTGGTAAGCGTGTCGGACGGGTTGTAGAAGACCACGAAATCGACGTTGCCACCCAGGCCCTTGATGGTCTGACCGAAGCTCCACACCGTGCTGGTGACGGAAGTGAAGCTTTCACCAATCGCGGCCTGGTGGCCGGAGAGGATGCCCAGGTCGTAGTGGCTGAAGGTCGCGGCAACCGGGCGGTCGGAGCGGACCTCAAGCGCGAAGGGAGCGTTGAGGCGACCGGCAAGGGTGCTGCCGGACTCGAAGAGCTCGGGCGTGGTGATGGTGAGGCCGCTGCGGGCGTTGGCACCGATGCTCAGCTGGCCGATGATCTGATCGCGGTTGCCCGTCTCGTAGTGGGCGATGACATAGACCGAGGCGGTCTGGTCGCTGAGGTTTGAGATCGGCACGAACGTGTAGATGTTGTCGCCGAAGAAGCCCTCGGGGTAGTACACGCTGTAGGGCAGCGAGGGGATGCTTGCCGCGGGGGCGGTGCCGGTGTCGAGGGCGATCGGCGCGGGGTTCGCGGGGTCTGCCGCGAGGTGGCCCGTGCCCGTGCCGTTGTTCACGGCATCGGCCAGGCCCTGCACGGCGGCGGGGCTGGTGCCCACGAAGATGAAGTAGCGGATCGACGTCGTCGCGCCGGGGGCGAGGTCGCCGATATCAAACGTGAGCACGATGCTGGAGTTGGAGGCCGTGCCGTTGGGGTCGTTCACGGGCTGTGCGAGGATGATCGAAGGATCGCGGACGATGGCGCCGCCGCCCAGCACGGTGGCGCGGGCGCGGCCGTCGGACTCGGGCGCTGCGAGGCCGATGGTGAGGCCGTTGCCGAACTCGTTGTTGGTGTAGGTGGCGGTGACGAGGTGGTTCGAGTCGTCCACGTCGTTCGCGGTGGCGGCGTCATTCTCGTTGAGCGTCACGCCCGGGTCGGGGTTGAAGCCCTCCATCCACGCGATGCTGCTGAGGATGGAGCCGGTGGTGTTGGTGAAATAGATGTCGATGGCGGCGAACGAATCGCTGGTGGCGTAGGAGATGTTGCGGTCGACGTTGAGTCCGCGGAAGCCGGAGCGCGCCGTGATGCGGTTGTTGAAGCTGTCGCTCGCGGTGGTCAGGGCGAAGGGCAGGTCGGTGCCGACGGTGGAGTTGGTAAAGCTGTTGCCGCTGGAGACAAGGCCCAGGAACGAGTTTCTGCCGGTTAGCGGGAGGAACTCGATGCCGTTAAAGAGCAGGGCTGTGCCGCCGCCGACGCCGAAGGTGCCGCCGACGTTGACGCCGACGGAGAGCGGCGAACCCGTGAGCACCGTCGCGGGGTCCGATACGCCCGCGGCAAGGAACACATTGAGCGTGTAGTTGCCGGTAGACGAGGCGGGCACGCCGCTCGCGGCAACAGTCGGGTCGTACGCGACGTTGGCGTTCTCGGAGATGGCGAGGTAGTAGGTGCCGCTGTTGGCGAAGATGAAGTTCTCGAGCAGCACGCTGTTGGTGCCGCCGGGCGCGGAGAACAGAATCTGCGACCCGGTCACATCGAAGAGCCGCAGGGCGGCGTTGAGCGAGCCGTTGGACGTGACAGCAACATTCAGCGACGACCCGGCATTCGCCGTGAAGCGGTAGATATCGCGGTCGAGGCTGCCGAAGCCGCCATCGCCGATGAACGCGTCGCGGGTGGCGGTGCCGGTGCCCTGGATCTCGGTCAGCGGCTTGGCCGACGCGATGGTGTCGTTGGACTCGAACGGCCCGAAGACATTGTTGCGGTAGGTGATCGTCAGCGACCAGGAGTTGAGGAACCCGCTGTTGAGGTTGCGCTGGTCCTGCACCACGAGCGTCCAGCGGCCGGTGGCCGTGCCGCCGTCGAAGGCACCCAGGATCTGCTCAGGGCGGAACACACCGGTGAAGGGTGCGAAGCCGCTGGTGATGGAGATCGTGCCCTCATCGTCGAAGATGGTGTTGGTGAAGTTCTGCCCGTTGCCGCCGCGGCTGTTGACCAGCACCACGGTGGTGTTGTCGGGCCCGATGAGGCTGATCTTGAGGTCCTGGTCGAAGCTGTGTGTGATGTCGAGCTTGATGTTGATGTCGAGAATCTGGCGGGTGTCGGCGATGTCAATGAACGACGACGCCGTGCCCTGCGTCTGCCCCTGCTGCGGCGGGACGCGGCGGGGCAGGTTCGCATCGGTCGAGGCGTAGCTGACGGTGTCGTCGGTGCCCGGCGTGACCTGGATGCGGAGGTTGTAAACGCCAGTTGACTGCGAGGTGCCGCTGGCCGAAACCGCCGGGTTGTAGCTGTCGTTGCCGAAGCCCGAGACACCGATGTAGTAAGTGCCGCCGGTGAAGACGTAGAAGTCGATGAACGAGTCGGCGCCGAACGCCTGATCGTTGGAGGCGATCTCCACGCCGAAGGCATCAAAGAGGCGGAGGTAGGAATCAAGCGAGGAGGGCGCGGGGAGCCGCTTGGCGGTGATCTCGGCGGTGATCAGGCCGCCGCGTGCGAGGTCGATCCGGTACAGGTCGACGTCGAGGTTGCCCGCGAAGCCGTTGCCGATGGTGACGCCGCTGAAGTTCGCCTGCCCGGCGGAGTCGAAGGGGATGACGGTGGCGAGGGCGAGGGTGTCGTTGGGCTCGGTGTCGCCGGTGCTGGCGGTCACGCGGAAGTTGTAGATCTGGTTGCTGCCGCTGACGGTGTTGCCGTTGAGGTAGTTGCCGCTGGTGTCGCGGATGCCGGTGGAGCCCGTGCCGGCGAGGGTGAGGCGGTAGCTGTCGATGGGCAGGCGGCTCTGCGCGAAACCGGAGAGGCTGAGCGTGATGGTGACGAGGCGGGGGTTGGTGGTGGAGCGCACGATCGACGTGATCGGGATGACGCGGTCATCGCCGGTGCCGAAGATGTTGTCCACGCCATCGCCGATCAGCGCTGCGGATGCGTTGGAGAGCGATGCGGGGTCGATGTCCTTGCTGAAGGTGATGGCGATGGTGTTAATCGGCTGCCCGGTGGCGGGGTTGAGCTGGCCGGTGACGGGGCCGGGGTTGACGCCGCGGATGACGGGGCCGTCGATTGTCAGCAGTTCCATCGAGCGGCGGATGTTGATGCGCCCGCCGGACTGCACCTTGCCCTCGAAGCCGGGCTTGAGGTCCGACCCGTTGATGAGGGCCTCGCGGATGGCGATGGCCGAGGCGTTCTGGCCGTTGTGCGTGGAGGCGTAGTACGCCTGCATCAGCGCGACAGCGCCGGCGACGATGGGAGAGGAGAAGCTGGTGCCGTCCACAAAGCCGTACCCGCCGTTGATGGTGGTTGTGAGCACCAGCACGCCGGGGGCCGCCAGGGTGACGGTCCGCTGGCCGAAGTTGGAGAAGTCGGCCAGCGCATCGTTGTTGTCCGACGCGGCCACCGAGATCACGCCGGGGATGTTGTAGGAAGATGGGAAGTGCGACGCGTTCGGGTCATCGTTGTCGAAGGTGTCGTTGCCCGCGGCAGCAACAAAGGTCGCGCCGGTGTCGATGAAGCGCTGGATCGCATCACGCTCGCCGCTGAACCCGGTCGGGGCGTCGGCGTAGAACTCGCTGCGGAAGGCGCCGTAGCTGTTGTTGCTCGCGACGATGTTGAAGCCGCGATTGATCATCATCGTGGCGTAATCGTGAGCGCCGATGATGGCCGCGAGCGTCAGATTGCCGAAGCGGTCGGCGATCTTCAGGCCCATGAGCGAGACGTTCCAGTTGACGCCCGTCACGCCCTGGCCGTTGTTGCCGGCCGCGCCGATGGTGCCCGCGACGGCGGTGCCATGGCCGGCACGATCATCGGGGTTGCCATCACCCTCGCCGAAGTCATAGCCGTGAACATCGTCCACGAAGCCGTTGCCATCATCGTCGATGTTGTTGCCGGGGATCTCGCCGGGGTTGGTCCACAGGTTGGGGATGAGGTCCGGGTGGTCGATGTCGATGCCCGTATCGATGACGGCGACGATCACGCTGCGGCTGCCGATGGAGAGGTCCCACGCCTCCGTCGCGTTGATGTCGGCCCCGATGGTGCCGAGCTGGCCGATGAACTGGCCGGTGTTGTCGAGCCAGTACTGGTCTGCGTAGCGCGGGTCGTTGGGCACGCGCGTGGGGTTGTACAAGGCGTTGGGATCAAGCGAGGTCAGGTGCGGCATGCTCCGCTCGAGCGCATCGGCCTGCGCGAGCGTGATGCGGCCGGCGGTCTCGAAGCTCGCGTAGCGGCCGCGGCCGATCGACTGGATGTTGGTGGCGGTCAGGCCCAGGCGCGTTGCGGCCTCGCGGGCGAGCAGTTCCGCCTGCTGGCTGCCGTACGCGTCATCGAAGGTGAGCACATACGAGCCCTGCTTCGCGACAACCTGCCCGTTGCCCCAGTCGAGGACGGTTGCGCCTTCCGGGAGGGCGGCCGACATCATGGCGCGCTGCTCGAGCTGCTCGAGCGGCTGCGCGCCGATGTGGCGGGTGAAGAAGGGGGACGAGGACACCTTGCGACCCAGTCTGTTGGACATACAACACTCCGCTCAAGGAGCCGCGCACTCGTGCGCGGCGGCTAAACATTTCAACGTGGGCAAGCTGCCCGGGCGCGTGCCAGGCCAGGGACGTTGCCCCGGCCGAATCGCTAAGCCCGACGGCTCTAAAGCCCTACGGACCCCCGGACGACCTGTTGCAGATCATCCACAAAATTGCCTCCGGGCACAAGTCGGTATCTGGACGGATTGTCGGATTCTCGCCGCCAACCACGAAAAATACCACTGGAACCACGGGGTGTGTGGACAGTCTGGGTTTCTATCTGCGTTCCCTCGCTCAGTTTAGGGCTTCAGCAGCCCCATGACCAGCGACGCATGGCGTTGGCTGGCACCCTGCAGGGCGCGGATCGCCGCGCGGCCGCCCTCGTTCAGTGCGGCCCGGCGGGCCGGGTCTTGCAGGAGTTCGCTCAATACCCCGCCAATGGTTTCACGCGTTGCCCGGGTGATGCCCCCAAACTTCTCGAAGTCGGCGACCACCGTGGCAAAGTCAGCCACCGAAGGCCCGATGACCGTCGGCTTCCCCAGACCAATGGGCTCGATCGGGTCCGAGCCGTACAGGTCACCGAAGCTGCGGCCCACAACCACAACATCCGCAAGGCCATACGCCTTGCGCAGCTCGCCGATGGTGTCAAGGAGAAACCGGTCCGTTGGTGGGGTTGGCCGCGGCCGGGTGCGGCGGGAGCAGTTGGGCAGCGCAGCCGCGGCCTCATCAAACCGCTCCGGCTTGCGGGGGGCGCACAGCAGCTGAACCCCCGGCGGGCACGCGGCATGGAGCAGGGCTTCCTCCCCCGGCCCGGTGCTGCCCGCCACGATCAGGGGGCGGGAGCGGTCGATTCCCAGTTCCGTCGCAAGCTCTGCCCCCCCGGGGATGGGTGGCTGCCCCGCGCCGGAGATCTGGGCTGAATCCCATTTCATCGACCCGGTGATGTGGCAGGCAGACGCGGGGAGGCCGAGAGCCTGGAACCGCTGGGCGTAGGTCTCATCCTGGACTGCCGCGAAGGAGAGGGTGCGGAGCAGGGGTGCAAAAAAGGGGCGGAGCCTGCGGTAGCCGCGGAACGAGCGGTCGCTCAAGCGGCCGTTGATGATGCAGATAGGGATGCTGCGCCGGGCGCACGAGCGGACAAAGTTGGGCCACACCTCAAGCTCAACCAGCGCCACGGCGGAAGGGTTGATGGCCCGAAGAAAGCGGCGGACCGCCCAGGAGAAGTCCAAGGGATAGCGGACGACATGGCACGATGAACCGAACAGGTCGCGGGCGCGGGCGATGCCGGTGTCGGTGGTGACGGAGATGACAACGTCGGCAAGCGGCGTTAGCAGCGGCACCAGCGGGCGCAGCGCGCTGACTTCTCCAACGGATACCGAGTGCAGCAAAATACGGGGACGGGTCGGCGCGGGCAGTGGGGGGGTATGGCCAAGTCGCTCGCGCCAGCCCGCACGCTTCTTGCCGAACCACCACGGGGCCGTCACCGCGGCAAGGGGGATGTAAAGCAGATCAAGCGCGTTCATCGTGCGTGGCTCTAGGTCTGGCCCTTGGAATTCGCAGGCCAGAGCCTATCGAGGTCGGCGGGGCTTGTGCCGTTAGAAAGTTGCGGGGCGAACAGCGTGACGCGGAGTTCTTCAACGGCCCAGCGGTACTGCTCAACGCCGGGGTCCAGGCAACCGGGCTGCATCGCCCACGCGCCGGCATCGGCGTTGACGGTCGGCGCGGCGCGGCGGGCCTGCGGCAGGGCGGCCTTCGGCTTCGACGTGCCGGGCGCGGTTGGCGCTTCCACGCCGGCCTCGGCAGCGCCGCGGCGTTCCTCGTTCATCGCGGTGGCGATCACGCCCGTCAGACGCTTCCAGTGCGGCAGCAGCACCTTCAGCGGTTCGAGGTTGGCCTTCGACCCATCCTCGCGCATGGCGAGCAGCCGCTCCCACAGCGTGCCGACGTAGCGGGGGTAGTGGCGCAGGCGTTCCCACGTCAGCAGGCGCAGGAAATCCCGCGGCAGCAGGTACGCCGCGTGCTCGCGGATATCGGCGATGCTCTCCGCCCAGATGCGCGGCGTGCCCCCCGCAAGTCGCTTCGCGACCAGAAACCGCGGCTCGAGCACGCGGCCAATCGTCTCGCCCACCTCACGCGTCGTGGTGGCCAGCCTGCCCGAGTTGCTCAGCAGACGCTCATCAAAGGCTTCCGCCGTCCGCACGGGCGGCTGGCCTTCAAGAAAGAGTCGCCCCGCCGTGATATTGATGATGTGCGCCCGCAGCTCGTCGGGCGATCCCAGCTGCGCGTACTGGCGGACCATCTCCGGCCATGCGGGCAGCGCCTCGACGTAGTACACCGCTTCTTCCCGCGTCGCGAGCGCGAAGAGACGGCGGACAGCCAAAGCCGTGTGCGCCGCCGCTACGCGCGCGCTGGCAAGGTGGGTGAGCGTGACCGAATCGGTGTGGTCGATCAGGGCAAGGTGCGTCTGGCCCTCGGGCGCGGCGGTCTGCGGGGAATCGGGCAGCGGACCAAAGTCCCACGCGGTGATGCCGCGGCGGTCGGTGGTCGTCCGTTGCTGCGCGGCAAGCGCCTTCTTGATGCGGCCATCGAGCCGTTGGCGAAGTTCGCTGAGGTCTCGGCCCTCCGCAATCTCTTTCCCGTGATGATCCACCACCCCGATGCGCAGGCGGAGGTGCGGGGGCAGCGCTTCAATCTTGAACATCGCCGCGTCGATGGTCACGCTGTGCAGCACACCGACCGCCTCTGCCAGGGCGACAGCAAGCGAGCCCTGGCCAAAGGTCATAAGCCCCGCGGCATCCGCCGCAATGTCCTCAAGCCGCGCCTTGGCTTCCAGCGTCTGGCGCACGGGCTTGGGCAGCAGTTTCAGCAGCCCCAGGATCACCGCGGGCAGCATGCCTAGCACCAGCCACTCCGCGCGATCCTCAACAACCTGTGGCAGTTGTGACAACTCAACTGTGGCCGTCACCCCGTCCTCGGCCTTGCCGGGCGCCAGCGCATAGGAAAGTGTCGCGAGTTGCTCCCCGCCTTGCCCCAGCGCGATGGCATCTGGGAACGCGCCCGCCGAAAGAGCATCACGCGCTGAACGCTGGAGCACATCCGACGGCGACAGCGAGATCGCGCCCGCCGCAACATCGCCGTGTGCCTGCATCCACGCGACCAGTGTTTCCGGCCCGGAGAGGCCCCGCGGCAGGCGCGCCTCAAACCACTCGGCAAGTTGATCCGTGGTCAGGCGCACATCCCGCCGGCGCAGCCTCGCCTCGGCCTGCTCCGCGTGCGCCAGCATGGCGCGGTTGTGCTGCATGAATGGAAGGTCACTCTCCCACGCCGCGCCGGCAAGAGCTTCACGAACAAAGACCCGGCGCGCCGCGCCCGCATCAAGCGGCTCCAGCCTTGCCTCCCGCCGCGGCACCACGACAATGCCGCTCATCGTGACTCGCTCCCACGCCATCGGCTCGCCAGTCGCCGTGTTCAGGTGCGGGTCGCTGACCTGATGGCGGAACATGTGCCCCGCGAGTTCTTCGATCCACGCCGGGTCGATGCGTGCAATGGTGCGGGCGTAGAGGCGGGTGGTGTGAACCACCTCGCCCGCCATGATCCACTTGGGCCCTTTTTTGAACAGCGTCGAGCCGGGAAAAATCTGTAC
>JBBSOF010000008.1:0-95889 GCA_038260025.1 Phycisphaerales bacterium
AGCTCACGGGCACAGGCAATCACAGCCGCACGCAGCACAGTCCAGTTGTCGCGGTCCACACTTGCTCCTTCCTGAAATGGTGTTTCAGGTGGCAAGTGTGGCCGCTTGCAGCAGATGGCGCAAGTTAGCGTGCGCTATGCGCGAAATGTTCTCTTCAAGTCGGTGTCCTTTCTTTGGATCTGCCTCGATGCCTTGATGCCTTCCCCTTACCCGAACATCTTCATCTGCTCAGGCTCGATCACCTCTTCCGTCAGCGGGTGGTCGGGGTCGAGGCGGTATTCCCCGCTGTAGCACGCCGTGCAGTATGACTGGCCGGGCCGGTGCATGCACGAGAGCAGGCCCTCCAGCGAGAGGTAGTGCAGCGAGTCCACGCCCAGGTACTGCCGCACATCATCGACCGTGCGCCCGTTGGCGATCAACTGGCTGCGCTCCGCGAAGTCCACCCCGAAGTAGCACGGGTGGCGGATAGGCGGGCAAGAAATTCGGAGATGCAACTCGCGCGCCCCCGCGCTGCGCAACTGATCCATCTTGGCCTTGGTGGTGGTGCCGCGCACGATGGAGTCGTCCACAATGATCAGCCGCTTGCCGCGGACAAGCTCATCGATCACGTTCAGTTTCAGCCGCACCGCCGCGGCACGCTGCTCTTGGCTCGGCTTGATGAACGTCCGGCCCACATACCGATTCGGCACGATGGCCTCGCGGTATGGGATGCCGCTCTTGCGGGCATAGCCCAGCGCGGCAGAGCGGCCCGAATCAGGCATCGGCACCACATAATCCGCATCCACCGGCGCCTCGCCCGCCAGCGTCTCGCCCATCGTCTCGCGGGCAATCTGCACATTCTGGCCGAACACATTGCTGGCTGGGTTCGCGAAGTACACATGCTCAAACACGCAGTGCGCCGGACGTTCCGCAACCTCGGTAAACCGGCGGGACGACACGCCCGCGTCGGAAATCGTCACGATCTCGCCGGGCTCGATCTCGCGCACCGTCTTGGCCCCCACCACATCCAGCGCGACCGTCTCGGATGCGACCACCATCTGCCCCGTGGGCAGTTGCCCCAGCACCAGCGGCCGCCAGCCCCAGGGGTCACGCGCCGCCTCCAGGCGATCTGGGAAGAGGAACACAAGGCTGAACGCGCCCTGCAAGTGCCGGAGCGTTGCCGCCAGCGGGTCCACCGCCCGCTGCTGCTCGGGCGAGGCCAGCAGGTGGATCACCACCTCCGTGTCGCTGGTTGTATGAAAAAGGTGCCCCGCCTGCTCGAAGCGCCGCCGCATCGCCAGGTTGTTGATCAGGTTGCCGTTGTGCGCCACCGCCACCTGGCCGCCGATGTAGCTCTCCAGCAGCGGCTGCGCGTTGCACGCCAGCGACCCACCCGCGGTTGAATACCGGTTGTGCCCGATCGCGCCCTTGCCGCCTTGATGATCCAGTTCCGCCAGCTGCCCCGACCCGAACACCTCCGCCACCAGGCCCATCCCCGTCAGGGCCGACAGGACCTGCCCATCGGACACGGCAATCCCCGCCGATTCCTGCCCGCGGTGCTGCTGGGCGTACAACCCCAGGTAGGTCAGTCGCGCCGACTGCGGGTGCCCCCACACGCCGAACACCCCGCACTTTTCTTTCTTTTCGTACGCGCTGTGCGACCCCGACTGATTCAGCACCGTCAGCGGGAAGTCTCTGAGCATCTTCGGGCAACCCCTCTTCAGAATGAGCCACGGCAAGCACAGGATACCCGCGCGGGCCCGCCCCCGCCGCCTTGATGCCTTAACGCCTTGGTGACTTGGTCACTTGGTGCCTTGATGCCTTGATGCCTTGATGCCTTGATGCCTTGATGCCTTGATGCCTTGATGCCTTGATGCCTTGATGCCTCGATGCCTCGATGCCTCGATGCCTCGATGCCTCGATGCCTCGATGCCTCGATGCCTTCCCTTTCATCTGCCCCAGCACAACCGCCACTACACTGCCCCCATGCCACTCAACATCCTCCACACGTCCCACGCGCGCGCCACCGGCGGCCGCAACGGCCACACCAAGTCCTCCGACGGCCTCGTCGATGTCAACCTGTCCGTGCCCACGGGCATGGGCGGCCCCGGCAAAGCCGGGACCACCACGCCCGAGGACCTCTTTGCCGCGGGCTACGCCGCCTGCTTCGGCGGCGCGGCAGAGCTTGCCGCCCGCCAGAAGAGGCTTCCCGCCACCGACATGGAAGTCGAAGCGGCCGTGGGCATCGGCAAGAACGAAGCCGGCGGCTTCGGCCTCAAGGTAGACCTCACCGTCACGATGAAGGGCGTGTCGCAGGAGCAGGCCCAGCAGATCGTGGAAGCCGCCCACCAGATCTGCCCCTACTCCAACGCCACCCGCAACAACATCGAGGTCGGGCTCAAGGCCGTCGCCCGCTGACGTCTCCTGGGTTGGGGCTCCGGTAGCTCAAGGCTCCGGGTCCGTCAGCAGTTCATCGTCCTCCTCCTCGCTGAAGAACCGCATGTGCGTGTCGAGCGTCCCCTGCGTGACGCCGACGCCATCGCGCACCTCATCGCTCCCCTCGCCCATCCATTCGTTGTGGTGGTACATGTTCGGATCGTTCTGTGCTGCCACGCTGCGCTGGCGCACAAAGGCCGCGTGCTGGTCCGTCCACGCCACGCACATACCCTCCCCGCCCCACGCGCTGGAGAGCGTGCGGCCGTGCGCGTAGTCCGCGCGGTCACCCAGGTAGATGACCGGCTTGTACACCGTGTGCAGCTTGATGTCGTTGTCGAAAGAGAAGGAGCAGTGGAAGCGCACGCCCGCGATGTTCGAGGCATCGATGCGCGTTGCATTCTCAATCGCCACCTCATCGAGCGTCGCCAGCACCGGGCGCTGATCGACCGACAACCGCGGCGAGAGCGTGTCCAGAACATTCGGGTTGAGGAAAGACGCGGGCGTCACGGCGTTGTACCGGCTCAGCACGCTGAGCCCCAGGAACGGCTTCTCCTCCCGATCCACGAGCACTGGCAGCCGGTCCCGGAAGTCATTGGCGTAGGCGGTCATGCCCGCCCCAAGGTCGTGCAGCCGCACCAGCGTCACCGTCTGACGCGAGGACCGACGCGCTTTGCTCAACGCGGGCAGCGCAAACCCTACAAGCAACGCGATAATGGCAATCACCACCAGCAGTTCAATCAGCGTAAAAGCGCGCGAACCCCGCGCGCACTCCATGTTCCGAAGGATCTTCATGGGATCACTCCTGACCTTGAACAAGGTCAATAAGCAAGCTTGAACTCAGCAAGAACCGACGCCGCAACGCCCCAAGGCGCGCCAGCACATTCGCACGGAAACAGCGTTAATTCAGTTCCCGACTTCGCGGCGGACCCCTCGCCCGCGCCAGCGCCTGCGCCCGCACGCCGCGATCGCCCTCGGCAGGGATGAGCACGACATCCATGGCAGTGCAGACCCAACCGCCCGCTTCCCCTCTCGGCAGGTCCGCCAGCGCGGCTGCCGCAACTGCATAGCAGACAGCACAGGATGCGGGATCCCCATGACCACCATGACCACTGTGATCCCCATGACCCCCACTGTCATGGTGGTGCCACAACGGCGCAGCACTGACCAGCAGCATCGCTGCCGCCAGAACCACCGCTGCAAACAGGCGCACCCGCTTCATATGAAGCTGCATCCTCATGAGAATACATTCTCATTATGCCCCGGCCCCGCCATTCTGTCAAGTCAAACTGAGAGGAGATCCGAAGCGCGACACCCACCTCATGTGCCGCGGCCAATCACCGATGGACACCGACCCCGCGTGCCTTCACGATTCCCAAACCCCCGTCCTACGCTCCCCCCATGTCAGAGCGCAAACCCTTCGTCGGCGGCAACTGGAAGATGAACACCAACCGCACGACGGGGTCAGACCTGACCCGCGGTGTGACCGACGGCCTGATCAACCTTGATGGCGTCGAGGTCGGCGTCTTCCCTCCATTCCCCTACCTGCTCACGGTGCGGGCCATCCTCCGCGACCGCGGCTCTTCCATCAAGCTCGGCGCTCAGGATGTCCACTTTCAGGGCGATGGTGCATTCACCGGCGAAGTGTCGCTGGCGATGCTCAAGGACTGCGGCACGCAGATCGTCTTGTGCGGGCATTCCGAACGCCGCCACACCATGGGCGAGAAGGACGAACTGGTCAACCGCAAGCTCCGCGCGGTGCTCGAGTCCGGGTTGGCCGCCATCCTGTGCGTCGGTGAGACGCTGGAGGAGCGCATCGCCGGCCATCAGGACATCGTGACCGCCCGCCAGGTCCGCACGGGCCTGGCCGATATTCCCGTCTCGCACGCCGAACGGCTGATCATCGCGTACGAGCCCGTCTGGGCGATCGGCACCGGCAAGACCGCCACGCCCCAGGACGCTCAGGATGCCCACGCCCAGATCCGCACACTGCTCAGCCGCCTGTACAACCCCGATGTTGCCGAGCGGATGCGCATCATCTACGGCGGCTCATTGAAACCCGATATCGCCCCGGACATCTTCGCGCAGGAAGATGTCGACGGCGGCCTCGTCGGCGGTGCATCCCTGAGCGCATCTGACTTTGTGGCTCTCTGCAAGGCCGCAGCCGCCGCTGGCCAGGCGATGTAAAACCGTTATCCGCGCGACACCACAAAGTCGCCCCAGGGCCGCCGATCCTTCACCGCCGTGTGCAGCCGCTCCTCATACACCGACTGATCGATGACATAACAGCCGAACTGCAACAGGTGTGGGTTCGTCAGCTGCGCATCGAGCATCGTGAACCCCTGCCGCCGAAGGTGCCCCACAAGGTGAACAAGGCACACCTTGCTGGCGTTGCTCCCGCCCCGTGTCGCGTCACAGAACATCGACTCGCCGCAGAACACCGAGCCAATCGCCAGCCCGTACAAGCCGCCCACCAGTTCAGCTCCGCGGCCATGGTCAACCCACGCCTCAACGCTGTGCGCGTGACCGGTTCGGTGGAGCGCCTCGAACAACGCGATGATGTCCGGGGACAGCCAGGTTTCATCGCCGCGCAGGCTCTTATCCGCGCACGCACGGATCACGCGCCCAAACGCCGTGTCGCTCGTGACCACGAAACGCCCGGAACGAACGACCGCTCGCAGCGACCGCGAGACACGAAACCCGCTTGGCGCGGACGCGTCCTCCAGGGGGAGGATGCCCCGTTCCGTCGGCTGCACCCAATGGGTCACTGCCGTCTCAGGGTCGTACATCGGGAACCAACCCCGCGCATACGCCGCCAACGCCGCACGCACCTGAGCGTGCTCGTCATCTCGTGCCCTGGCGCGTGCCCTGGTGGTCGTCACGGAGCTCCCCATCGCGGTGCCGCGGCACCCCTTGCACCACAATGTACAATCTTTGGTGGTGAGGGATAGAGCCTACATCTCGATTGTCCGCTGGCCGCAGGCCGCCTCCCGGCAGGACCGCGCGGGCTTTCTGGTGGATGCCCTCGGGATGGACCCGTACACCGCCAGCCTGCGTGCGGTGCAGGAGCCGCCCCTTGTCGTGTGCCGCGGCGCCGCCGATTGTGAACAAGCTCCGAGCCCACAAGGTGGCCGCGTTCGCTCTGACCGAGTCTTTCATGGCCTCCCGGCCCGCGCCGCGTCTGGTCAAACGCCTCGCCCCCGCGGCAGGGGCCTCCGAGCCCATGTACCTCGTCGAGTTCTGGAAGGGTGACCCCGCCGGGCTGCGCACCGCCGATATTTTTCTGCTCGTGAGCGCATCGCTTAACAGCTCCAGCGTTGTCACCGAAACAGATGTCGGCCTCCGCCTGAACACCCGCGTTTCCGCCCATGGCATACCGATGAACTGGAGCGATGGCCCAGCGGCCTCCCGCACCACCGAGACGAAGTTTTCGCACCTCATCGACGTGTACCTCAATGACGGCACCCAGCTGCGTTTTAACTCCGACCGCATTTCCTACGACGTCCTGGGCAAAGACCGCGGTTACACCGACCGGGAAAACGCCGACAAACTCGCCCTGCGCCTCGCGTCCGAGGCCCCCAATGCCCACATCGACACCGGGTTCTCCGCCCTGCGAATCCCCCCCGAACTCTCGCGCGACATGGTGATTGCCGTGAGAAACCGGACCCGCCACCAACGTGATCAGACGGCCATGTTCGACTTTTATTCGATCTGGAGCCACACCGTCCACCGGGGACTGGCGGGCCCTGCGACCGCCCCGTGAAACCGGGGCACTATTGTTCCCAAGAGTGCTGGTAGCCCCACGCTGGAGGATCGTCATGGAACACCAGACCTTTGCCGCCAACCTGCTGAAGGAAGACGTGCTGATCCCCATCCTGGTCTTCTCGGGAGTCATCCTGATCGTCGGGATCCGCACGCTGGCCTCGATCCTGAGCACGGCGGCAAGGGAGCGCAGCCGGCGCGAAATTGCGGCGTTTATTGCCGAAGGAACCATGTCGCCCGAACAGGGGGAACGGCTGATGAAGGCCGAGCCCAAAGCCTGATTGCCCGAACGTCCCGTCTTACGCGAGGGATCTCCCAATGCCCAGCACTCTGCTCGCCATGTCCAGCCGCGACACCGGTTTTATCGCCATCATGATCCCAATCCTTGCGATCGGCGGCAGCCTGTTCATCGCGCTGGTATCGATCATCACCTGCGCGATCCGCCGGGCTGCGGAGACGCGCCACCGCGAGGAATCCCGCCGCGAGCTTGCCGCGTACGTTGCGGAAGGGACGATGTCGCCGGACGACGCTTACCGCCTGATGGAAGCGGGCGTCAAGGGCAAGCGCTGCTGATCGAGCAGCGGCGACGCAACGCCGCCCGCCTCCCCGCGCTCGCACAAACTGAGCGCCCGCAGCACCTCCGCCACCGACCACGCCTGCGCCGGGCACCCCTGGGGTCGCCGGGGCTCATCACCGTCGTACACCTCCGCGATCTGCCCGATGGGGCCGGAGGGCACCGGCTCCTCAAGTGATCGCAACAACGGGTCGATTGCCCGGCTCGCTTCGGCGCGGGCTTGCGCAGAGAACTTCCCCACGCGCAGAACGGCCTCGGCGTACGGCCCGATGAGCCACGGCCAGACAGTGCCGTTGTGGTACGCGCTGTCGCGCTGGAAGAGCGCACCGTCAAAGCGGCCCTGATATTGAGGGTCGGTTGCTTCAAGCGTGCGCAGCCCCTGCGGGGTCAGGAGCGCCGCCTTGACCCGTGCGACGACGGCCTGCCGCTGCGCCTGGCTGAGGGGCGAGTGTGGCTGCGACACGGCGAAGATCTGGTTCGGCCGGACGCGGCGATCGGGACGCCAGGCGCCCTCGGTTGGTATCAGAACATCGAACAGGCACTGGTCCTTCTCGTTCCAGAAAGCCTTTGCGAAAGAGTCTCCGCTGCGCTGGGCGAGGGCCCGAAGTTCGTCGGCCTGCGTGGGCTTGCGCGGCTCAATCACACTCGCCAGTTCCAGCAGGATTGAGTACCACAGAGCGTTGATCTCGACGGCCTTGCCGTGGCGGGGCGTAAAGACTACACCGTCGCGGCGGGCATCCATCCACGTCAACTGCGTGCCCTCATCGCCCGCGGCAATGAGCCCGTCGGAATCCATCCTGATTCCATAGTCGGTGCCATCGCGGTACGCCGCGACCACGGCCATGCACGCCTCGCCGATGACGCCATCAAACCCGGCCGCATCGCCGCTGGCGCGGACGTACTCGCACGCGGCGTGCACAAACCACAGCGAGGCATCGACGGTGTTGTACTCGGCGTTGCCGGCGTTATCAAAGCAGTTGGGGATGAGCCCGCGCCGCTGCATCCGCGCGAAGGCCACGAGCGCCCGGCGCGCCTCGTCGAAGCGGCCCGTGCAGAGCAGCAGCCCGCGCATAGAGATGAACGTGTCGCGGCCCCAGTCGGAGAACCACGGGTAACCGGCGATGATCGAGGTTAACGACTCTCCATCCGCGGCTGTTCGCCGCGCGACGAAGTCGCCTGCCGCGGCAAGCAGCGGCCTGCGCACGTGATGGTCGCTCAACTGGGCGGGTGGGATGGCGGCGACGACATGTGCGTGGAGCGTCACGGAACACGCGGGGCCCGCGCCGCCGTCGGGTGATTGCAACGCGCTGAGGTTGATCGTGAAGACGCCGGGGGTGTAGAGGTCTTCAACTCCATCCAGCCCCCGCTCGACCTCGCGGGCGTAGAAGAAGTTGCTCCACCACCGCTCATCGGCGGCGTAATGCACGCCCCGCGCCTCGGCGTCGCAGCCCTTGCCGCGTTCGATTTCGATCACGAGGCGGTGGCCATCGCGTTCGATTTCCACCTTGCCGTTGGCGGCGGTGGCGGACATCAGGCGCGAACCGTGGTCGAGGTGGTGGAAGTCCCGCAGAGGCACGAAGGGCCGCACCATCAGCGTTGCGGCGGGCAGCGCCGCGCCGGGGGCGCCGAACACCTCGTACCGCACGCTGCACGCGTTTGCGCCGGGACTCAGTGAGAGCGTGCGTACGACGCGGATGCCTCCTTCGACTGCGTACTCCCATCGGCACGTGCCATCGCGGCGCTCAAAGGACCGCAGCGCGGCGAGGCCCTCGGGGCTGTGTACCGGCCCGGAATCGCTGGTGAAGCTGAAGGTGGTGAGGTCGTACCGCCGCGAGCCGGCGTCGCCGCCCTCCACCATCAGCCACTCTGCGCAGGAGTGCAGCGCGATGATGCGGCCAAGCGGGGGCTTTGTTGCCGCGACGAGCCAGGCGTGGTAGCGGCGGTCGGGGATGCCGCTGGCGGTGCCCATGGCAAAGCCGCCGAGGCCGTTGGTCAGGAGCCATTCGGAGCGGGAGAGTGCGGAGGGGAACTGGATGGGGCTGGGCATGCGTCGGGGAGTTTAGCGGTACGGGCCGCACGCACGAAAACCCCGTGGCGGGAGGTGTCAGCCATCACCGCTGCTGTTGAGTGCGAGATCAACGCGCGCGTCGGTGGGGTCGGCGTGGTGATGATGAGCATCAGCAGCCGCGGCATCGCGTATGCCCTGCGCGACAACATCACGACGCGGCGAGCGCGGAATGCTGGCGCGGTTCTTTTGCTGCGCTTCGACGGTGCCACTTCGCACGCCTGAACGCTCTGACTCTCTTGATGTTGGTTGAGTGGGTGCAGGTGCGGGATCGCTCCCGATGGTGCCCGCACTGGCGCGGAGGCGCGCGGGACTGGGGATGGGGTGGAATGAGGAGGGCGGGCGGAGGACGGTGTCGTGCGGGGTCGCGGGCTGGGGGACTGCGACCGTGAGGGGTTTGTCGAGGGGAGTCGCGGCGGTGGCGGGTGTGGTGGCGGGTTGGCTGACGCTCTGGGCGCTTGTTCCGGAAGGGAGAGCCGCTTCAACACTCGTGGAGGAGCGGAGGATGCGGTCGGCAGCGCGGCGGGCTGTCTCCTCGTTTTCGGAGAAGCGGGTGAGGTTGGTCAGGCGGCTGAGGGCCTGGTGGCGGGATTCGGCGTGAAGGGTGGTGTAGCGGAGTTTGGCGATGCGAAGAACGGCTTCGAACTTGGAAGCGATGTGGGGTTGTTCGGCCCAATCACAGAGCTCGACGACCGTGAGCCCCAGCTCGCGGGCGATCTCGGGGAGGCGGGAATCGTGCTCGAACCAGGCGTTGAAGGCCTTGAGGTCGATGTCGGTGAGGGCTGGGGGATTGGAATGGGTGAAGACCATTTTCTCAAATGTAAGGCATTTGGAAGGGTATAGTCAATGGGATTCTCGTGATTTTGTTAGGTTTTTTTAAGATGGTTAGGCTGGTTGCGGTTGGTTTGTGGTGATCGCGTTAGCACCAGTCCTAGACGTCTCTATCCTCGTGCCGTGCGTTCACGCCGCGTGGTTGTCAAGTACTGTCTGTTCAGCCTGCTTACGGGGTTCGTCATCAACTTTTTGGTGGCGTGTGTGATCGGGTGGCGGGGCGTTGAACTGTCTTCACAACCGTCAACGTACGTCCAAGTCGGTAACGAGTTTATGGAAGCGTTCGTGAATCGGACGCGTAGCGCCTTGGTGGTGGAATGGCAGCGCCCATACTCCATCGCAAACCTGCGAAGAACCGCGGAAATGCTTGCAGCCGCCGGAAAACCTCCGGCGAGTGGTGACTCGGGCCATTCAGCCATCGTGCCGGAATGGTCAATGCTGTGGGACCCGGTCAATCACCCTGCGGAGAGCACCGCAACGGTGCTCAACTTAAGGCCGGTTCGCTACGACGTTGCAACTGGCTGGCCACTGCTCGCCTTCTCGGTGCACGGGTATCCCGAGGGCGGGGCAGGGCAGAGCGGCCTGATGCGATGGGCGGTCCCGACCCAGTCGCTTCGAGTACTGCCGCTCGTCCCCCGATTCCCAGGGGTGCTTGTAAATACGCTGCTCTACACCATTGTCTCCGCGGGCGTGGCTGTCGCGACCCGCTCGGCGTACTTCAAGGTATTCCGGAAGGCTTGGCAATGCCGTGCGTGCGGATATGACCGTCGGGGCAGCTCAGGTCCATGCCCGGAGTGCGGCCGTGCTCTCGCGACCGGGTGATTCTGCGGGGAGGCGGCTGGTAGAGACAGCATCCTCCGCCCCCTTTGGGGGCGGTGCGCGTTGTGATCAGAACCACGGGTTGCGCGACGCCTCGGTCGGTGTCGCTCCACCCGTGGCGACAGGCCGGTGCCCTTCGGGGCAGAAGGCATCGGGCGGGAACGCCCTTGACCTTCCGCGCCACACCCCTAACCCTATGGAATGGGAACCCTCGCCACGCGTCGATCGTCTGCCAGTGCCGCCGGTCAGGAGACCGGCTCTACCTTGAGCGGCTCTGCCCCAAGCTCCAAAATAGCTTTTGATGGCATCACGTTTGATGATGTGCTGCTGCTGCCGCGGCGGTCGGGGGTGATGCCGGCGGAGGCGGACACGGCGACGCGGCTGACGCGGACGATTGCGCTCAACATCCCGCTGCTGTCGGCGCCGATGGACACGGTGACGGAGTCGGCGCTGGCGATCGGGCTGGCGCAGGAGGGGGGGCTTGGGTTCATCCACAAGAACCTGAGCGTGGAGGCGCAGGCGCGCGAGGTGACAAAGGTGAAGCGGTCGGCGAACGGGATCATTCTCGACCCGCTGACGCTGGGGCCGACGGACACGGTGGCGCGGGCGAAGGAGTTGATGCGGTCGCACAATGTGTCGGGGTTTCCGGTGGTTGATGGTGGATCGGCCGCCACCCGTGCTGGCAAGGTGCTGGGCATCATCACGCGGCGGGACTTGAAGTTTGTGGATGACATGTCGACGCTGGTGGCGGATGTGATGACGAGCAAAGACCTCATCACCGCGCCGGCGGGCACGACGCTGGAGCAGGCCGAGACGATCGCCAACCGCAACAAAGTGGAGAAGCTGATCCTGGTGGATGATGCGGGCCGGCTGGCGGGGCTTATCACGATGCGCGACATCGAGCGGCTGAGCCGCTACCCCAGCGCGTGCGTTGATGGGCGGGGGCGGCTGCGCTGTGGCGCGGCGGTGGGCGTGGAGCAGTACGAGCGGGTCGAGGCGCTGATTGCTGCGGACGTAGATGTGATCGTGGTGGACACGGCGCATGGGCACAGCGAGAACGTGCTGAAGACGGTGCGGGCGATCAAGCAGATGCAGGCGGTGGTGCGCAGCGGCGTGCAGGTCATCGCGGGGAACATCGCGACAGCCGAGGCGGCGCGGGACCTGGTGGAGGCGGGCGCGGATGCGGTGAAGGTGGGCATCGGGCCCGGGAGCATCTGCACGACGCGAGTGGTGACGGGGGTTGGTGTGCCGCAGATTACGGCGGTGATGCAGGTGGCCGAGGCGCTGGCGGCGATGGGCGGCGAGGCGGCGCAGACGCCGGTGATCGCTGACGGGGGCGTGCGGCACAGCGGGGATATCCCCAAGGCGATTGCCGCGGGCGCGAGCGTGGTGATGATGGGCTCGCTCTTCGCGGGGCTTGATGAGAGCCCCGGCGAGATGGTGATTACGCATGGGCGGCGGTACAAGAGCTATCGCGGCATGGGCAGCGAGGGGGCGATGAACGCGGGCAGCGCGGACCGCTATCGCCAGGCGGAGAAGGTGGGTGATGATGGCAAGGCCAAGCAGAAGTTCGTGCCCGAGGGCGTCGAGGGGCTCGTCGCGTACCGCGGCACGCTGGCGGAGTTTGTGTACCAGCTTGTGGGCGGGCTGAAGAGCGCGATGGGGTATTGCGGCTGCCGCACAATTGAGGAGTTGCGGCGGGATGCGCGGTTCTGCCGCGTGAGCGGGGCGACGGTGATTGAGAACCACCCGCATGATATTTTGATCACGAAGGAAAGCCCGAACTACATGGGTGGGAAGAGCAGCGGGTGATGGCGAGGGATCTCGGTGGTGCTAGGTTTTATGCCTTTCAATTCTGAAAACCTCACCGGGGCTTCATCTGGCTCGGTCACCATCATCGAACCTATCGGGGAAGCGGCCCTGTGGGTCCCGGCGTGTGTTTTGGGTACGCTGGCCGGGTGAATGTTCTGGACTCGATTGATTCGATCGACCCGAGTGACATGCGACGACTGGTGAAGCACAACCCCCCCACCGCCTGCCCGGCTACGGATCCGTGGTGGTCGTGGTGCCGCCTCAGTGAGGCGGCGGCGAACTGGGTGACGCACGGCCTGGGGCTTCTGCTTGCGTTGGTGGGCGCACCGGTGCTGGTGGTGCTGGCGCATCGGGTCGGATCGCCGAGCCATGTGGTGGCGGTGGGTGTCTATGGGCTGAGCGTGATCCTTCTGTATACAGCCTCGACGCGGTACCACCTTTTGCAGGACAAGCCGGGCGAGTATGCGCGGCTGATGACTGACCACATCTGCATTTATTTCCTGATCGCGGGGACGTACACCGCGATCTGCATGACGGTGCTGCGCGAGCAGGGCCCGTGGGGCTGGGCGATGCTGGCGGCGATCTGGGTGCTGGCCATCGGTGGGACGGTGTTCAAGGTCATCGCGGGTTTGCGCTATGCGCGGGTGTCGCTGGCGTTGTACATCATCATGGGGTGGCTTGCCGTCGCTTCGCTGTGGCCGCTGATCCGCAGCACGCCGGTTTCGGCGCTGGTGCTGCTGCTGGTGGGGGGTGTTTTTTATACCGGCGGCACGATCTTTTACGCCCGGGTGTGGATCGGGAAGATGCGGTATGCCCACGCGGTGTGGCACCTGGCGGTGGTTGCGGGGAGCGTGTTCCACTACTTCGCCATCCGCGAGTGCCTGCTGGCGGTCGCCGTGGCGTGAGGCCGGGTGGCGATCAGGTTAATCTGATCAGGTCATCTTCAGGTCCGCGGCAGTCAGCCCGGCATCTCGCAGGTTGAACCCTGCGCCGCACTCCGGGCAGCGGACCACGCCCATGCATGCTTCCAACCCAAGAAGCGAATAGCCGCACTTGTGACAGCCTGCCTGGCGCACCTTCCTCGTGATGGTGCGGATGAGCCATTGGTCGCGGGTGATGAGCACCGCGAGGCATAGAGAGATTGCGATGAGCACGCAGACGACGATCAGGTAGGCATCCCCGATGTCCCGGAAGCGGGCCGCCGTGAGGCGGGTGTGCAGCCAGTCGCGGCTGATCTGCCATAGGAATCGAGCCGTCATTCCGGTGAGCACGACGCCGAGGGCCGAGAGTGCAATGGTTATTGCGGCGGTGCGTGTCGCGGAACCGCGAAAGTCGCGTGTGGCGCTTTCGACGAACCGCTCGCACTGCTCATCGCTGAAGGCGTCGAGTTCGGGGAATGCGCGCCAGATGTTCTGGAGGGGGATCCTCATCGCCCGGGCTACTTGGTCGAGTCCACCTCGGTGGGGAACAGAAACGCGAGGGCGTAGGGCAGGCGTGTGCGCCAGATCGAGGGGTCGGAAATTGCGCCGCGGTCATAGACAATCAGCAGACGATCCGGGCCTAGCCCGGATGCGTGTTGCGCATCCGCGGGCGTACGACCAGAGTCAGCTTCCCGCCCTTCATAGGTTCGAATAGGTCGGTCGGTACGCGCGGCGGTGCGAGGCTCACGGTCCATCCCGACCTCACCTTGCATCAAGAGCAGTCCGAATCGGGCGGGATTCGCGGCCTGCGCATCCGACGCCCAAACCGCATTGACGCCAGCGCCACCGATTGCGGTTGTTTGCTTGCTCCGGCTGACTCTGAACGCTTGCGACACACTTGATATGACACTTTCATTGAGCCAGTTGCGATGGCGAGGAACCGTCTCGCTCTGCTCCAGCTTGGCACGCATCACTTCCGGCGCTGGCGGCGGCACAGCAACGATAATCGCTGGCACCACCAACCCTTTGCTCATGTACTCCGACGCGATGTCGTCCGCGGCCCAGCCCTCGGGGTCGAAGACCTTGTCGCCGATCAGGTAGAGGACCGGATACTCGGTGTTCGGTTGCGCGGCAGAGTCGTAGCCGGGGGGCGTGAAGACCTGAATGTTGGTGTGCGGTGCCGATGAGCCGGGGTTGGGGGCGACGGAGATGGTTGTGACGGTGCCGCGGGGGTAGACGGTGCGGCGTGGGTCGGGTTGAGTTGGTGGCTGCGTCGGTGGGGCGGTTTCGGGAGGCGGTGTGGGCGCGGCGGTGCGTTCGGGCAGTTGCTCGGGGGCTTTGGGGGCGGGGGTCGGGGTTGCTTCTTCGCGGGGCTTGGCGGAGCCGTGGGCGAGGTATTCACCGATGGCGTTGGCACCGCCTGTGCGCCCGGCCCCCGCGCCAACGGGAGGGGCGTTCATTTCGGGGCGGTTGTGGGAGATGCCCCAGATCACCGCGCCAAGGAGGAGGAATGGGGTCAGAAGGAACGCGGTCAGTGCGACGCGGCGACGGTTCAGGAGGGGATGGTATCGGAGTGGGGTGGGGGAGGGGGGCATCGAGGCATCAAGGCATCAAGGCATCAAGGCATCAAGGCATCAAGGCATCAAGGCATCAAGGCATCAAAAGGGATCAAGGGATCAAGGGATCAAGGCGCTGGGAATCCGTAACGGATGAAACCAAGAAAAAGGGGGCGGGCTGAACGCCTGCCCCCCCGATAAAAAACAAGGTGGTTGATTACTTGGCGGCGGAGAAGAGTTCGCCGGCTCGCTTCCAGTTGACGACGTTCCACCAGGCGGCGAGGTAGTCGGGGCGGCGGTTCTGGTACTTGAGGTAGTAGGCGTGCTCCCAGACATCGCAGCCCAGGATCGGGACGCCATCGGCGCCCGCGACATCCTTGCCCATGAGAGGGTTGTCCTGGTTGGCGGTGGACACGACCTCGAGCTTGCCGGCGTGAAGCACCAGCCAGGCCCAGCCTGAACCGAAGCGGCCCGCACCCGCGGCAGCGAACTTCTCTTTGAAGGTCTCGAAGCTGCCGAACGCGCTCTTGATCGCTTCGGCCAGCGCACCCTCGGGGGCGCCTCCGCCACCCTGGGATGGGGGGGCCATCATGGTCCAGAACAGGGAGTGGTTGAGGTGGCCGCCGGCGTTGTTGCGGACGGCGGTTCGCTTGTCCTGGGGGACATCGGCGAGGCGGAGGACGACCTGCTCGACGGGCAGGTCCGCTAACGTGGTGCCTTCCAAGGCTTTGTTGGCGTTATTGACGTAGGCGGCATGGTGCTTGCCGTGGTGGATCTGCATGGTCTGGGCGTCAATGTGGGGTTCGAGGGCATCAAAGGCGTAAGGGAGATTGGGGAGTGTAAAGGGCATCTGTTTTCTCCAGGTCCGCGAACAAAGTCCGGAATGTGAATCAGGTGTTGAAAAGCGTCGCAGCGCTTGGCACAAGGGACAATACCTGATATGGTGGGCGCGCGTGTCGGGGAATGAAGGCCATCGCGGCCTTTCTGAGCTATACGGACCCTGTTAGAGAATCAACGAAGCGCCCCGGTGTAGCCGCGGGTGGGTTTTGTTCGGCCTTGCTGCGGAGCGGCAGGCTGCCCGGTTGAATCACGGACGATCTTCGTGTACTGGAATCGTTCTAACAAACGAAACTTTCAGGGTCGGTTGTCGTACTACAGAGCATGAGGCGGAATTCGACCGGTAACCCGTCAGCATCACCGAAACAGGGGATGTAGACGGAGTTGCCGTGTGATGTTCAGAGGCGGGTTAAGGGGTTCTGCATACGACGTATGGGAATATAGGGTAAATGTAAGGATATTGAACGAAGTTTGAGGCAAAACAGGACAGGAGCGGCAGGCAACAACCGTCGGAAGATGGACGGCTGGCCGCGAGACCGGGCGGGCACGGGTGACAAGGCCCGTGACCGGAAACTCCGGTCCGGCAGGAAGCAAGCGCAGGAAGCAGGCAAGGAATGATTATGCGACAGAGCACTACCAAGCGAACCCTCAGCCCGATTGAGCAGGTCCGGCGCCGCAGCCGCGTGGGCCTGGGGTCCGAGGTTCAGGACACCGCCGCCCGTGCATCGGGCAAGGCTGTCCGCCGCCGGCTTTCGGCGGAGGATGAGCGTCTGCTGACCCAGATCATGGCTGGGGAGCAGGACTTCATCGACAGCCCGGCCTTCTACGAGGAGGAGGCTGCGAAGAAGATCTATGACGAGGCTCCGGACATCCAGAAGCCCGACACGAGCTGGTACCACCCCGTGATGGACGACCTGTCCAGCACGCGCAACCGGACCGTGAAGAGCGCGCAGCAGGTGATTTTGACGGGCGCGGAGGAGAAGGTTCTCTTCCACCAGTTCAACTACGCGCGCTATCGCATCTGGAAGTTGCAGCACGAGGTGTGGGAAGCCCCCAGCCGCCAGCCTTCGCCCGAGCAGTCGGAAGAGGTGCTGCGCTGGTACCGGCTCAGTGATCGCATCCGCGAGCAGATCGCGGAGACGAACCTGGCGCTGGTGCTGGCGATGGCCAAGCGCACGCGCATGAGCGAGGTTGACTTTGCCGACCTGGTCAGCGAGGGCAACATGGCTCTGCTGCGCGCGGTGGACAAGTTCGATGCCGGGCGCGGCTACAAGTTCAGCACGTACGCCTGCCGCGCCATTCTCAAGGCGTTCAGCCGTCAGGGCATGAAGCTGAGCAAGTACCGCCAGCGCTTCCCCACGGACTTTGACCCCAAGCTCGAGAAGTCCAACTTCCTCGAGGTGAAGCGGTCGACGTTCGAGAAGGATGCGGCCGAAGAGGTCAAGCGGATCGTGATCGAGAACCGTGCGGACCTTTCGGACGTGGAGCGCACGGTCATCGAGCACCGCTTCGGCCTCGAGAGCGGCGAGCTTGAGAAGCCCATGACCCTGGAGCAGGTTGGCCAGATCATCGGCGTGACCAAGGAGCGCGTGCGGCAGATCCAGAACAAGGCGATGGAGAAGATTCGCCTGCAGCTGGAAGCGCACTTCCTGGGGAACCGCGAGGCGCTGGAGGCGCAGCAGGCGGTGCTGGCGCAGGGCGGGCAGGTCAAGACGCCGAACAATGTTGCCGCGAACATGGCGAATGCGCTGTTGACGGCGATGAGTGCGGTGAACTGAGGCTTCGTGCGTTATCAACGTGATTCCAAGGGCTCGGTCGCAGGACCGGGCCCTTTTTATTGGTTCCTCCAGGGGTTCCGGGGTATGGCTTGGCCGCGGGATTGATGATGAGAAGAAGGCATCGGGGCAGGAGGCATCAAGGCAGCAAGGCCGATTACTGCTTCCCGAATGAACCAAAGAAAGACACCGAGTTGATCACAACTCGGTGTCACTTGTGGCACAACTGTTCGGGGCCGCTCTATACTCTTACCCAATCTTTCTGGAGCTTCCTTTGAATATGACATGTGCTCGCGCTGTGGCGGCTGGCTTGTCCATCGGCCTTTGCAGCTTCGTGACCTCCCCCACCCTTGCCCAACCGAAGCACGACTCCCGCATTGTCGTGAAGACCGCGGATGACCTGCCGCGGCACACGTACAAGATTGAGGGCAAGCCGTCGGAGTTTCTGTTCACCGATGCGCCGTTGATGGCGCTGGCGGAGAAGGTTCGGGCGGACCTGGAAGAGACGCTGGCGAAGTATGAGATCACAGACCCCACGACGCTGCAGAGCTACTACGGCATCCTTCAGACGATCGCGATGCTGCAGGGGCGCGATGATGATGCGCTGGCGCTGATTGAAAAGGCTCGGGCGCTGGAGAGCAAGGAAGGCAAGAAGCTGACGACAGGGGTGGTGACGCAGGCGATGATCGCGGCGAAGAAGAGCGCGGGTAACGACCCTGCGAAGTACAACGAGGCCTTCAAGCGGGAGCTGCACAAGCGGGTGAAGGACCTGCCGTGGGAGACCGTGCGCGAGTCGATCGTGGGCGCGAAGGGCCGTGCGGAGCTGTTATCGAAGGAGCTCATCATCGGGCAGTTGCAGGGCCAGCTGGACCCCGTGGTGGAGGAGGCGGATGGGGAGTTGAGCGGCGATATTGCCGGCTCTTTGATCGCCATCCGCGTGGCGCTGACGAAGGTGCTGCCGCTGAACCCGGCGATTGCGGAGGTGTACGGCGACCTCATCAAGAGCCGCGAGACGGTGCGGAAGGACATTCTGAGCGCCCGCGAGGTGACGCTGTCGCCGTCGGACAAGGCGACACCGGTTGTGGTGGTTATCTGGGATTCGGGCGTGGACACCTCTCTGTACAGCAAGGGGCTGTGGTCGAACGCGAAGGAGGTCGTCAACGGCAAAGATGATGACGGCAACGGCTATGTCGATGACGTCAACGGCATCGCGTTTGACCTTAAGGGCTCGCGGGTGCCGCAGCTGCTGCACCCGCTGGATGAGCTGACGTCGGATATCGGACTCGTGACGGCGCACACCAAGGGGATGATGGATATCCAAGCGAATATCGACAGCCCCGAGGCGACCGACCTCAAGAAGTTCATGGGCACGCTGAAGCGGGAGCAGGTGACGCCGTTCGTGGAGGACCTGGGGCTGTTCGGCAACTACTCGCACGGGACGCACGTGGCGGGGATTGCCGCGGACGGCAACCCGTTTGCCCGCCTGCTGCCCGTGCGGCTGACGTTTGACTTCCACCAGATTCCCACGATGACGCCGAGCGTGGAGCAGGCGAAGAAGGATGCCCAGGCAGCGCGCGACGCGGTGGCGTATATGCGTGGCGCGGGCGCGCGGGTGTGCAACATGAGCTGGGGCGGCTCGCGGGCGGATATCGAGCACGCCTTGGAGATGAAGGGCGTGGGCAAGGACGCGGCGGAGCGGGCGGAGCTGTCTCGGGAGATCTTCAAGATCGGGCGCGATGCGCTGGACGAGGCGATCGCGTCGGCGCCGGAAATTCTGTTTGTTGCCGCGGCAGGCAACAGTGATAACGACAACGAGTTCGCGGAACTGATTCCCTCGGGCCTGAAGCAGCCGAACCTCATCACGATCGGGGCGGTGGATCAGAGTGGCAAGCCGACGGGCTTCACGACGTTCGGGAAGAACGTCACGCTGTACGCCAACGGGTTTGAGGTGAAGAGCTACATCCCCGGCGGGAAGCGGATGAAGTTCTCCGGGACTTCGATGGCGGCACCCAACGTGACGAATCTGGCGGCGAAGGTGCTTGCCGTCAACCCCAAGCTCACCACAGAGCAGGTGATCGAGGTGATCACCAAGGGTGCGGAGCCGATGGAGGGGTATGAGGGGCGGCTGGTGATCAATCCGAAGAAATCTGTGGGGATGGCGAGGACGCGGTAACGCGTTTGCGGCGACCGTCATTTTCGAGCCCGGCATGTGCTGGGCTCTTTTTCTGCGCCTGCAACCTCAGCATCGGAGCGTTCGGATAGGTTCCGCCGTCCGAGGATTGACCTGGCACCCGGCGGCCGGGCCCAGGAATTCCCCTTTGCAACGATCTTCCCCCTCGCGGAACCGCTCCCAGGAGGTTACCCTTTGTCGTCCGCAGCACCAACTGTGAATGGCACTCACCCGAGTGTCCCGAACTCTGATACTGGCACCCCTACTTCCACCGGCCCCACCCGGGGCGGGAGCAGACCCGTGAGCGTTGAAACCGATTCGGCACCTTCGGCCGCGGCACTCGTCGGCCATGTCAGCATGTCGCGTAAGAGGAAGACGGACCCACACGCGACGCGGTGGGGCAAGTTCCTTCAGGCGGCCATCAAGCTGGAAGTGAGCGACCTCATCCTCAAGAGCGATCAGGTGCCCAAGGTCCGCATGCGCGGCAGCCTGAAGCCGCTGGAGACTGCGGCGGTGAGCGAGGAAGAGTTCTGGCAGATCGCCGATGCCATCCTGTCGCCCGAGCAGATGCAGGACCTGGGCAAGTTCGGTTCGGTGGATTTTGCGTACGACTACGACGCGCACAACCGCTTCCGCGTGAACCTCTTCCAGGCCCGCGGCAAGCTATCGGTGGCGGCACGCCTCATCACCAGCAAGATCCGCCGCTTCGAGGACCTGTACCTGCCCGACAGCATGGCGGAGATCGCCATGCAACCCAACGGCATCGTGCTGCTGAGCGGTGTGACGGGCTCGGGTAAGTCCACCACCATCGCGGCCATGCTCGACTATGTGAATGAGCGCAAGCCCGTACACATCGTGACCATCGAAGACCCGATCGAGTACATCTTCACGGACAAGAAAGCGACGATCAACCAGCGCGAGATCGGCATCGATTGCCTGGACTTCAAGATCGCCCTTCGCGCCCTGGTGCGTGAGAACCCGGACGTGGTGCTGGTGGGTGAGATGCGCGACAACGAGACGTTCGAGGCCGCGCTGCACGCGGCCGAGACGGGCCACCTTGTGTACGGGACGATCCACGCCTCATCGGCGACGCAGACGTTCAGCCGTATTTACGGCCTGTTCGAGCAGGAAGAGGTCGAGCAGGTGCGCAAGATCATCGCGTACCAGATGCGGGCGTTCGTGTATCAGAAGCTGCTGCCGACGCTGCACCCGGAGATCGCTCGCATTCCCGGGCTGGAAATCCTCATCAACAACGCCGTTGTGCGCAAGCACATCCTGGAATCCCGCGAGGGTGAGCTGCGCGAGTACCTCAAAAGCATCGAGGCGAGGCAGGCGGGCATGACCGACTTCAACGCCCACCTGGTGCAGCTGGTTGAGACCGAGTACGTCGGGCTGCGGGTTGCTGAGGAAGCCACGCCGAATATCGACGAGTTCCGGATGATGCTGAAGAAGCTGGGTGGGCGGGTGTGAGGCGGGGTCCTGAGTCCTGGGTCTTGAGTCTTGGGCCCTATGCGTTGCATGAGGCCTGTGGGGTGGTTGACTCGGGTGGGCGTCTATCTACACTTTCCGTCCTTGAAGGAGCCGGCCGCGACGGATGAGCCTGAGAAGGCTTTGAGGCGCGGCCAAGGGCGATCCCATCGCGGCTGATGGACCGTCCAGCTCCGGCAGTGGCCTTGAAAGGCTGCTGCCCGTTGCCGCGGCCCCCGCCCCTTTGGCCAGTTGCCAAGGACCAAGCGGACCGCGTGGTCCCTGGTCCTGCCCGCGTTTTTGGCGCGGTACAAGCGGAGGCGGTTGGCACTTCTGGCTCGGCCTGACTCGAACTCCTGAGTCGCATCACTGGTCGATGGTGTAACGGTAGCACAGCAGATTTTGGTTCTGTTTGTCCAGGTTCGAATCCTGGTCGACCAGCTTCGCCCCGGGTGGCCAGCCGCTCCGCGGCGGCTGCTTTTCGTGCGACCGTGAGCGACTGCGAGTTCCTTTAAGCCCACTTCGCCTCGGCGAGGACCGCCACGGAGTGGCGGGCCACCAAGTTCTACCCAGCAATGCCTACCACCGCCATCATTCTCGCCGCCGGCAAGGGCACTCGGATGCGTTCCGATCTGCCCAAAGTTGTGTTCCCTATCGGGGGGCGGCCGATGGTGTGCGCGGTGGTGGATGCGTGCCTTGCCGCGGGGTGTGAGCGGGTGATCGCCGTGGTCGGGCATAAACAGGAGCTTGTGCGCGAGGCGCTGAAGGATTACGACGTTGAGTATGCGGTGCAGGACCAGCAGCTGGGCACGGGCCACGCGGTGCAGTGCGCGATGCCGGTGCTGGGCGATGGCGCGGCAGGCACGGATGAGGTGCTGGTGCTGTGCGGCGATGGGCCGCTGATCCGCCCGGCGACGATTGATGCGGTGCTGGAGCGGCACCGCTCGGCGGGTGCGGCGGCAACGCTGGCGACGAGCGTGATCGACAACCCCTCGGGCTATGGCCGCATCGTGCGCGATGCGGCGGGCCGGTTCGTGGCGATTGTGGAGCAGAAGAACGCCACGCCGGAGCAGTTGGCGATCCGCGAGGTGAACCCCAGCTATTACTGCTTCGCGGCGGGCGCGCTGGTGGCAGCGCTGAAGCAGGTGACGCGCAACCCGCTGACCAATGAGTACTACATCACCGATGTGCCCGCGCTGATGATGAGCGCGGGCAAGCGTGTCGAGGTGATCGACGCGGTGCCGCCCGAGGATGTGCTGTCGATCAACACGCCCGAGGACCTGGCGCAGGTTGATGCGATCTACCGGGCGCGCCCGGCGATGGCAAAGGGAGAACGCCGATGATGACCAGCGCTGTCGAGGACGGCAACCTGATGGTCTTCTCCGGGCGTTCGTGCCTGGACCTGACGACGTCCATCTGCCAGGTGCTGGACGTGCAGCCCGGCGGGGTCCGCATCAACACCTTCCCGGACGGCGAGATCTTCGTAAAGCTTGAGGAGGATGTGCGGGGCAAGGACTGCTACGTCGTCGTCAGCACGTGCGAGCCGGTGAACGACAACCTGATGGAACTGTTGATTTACATCGACACCATGCGGCGCGCCAGCGCGGGCCGCATCACGGTGGTGATGCCGTACATGGGTTATGCCCGGCAGGACCGCAAGGACGAGGGGCGCGTGCCCATCACGGCGAAACTGGTGGCGAACCTCATCACGGCGGCGGGCGCACAGCGGGTGCTGGCGCTGGACCTGCACGCGGCACAGATCCAGGGCTTCTTCGACCTGCCGGTGGATCACCTCTCGGCCACGCCGGTGTTTGTCGATTACTTCAAGAAGCACCGCAAGGAACTGGGCGAGTTGTGCCTCGTGTCGCCCGATGTCGGCAACGTGAAGGTTGCCGAGGGCATGGCGAACAAGCTGGGCGGTGACCTGGCGATCATCAACAAGCGCCGCCTGAGCGGCAGCAATGTGTCGACGGGCAACCTCATCGGCAACGTGGCGGGTAAGACGGTGCTGATGTTCGACGACATGATCAGCACCGGCGGCACGGTGTGCGAGGCGGCCAAGCTGGTGATGGAGAAGGGCGCGAAGGACGTGATTGCCGCGGCAACGCACCCGGTGCTGGTGGGGCCTGCCGTGGAACGGCTGCTGGCGAGCCCGATCAGCAAGATTGTCGTGTGCAACACCATCCCGTTCGCAGCGCGGACGCTGCCGCTGAAGGACAAGCTGGTGGAGCTTGGCATCGGCTCGCTGCTGGGGCAGGCGATCCACCGGATTCACAACAACCAGAGCGTGAGCGCTCTCTTTAAAGACACGGCGGGCACGAAGAGATAGGTCCTCTCAGTCCCATAGGACCTATGGGACATTTTTTTTAGAAGCAACCAAACCCTCAGGAGTTTTCAATCATGCACGAGAAAGCACCCCTCATTTCCGCCAAGAAGCGCGAGCGCCTTGGTTCCCGGTACTGCAAGCGCATCCGCGATGTCGGCGGGCTGCCGGCCGTGGTGTACGGCCACGGAGCGGACCCCATCCCGGTGTTCCTGGATGCACGCTCGACGCTGGGGCACATCACATCGGGCGAGAAGGTCTTCCGCATGGAGCTGGAGGCCGGCGCCGACGGCAAGGCGGGCTTCAAGGACCAGATCGTGCTGCTCAAGGAACTGCAGTTCGATTACCTGGGCACCAACATCGTGCATGCCGACTTCGCCCGGGTTGATCTGAACGAGCGGGTGAAGACGCGCGTGCCGCTGCACATCATCGGCGAGGCCAAGGGCCTTAAGCAGTCGGGCGCGATCCTGATGCACCCCACTGCGGAGCTTGAGGTTGAGTGCCGGGTCGTGGACCTGCCCGACTTCATCGAGGTGGCGGTGGACGAACTGGACGTCGGGCACGGCATCACGGCGGGCGATGTGAAGCTGCCCAAGGACGACATGAAGCTGCTGACCGACAAGCACGCGATGGTTGCACAGATTGTGATCCAGGCGGAGGTTGTCACCGCCGAGGCTACGGCTGCCGCGACCGGCGCTGCCGAGCCCGAGGTGCTGACGGCCAAGAAGGTCGAGGGCGATGCTGCGGCCAAGGGCGCTGCCAAGCCTGGAGCGGCCGGGGCGAAGCCCGCGGCTGGCGCGGCACCGGCGGCGAAGGCCGGCGGCGACAAGAAGAAGTAATCAGGCCAATCGACGCTGACAGGAGCAACGGGCAGCGACGCTGCCGGGAGTCATGAAGCTGATCGTCGGACTGGGCAACCCCGGATCGCAGTACGCCAGAACGCGGCACAACGCCGGGTTCATGGTGGCCGAGCGGCTGTGCGCCCGGCATGGCCGGGGCGAGCCGGTGAAGGCCCGCTTCCAGGCTGCGACCTGCGAGCTCTCGCTCGCGGGGCAGAAGTGCCTGGTGATGCGTCCGACGACATTCATGAACCGCTCGGGGCAGTCGGTGTCCGAGGCCCTGCGCTTCTACAAGCTTGATCCTGCGGCAGACCTGCTGGTGATCGTTGATGACCTGTACCTGCCTACCGGCGCTGTGCGCCTCAAGCCCGGCGGCGGCGCCGGTGGGCACAACGGGCTCGCGAGCATCGGGCAGCTGCTTGGGGCCGACACCTACCCGCGCCTGCGGGTGGGCGTGGGTCTTCAGCCAGATGGGGGCAAGCCGCCCCAGATGGACCAGGCGGACTTCGTGCTGGGGAGGTTCACTGATGATGAGGAGCCGCTGCTGGCCGGCGCGCTCTCCAAGGCCGAACAGGCCGTGGAGGCGTTCGTCGGCAAGGGGCTTGATCATGCGATGAACTTCGCCAACGCGGGGCCGGCCCGCGAGAAGCCGCCCAGGCCCATCCCGAAGGAGCCCGACAGCACCTAGCCGGTGCGGCGATGCTCCCGCCACCTGTCCACTCATTCCATTTCCCAATAACACCCAAGACTGAAACAGCAGAAACTCAGACCACGAAGGAAACTCATGGCAACTCCCCGTTCTTACAACTACGAAGCAATGTTCCTCATCGGCCAGTCCGTCTCGGCGGACCTGACCGGCGTCATCCAGCACATCAACGAGGTCCTGGCCCGCGGCGGCGCGGAGGTGATCGCGATGCGCAAGTGGGACGAGCGGCGCCTGGCGTACGAGATCCGCGGCCAGAAGCGCGGTCTGTACATCCTGGTGTACTTCCGCGCTGAAGGCCCCAACGTTGCGCACATCGAGCGCGATTGCAACCTGTCGGAGAAGATCCTCCGCGCACTGATCCTCCGGGCCGACCACCTTACGCAGGAAGAGATGCTCTCCGCCGATGCCCGCAAGGAGCTTGAGGTTGAGGCCAAGATGCGGGCGGAGCGGCCCGCGACGCCTGCCGCGGCGACTGCCCCTGCCGCGGCGGTGGTGGGCGAGGAGGATGAGGCCGGCGATAGCGACGACGACAGCGAGGTGTGAGACGATTGATTTTGGAGCTTAACGGCCGCCCTGTGGAGGGCGGCCGTTTTTTTGTGGCACCGGGCTTCCGCCCGGTGGAGGAGGGAGACATCGCCCGGAAGGGCGATGCCACGGGTGGGGAACGCTATTGTGTGCGTGATGCACATGGCACGGGTTGTGGTGATTGGCGCGGGCGGGTACAGCGGGGCGGAGCTTGTCTCTATCCTGCTGGAGCACCCGCGCGTGGAGATCGCGGGGTTGTTCGGGTCGGCACGGCGGGGCGATGGGAAGCCCGCGGCGTTCTCCGAGGCTTGGCCGCGGTTCCGCGGGCGGATGGACCTTGCGGTGCGGGCGACCGACATCGCAGAAGTTGCGGGCCTCAAGCCGGATGCAGTTTTTCTGGCGACGCCTCACGAGGCGAGCATTGAGCTGGCGCCGCAACTGCTGGAGCGCGGCCTGACCGTGTTTGACCTTTCGGGGGGTTTCCGACTTCAGGATGCGGCGTTGTACCCCGTGTTCTACGGGTTTTCGCACGAGCACCCGGAGCTGCTGGGCCGTGCTGTGTACGGGCTGCCGGAGTTGTTCCGTGCGGAGATTGCGAAGGCGGAACTGGTGGCGGTGCCGGGGTGCTACCCCACGTCGGCGATCCTGCCGCTGCGCCCGCTGGTGCAGGCGGGCGCGGTGCGGCCCGGCACGCGGGTGATCGTTGATTCCATCAGCGGCGTGAGCGGCGCGGGGCGCAGCCCTTCGCAGGCGATGCTGCTGTGCGAGGTGAGCGTGCGGGCGTACAACGTGCTCAAGCACCGGCACAACCCGGAGATCGATGCGTACGCGGGCGTGCCGGTGGTGTTCACGCCGCACATCGGGCCGTACGACCGCGGCATCGAAAGCACAATCCATGTGGAGCTTGCGGATGGGTGGGATCGCGCCCGCGTGGGTGAGGCGTTGCGGGGTGCGTACGAGCAGGAGCCGTTCGTGCGCCTGTGCCCGCCGGGCGTGTGGCCAGCGGTGAACGACGTGAAGGGCACGAACTTCTGCGACATCGGGTGGGCGATGGAGGATGCGGGGCCGCTGAAGGGCCACCTCGTGATCTCCTCGGCGATCGACAATCTTGTCAAGGGCGCGGCGGGGCAGGCGGTGCAGTGCATGAACCTGCGGTTGGGGATGCCCGAGACACTGGGGCTGGGCGTTTGAGAACTACGCTTTCCGCATGATGTCACCGATTGTGGTCAAGGCTGGGGGAACGACGGTTGAGGACGCCGCGACAGCGCCTGCGCTGTTTGCCGCGCTGGTGGGGCTTTCTCGCATGCCGGGGGGGTTGATCTTTGTACACGGCGGCGGAAAGGCCGTGGACCGCCACCTCGAGCGGCTGGGGTTTGAGACGGTGCGAAAAGATGGCATTCGGGTCACGCCGACTGAACAGTTGGATGAGATCACGGCGGTGCTGGCGGGGCGGTTCAACAAGGCCATCGTGGGACAGCTCAACCGGCTGGGGGCGCGGGCCGTAGGGCTTTGTCTGGGCGACGGCGCGGCGGTTCCTACTCGCAAGGCGACGCGGTATTCATTCGATGCCGGGCGGGTGGGCGAGGTCGTGCAATCGGGCGAAGATGGTGAGGGACTGCTGCCGCTGCTGGTGGGTCATGGGTTTCTGCCGGTGCTGTGTTCGATCGGCATTGACGATGAGGGCCAGTTTCTCAATGTGAACGCAGACGATGCCGCGGCAGGCGTGGCCACCCGCGTAAAGGCACGCGGGCTGGTGCTGCTGACTGATGTGCCGGGGATTCTGGATGGGAGCAAGCAGTTGGTGGCGCGGATCACGCGGGATGGGATCGAGCGGATGATCGGCGCGGGGGAAATCACCGGGGGCATGATCCCCAAAGCGCGGGCGGCGGCGGAGGTTGCGGCGTCGGCGGGATCGCCGGTCACCATCATGGCGGGCAATAACGTTGAAACGCTGGCGGCGCTGGGGCGTGGTGAGCTGCGGGGCACGACCATCGGCAGGTAGAACGGGCACGCGCCGCACACGGGCAGCGTAGAAGGCGTATCACGCACCATGTCATTCTTTGTGAAGGCTCTCGCCATCCTGCTCACCTGCAACCTGGGGTGGTGGGTGTGGGCCCATGTGCAGTCGAAGAACCTGAAATGGCCGTGGCGGTGGCGGATTTTTGTTGGCTCCTTTGTCGCGCTGCACATGGGGCTGCTGGCGTGGGTGGTGGCTGCGCGCCTGCGGCCAGGCGTTGTGCCGGAGATCCCGCTGGTGCTGCGGTCCAGCACGTACATCTGGCACCTGGTGATGGCGCCGGGGGCGCTAATGATCGCGGTGGTGTTCATGGCGGGGTCTGGGGCGGTGGCCGTGTGGGGCTGGGCGCGGCGACGCAGGAATAACGCGCTGGATGTGGTGCACGGTTCTGTTGAAGCCACAGAACAGGACGGGGCTACGGTCGGCGTCTCGCGGCGGCGGGTGCTGGCGGCGGCGATTGCCGCGCCGCCCGCGCTCACGGGGCTGGCGGTGGTCAAGTCTCTCTACGACCTGAACAAGGTGCGCATCCGGGAGATTGAGGTGCCTGTGGCGGGGTTGCCGCGATCTTTGGAAGGGATGACAATTGCGCACGTGACCGACACGCACGTGGGCCGCTATTCCACGGGGCCGGTGCTGCGGACTATTTCTGACGCTGTGAATGCGCTGCGGTGCGATTTCATCGCGTTCACGGGCGACCTTGTGGATTCATCGCACGCGGACATTCCTGAAGCGCTGGAGATGATCCGCCGCTTTGATGCGCCGACGTACCTGTGTGAGGGGAACCACGACCTCTTCGAGGGTCGGGAGGAGTTTGACCGCCTGGTGCGGGCAGGGGGCGCGAACCTGCTGACAAACCAGGATGCGGTGATCAGCATCCGCGGCACGCCGGTGCAGATTCTGGGCATCCGTTGGGGGTCGGTGGTCCCCGGGATGTCCGGCCGCGATGCTAACGCGGTGGAGAACACGCGGGCTGTCGCGGCGCTGCGGCGGCCGGGTGCATTCCCATTTCTGCTGGCGCACCATCCCCACGCCTTTGATACCGCGGCAGGGCTGGACCTGCCGTTAACCCTCGCGGGGCACACGCACGGCGGGCAGTTGATGTTGAGCGAGGGCGTGGGAGCAGGGCCGGTGATGTTCCGGTACTGGTCGGGGCGGTACGCACAGCGGATGGCATCGGGCGGCGTGGCGCAGTGCATCGTGTCGAACGGGGCCGGCAACTGGTTTCCGCTGCGGCTCAATGCTCCGGCGGAGATCATCAGGGTGACGCTGCGACGGGCGTGATTTTTTTGAAGTTGAAGGTGAGAAGAAGGCAGCGAGGCAGGAGGCATCGAGGCATCATGACCGAGCGGGGGAGACCTAAGGCTACGGAGAACCCAAGAGAAACCCACCCCGACCCCTCCCCTGGGAGGGGCCGTAAGCCCGCGGGGCTGGGTATGCGATAATCACCCCTTCCGGCGGGAGCCGCTCTGACGCCGGTTGAGGAGTTTCCATGGCCGCCACGCCCGCGAACGTTCCGATCAGCCCGCTGCCTGCCGCGCCCGCGCCGACGCCGCGGGAGATCATCGGTAAGTACCGGGTCATTGCTGACCTGGCGGGCGCAGACCTGCTGACATTTGCGAGCCTGACGCGGCCGGTTGTGGAGTCGCTGCTCACGACGGCGGGCGCACTCAAGCGGGAGTTCCGGCAGAACCGGCCTGGCAGAACGCGGGAGAGCGGGGCGGCCGCGGGCACATCGGGATCGTTCGGTTCGTCGCTCTCGGGCGTTACGGCGGTGCTCCTGTTTGAGAAGGCATCGCTGCGGACGAAGATGTCGTTCGAGACGGGGATTGGCCTGCTGGGCGGCAGGTCGCTGTTCATGGACCATGCGCAGCAGAAACTTGGCGAGCGCGAGGCCGTGAAGGACTATGCCAAGAACCTGGAGCGGTGGGTCGATTGCATCATCGCGCGCGTGTACAGCCAGGAGGTGCTGTACGAGCTGGCCGAGCACGCGCGGGTGCCGGTAGTGAACGCGCTCTCGGATCGTTTCCACCCGTGCCAGGCGCTCGCGGACGTGATGACGATCGCGGAGCAGGCGCACGCGCTGGGCATACCGCTGCGGGATGTTCGGCTGGCGTACATCGGCGATGGGAATAACGTGTGCCATTCGCTGATGCACGCGGCCGTCATGCTGGGCATCTCCACGACTGTGATTGGCCCCAAGGGGTACGAGCCCGCGGCGGACGTAATCGAGGAGTGCGAGGCCCTGGCGAAGCAGTCGGGGGCGACGCTGACTATCAGCAGCAGCCTTGCGGCGATCGAAGGGCACCACGCGGTGTATACGGATGTCTGGGTCAGCATGGGTCAGGCGGATAGCGCGGCGAAGCGGCGGAAGGTGTTCGCGCCCTTTCAGGTGAATAGTGCGCTGATGGCGCGGGCGGCGACGGGGTTGCCCGTTGCGGGGCCGGGAGTGCTGCCGCACGGGCCGTACTTCATGCACTGTCTGCCGGCGCAGCGCGGTGTGGAAGTTTCGGACGAGGTGATGGATGCGCCGTCGAGCCTGGTGTATGAGCAGGCGGAGAATCGGATGCACGCGCAGGATTCGCTGCTGGTGCATATGTTCCCGCGGCAGGGCCGGTGATGTGTTGATTGTGATTGGCGAAAGGTGAGACTATGGGCAAGCGAATTGCGCTGGCGTACTCGGGCGGGCTTGACACTTCCTGCATCGTGCCGTGGCTTCGGGAGAACATACCGGGGGCGGAGGTGGTGTGTGTCGTCGGCGATGTCGGGCAGGGAGCCGATGAGCTCAACGGCGTCGAGAAGAAGGCGAAGGACTCGGGCGCTGCGGAGTGCCACGTGGTGGACCTCAAGCGGACGTTCGTCGAGGACTACGTCTTCCCGACCATGATCGCGGGCGCGGTGTACGAGGGACGGTACCTGCTGGGGACGGCCATCGCCCGGCCGATCCTCGCCAAGGGGCAGGTGGATGTCGCAAAGCAGACGGGCTGTACGGCCCTGGCGCACGGCTGCACGGGCAAGGGCAACGACCAGGTGCGCTTTGAGTCGGCGTACGCAGCGCTGGCACCAGAGCTTGAGGTGATCGCGCCCTGGCGCGACCCGCGCTGGGAACTGTCGGGGCGCATCGCCATGCTGGAATATCTCAAGCAGCGGAACATCCCCACGACGGCCAGCGCGACGAAGATCTACTCGCGGGACCGCAACCTGTGGCACATCAGCCATGAGGGCGGGGCGATTGAGGATCCGTGGAATGCGCCCCCGGCGGACGCGTGGATGCTTACGTCTTCACCAGTGGATGCCCCCGACCAGTTTGAGGATGTGTCGATCGGGCTGGAGAAGGGACGGCCGCGGACGCTGAACGGGCAGCCGGTGCGGAGCGACGAGCTGATCCTGCGTCTGAACCAGATCGCGGGGCGTCACGGGGTTGGGCGGATTGACCTTGTGGAGAACCGGCGGGTGGGCATGAAGTCTCGGGGGCTGTACGAGACACCCGGCGGCACGGTGATCGTGGAGGCGATGCGGGCTCTGGAGGAACTGGTGCTGGACCGGGAGACGCGCCACTACCGCGAGCACCTGGGGCTCACTTTCGCCGAACTGGTCTACGACGGCCGGTGGTTCACCCCGCTGCGCGAGGCGCTGTGGGCGTGCGCCGAGAAGATGGCCGAGCGGCTCGACGGCGAGGTGGTGGTGAGGTTGTTCAAGGGCACCGCTACGCCGGTCAAACGCAGGAGCCCCCACTCTCTGTATGCGGAGAAAATGGTGTCGTTCGAGGGGGAGGATGTGTACAGCCAGAAGGACGCGGGGGGCTTTATCAGGCTGCTGAGTCTGCCGGAGCGGATCAGGGCGTTGAAGGACCGGGAGAATGAGGGGAAGTGAGAGAGCGGAGAGCAGCAGGCGCGGCGGCAGGTAGCGAATGGTGGTGGCGGCGGCACGCCGCGACACGTCGCCGGCGCGTCGATTTTCGTTAGACTGTGGGTATGACGATCCGCACGCTATGTCTTCTGGCCTCGCTTGCGTTGGCGCTCACGGGTTGCTGCCATCTTCAACGGGAACAGACCGCGCCGGGGCAGGCTGGGCACCTGCTGGTGATTGGCGGGGCGATCAAGGATGACAACACCGCGGCGTATGAGCGGTTTGTCGCGCTGGCGCGGGCGAGTGCCGGCGGCAGGCCGCCACGGGTGCTTATTGCGACCGCGGCGAGCGCGGAAGAGGCTGCCGCGGGAGAGGGCAAGGCGAAGACGGTGCGGCGGTACTGCCCTGACTGCCAGGTTGATGTCATCAGCCGGGACACGACCGAGGCGGAGACGCTGCGTCTGGTGGATGGCGCGCAGGCGATTTTCTTTACGGGAGGGGATCAGAAGCGCGTCACCACTCGCTATCGCCCGGAAGGAGCGTTTGGGCCTGAAGCCGCGGCGATGCGGCGACTGCTCGCACGCGGCGGCGTCATCGCGGGCACGAGCGCGGGTGATGCGATGATGTCGGACCCGATGTTCCTGACGGGACGCAGTGCGGAGGCGCTGGGGGTGCGTTCCATGCGGACAGTGCGGGGCGCGGATGACGATGAGGATGATGCGCATCTCCTGCCGCCGCTGGGGCCGCAGATCGGCCCGGGCATGGGCCTGCTGGCGTGGGCGATGACGGATTCGCACTTCTTTGAACGCGACAGGTTCGGGCGGCTGGTGGCTGCGCTGGAAGCAAGCCGCACGCGGCTGGGGCTGGGCGTGGGGGAGAATGGGTGTGTCGATGTGGACCTGGCCACGGGGGAAGCGGTGGAGTTTGGGCCGGGCCACGCGCTGCTGGTGAACATCGGCTCGATGAAGCGGGAGGGGCTCAACCGGCGGGGCGTGCGGGCGATGGTGCTTGCCGATGGCGTACGCGTTTCGTTGCGAGAGCGGCTCCGCACCGATCCGACCAACACTCCCTCCCGGCCTTTGCAGACTTCCGACTATCCACCCGCGAGCCCGGGGGCAGCGGGCGGGCGACGGCCAGTGGTGTCGCTGGGGTTCTTCCGTGCCGCGGCAGGGATGGAGACCCCCACGGCTTACACGCTGCTGCTGGATGGTTACAGGCAGGTGGGGTGGCCGGACGGGAAGGGCGGGGCGGTTGTGGACATTGAGGTGCTGGAGCGGCCGATGGCGGGTGATCGATCGAACTAGCATGGTGGGGTGGTGCCAAAATCCTGTCTTACACTGCATGAAAGGTTGTCATGGCCCTGTGGGGTGGACGATTTGAGTCGGGGCCCGATGCGTTGTTCAGAGAGCTGAACGATTCGCTGCGGTTTGATTATCGACTGGCGCTTGATGACATCGAAGGCTCGCGGGCGTGGGCGGGGGCGCTGGGCCGTGCGGGGGTGCTGAGCGCCGAGGAGGTGTCGCGGCTCCAGGGTGCGCTCGCGGAGCTGCGCGACCAGGTTGAGGATGATGCGTCGGCTCCGCTGAAGGGTGACCCGCAGGAAGATATCCATTCGTGGGTCGAGTCGCGGCTTATTGAGCGATTGGGCCCGCTGGGGAAGAAGCTGCACACGGGGCGCAGCCGCAATGACCAAGTGGCGACAGACCTGCGGTTGTGGACGCGCGGCGCCATCGACACGCGGCTGGTTGAACTGCACGCGGCACGCGGATCGCTCATCTCGCTGGCGGAGCGTGAGCAGGGGACGATCCTGCCGGGCTACACGCACCTGCAGCGGGCGCAGCCGGTGCTGATGGCGCACTGGGCGCTCGCGTATGAAGCGATGCTCGAACGCGATGCGGCGCGGTTTGTCGCAGCGCGCGGCAGGGTGAATGTGTGCCCGCTGGGGTCGGGCGCGCTGGCGGGGACGGCGTACGCCATCGACCGTGCCGCGCTGGCACACGACCTGGGCTTCGAGGCCCCCACCACCAACAGCCTTGATGCGGTGTCGGACCGCGACTTCGTGCTCGAGACCCTGAGCGCCGCCGCGATTGCTGCGGTACACCTTTCGCGCCTGGGTGAGGACCTCATCCTCTACGGCAGCCAGGAGTTTGGCTTTCTTGAGTTCCACGACAGCGTCTCCAGCGGCTCATCGCTGATGCCGCAGAAGAAGAACCCTGACTCGGCGGAGCTGCTCCGCGGCAAGAGCGGCCGCGTCATCGGGCCGCTGGTCTCGCTGCTCACAACGGTGAAGGGCCTACCACTCGCGTACAACAAGGACCTGCAGGAGGACAAGGAGCCGCTGTTTGACGCCATGGATCACCTCTCCATGTGCCTGCGGGTGGTGCCGAAGATTCTCGACACGCTGAAGGTTCGGCGCGGGGCGTGTGAGGCTGCCGCCAAGGGTGGCTACGCCAACGCCACGGACCTTGCTGACTATCTGGTGCGCCAGGGGGTGCCCTTCCGCGAGGCGCACGAGCAGGTGGGCGCGCTTGTCCGCCATGCCATCGCGGCGGGCCAGCCGCTGGAAGACATGCCGCTGGAGTCGTTCCGTGGCGTGGCACCGGCGGTGGGGCCCGATGTGTACGAGCACCTCACGCTGACGGCGGGGCTGGCCAGCCGCGAGGTCGCGGGGGGCACCGGGCCGCAATCGGTTTCAATCCAGCTGGACGCGGCCCGGAAGCGTTTGGCGAGCGAATCCTCGCGACTGGCCCGATAGAATCCATGGCAGGATGGGGTCTTTGGCGACTGGCGTGCCCAGAATGCCGTGGCGCTGCTATTTTGCGCGAACCGCCCGTCATTTGCCGCATGTAGAGGTGGGCCTGGATCGCCGCGGTCCGTCCCCAGCAAGAGGGGCCTTTATGTTGACACCGACGCGTCTGTGTACGTTGCTGATCGCCTTCGCGGGCGTGGTTCCTGCTGCGCACGCGCAGGTGACCCTGCTCACGCAGGACCGGGTGATCACCGTCAGCACCACGGCTGACGGAAACGTGCAGTCGCTTGCCGCGGCGAACTTTGATCCCTTCGTGCAGTCGCTGCTGATCACCACCACCTTCACCGCGCCCGACGGCACCCAGGTGCCCAACACCGCCGGCACGGGCATCGACTGCGTGGTGGACCCGAATGCCATTCGCGCACGTGGCACGCTGACGGGGCAGGGCGGCCTGAACATCTTCGGGCAGCCGGAGGAGGGCGAGGCCGACGCGTCGGTCTTTGTGACCTTCAGCGTCGCGACGCCGACGCCGTATCGCCTGTACGCCACGCCGCGGCCGAGCGACAACCCGCGCGATGAGTTCGAGATTGAACTTGCCAACATGGGCACGCACCAGCGGCTGTTCCTGCTGCGCGAGACCGCGCCGCCGCAGACGGTGGACATGACGGGCGTGCTGGCACCGGGGACGTACTCGATCCAGTACCAGGTTGAGTACACCTCGGCCGGCCCGCAGAGTGTTCGCAACTTCAACTTCAACTTCACGCTGGGCACCGTGTGCGGCACGCCCGACTTTGATCACGATGGCGATGTGGGCACCGACGCCGACATCGAAGCGTTCTTCGCCTGCCTGGGCGGCAACTGCTGCCCCACCTGCAACAGCAGCGACTACGACGGCGACGGCGATGCCGGGACCGACGCGGATATCGAGACGTTCTTCAGGATGCTGGCGGGGGGGGAGTGCTGAGGACTGAGGACTGAGGACTGAGGACTGAGGACTGAGGACTGAGGACTGAGTGCTGAGTGCTGAGTGCTGAGTGCTGAGTGCTGAGTGCTGAGTGACTGAAGCCTGTGAACGTGTGCTGACGTTGTCCATTTCAGCGGGGTTTGCGGCGGGTTTGTTCCGCTTTTGCTGCTTCACCGCGTGAGTCGTAGATGTTCGCCAATGCTTCCGCAGCGTTCGCGGTGATGCCGGCGAGGTTGGGGGCGGCGCGGAGGGTGGGGAGGGCGGCTTCGAGGAGCTGCACGGCCTCGTCGGTGCGGCCCTGCTGGGCGCGGACGAGGCCGATGTTGGCCTGTGTTGCCGCGATGTTGGCGGTGTCCTGCGGGCGGTTGGCCTGCTGCCATTGCAGGGCGCTCTCGAGCCACTGTGATGCGCCGTCGAGGTCGCCCTGCTTGCGCAGGGCGATGGCGAGGGACGTCATGGGTGCGATGCGGGTTGCGTCGTGCGGGCTGAACGCCTCATCCCAGCTTTCCGCGGCGTGCGTGAGCATGGGGACGGCCTCGCCTGCCCGGCCGGCGCGGATGAGCGCGAGACCCAGGTTGGTCTCGCAGCGGACCACGAGGGGGTGGTCGGGGCGGAGGAGCGCGCGGCGCACGGCGAGCGATTGCTCATAGTCGGTGATCGCGCCGGCCACATCGCCGTTCTGGAGGCGCGAGCTTGCGATGTTGTTGAGGGTCTCGGCGACGGCCAGGCTGCCCGCGCCCTGCAACACCGTGCGCACGCGCAGAGCATCGGCCTGCACCGCGAGGGATTCATCAAACCGCCGCTGCAGGCGCAGGGCCGCGCCGATGTTCGTCAGGATCGTGCCTTCACGCTCGGTTGGCACACCAGCGTTGCGGGCCTGCTCGATGACCAGCAGGCGGCGCAGCGCGGTCTCCGCGGCGGCGTGGCGGCCCTCGTAGAAGTCCATGACGGCAAGATCAACGGCGATGTCGAGCCGGGCTTCGGAGTCTTCGGCCATCGGCGCGTACGCGGCGGCGGCACGCTCCAGGAGCGGGCGGGCCTGCGCCAGCATGCCCAGAGACATCATGGCCTGGCCGAGCGAGTATTCTGCCGCGGCGCGGGTGAAGGTGTCCTTAGGCGGAGTGTTCTCGAGCGCTTCGGCGGTATCGCGTAGCACATCGCCGAGCCGGGCATCGGGGCCCTTGTCGCGGGCATTCCCACCCGCCAGGATGCCGTTCAGAAAGCGGCGGTTTTCAGTCAGCCGGTTATTGCTGACGATGAGCTCATCGCGCTGGCGTTGCAGCATCTGCGACTGGCGGTAGAGCGTGATGGTGGCGCCGGAGAGGATGAGCAGCGCGGCCACGGTGAGCCCCACGCCCTCGCGGTGCCGCTTGATGAACTTGCCCGCGCGGTACCCGACGGTATCGCGGCGCGCGAGCACCGGCAGGCCCGCCAGGTAGTTGCCGATATCGGCGGCAAGCTGCTCCGCCGAGCCATAGCGGCGGTGGGCCTCTTTCCGCAGGGCCATGAGCACGATGTTGTCCAGGTCGCCGCGGAGCTGGCCGCGAAGGCGGGTCGAGGTGATGCCGCGGGTGCGGGGCTGATCGACCGGCGTGCCGCCGGGCTGCGTGCCTGTTGCGGTTGCGCTGCTCGCACCGGCGCTTGTGCCCTGGCCCGAGGGCGGGCGCACGGAGCTGGACGAGCCTCGCGTCGTCCCCAGTCGGCCCACCCGCACCGTCACGGCCATGCTGGGGGGCACGGGCTGCTCGGTCACCACCACGCGCCAGACTTCTTCCTGCGTCTTGGCACCGAAGTAGTACGGCCGCACGCCGGTGAGCAGTTCGTAGAGCACGACGCCAAGTGAGTAGACATCGCTGGATGTGCTGAGGGATTCGCCCAGGACCTGCTCGGGGCTGGCGTACTCGGGCGTGAGGCGGCGGTCGGTGTCTGCGGTGACGTGGCGGTCGGTGCCGCCACCCAGCAGGCGCGCAATGCCGAAGTCCAGTAGTTTGGGCACGCCCTGGGCGGTGACGAGGATGTTGCTGGGCTTGAGGTCGCGGTGGATGATGAGGTTCTGGTGGGCGTGGTGGACGGCAGCGCACACCTGCTGCACCATCGTCAGCCGCTCGCGCACGCTGAGCCGCTTCTCATCGCAGTATTCATCGATTGGGCGGCCGTCGATGTACTCCATGACCAGGAAGGGGCGGCCATCGTCGGTGACGCCGCCGTCGATGAGGCGGGCGATATTGGGGTGGTCGAGCGCGGCGAGGGTCTGGCGCTCGGCCTTGAAGCGGCGGAGGATCTCGTCGGAATCCATGCCGCGCTTGACGATCTTGATGGCGACCTTCTGCTCGAACTGGCCATCGGCACGCGATGCCTCGTAGACAGTGCCCATGCCGCCGCTGGCGATGCGGCGGTCGACGCGGAAGGAGCCCACCGTCGTGCCGACCATCTCATCGACGGCGGCGTGCTGGCTTTCTTTGGCCAGGTCAAAGTTGTCACCTAGGGCGGGGCGCTCGAGGAATGCGCCAAGATCGCCCGCGGCGGAAACAAGGGAGCGGACTTCTTTCTCAAGGTCGGTATTGCCGGCGCAAAGGCGGCGGATGGCATCCTCCCGGTCGCGGGGGGAGTGTGAAGCGACCTCGAAGAAGATTTCTTCAACGCGCGCGAAACCCGGTGGGCGCGCGGGGGGCGTGGGATCGGGTTGGGAGGGATTGTCGGGCACGGTGCAGCGAGAGAAGAACGTGATGGGGACGTTGGGGGATTAGGGATTGGCGGACATCGCCCGGAAGGGCGACAGGACGGGGTGCCGGGCTTCCGCCCGGTGAGGCGGGGGGACATCGCCTGGAAAGGCGATGCCACAGGAACTACACATCGCCCGGAAGGGCGATGCCACGAGACTATGTATCCATCTGGGTTTCCAGCTCGCGGTGGAGCCACACGCGGGCGAACTGCCAGTCGCGGGCGACGGTGCTGGCGGAGATGTTGAGGGCCAGGGCGACCTGCTCGACGGTGAGTCCGCCGAAGAAGCGCAGCTCGACGACGCGGGCCTTCTGTTCATCGATGTCCGCGAGCTTGGTGAGCGCGGCATCGAGGTTGACCATGTTGACGGTGGGCTCACCCGCGCACACGACGAGGGCTTCGTCGAGGGACAGAGGCTTGATGCCGCCGCCGCGCTTCTGGGCATCGCGATCGCGGGCATGATCGGTGAGGATGCGGCGGATGGCGCGGGCTGCCGCGCCGAAGAAGTGGGCGCGGTTCTCCCACGGGTCCTGGTTGGGACCTACCAGGCGCAGGTAGGCCTCGTGCACGAGCGCCGTGGCCTGCATGGTCTGGGCCTTGCTCTCGCCGCTGAGGAACCGCTGGGCCAACTGGCGAAGCTCGTCGTACACGATTGGGAAGAGTTCATCCGTGGCCTTGGCATCGCCAGACTGGGCGCGCACCAGCAGTTCGGTAACCACGGGCCGGTGCGGGGTGTGCTCGCTCTGGGTCATGGGGGCAGTCTCTGCAATCGTTGGGCTGGTTCCCATGCATGATCATGCGGAATCGGACCGGGGGGCGTATCAGTATTTGGAAGGGTTTGGCACGGTTTGGCATGGACCGGTGCGACGCCAAAAACAAAGCAGCCCAAGGGAGGTTCCCCTGGGCTTGGTGCCGCTGGACCGGCGAAGACGGTTTTTCTGACTTCTTTCTGAACTCGAAAGCGGGTGAAGGGACTTGAACCCTCGACTTTCACGTTGGCAACGTGACGCTCTACCACTGAGCTACACCCGCGGGTTGTCAGCCTTCTATCGGCCGGGGAAACGGTCAGATGAAGGGAAGGAAACGTAGACAGGCTGGGGGGGAGTGTCAACGGGGAAAGGTGGGTGTTAGCGTTGCGTTACCGGCCTTGCGCCAACCTGGTTCAGAGCGTTGAGGACGGCCTCGGAGGTATAGGCGTTGAGCACTACGGGGCGGTCGAGGGCGGGGCCGTAGAAGACCAGGGTGGGGACGCCGGTTTGGCCAAGCTCGGCAAGGTGCTTCCAGCCGGGGGCGCTGTCAAGGGTGACATCCGCCTCGAACAGCGTGATGGAATCGAGGGCTTTTCGGACGGGTTCGCGGTCGAGAACCGCTCGTTTGAGGCTTTTGCAGGTCAAGCACCAATCGGCTGTGAAGTCCACAAGGATGGTGTTGCCGTCGGCGCGGGCCCTTTCCAGCTGCGTTTTGGAGAACTCCTGCCAGACACCCCGGACGAGCTCGCCGTCGCCGTGCGCTTTTGCAGCCTGGCGGGCATCGAAGTCGCGCCGGTCGGCCTGTGCAGAGGCGTGTGCAAAGTAAAGCGTGCCCCAAGCGGGGAGGATGGCGAAGACGGTGATGATGATGCGGCGGCCCCACTTCTGGCTGATGACGAAGGTTCGGATGATCAGCCAGAGCGAGGCGATGGCAATGAAGAAGCCAGCGGCCCAGTAGGGCATTGAGCTTGAGAACCAGGGATACCGGGCGAGGAATGTCTTGATGCCCACCGTGAGGAAGAAGGCCGCCGCGCCGAGGAGAAGGAAGCCCATGACCTGCTTGACGAGTTCGCTGGCGGCTCCGGTGCGGGGAAGTTTTTCGACGAGTTTGGGGTTGATGGAGAGGACGAGGTAGGGCGCTGCCATGCCAAGGCCCAGGCCCATGAAAATGGCGAGGACGGTGACTGGAGGGAGGGCGGCTGTACCAGCGAGGAGGCCGCCGGCGACGAAGCCGAAACACGGGAGGCCGAGGACACCGGTCATGATGCCGAAGAGAAAAGAGCCGCGTGCTGTGTCGGCCTTGGGGTTGATGAGGTAGACAGCCTGCGGGAGGTTGATGGAGAACAGGCCCATGATTCCAAGGCCCATAATGGCGATCAGGAAGCCCAGGCCCAGGGTGACCCACCAGTTGCCGAAGATGAGGCGGGTCGGGTCGAGGGTGCTCACGAACATCATGGGGACGCCGACGGCGGTCCAGAAGATCACGACTCCCAGGGCCATCCAGAGGCCGAGGATAAAGCGGTGGCGGGGCGAGCCTGCGTGCTGGACAAGCGTCATGACCTTAATAGGGATGATGGGGAGCACGCAGGGTGTGAGGTTAAGGACAGCCCCGCCAAGGACGGCGAAGGCAAAGAGGATCAGGAGTCCGCTGCCGATCGAGACCCCCAGGAACGAGTGCTGCATGGGCTGGAGGGCGGGGGACGGCGGGAGTGTCGGAGGCGGCCGGGTGGAGTTTGGGGGCGCTGGCGTGGGCGGGGCGCCGACAGAGGAATCGGCGGTGGGCGTAACTTTGTCTTGATTGAAGCCGGCAAAGAGCGAAGGGTCGTTCAAGGCGTCGGAAGGTGTGGGCGAAAAGTGGATTGGGACCACGAGCTTGGTGGTGGCGGGTGGGAAGCAGGTCTGCTCATTACAGGGTTGGGACTTGGCTTTGAGGCTGATGGAAAGGTCGCCGGGTTTGACAGATGTGTCAGACTCGAAGACGAGATATGCAGTCATGACCCCGATGTAGACGGGGCCGGTAATTTCGCCATCTCCCAGCGGGCTTGGGAGTTGATGCGAGAGCGGAGTAGGCCACTGGATGCCGGCGAGACGGAGCCCTGGGGTCAGCGGGCCGTCTGGGGTGATCGTGGTCGGGATCATCCCGTCGAAGCCTTCGGGCAGGGGGACCGATACCTCAGGCCAACTGTGGAGTTCGGCACCGTGGTCTAGGATTACGGCAATGACGATCTGGTCGCCAGGGGATATCTGGGGGCGTTGAGCAACAGCGCGTACCTCTACCTTGTCCTGGGCCAGCGCAGGGAAGGCGGCGAGGGTCGACAAGACCGGGAGCGCCAAGAAAAGGGATCTCGCGCATTGGCGGAATGAGACTGCGGTCGTCATGAGGAAGCGTACGACGGCCGGCGGTGAGTCGGCCCAAGCCTTGCAGCAATCGCGCGCTCCTGTCCGATAGTCCCGATAAGGCTTTGGTGCCTCCGGAGAAGTGGCTGTACCCATGGGCGATGTCCTTGACCAGAATGAGGTTGATGCGCTTCTTGCCGCGGTTGATTCCGGCGAGGTGAAGGAAGAGCGGAAGGACGCTCCGATTTTTAGCAAGCGGCGGCGCGACCCCCAAGACACAGAGGTCAAGGGGTACGACTTCAAGCGGCCGGAACGCGTGAGCAAGGACCAGATGCGGGCGTTGCAGACGCTGCACGAGTCGTTCGCGAGAAACTTCGGGGCATCCTTGTCCGGATTTCTGCGGACCATCGTGGAGGTCAAGGTCGCCACATGCGAGCAGATGACGTATTCGGAGTTCACATCAGGACTTCCGAATCCGACCTCGTTTAATCTGGTCAGTGCGGATGGGCTTGAAGGGCAGATGTGCCTGGAAATCAGCCCGCTGATCATTTATCCGATCATTGACCGCCTGCTTGGGGGAACCACGCAGGACCTCTTCATCCCCCAGCGACCGATGACGCTGATCGAGACCCGCCTCATCAGCAACGTGAATAAGCGTGGTCTGGCGGCACTGTCGGAGGCGTGGGCGGGGATCAAGCAGCTGGAGTTCAAGGTCTCGGCCACGGAGAGCAACCCGCAGCTTGTCCAGATTGTTCCCCCTAATGAGGTGGTGGTGGTGATCGGCTTTGAGCTCAAGATGAGCAACCGGGCCGGCACCATGAACCTGTGCATTCCCTACAACGTCATCGAGCCGGTGATGGACATGCTCAGCAGCCAAAACTGGTTCTTGACTTCCAAGAACCAGCGCTCGAAAGATGTTGAGTTGCAGATCTCTAAGACGTTGTCGCGGGCACCTTTAGCAGTCACGGGCCTGCTGGCGGAAACCACGATTACCCTGAAGGAACTTTTGGACCTGTCGGTGGGTGACATCATCATGACGGAGAAGCCGACCGCGACGCCGGTGGTTGTGTGTGTGGAGGGAGAGAGGAAGTTCCTGGCCCATATCGGGCAGTTCCGCGGCAGCCGCGCCCTGCGAGTGCTGCGGGCGACGGGGGCCGAGGATCGCGTGTGACGCGGGCTTGGCGCGGGCTTGAACGACCAGCCTTTTGACGGCTGAAGCTGGGCGGGCGTGCCTGCCGCCGATGGAATCGGGCTGAGACTGCTCCTATGATTCCCTGACTTTGTTCGGGTCTGTTCGCCATGGTCGGACCGTGACGGGCAGGTTCGGGAGCACGACGTCATGAAGTTTGTGGTTCACACCCATGCCCTCTAATCGAATGACACACCTGTGTCGTTCGAGGGTTGTCCCTGCCGCGGGAGGTTCCATGCGGTGAGTGGGACAACCTCGGGGTCCGGCATCCGCCGGGCCGCGGCTGGCTGACCCTTCCGGGTCGATGTGGGCCACGGGCTTTGTGACAAAGCGCGTGGTCTTTGTGTTTTTGGGATTTGTGGTTTTGGTTTGTGTTCTCAGACATCTTGACAACAAGACATTTCAACCCTTCGGAGCCGACAGCGTGAACCCTCAAGAGATGATGCGGATCCTCGACTCGATCGCCCGCGACCGGAACATCGACAAGCAGGTGCTGGTGCGCGATCTGGAGCAGGCGATGGTGTCGGCGGCGCGGAAATACTTCAACACGCTGGACACCGAGGAGTTCGCCTGCGTGCTGGACCCGATCTCCGGGCAGTTTTCGCTGACGCGTCACGGCGCGCCGCTGGACCTGCCGCCGGTGCAGTTCGGCCGCATCGCGGCACAGACGTTCAAGCAGGTCATGATCCAGAAGTTCCGCGATGATGAGCGGAGCAGCATCTTCGACGAGTTCAGCAAGCGCATGGGCGAGGTGGTTACGGGTGTGGCCCAGCGGTACGAGGGCGGCGCCCTGGTGGTGACCATCGACCGCGCCGAGGGGTTCATGCCGCGGAGCGAGCAGATCCCCGGCGAGCAGTTCGCGGCGGGCGACCGCGTGCGGTGCCTGATTCTGGACGTGCGTGATGCGGGCAGCCAGGTGAAGATCGTGCTGTCGCGCGGGCACCCGGACTTCATCAAGAAGCTGTTCGAGGTCGAGGTGCCCGAGGTGGCAGAGAAGATCATCGAGATCAAGGCGATGGCCCGCGAGGCGGGGTACCGCACGAAGATTGCCGTTTCCTCGATCGATTCAAAGGTGGATGCCGTTGGCGCGTGCGTGGGCGTGCGGGGCAGCCGCATCAAGAACATCGTCGATGAGCTCAACGGCGAGAAGATCGACATCGTGCGTTGGAATGAGTCGAGCCAGATCCTCATCCAGAACTCGCTGAAGCCCGCTGAAGTGCAGGAGGTTTCGCTGTGCTTCGAGCTCGGCCGCGCCACCGTAGTGGTGCGCGACGATCAGCTGAGCCTCGCCATCGGCAAGCGCGGTCAGAACGTGCGGCTGGCGGCCCGGCTCACCGGATGGGATGTTGACATCCTGACGCCGGAAGAGTTCACGAAGGGCATCGAGACGATGTACGCGACGGTGCAGAGCATCGAGGGCATCACCGAGCCGATGGCCGACAAGCTGGCAGCGCTGGGCATGGTCAGCGTCTTCGACATAGAAGAGGTGGGCCAGGAAGTGCTGATGGCGGAGCTGGAGATCGACGAGGCCAAGGCGGCGACGGTCGTCGAGTCGTGCTCGGTCAAGGCCAAGGAAGTCGCGGCCCAGCAGCAGAAGGACAAGGAAGAGAAGGACCGCAAGGCGAAGGAAGACGCCGCGGCGGCCGCGAAGATCTTTGCCGAGGGCGGCGAGGTCTCTGCCGGCGAAGCGGGTGAGGCCGCGGCTGCGGCAATCCTGGGCGCATCATCGGCGCCCCAGCCGCCGAAGCAGGTATCAGCGGATGCCGACGCGCGGGCGGCGGACATCCTGGGTCAGGCATGAGTGTGCGGCCCCGTGGTGGGTGCCGCATTGTGTGGGTTTTTTCTGGTGGTGGTTCGGTTCGGCACGGAGCATTGATTGGCCAAGCAGAAGCGCATCTTCGAAATCGCGAAAGACCTCTCGGTTGATTCCAAGGCGATCGTGGCGAAGTGCCACGCCGAGGGAATCCCCGTCGAGACGGTGAAGAACCACATGTCTGCCATCTCGGCGGGCCTGGAGGCGACGATCCGCGAGTGGTTTACGCAGCATGACACCTCCGGCGGGACGGCGACTGCCGTCGAGACCTCTGAGAAGGTGGACCTGGATCAGGTGCGCGCCAAGACCACGCGCCGGCGCGCTCGCGGAGGCGAGGCCCATACCGATGCGCCGCACACCGACACGACGGAAACCACGGAGACCATCGCGCCGGGCGAGCCTGAGGTGCATGCACCCGCGGCACCCACCTCTGCTCCAATCTCCACCCCCGTCTCCACCCCCACTTCCATCCCGGCCCCTGCGGCTGCCGCGCAGGCTCCTGCGACCGTTGATGCAACGCCTGTGGCTGGGGCACCTGGCACGGCGCACACAGAGATGAAGGCTCGACGGATCGAGCCGACCGTGATCACGCCCACCGCGCCGGTGGAGCGGACGACGGCTCCGGCGGTTGTGCCATCGACCCCGCCGCAGGAACTCAGGCCCGCTGCCGCGGCAGAAGCGCCCGCACAGCCCGTGGGCCAGGCGTCGGAAGGCCCCACCGGCACGGCCGAGCCCGCAGCGCCGGCTCGTTTGACTCCGCCTGCACGGGTCTCTGCGCCGGTGAAGGCCGCGCCGATGAACGTACCGCTGCGGCCCACATCGGTCGGCCCGGCTGGTCCCAAGTTGGAGTTGCGGGCACCTGTCAAGCTTTCAGGACCCAAGGTCGTGCGCGTCGAGGCACCGGAAGTGATCCAGGCGCCGCGCCCGCGGCGTGTTGGCCCGCCGATGGGCCCGGGCCCGGGTGGACCGCGAACCGGCGGCGGCGCAGGTCCCATGACGGGTCGAGAGGATGACAGCGGCCGGAGCCCGCGGCGGAAGGAAGGCCAGGGGGCTGCCGCGGGAGCGGGCGCGAAGCGGTCCAGCGGCGTGGGCGTGCCGGACCGCCGGCGCGGTCGCAGCGGCACCGAGTGGGCCGGCACGACGCAGGGCATTTTCAGCGAGCAGGACCTGCTGGAGCGCGAGGCACGCCTGGCACGCGCCGGCGGCTTCCTCAAGAAGCGCAAGCAGGACCTCAAGAAGCCCGGGCAGGCGGCGATCGCCGGCCCGTCGGACGGCAAGATCCGCGTCAGCGCCCCCTTCACGATCAAGGACCTCTCTGCCGCGACGGGCGTGAAGGGTTCGGACATCACGAAGAAGCTGTTCATGCAGGGCATGATGCTGAAGATCAATGATCCGCTGTCGGTGGAGAAGGCCATCGAAATCATGATGGACTTCGACATCGAGCTGGAGGTCGTCGAGGCACGCACCGCAGAAGAGACAGTTTCGGATCAGTTCGTCAACCGCGAGACGGTTGATTCGCACACGCGCGGTCCCGTGGTCACCATCCTGGGCCACGTCGACCATGGCAAGACGAGCCTGCTGGACAAGATCCGCGATGCCAACGTGGCGGCGGGCGAGGCGGGCGGCATCACGCAGAAGACCAGCGCGTTTGTGGCGGAAGTCACGGTCGAGACTCACAAGAAGCAGATCGTGTTCCTCGATACGCCCGGCCACGAGGCCTTTACGAGCATGCGTGCCCGCGGCGCGAAGATGACCGACGTGGTGGTGCTGGTGGTGTCCGCGCCCGAGGGCGTGATGCCGCAGACCATCGAATCTATCAACCACGCGAAGGCGGCGAAGGTGCCGATTGTGGTTGCGCTGAACAAGATCGACCGCCCCGACGCCACCGAGGCGCAGGTGCAGAAGACCCTGGGCGAGTTGGCGAAGGCGGGGCTCAACCCCACCGAGTGGGGCGGCGACACCGAGATGGTGCGCACCTCCGCCGTGTCGGGCCAGGGCATCGAGGACCTGCTGACCGCGCTGGACTATCAGGCGCAGCTGCTCGAACTGAAGGCAGACTTCGGTGGCGCGGCGCAGGGCACGGTCATCGAGGCCAGGATGGAGGAGGGACGCGGCGCCGTCGCCAGCATCCTTATCCAGCAGGGCAAGCTGAAGGTCGGCGACTTCATCGTGATGGGCCGTGCGTTCGGGCGCATCCGCGACATGACCGACGACAAGGGCAAGCGCGTACGCGAGGCGGGACCCCCCATGCCCGTGGTGGTGTCGGGTATCGACATGGTGTGTGACGCGGGCGACAAGTTCTTCGTCACCGCCAGCCTGAAGCAGGCGGAAGAGGCGGCCGACCAGCGGCGCATCCGCGAGCGGCACACGGCGCTGGCCGCGCCCAAGGTCACGCTCGATTCGCTCTTCAGCCAGATGCAGGCGGCGCAGAGCGAGGTCAACAAGGAAATCCGCATCATCCTCAAGACCGACCAGCAGGGCACGGTGGACGTGCTCAAGGGCGAGTGCGAGAAGATCAAGACCGAGGAGGTCAAGACGCGGGTCATCCACGCGGCGGTGGGCGGCATCACCGAGAGCGATGTGCTGCTGGCGGATGCTTCCAAGGCGATCATCATCGGGTTCAACGTCATCCCCAGCGGCAAGGCGCGCCAACTCAGCGAGCAGAAGGGCGTTGAGATCCGCACCTACCAGGTCATCTATGACATCACCGACGACCTGAAGAAGGCGGCGGAGGGCATGCTGGCACCCGAGGTCCGCGAGGAAGTGCTGGGCCACGCAGAGGTGCGGGCGGTGTTCAAGGTCACCAAGGTCGGCAACATCGCCGGCTGCTATATCACCGACGGCACGGTGCTCCGCGATGCTCTCATCCGCGTCACGCGCAACGGCGTGGTGGTGGAGCACGACCGCAAGCTCGCGCAGCTCAAGCGCGTCAAGGACGATGCCAAGGAAGTTCGTGCCGGTATGGAGTGCGGCATGAAGATCGACGGGTACGACGACATCAAGGAAGGCGACGTGCTGGAGTGCTACAAGAAGGTCGAGGTCAAGCGGACGCTCGGCGGGGGGACGGAGGCGGCGAAGAAGTAAGGCAGGGAGCCCGCGGCGATGGGGCATGTCCGTCTCAACCGAGCGTGGAGAGTTGCGGCGTACAGCACCGGTGCCGCATGTTGGCTGCTTGCGGCCTCGGCCTTCGTGTGGTGCCTGTGCCGGGACAGCGTGTGGGAAGCGGTCGGAGAAGGCAAAGTCGTGGGTCATTCCTACTCATCGCTGCTGTGGCTGGGCGGAGCGACGCCCGACCGCGCACCCACTATCGAAGGGTGGACGGCCACCTATTCCAGGTTTGTGTGGTTTGACTATCACCAGGTTGCTGCGGTGAAAGTGAATGAGCAGGGAGTCGTGACCGAGTGCGGGATGTTCGCGGGAAAACCCGGTGGTACGCATGTGCGGGAATAACGCCTAGCCTTGCGAGCGAGTGATGTTTCCAACATGGTGATCGGAATCCTCCAGTTCGAGCTTCTCATCCGCGGCAGTGAATCCCCCAAGGACAAACGCCGCGTCATTTCGTCACTGAAAGACCGCCTGCACCGCGAGCACCAGGTGTCGGTCGCGGAGGTTGCGCTGCAGGACCACATGTCTGCCGCGCGGCTGGCGCTCGCGCTGGTGGGCAGCGACGGGAAGCATGTAGGCCAGGTGCTGGATCGCATCACCACCAAGCTGCGGGCTTTGGGAGATGCCGAACTGGGAGATTGCACACGCGAGGTTCTGCACGACCCACAGGGTGAGCCACTGCCCGAAGCAACTGACCCGTGCACGGCGCTCGAGCGTGACCTTGACCTTGTCGCCGAGATGAAGCGCCAGGCCGATCTGGCGGTGCATGAGGGGGCGTGGTCCGATGCAGGGCCCGGCGCCAGGAAAGGGACCGCGCCGTGAGCCATCGCTTGGAACAACTGACATCTGCCATTGACCGCGGGGTGCGCGAGGTTTTTTCGCGCGGGTTCTCTGATCCGAGGATCGGCGGGCTGATCACCATCACGGGGGTGCGGGTGCTGCCGGACCTGTCGCGGGCGTTTGTGAATGTCTCGGTCCTGCCGGTTGAGAAAGAAGAGCTGACGCTGCACGGGCTGACTGCCGCGGCAAAGCACATCCGGCGCGAGGTGGGCGACCTGGTGAACACGCGGACGCTGCCGCAGCTTGAGTTCCGGCTGGACCGCTCGATCAAGAAAGAGGCTTCGGTGCTGCGCGACCTTGACCGCGTGCGCGAGGACCTGAAGACCCGCCCGCCGCCCCCAGAGGTCGCGGCAGAGCAGGGCCCGCCGCCCGACGCGAGCGATGCCGCTCGCGATGAAGAACTCAATGACGATTCGCCCGACTCACCCCAGGATTCCGCCCTGTGACCGCCGACTCGACGAAGAAACTCAACACGCTGCTGCGCAAGCTCGGGGCGCTGCACGCCGGCCTAGCGGCACCTTCTGTGATGCCCGAGCCGCCTGATGAGTTTGACGCGTTTGTACACCAGTTGATTTTTTCGCTGCTGCTGTGGGAGGCATCCACGGGGCAGGCCCGTAACGCGATGAAGCGGTTGCGCGACTCGGTTGTGGACTACAACGAACTGCGGGTGTGCGTGGCGGATGAGGTGGCGCACGTGCTGGGCGAGAAGTACCCGCTGGGGCTTGAACGGTCTATGCGGCTGCGGACCATCCTGAATGATGTGTACCAGCGCCAGCACAACATCAGCCTGAAGCACCTTGCGGACCTGAGCAAGCGGGAGGCGAGGCACCACCTTGAGGCGCTTGCCGGCTGCCCCTGCTTTGTTGCCGCCCGCGTGTGCCTGTTGCAGGGCCTTGGGCACGCGATCCCCGTTGATGAGCGGCTGCGCGATCTGCTGGTGCAGGAGCAGGTGCTTGAGGAAGGCACCACGGCGGAAGCCGCGGCAAGCTGGCTTGAGCACCACATCAAGGCTGAGGAGGCTCTGTCTGCCGCGCTGCTGCTGCAGGCATGGTCCGACGAGCATGGGCACCCGCCGCGGCGGGACAAGCGGCCGATCGTCGTGACCCCTGAGCGGCCGCCTGCCGCGGCTGCGGAGGCGAAGTCGCCCAAGGCGGGCGCGAAGGCCAAAGTGAAGTCAGAATCCGCAGCGAAAAAGAGCAAGGCCAAGCCGCGCTCAGGGAGTTGAGCATGAACAGCGCGCGCCAGGAGGGGTCTTCGAAGATCGTACGGGTTGGCGCCGTTGGTGCGGGTCGGCTTGCGCGGTGCGCTGGTTTGGGGATGGCGATTTCGGGGACGATGCTTACCTCGGCGTTCATTGCGGGCGGGGCGCTGGTTGTGGGCGGGTGCGCGGGGCGGGGTGGAAACACGCGACAGGTTGATGTCGCGCCCGGGGTGCCGAAGGAACTGTTTACAGGTCTTACAAAGCTTGCAGCGCGCCAGCAGCAGCAGCCCGATGCTGCGGCACAGACACTCCCGCCGCCCCCAGGCGTGGCGACCGACGATGTGGCCCTTCTTACGGCAGGCGGTGATGTCGCGGCCCGGGCCCGGGCGTCGGTGGATGAAGCCATCGCGGCCTATGCAGCGCCATCGGTTGATGCTGTCGCACCACGGGCGAGCGCGGCGATCAATCCGCGGGCACTGCGCCTGTATGCCAGCGGGCGCACCAAGGTGCTCGACGGCCAGGCCGCGCAGGGCGTCACAGACCTGGAAGCCGCTTCGCGGCTGGACGCGGCCTCACCGGAAATCTGGCGGGAACTGGGGCAGGCGCAGCTTGATCTGGGCCGCCGCACGTCGGCCATGTCCTCGTTTCAGCGGGCGCTGCGCCTCGGTCTTGATGAGCCCCGGGTGCTGGTGCTGCTGGCGCGCGATGACCTGCGCGGGAAGCGGTATGAAGATGCGGCACGCAAGCTTGCGCAGGCACGCCGCAGCAGCGATGAAAGTGTGGAGGCAGGGCTTCGCCAGTTGCTGTCCGTGGACCTGGCGGAAGCGCTGCTGCCGCTGGGGTATGTGCGGGCGGCACGCGACCTGCTGAGCGAGGGGCTGCAGGAGCCGGTCACCGCCATCGGGCAGAGCCCACTGCGGAACGAGCTTGCGGAGATTTATCGTCGGCGCGGGGACCTGTGGCTGCGGGTGGGCGATCTTTCCGCGCGGCTGGGAGAGTTTGACCGTGCATCGGGGGCGTATGACGCGGCGGCCGAGTCGCCGACGCTGGACCCGGAGGGTGTCATTGCCCGCAGGGTGTTCGCGCACACGCGGCAGGGCCACAGCGCGGCGGCAGCGCTGGCGATTGTCAACGACATCCATGATTCAGAGGGGCGTGTTGAAGACCGGCACATGGCGGTGATCGCATACCTGTCACAGGGCACGCAGGCGGGGGCACCGCTGGCAGAAGCGATCGGAGAGATTGCCAGGTCAACCGACATCGCCATGACGCCGACGGTGCAGAATCGCCTGGCGCGGGCCGCGGCGGCGGCGCTGAAGGGCGACGATGCGCGGGCCGCGCTGCGGGCACAACCGATGCGCTGGCCTGTCGATGCTGACCTCGCGGTCGAGTTGATCGGCACGTACCCGGCGGCAGATTTTCGCGGGCGTGCGCGGGAGTGCCTGCGGCTGGTGGAGGCGCAGCCGCTGGCGGCGAACCTGTGCGCTGGTGTACTGCTCAACCGCGGGCAGGGCATTGATGAAACCGTCAAGCTACTCGAGGCTGACGACGCGCCGGCTGCTCGGCTGCTGTCCGCTGCGCTGTTGAACAGGCTGGGACGGCCCGACCGTGCGCTGGCGCGGTTGGGTGCTGAGTTTCCAGCCCCGATGCGTGCCGCGGCGTTGGCAGGCGTGACCGGAGTTTCGGTGGCAAACGGGGATTGGGAGCAGGCGTTTGGCGCGGAGCGGAAGCTAACCGGGCTGAACACGCCCGACGCGGGGCGTGCGGATGTGTTTGCGCTCCAGTCGTTGCAGCAGTTTGAGCAGGCGCTGCGAAGGCTGGAGGGCGTGATGACGGCGCCGGGTGAGGCGGTGTCCACCGACGACCTGCTGCTGGCGGCGGAGCTTGCCTCGCACGGCGACGACGCTTCGCGGACGGAAGAGTATCTGCAGCGGGCACTGGCACGAGACCGCTTTGATGAGCGGTCTTATGAGCCGCTGCTGACGCTGTATGCCCCGAGCGGCGCGCTGCACAGCGATGAGAAGCTGACCGGGCTGGCCCGCGAGCTTCGCCAGAGCATTCCTTCCAGCCGCGTGATCCGGGGGATCAGCGCCCAGGACCTGGTGGCCCGGTCTTTGTGGTCTCAGGCGGAGCCGCAGCTGTTCGCGATGCTGGCGAAGTACAACGAGAACGGAGCGGTCATTAACCTGCTGGTTCGGGTGTGGGAGCGGGCAGCCCAGACAGACCCGGACCTGACCGAGCGCGGCGCGCAGTGGCTTCGCGAAAGTCTGGCTGAGCGGCCCGACCAGACGCTGCTGCTGGGCGCCCTCGCCCGCGTGATGGCGGCGCAGGGCAAGGGCGAGGAGGCGCAGCAACTGCTGGCTGAACGGCTTGCGGTGTGGCCGCTGACCGACTTGGCTCACATCCGCGAGTGGATCGTGCGCGAGCCAATGGAAAAGCCCGAGGAAGCGGACAAGCTGGCGGCGGAGCGGCTGGAGCACGCGCCCCCCAACCTCGACAACGCGATTGAGCGCGCTGAGCTTCTTGTTCGCACGGGAGATGTGGCGCGGGCCGCCGATGTGCTGGTGCACGGTGTGCCGACCACCATCAAGCTGACAGATCAGCAGTCGGGGCGGCTGTTGGCCATTATCGCTCGCGTGCAGCCGGATGAACTGGCCCGCAAGAACCCCGAGTATGTCGATGCCGCGATCCACCTGCTGGACCTGATCGCCGGGCGCGGGGAAGCCTCGACACCACTGCAGATGGCGCGGCTTTCGCTGATTGCCATCGGCCACCCGGACCAGACGGATCAGCTTGTCGCGGGCGTCGAGAAGGTTGCGGAGCGCGATCCCGAAGCGCGTCTTCCGGCGTATGGCCAGATTGCGGCGGAGCTAGGGAAGCACCCCGAGGGCAGGTATGTGCTGCGCTTTCTGGAGGCTGCCGCGAAGAAGGTGTCGCCGCCCAACGACGCCATTTGCTTTGAGTGGTTCCGGCTGACGGCCGTCCGCGGCAACGAAACGGATGTTGAACACTTTGCCGATGCGCTGGCGGACGCGGATGGCGCCAGCGCACTGCTCACGTTTTTGGAGCGGAACAACCTGGACGGGCAGGCGGAGGGAGTTCCCTCAGATGCTGACGAGCGCAAGGCCGAGGTGATGTACCAGCTTGGCCTGTTCCTGACGCTTGGCGGTCGCGAGGAACTGTCTGAAATGGCGTACCGGGTGTGCCTGCGGCTGCGCCCGACGCACGCCTGGGCGAACAACAACCTGGGTTATCAGCTGCTGGAACGCGGCAAACTTCATGAGGCGGAGGCGCTGATCTCGGTGGCGTACGAGTCGCTCGCGGACAACGCCAGCGTGGTTGATTCGATGGGTTGGGTGCTGTACAAGCAGGGCAAACTGGCGGACACGAAGGATGCCGAGGGCAACGTGCGGGAGGGCGCTGTCTCGCTGCTGATGATGGCGGTGAAGGATCGGCCTGACAACACCGTGATTGCCGACCATGCCGCCGACGCATTGTGGCGGGCGGGCGGCAAGGAGCAGCAGGACCAGGCCCGCGAGATGTGGTCTCGGGCGCAGATGCAGATCCGCCAGGAGATGGCCGACCCCCGCGCCAACGACGCCTTCCGCGAACGGAGCCGGCCGCTGCTGGATTCGCTTTCTGCCAAGGTGAAAGCGGTGCAGGATGGCGGCCCGCCGCCCATCGCTCCCATCGGCGCTGAACCGGCGCGGGCGGCCACGCCGGAAGCCCCCTGACCAGTCCCACGGTTTACTGTTGATTTCAGCACGCTAACAAGAGGGCGACACCGTGGCCGGCCACAATAAATGGAGCAAAATCAGGCACCGCAAGGCCATCGTCGATAAGCGGCGGGGCAAGGTGTGGACGAAGATCAGCAAGGCGATCATCGTGGCTGCCAAGCACGGGGGGCCCGACCCCGACTCTAACCTTTCGCTCCGCTATGCCATGGATGAGGCGCGGTACGCGAACATGCCGCGGGACACGGTGGAACGGGCGATCAAGAAAGGTGCGGGCGGCGGCGATACAGCGAACTATGAGATGATCCGGTACGAGGGCTATGCGCCGGGCGGCGTGGCAATCATCATCGATGCGCTGACTGACAATCGCACCCGGACCATTACGGATGTGCGCAAGGCGTTCAGCGACTATGAAGGCAACGTGGGTAACTCGGGGTGCGTGGCGTACCTGTTCCAGCCGCGCGGGCAGGTGGTCGTCAAAGGGGATGGCCTGACGGAAGACCGGATGATGGAACTGGCGATCGACGCCGGCGCGCTCGATGTTCAGCACCCCGAGGCCGGCGCGGAGGGCGATGCGGCGGTGTGGACGGTGCTGACGGAGGTCCCGGCGTTCAACACGGTGAAGGACGCGCTGGAGAAGGCGGGGCTTGAAATCGTGCTTGCCGAGCTTGCGATGGTTCCCGATACGACGGTTGCCGTGGCGGGCGAGCATGCGCGCCAGGTCATCGACCTGATCGATGCGCTGGACGACCTGGACGATGTGCAGAAGGTTTACACGAACGCGGATATCGAAGCGGAATAGGGCCCCCGGGCCGCGATGCCCGGAAGACTGTTGCGGCTCAGGGTTTCTGCAGTTCCTGCATGAAGCGTTCGCTCTCGGCGATAGATCGTTCCATCTCGTCGATCAGTCGCCGCACATCGCGTTCCAGTTCCGCCACGGTGCCGCGCATGGCCGCGACGGTCTGGGCGTTGAGGGTGTGCTTCATCATCAGCACGCTGTCCTGGAAGGTTTGCAGCACGGGGTCCATTGAGGCTTCGGCCCGCTTCATTGCCGCGAGCATCTGGTCGAACTGGCGGCGTGTGTCTTTCAACTGGCTGTTGGCCTGACGGCGCAGGTCATCGCGGCTGTACTGCTTGAGTTCCGCTTCCCACTCGTTGAACAGGTCCTGGCCGACGTCTTCCACAGACTCGATACGGTCGTGCACGGTCTTGGCCTTGTCCTGGCTCCGATCGAGGTCTGACTTGGAGCGGTCGTACGCGCGGCGCAGGTCTGAATCTTCGGCGTTGACCAGCTTGCTGAAGCGGTCGAGCGCGGACTCAAACTGCTCCTTCGCATCCTGCTGGCCTTCCTGGGCAGACTTCACGCGCGAAGCGAGGATGTCGCGCTTTTCTTTTCCGAAGGCCTCCATCGTGCGGTAGTAGGCCGACGAGCAGGCGGGCAGCCCCACGACAACGGCTCCGCCGCCGAGCAGGCACGAGGCGATCACGAGAGAACGGTTGATCATGCGGCAATCATACTTTGCACGGTCTGGCAACCGGCCAAAACGCGCATGTGACGGTATTCATCGCGGAGCGTATTTATCGTTCAATCGTCTCAGAGGCCAAGGGCCTGCAGGATGCCATCGAGCACGGAGCGCGAGAGGTCCTGATCGCCGAACGGCGTGACATCAATGTCCACGACGGTGCTCGAGGCTCCGCGTGAAGCGCGCACCTGCACGCGTGGGTAGTTGTCGTGGCGCGGGGCTTTGGCGACGATTTCGCCCGCGTCCTCGGTGCTGGAGTTGCTCATGACGGCATATCCCCGGGAGCGGAAGGTCTGGTCTGCCGCGGCAATGATGGCGGGCACCCGGGCTGTCTCGGGCAGATTGGATCGGAGCGTTCCTCCTGAATAGGTTGCCGTAATGTCCTGGTTCGCACCCTGCGACTTGACCTGGGGTGAACAGCCGGACCATAGACCGATAACCATTATACCCGCACAAAGCACAACCACACGAGCTTGCATTGCCATATCTCCACGATTGTCTACCGGAGCACTTCGCCCCAACAATACCACCGATAGGTGAGAGGCGTTGGAGAGAGAACGCGGAGGGAAGTGGGCTGCCGGTTCGTGCCGGGTCGGACTTCGGTCACCGCTGGCTTGATCCCAGCCCTCACGCATCCTTTACTTACCCCCCTGCTGGGCAAGGCTGCCCGGAGGGCTGTGGTACCGACTGAACGTCCCCAAGCCTGATTGAAGAGAAGGGTGCGAAGCACGTATGGCGATCCGAGTGAAGTCCCGTGGCGGCGAGAGTGTTGACGGCCTGATGCGGCGCTTCAAGAAGCTCTGCGAGAAGGAGGGCCTGACCAAGGACATCAAGCGCAAGGAGTTCTACGAGAAGCCCTCCGAGCGTCGGCGCCGCGCGGCCCGCAAGAGCCAGGTCCGCCGCATCAAGACCGAGCTTGGGCCGATGGCCAAGCCCGAGAAGCGCGAGATCTAAACCGCGTTCCACCAACGCCACGCCGGTCCCGGCGTGGCGTTTGCGTTTAGAAGCCCGACTGTAATATGTGCCAGTCTGTACAGTGTCCCCTCGGCGCGGGCGCGGTCGGTGCCCCGACCCTTCCTCCGCCACCCCCCCGACCACTCGTGAGGCCCTCCTGATGACCCTTCGATTGACCCGAACTCTGTGGTGTCTCGCCGCCCTGATGCTTGGCGCCCTTTCGCTAAGCGGTAGCGGAGCGCTGGCCCAGGATCAGCCCAACTTCCGTGGCGGCATCCCGAACGTGCCCGCCGACGGACGGTTCGTCGACCTCACGAACCTGCAGCACGCCCCCGCCCACCACGGCGGCGGTGAGGCCAACCTGGTGCTGCCCGATGTCAGCACCCAGCGCTTTATGAGCACCGAGAGCTTCAAGGGCATCTCGGGCGACAAGCTGCTCATGGGCGGCATCGTCGTCTCGGTGCTGGGGATGATGTTCGGCCTGGGAATTTACTCCCAGCTCAAGAACATGCCCGTGCACAAGAGCATGCTTGATGTGTCGGAGCTGATCTACACCACCTGCAAGTCGTACATGATCCAGCAGGGCAAGTTCCTCATGCTGCTGTGGGTCTTCATCGCGGCCATCGTGGGCGTCTATTTCGGCAAGCTGGTGCCGATGGGCGCGGACTCCATGGGCAACGTCCTGCACGGCATGCCGCTGGGCAAGGTCGCCATCATCCTGGGCTTCTCGCTGGTGGGCATCGCCGGGTCGTACGGCGTGGCGTGGTTCGGAATCCGCGTGAACACGTTTGCCAACAGCCGCGCGGCGTTTGCCGCGCTGCGGGGCAAGCCCTTCCCCTGCTACGCGATCCCCCTCAAGGCCGGCATGTCCATCGGCATGGCCCTGATCAGCGTTGAGCTGCTCATCATGCTGGGCATCCTGCTGTTCGTCCCCGGTGAGATTTCCGGCGCGTGCCTCATCGGCTTCGCCATCGGCGAGTCGCTCGGCGCTTCGGCCCTTCGTATCGCCGGCGGCATCTTCACCAAGATCGCCGACATCGGCAGCGACCTCATGAAGATCGTATTCAAGATCAAGGAAGACGATGCCCGCAACCCCGGCGTGATCGCCGACTGCGTGGGCGACAACGCAGGCGACAGCGTGGGCCCCTCGGCCGACGGGTTCGAGACCTACGGCGTAACGGGCGTGGCGCTCATCACGTTCATCCTGCTGGCCATCAACGAGACCACCACGGGCAGCAAGGCCGCGGCGGAGACGCTGCAGGTGCAGCTGCTGGTGTGGCTGTTTGCGATGCGCATTGTCATGGTCATCGCCTCGGCCCTGTCCTACTTCATCAACGAGACGGTCGCTAAGGCCAAGTACGCCAACGCCACGAAGATGAACTTTGAACACCCGCTGACCAGCCTGGTGGTGCTGACATCGGTGATCTCGGTGATCCTGACCTTTGTGACGTCATGGGTGCTGATCCCGACGGTGGGCACCGGCGCAGGGGCGGATACGTGGTGGTGGAAGCTTTCTTTGATTATCACGTGCGGTACTGCCGCGGGGGCGATCATCCCTGAGCTGGTCAAAGTGTTCACCTCGACCCACTCTCGCCATGTGCGCGAGGTCGTGAAGAGCTCCGAGCAGGGCGGGGCTTCGCTCAACATCCTATCGGGCTTGGTGGCGGGCAACTTCTCCGCGTACTGGCTGGGCATCGCGATCGTCGGCCTGATGGGCGCGGCGTACTACATCTCCATGATGGGCCAGGGCGCGGGTGAGCACATCGGCTCCATGATGATGGCACCGGCGGTGTTCGCCTTCGGCCTTGTTGCCTTCGGCTTCCTGGGCATGGGTCCAGTGACAATCGCCGTTGACTCCTACGGCCCGGTTACGGACAACGCCCAGAGCGTGTTCGAGCTCTCGACCATCGAGACGATGCCCAATATCTCCAGCGAGATCCAGGGCAAGTACGGCTTTGCCCCCAACTTCGAGAAGGCCAAAGAGTTCCTGGAAGAGAACGACGGGGCGGGCAACACCTTCAAGGCCACGGCCAAGCCGGTGCTCATCGGCACGGCGGTGGTGGGCGCCACCACGATGATCTTCTCGATCATCATCTCGCTGACGCGCGACCCGGTCACCGGGGAGCCTTTGAGCAACGCCCTGGTGCGCAACCTGTCGCTGCTGCACCCGCCATTCCTGCTGGGCCTCATTACCGGCGGTGCGGTGATCTACTGGTTCACGGGCGCTTCGACGCAGGCGGTGTCGACCGGTGCGTACCGCGCTGTGGAGTTCATCAAGAAGAACATGAAGCTGGATGGCGCAGCCAAGGCCAGCGTCGAGGACAGCCAAAAGGTCGTGACCATCTGCACGCAGTATGCCCAGAAGGGCATGTTCAACATCTTCCTCGGCATCTTCTTCGCGACCCTGGCCTTCGCGTTTTACGAGTCCTACTTCTTCATCGGTTACCTCGTCTCCATTGCCATCTCCGGGCTGTACCAGGCCATCTTCATGGCCAACGCCGGCGGCGCGTGGGACAACGCCAAGAAGATCGTCGAGACAGACCCTGAGTACAAGAACTCCGGGCGTGGCAAGGGCAGCGCGCTGCACGACGCGACGGTTGTCGGCGACACCGTTGGCGACCCCTTCAAGGACACCTCTTCGGTGGCCATGAACCCGGTGATCAAGTTCACCACGCTGTTTGGCCTGCTGGCCGTTGAGCTGGCCGTGAGCATGAAGGGTGCCGACGGTGCGACCCACAGCGGCCTGACCATGGGCCTGACCGTGGCGTTCTTCGTCGTCTCCGCGTTCTTCGTCTATCGCTCGTTCTACGGCATGCGGATCAGCAACGCGAAGTAACGGTCGCGGCAACGCAGTTCAAAGACCCCGGGCAGATTGCCCGGGGTTTTTTTACGCGCCGTGTGCCCGCCACGAGCCCTTTGCGCGAGCAAAGGAAGGGCGGGGCGGCTCAAGAATGCTTCACGGACGGGCCACACGAAGAATGTTCGTCCTTTGCTTGCGCAAAGGGCTCGTAGAAGCGCAGAGGGCTCGTCTCAAAAAACACAACCGGCCATCCCTGCGGGGATGGCCGGCTGACGTTCTAAAAAACAGAATCGTGTTGGGGGCTGCGTCACGCAGCTCCGTCGAGCGCGTTTATCGACGCAGCCCTCGAGTACAGTCACCATTCGTCACTGGATCACCTCCTTCTGAAAGGGCCCTCCCGGCCGTCGCCACCCTGTACGAGGTTGGCCGCCGAGTTCCTCTCCCGCGGGCCGTCACCCGCGGCACATCGCCCGTCTCTGATCGGAAACAACCGAGCGAGGCGGTCGTCACGAAGCCTTCCGTTCTTACCGGGTTTTTCCCGGGGTCGAGCGGTCGCGCCGCGTGATAGTTCAGTATCGCCTATGTCTACGCCAACGCCAGCAAAAAAGTTTCAGAATTTCAGCGCGCCGCCGCCGGGAAAACGGACCCCGCCACGGGCTCAGGCCCCCGCCTCAAACTCCTGGAAGGCGCCCTTGGCGGTCTGCTCCTCCAGATACTTCTGAAAGTCGCCTATCTTGTAGCTGAGGAAGACGAACGCGTGGTGCAGCGTCAGCCACTCGATATCGGTCTTGTCCTCGTCGAGGTCTTTGCGGAGCCGGTTGAGCTCGGCGAGCATGGTTTCCACTTTCATGAGCATCTCCGGGTGTCGCTGATGCTATGGGTTGTCAAGCGCGCTGCGCGCCGGCGTGGCGGACGGCCTCCAGCACGCGAGCGGCACCGAAGGCCAGGCACAGCACCCCCACCACCGCCGCGCCGGGCGGCCAGTCCAGCTCGAAACTTACGAAGAGGCCGCCTAGAACCCCCGTGAATGCGGCAGCCGCAGCCCACGCGAGCACCACGCCGCCGCGCCGGCTGATGCGGAGGGCGGCGGCGCCGGGGAGGACGAGCATCGCTGTGGCGAGCACCACCCCCGCGAGCTTCATCGCCGTAACGGTGGCCAGGCCCAGCAGCGCCATCAGCAGCAGGTTCATGCGGCGATCGCTCACCCCCACCGCCCGCGCGACGACGGGATCAAAGGCCCAGAAGAGCAGCGGCCGACGGACCCACCACAGCGTGGCGACGACCACCGCCGCGACGCCCCAGCCGATGGCCGCGTCCGCCCAGGACACCGCGAGGATGTCGCCAAAGAGAAAGCTCTCCACCGCGACGCGGCTCTTTGCCGCCCGCAGCAGCACAATGCCCGCGGCCATGGTGGCGACCAGGACGATGCCGATGGCCGTGTCCGCTTCCGCCCCGCCGTCATCGCTGAGCCAGCCGATCAGGAGGGCGGAGACGAGGCAGAACACCAGCACCACCGCGAACTGTCCGATCGCCCCCGAGGCCGTCTGGGTTGCGGCGACGCCGGCAAGCCCGAGCATGGCAGCTACCCCCATGCCGCCGAAGCCGGCGTGGCTGACGCCCTGGCCGACGAAGGCGAGGCGCTTGAGCACCACCAGCACGCTCAGCATCGCGCACAGCGAGGCCACGGCAAGCCCGGCCACGATCACCGGCCAGATCGTCGCGGCCATGCCGGGGTCGGAGAGGTATCGCCAAGTGTTCATGGTGCGGGCTTCTCCGCGCGCGAGGTCACGGGATGCTCGTGGTGGTGCGAGGGATCGCTGCACGCGCTTGCCGCGTGCGCGTCAATGTGGACATCGCCAAAGATCGCCGCGACATCATGTCGGAAGACCTCGGCGAGGACCGCGGGCGTCAAACCCTGTGGCGCGGCGTGGAAGTGCAGCGTGCGCGAGAGGCAGGCGACGCGGTCGCACCCCGCGGCAATGGCGCGGATGTCGTGGCTCACCACCATGACCGTCAGGTGCAGGTCGTCGTGGAACAGGCGGAGCAGTTCGGCGAACTGCTGCTGGCCGGCGACGTCGATGCCCACTGTGGGCTCATCGAGCAGGAGCAGGCGGGGCGATGATGCGAGGGCGCGGGCGATCATCACGCGCTGCATCTGCCCGCCGCTGAGCGCACCGATGTGGCGATCACCCAGGTCTGCCGCGCCCACGTGTTCAAGCGACTCATCAACCAGGCCGCGCTGCTCGCGGGTCAGACCCTTCCATGGGGGCAATCCCAGCGAAGCCCCCATCGCGACCATCTGTCGCACGGTCATCGGGAACCGCAGTTCGGCCGTGTTGCGCTGGGGCACATAGCCGATGAGCCGCTGACGCGCGGCTTCGCGCGGGTCCATGCCCAGCACGCGGACGGTCCCCGAGTAGCCGTGGATCAGCCCCAGGGTGATCTTGAGCAGCGTGGACTTTCCGCCGCCGTTGGGGCCCAGGACGCCCAGCCGCTCTCCCTGCGGCACGGAGAGGCTCACGTTCTGCAGGGCAAGGCGTTCGCCGCGCGAGCCGGGAGCGGCCCGCGGGTAGGCGTACGAGACATCGACAAACTCGATCGCTGCGGCGGTCAATGGGGTGCTTCCGCGGGTGCCATGGGCGCCAGGTTTCCAGCCAGTGCCGCGAGATTGCGATCCATCAGAGCGAACCAGTCGCCATCGCCGATCGGGTCGAGCGTCGCCAGCTTCACGCCGGACATGGCGCGGAGTTTTTCGGCCACGCCGGGGTTGAACTGCGGCTCCATAAAGATGACGCTGACATGCTGGTTGCGGATTGCATCGACGACCTTCGCGAGGTCTGCCGCGGTCGGCTCGCTGGACTCAAACTCGCGGATGACCGCCGCGACCTTAAACCCATACCGCGCGGCAGGACGCGCGAACGCGTTGTGATGCGTCACGACCGCAGCGCCCTGCAATGGCAGCAGCATGGTGCGCCACTCTTCATCCACCGCGCGGATGCGCTGAACCAGTTTCTCGCCGGCCTCGGTGAATGCAGTCTTGGAAGTCGTGATGCCCGCATCAGCGGCGGCACGCTCCACGGGCGGAAGCAGGCGCGGAATGAGGTCGGCCATGAGCGACGGATCGAGCCACAGGTGGGGATCGACGGCGTGAGAATGACCGGCTTCGTCATGATCGTGGTCATCGTGCGCGTGATGGTCGTCGGACTTGATCCCCAGCACTTCGGCCACGCACACCACCTCGCGGTCGGTGCGCTGCTGCTTGTCGAGCATGCTGGTGAGTTTGCCCTCGAGGCCCAGCCCGATGTAGACCACCAAATCCGCACGACTGAGCCGGGAAGCGTCTGATGGCGAGAACTCGTACCCGTGCTCGCTGCGACCGGGCTGCATGAGGATCTCAATCTCACTGCCTGGGGGCAGCAGCGGCTCTACTAGGCCCTTGAGCGGCGCCACCGTCACGATGACCCGCAGCGGACCGCTGTGGCGCGGGGGTTGGGTTTCGCGGCAACCGGGCAACGCGAACGAGGCCACGAACCCCAGGGCCACCACCAAGAACATGCTGATCCGCGCGGGGTTCATGCCGTCCTTATTCCCGACCAAATTCTGTCCTGCTAATGAGAATGGATAATCAACTAAGAGTATATCGGCAGGCGGCCCCACAGGTTTGCGGCAGACCGGACTTTTGCGGGCCACAGAATGAGCGATCCAGCCCGACAAGGGCGTTCCGAGCGTCTACAATCGCCTCCAAAAACCGGGGCGGTAGCTCAGTTGGTAGAGCGCATCGTTCGCAATGATGAGGTCGCGTGTTCGACTCACGTCCGCTCCACGTTCAATGAAAAACGCCCGTCCTGCAAAGGGATGGGCGTTTTTCGTTGGCTGGCACGAACTAAAAAAAGCGGAGAGGGGGAGATTCGAACTCCCGATGAGGACGAGCCCCATACTGGTTTTCGAGACCAGCGCGTTCAACCGCTCTGCCACCTCTCCAGGTAGGTTCACATCGTTGGGCTGTCGAGGCCCATGGTCAAATGGATGTGGGATCCACCTGCCGCTCAGGTGTTGTTCGACACGCGCTCGAGCTGCTTGGCGTCGAAGTCCAGTGTCAGCTTGTCCTGGAGGATCTCTTCGATAGCCAGTTCCAGGTCCGAGCGGCCATCCCGCGGGACGAGGGGGCGGGAGCCTTCCATGAGCTGGATCAGGCGCCGCTGGATCAGTGCGCACAGCTTGAAGCGCCCGCCGACCTTGTTCACAATCTCATCGCTCTTGAGTGCCTCGATCATAATCTGGGGGAAACTCCCTACCGCTTCCAGACCCCTGTAGAGGCGTGAAACTCGGCAGTTGTGCGGCTGGGATGCTATTCTCCCCCGACGCCCGGGACCACCGGGACCCCGCTTGCTCGTGCCCTTCTTCTGGCCTTTGCCGCGTGTTTTTGCGGCAACAGCGTTTTTTTCTCCCGGCGCTTCCCCCTATGCCCACCAAGGACTGGTCAAAAGGCGATTCCATCGTTCATTCCGGCAAGCCCGAGTGGGGCTCGGGGCAGGTTCTGTCTGCCGAGAACTTTGTGCATGAGGGCAAACCCGCGCAGCGGCTGACCATCCGGTTCGACCGGGCGGGCACCAAGACCATCTCCACTGCGTTTGCCGACCTGCGGCCCGCGTCCGATATGCCGCGGCTGCTGACCTCGGAGCATGAGGAGCCAGACGCGCTGGCACAGGTCGCGCTTACGGCCAACGTTGAAGAGATGATGACGGCGCTTCCCGATCGGGCCACCGACCCTTTCAGCGGGCTCAGGTCGCGCCTGACCGCCACGCTGGAACTGTACCGCTTTACGGAGACGGGCGGGGCGCTGCTGGACTGGGCCGCGACGCAGACCGGGTTGAAGGACCCGCTATCGCGGTTCAACCGCCACGAGCTTGAGCAGTGGTTCGGGAAGTTCAAGATTGAGCTCGATAACCACCTGCGGAAGCTGGTGCGCGACGCTCGCAAGGAGCCGGGGCTGCTTGATTCGATCACGAGCAGCGCCACACCGGCGGGTCGCACGGCTCTGCGACGCGCGGACAGCCGGTAATCACTGACGATTCCATCTGTCGCCTGGCACTTTTGCGGGATGCCTGGGCCGGGCGCGCTGCCGCGGCGGGCTTCCGTTGCTGACTTGTACGGCCTACGCAGCCTGTGCGGGCGCAATGCGTGCCGCGGGACAGAGCATCTTCCTCAACGGCTGGCCTTGGGCAAAAGTGGCGGCATGTTCCCCCTGTCCGAACAACCACAGACTTGCAAAGGAGATGGGGATGAATGAGCAGGACTTCCAGCAGAAGCTTGGCGAACTGATCACCCAGATCAACAACCTGCCGGAGGCCGAGCGAGGCCCCCTCGAGCAGCTTGCCGAGGAAACCCGCGAGCGGCATGATCGGATGAAGAAGACGGTCGCCGATCTGCAGGACTCGTTGGACTACCTCCGCCTGTCCATCAAGTACCTCGTGTTCGATCTGGAAGCCACCCGCCGCGAGAACGAATACCTGCGGAAGCTGATCGACAGCCAAACGAGCGGGGGCGAGCCCGACGGCGAGCCGGACTGCGAATAAGCCGGGGCCGGACACTGCTTTTACACAGCCTTGCAGCACACACACAGCGGACTGCCGCGGCCAACGGTCGCGGCAGTCTGTTTTTTGGGGTCGGGGCGGCGTGTGAGGGGCGCGGGGGGGCGTGACGGCGGCTATATTTGGGCTCGCCGGAGAGGTGGCCGAGCGGCTGAAGGCGACGGTTTGCTAAACCGTTATAGAGCCCTAAAGCTCTATCGGGGGTTCGAATCCCCCCCTCTCCGCTTTTTTCCTGCCCCGTCCTCCGGCTGGAGGCGGGATCGCCCCCGATGTACGCTAAGGGCCTGATTTCAACGGCCTTTAGGGAGCATTGGGATGCGCATGGCCGCGAGCACTCGCCAGGACAAGCCACGACAGAACACGGGGGGAGTCCCCCGAAAATCCCCCGTTCCCGTGGGCTCGGCTGAACGCCCGAACGGCATGACTCGCAAAGTCGGCTGCGCCCGGGCGACCTGGTGGTGATGGACAGCCTCAGCAGCCACAAGGGCGTGAAGGTGCGTCGGGCCATCGAGGCTGCGGGTGCCACCCTGATCTATCTGCCGCCGTACAGCCCTGATCTCAGCCCCATCGAGCCGGCCTTCAGCAAGATCAAGCAGTTGCTCCGCGGGCTGGGAGCCCGCACGCGCGAGGCGCTCTGATCAGCCATGCAGACCATCCTCGACGCCGTGACGTCGCTGGATTCGGCCCACTACTTCGAGCACTGCGGCTACTCGCTACGGAATGGCTGAAACCGCTCTAGACAGCCGTGGATGTGTACTCGAGACCAGGGAGCACGGCGCTGACCTTCCTTGCACACCAAGCAACCATTCTGAAGCGCCATTGGCAGTGCTCATGGAATACCGTCATTGTTCCAAGCGGTGATTCCCTGTCTAAGCCACTCCCGGCAATCGGATTCTGTCCCGGCGGAGAGGGATGCGCCGTAGCCCGCCTCTTGGACCGCGCGGATCAACTGGGACGTGTTGCACTGTGAACGGTGAACGACCGTGGCCCGCGCACTCCAGAAATTAACATTCGCCTTGGTCACCCCGGCGACCGATCCAATCGCCGTTGCGATCTTCTCACTGCACGCAATGGTGCGCATTCCGGCGATCAGCAGCACGCTGCTTGTGGTTCCTAGCATCATCACGATTCCGTTCCGGCCCGGCGTCCTGGCGGGGCAATTTTGTGTTCGGCCTGCTGCCGCCATCATCGCCGGCTACGCTCGCATGCTCGCTTCAAAGCGCGGTGACACCCCATCGGCTTCTGATTCTGGTGGGGCCGAACGAGCGTTCCGCCGTGTGTTTCGGTAAAGCCAGGGCGCGAACTCACTGTCAACCTTGAGGTAGCGACCCGTGGGCACCTCATCATGCATTGATTGCGTCGTACACAGGACGGGCAGTTCAATTTCAGTGTCCATCGATTGAACAGAGGAGTCTCCAGTGAGTCGGCGGAGGTGAACTTTCCCCTCCGACCCGTTCCATGTGTCGTTCCCCATATTCCCGCCAGAGTGCCCCGGCGGTACCTGAAACGGGCAGTGGAATACGACTATTGTGCGGTGCGGGTTTGGGATCGGGCGAATTGTGATATTCATGTCAGAGCTCCCTGTCGACGCCGGTCATTTTCTGACTGGAATATCTTGACGGCCGCGGCGCACCTCTGCTACGCGGAGCATTCCCCAATCGGAGCCGGAGTCGCACAAGGCGACTAGTCATTCACGGCCATTTCTACGCAGCCGCAGCCGAGAACCGAGCGCGGCCCGTGTACACTCACTTTGATGATCCCGGAACGGAAGCAGCGAGGTAAGCCATCGCGGAACGAGAGGTCCGTGGACGATGTGGCCGCACACGCCGCCACACGGGAGAATGGCCGCCTGCGCGGGGTTATCGCAGAGCAGTCATCCGCTCTTCGGGTTTCCCACCGGCGGCAGGACATCCGGGACCGGCTGGCGTCAATCGGGGCGCTGGCCGCGGGGCTGGGCCACGACATGAACAACGTGCTCCTGCCGGTGCGGGCGCACCTTGAGGCCGCCAGCACGCTGGAGATGGTACCGGCGTTGCGGCGGCATATTGAATCGGTCCAGTCCAGCGTGACCTACCTTCAGCAGCTTGCCGACGGCCTGCACTATCTGTTACTCGACCCGGAGAAGGAGTCGGCCGAGCCGGCCGCCACGGATCTCCGCGTGTGGTGGTCGCAAGCCGGGTCGCTGCTCACCAAGGCCGTTCCCAAGCATGTGGAGTTCACGTTTTCCCTTCCGAGCGGCCTGCCGCAGGTCGGGCTTTCGGCCCACAGCCTGACGCAGGTGGTGTTGAACCTGGTCGTCAATGCGGGCGAGGCGATCCCGGTCAACTGGAAGCGTGGCCGGGGGTATGTGCGCATCTGGGCGGAGACAACTGAATGCGGTGAGCAGGTGCGCCTCGCCGTCATCGACAACGGCCGGGGCATGACTGAGGAGGTTCAGCGGAGCGCCTTCTCCATGTTCTACACGACCAAGCCGCGGGGGATGGGTACGGGGCTTGGTCTATCGCTAGTCGCCCGGGTCGTTGACCACGCGCATGGGTCGGTTCATGTGGAATCTCGGCTCGGCAAGGGCACCACAGTGTCGGTCCTGCTACCTGTGGCCGTGCATAAGGCCAGCGCACTTGAACGCCGCGTCGCAGTGGTGACATTGAAAGACGAGCGCGCCGCGGACCTGGTCTGCCATCTGCTTGGGGTGGCCGGGGTGAGGGTGGAAGCGCGGAGCAGCCCGGGCGACGCGAACATCTGGGTCGTGGAGCCCACCAAAGGGAATGTTGAGAGCGCAATGGCTTGGCGCACGCTTCGGCCCCGGGGAGTGCTCGTGCTGCTGGGCAAACCCGGCCCCGGTTCGGGCCGGGGATGGCGCTCGCTCCGCCCGGTTACAATCGAGTCCCCGAACGACCTCAACGAAGTCCGTGCCGCGGTGGGCCGCGCGATCAGGGATTCATGATTCGGGAGTCTGTTTGCTATGCCCAAGCGCACCGCCATCACTCCTAAGGCCAGCCCAAAGATGGCGAAGCCGACTCGCGCTTCGGGAAAGCACAAATCGCGCCCGCACGCAGCCCCGGACACCAACGATGGCGCCGGCATCCGCGTGCTGTGCGTGGATGACCACCAGGTACTGGTAGAGGGGCTCCGGGCAAAGTTTGGCATTGAGGACCGGATCCGCATCGTCGGAACCCTGGGCAGCGTAGAACGGCTGCTGCAGGAAACCGCGCGGCTGCACCCAGACCTCATTCTGCTGGACATTGAGATGCCAGGCCCGGACGTGTTTGAGATGGCCGAGCGGCTCCGCCGCGCGCATCCGGGTGTACGGTTCGTCTTCCTTAGCGCGCACATCCGCGACGGCTACCTGGCGGCCGCTTACAAATGTGGGGCATGGGGGTACTTCGCCAAGGGCGATGAGTTGGACGACATCGCCGCGGGCGTGCGCGAGGTCGCCGGGAGCGAGGCCGGCCGGTTCGTGATGGGCCCGAAGGTTCGGGCCCGCTGCCAGCCGGTGTCGATGGGTGCCGGACGCGGTCTACGCAACGACACCCGCCCGGTCCCCGAGGTGGCACCGGACACACGCTTGGCCTCGCTCTCGGCCCGCGAGGTGGAGATCCTCCATCTCATCGGCAAGGGCCTATCGCGAGCCCAAGTCGCCGCGGAGCTCAGCCGCAGCGCCAAGACGATCGACCGGCACCAGGAACGCATGACCAAGAAACTCGGGCTTTCCAGCCGCACCGACCTGGTCCGGTTTGCCATCCGCGAGGGACTCGCGGAGGCGTGAGCGCTACTCACGCCGACGCTCCCGCCGCGGCGAGCGTCTGGTGGCCAGGTGGCCGGGCCGACGTTCTACATGCTGCATCTGCTGTTCGACAAGCACGCTGGGGAGCAAACCGAGTTGGTCGATGTCTTGGCTGAGCGGGTGCCGACGCTGGGCGGGGTCTCGATCGCGATGGCGGCGGATGTCGCGAAGGTCACTTTGATTCCGTGGCCGCCGAAGGGCCGCGAGGATGCCGCTGCGCAGCTAGCACGCCTCCTCAACGCACACGAAGTCATCCTGCTTGAGGGCCCGGGCCATGGCCAGGGACACGGCGGCCGCGGGCGATATCTGCACCAATGACATCATCGTGTCCGATGTCATCCGCACCGGCGAACTGCAGGTATGGTTTCTTGCACAGCATCCTTGCTGAACTCTGCGACAGCGCGCCGGAGGAAGCACGTGTGTGACGCAGAGCAAACCGCGGGCGGTCCAACCCCTCCGAACTGTGAGCTGATCGAGGTCCGCGTCGCAAAGTTGAAGCAGCTCTTCAACTCGATGGACGCCTCCCCGTTCCGCGAGAGGGACCTCGACCCGGACGCGGAGGCGTTCATCGTGGGCTGGGCCGCGAAGCCCCGCGCGGCGCGACGCTGGCGCTGCTGGTGGACCTGGAGCGGGCGCCTCCGCCGGCGGGCGTGGCGGATGAGCCCGCGGAGTTGCGCGACCCCCTCCGCGATTTCTTCATGCACCGTGCGAAGGTCACGCGGAATCGGCTCCGCCAGTTGCTCCGGATCGGACGCATCAGTCTGCTGGTCGGGCTGGTGTTCCTGGTCGCGGCTGTCGGCCACACGACATCCTGATCGTACCTGACCTCGAACTGCCTCCCGCACTCCGCCACGCACGGGGGAACGCATGGGCACGCTTCATTGCCCGTGGCCGTGCCCGTGGACGTGCCCGTCGCCGTGGTGGATCTTGCCGACAATCGTCTCGATCTGGCTGTGCATCTTGCCGGCCGCTCCGTGAAGGGCCTGATCGTGGGATGCGGCGTGGTCGGTCGTGCTGATCGGTTGCCTCCCGGCCATGCGGACCTCGATCATGCACCGCTTGTCGTGCCCGCCGGTCTTGTCCGAGCCGTTCTCGTCGTCCAGGTGGACCTCGACCCGTGTGATCCGATCTTCGAAGCGGCCGAGTTTGTCCTCGATCAGGGCCTGGACGGCGTGGGTCAGATCGGCGGAGCCGTGTGTTGTGTGGTCGGTGTTGACTTGAATAAGCATCGTGATTGGTCCTTAAACGAGGTGAGCCTGGCGGCGGGAAGATCATGCGAGCGCCGACGACGGGCGCGTAACGTGGAACGAACGACAACACAAGTGAGTATGAGCGTTCGCCGTCACGCCCGCGCGATTGGCGCACTATCCGTTCTTTGAGTCGCGGCGGGTCTGGTTGCGCTTGCCGCTCGCGGAGACGTGTCCGAGCAATCGGCCTTCAAGGCCGGCTTGTTTGATCTTGTCGCACGCGAGGCTGACTTCTTGGTCGCCGCTGTCAACGCACGCCCGAGACGCCCCGCGCCGGTGCGCGACGAACCCGGCGGGCGGCGCGTGCTGGCGAGGGTGACGCCGCTTGCGGTTCCGGGCAACCGGCCCCACGGCGCCCGCGCTTCTTGGTGCGGTTCATAGTGACTCCTTGTCGATGGTCGGATGATGTGCGAGGGACGCTTCCTTGTCATAGTGGCTTCGTTTCCGGGCGCGGCCCGTTGGTTGAACGCACATTGATCGTAGTGTGCGGGCCGCGGACCCAAGCCCCGCGCGGCCGCGGATGGTTCCCCAATCGAGAGGCACGGACAGGACGACCGGAGTGCGGGGCCTGTGCGCCGATTGGGGAAGTCTCCGCGTCGCCATTCGGAAGGCGGGGGGCCACGATCTTTCAACAAGCCCACGGTGCGCGTGCCCGTCTTGTCCATGACGGGTGCGCCTATTGGCTTTCTTGAAAGGATGGATGACCATGAACGCTGTGACAACCGTGACCAAAGACCCCATCTGTGGAATGACTGTGGACCCCGCCACCGCGCTGCACGCCGAGCGCGATGGCAAGACGTTCTACTTCTGCGGCGAGAAGTGCAAGCAGAAGTTTCTGGCGACGCCCGCCGGGACCAACCCGCAGGACAAGTCCGGCGGCTGCTGCGGGTCGAACGGCTGTGGTGCATGAGTCGCGTACGGCTGGGATGACCGCGCGCGGGGCTGTCGATCAGCGCGGCCCGCGCGGTGACGCAAGAGGTAGGCCATGAGCAGCCATGCCATCCCTGTCGGCGCGGTCAAGGGCGCATCTGCGCCGGTGAATGCTGCGCCGGGAAAGACCATCTACACCTGCCCCATGCACCCCGAGGTGCGGCAGGATCGTCCGGGCCCATGCCCCAAGTGCGGCATGGCGCTCGAGCCCGTGACGCCGGCGGGCGGGGCGAGCGCGATGGGGACGGATGCTGAGGAAAGCGGTGAACTCCGCAACATGACGCGGCGGTTCTGGATCGGGGCCGCGCTGACTCTCCGCAAGATGGATGCGTACTGGCGGGCCGCGAACTACCTGTCGGTCGGACTGATCTTTCTGTGAAGTACGACCTCGACATGATCTACATCTGCGGCCCCGGGCACAGCGGGCCGGCGATCGTCGGCAACGTCTACCTCGAAGGAATCTGGAGCGAGGTCTATGCCAATACGACTTGAACAAAGAGTTCGCAGCACCTGGGCGGTGACCCTTCTAGCAGCCAAGAGATTTCTGCAGATTGATGGAACGCATTGGGCGGGATCATTCGCCTTCAATGCGTTCTTCTCGCTGTTCCCACTCATCATCCTATTCGTTACCATTGCGTCATTCTTTGTCGATCGAGAGAGCGCAGGGCGCGCCATCGTCACGTACGTGGAAGGCTACGTCCCGCTGGATGGCGAGATGCGATCGCGGATCTCCGGGGCCATTGCTGGAGTGATCCAGGCGCGCGGGCGGGCGGGGCTCATCGCGCTCCCCATCTTGGTCTGGACCGCGATCCAGTGCTTCACCACGCTTGTCCGTGTCACCAACCGCGCCTGGGGCGTCGAAGCTTACAACTGGTGGCGGCTGCGACTGAGAGGCATGCAACTACTTGGCGTCACCGCGAGTGCTGTCCTCCTGGGTATGGCAGCCCCGGCGCTGGTGAGTGTCGGGAAGTCGTGGCTTTTCCCAGCGGAAGCCGTCGGCTCCTGGGTCTACGCCCTGATGGGCTTTGTCGTCCCCCCGTTGGTGGCGTTCCTCAGTCTGACCTTGTTCTACAGATTGGCTCCGCACCGGACGACGCGAATCGCCGAAGTCTGGGTCGCCGCAGCGTGCGCCGCGGTGCTCCTGCAGGCGACCGAGAGCCTGTTCGTCGTCTACCTCAAACACTTTGCAACGCTGAACGCCGTCTATGGGGTGTTCGGGGGGATCATGGCGTTGCTGCTGTGGATCTACCTGTCTGGTTGCGTGTTCATCTTCGGGGCCTGCCTGTGCGCAGCTCGGTCTGAAGGACGTTCCGCGCCGGCAACAAGCGCGAGCGCTCTCGAAGGAGGAGAGATCGAACCGTGAAGACACCAACTCTTGGCCTGGACCTGCTCAACAGAATCGACGCCTACTGGCGGGCCGCGAACTACCTGTCGGTCGGGCAGATCTATCTGTTTGATAATCCGCTGCTCAAGCGCCCGCTGGCGCTGGGGGACATCAAGCACATGCTGCTGGGGCACTGGGGCACGACCCCCGGGCAGAACTTCATTTATGTGCACCTGAACCGGGTCATCAAGAAGTACGACCTCGACATGATCTACATCTGCGGCCCCGGGCACGGCGGGCCGGCGATCGTGGGCAACGTGTACCTCGAAGGCACCTACACCGAGGTCTATCCCGACATCAGCCAGGATGAGGCCGGCCTCCAGAAGCTCTTCAAGCAGTTCTCGTTCCCGGGCGGCATTCCCAGTCACACTTCGCCGGAGTGTCCCGGGTCGATCCATGAGGGCGGGGAGCTGGGCTATTCGCTCAGCCATTCCTTCGGAGCGGTGTTCGACAATCCGGATCTCATCGTCGCGTGCGTCGTCGGCGATGGCGAAGCAGAGACCGGGCCGCTGGCCACGGCCTGGCACTCCAACAAGTTTCTCGACCCGGCAACCGACGGCGCGGTGCTGCCAATCCTGCACCTCAACGGATACAAAATCGCCAACCCGACGATTCTTGCACGCATTGAACGCGAGGAGTTGGATCAGTTGCTTCGCGGCTATGGGTGGACGCCGCACTATGTCGAGGGGCACGAGCCGGAACTCATGCACCAGGCCATGGCCGCGACGCTGGATGCGGCGATCGAGCAGATCAAGAGCATTCAACAGGACGCTCGCGTGCACGGCAACCTCACGCGGCCGCGGTGGCCCATGATCGTTCTGGCATCGCCCAAGGGCTGGACGGGGCCGAAAGTTGTCGATGGTAAACAGATCGAGGGCACGTTTCGGGCACACCAGGTACCGCTCTCAGACCCGGCCGCCCACCCGGAACATCTCAAACTGCTGGAACAGTGGCTCCGCAGCTACCGGCCGGAGGAACTCTTCGACGCCCAGGGACGATTGATGCCGGAACTGGCCGAGCTTGCACCAAAGGGGCAGCGCCGCATGGGGGCCAATCCCCACGCCAACGGCGGCCTGCTGCTGTGCGACCTGCAAATGCCGGACCTTCGCGACTACGCCGCCGACGTGCCGACGCCGGGGGTGCGCGGCATCGGCGACACGCGCGTGCTCGCACCATTCCTGCGTGATGTGGTCACGCACAATGCCCAGGCGCGGAACTTCCGCGTATTCGGGCCCGACGAGACGCTCTCCAACGGGTTGGGGGCGCTTTTCGAGGCGACGAACCGTCAATGGGATGCCGCGACGGTACCCAACGATGAATGGCTCGCTCCGGCCGGGCGCGTGCTCGACTCGATGCTCAGCGAGCATCAGTGTGAAGGCTGGCTCGAGGGCTACCTGCTCACGGGGCGGCACGGGGTGTTCAACTGCTACGAGGCGTTCATTCACATCATCGACTCGATGTTCAATCAGCACGCCAAGTGGCTGAAGGTGACGGGGGGATTGCCGTGGCGAAGAAAGATCGCCTCGCTCAACTATCTGCTGGCCTCGCACGTCTGGCGGCAGGACCATAACGGCTTCACGCACCAAGACCCGGGGTTCATCGATCACGTCGTCAACAAGAAGGCCGAGGTCGTGCGGGTCTACCTGCCGCCGGATGCCAACTGCCTGCTCTCGGTGATGGACCATTGCCTGCGAAGTCGGCAGTACGTCAATGTCGTCATCGCCGGGAAGCACCCTGCGCCGCAGTGGTTGACGATGGAGGCTGCCGTCAAGCATTGCGCCGATGGCGTCGGCATCTGGCAGTGGGCCAGCAACGATCAAGGCGGCTCGCCAGATGTCGTCATGGCCTGTTGCGGCGACGTGCCGACGCTCGAGACGCTTGCCGCCGTGTCCATCATGCGGGAGCGTCTTCCGGGCCTGCGCATCCGGGTGGTCAACGTCGTCGATCTCATGAAGTTACAACCGCAGGCCGAGCACCCGCACGGGCTAAGCGACGCGGATTTCGACTATCTCTTCACGAAGGACAAGCCGGTCATCTTCGCCTTCCATGCCTATCCATGGCTGATCCACCGGTTGACTTACCGCCGCACCAATCACGGCAACATCCACGTACGGGGCTACAAGGAAGAGGGCACCATCACCACGCCGTTCGATATGACGGTGCTCAATGACCTGGACCGCTTTCACCTCGTGATGGACACCATCGACCGCCTGCCGCAGACCGGCGATGCGGGCGTCTCCCTCCAGCGACAGCTCAAGGAGAAACTCGTGAAGCATCGGCAGTACATCAACAAGCACGGCCGGGACATGCCGGAGATTCGCGACTGGAAATGGAGCACACCCGCTTGAACGCGCCCGGCGGCGTGGTCGCTGCCGGCAGCGAGCCGGAACACAACATGGAGAAAACGCTCATCACATCTCATCTCGGAACGGTCGTCTCGGTGCGCGGCAGCGTCGTGGATGTGCGGTTCGAGACTCGGTTGCCTCCGATCTACACCGTGCTTCGCGCAGGGGCCGAGGGACGGATCGTGATCGAAGTGCTGGCGCAGCGTGACGCCAACCACGTTCGCGGCATCGCGCTCACGCCCACACAGGGCCTCGCCCGCGGCATGCCGGTGGAGGACACGGGCGGGCCGCTGAAGGTGCCGGTAGGGAAGGGCATTCTCTCGCGCATGTTCGATGTGTTCGGCAACACCATCGACCGCGGCGGGGCGCTCGGCGATGTTGAATGGCGTTCGGTCCACCGGGCGCCGCCCCCGCTGACGGAGCGGTCCACCAAGTCCGAGATCTTCGAGACGGGCATCAAGGTCATCGATGTGCTCGTGCCGCTGGAGCGGGGCGGGAAGGCGGGCCTGTTCGGCGGGGCCGGCGTAGGGAAGACGGTGCTGCTAACCGAGATGATCCACAACATGATCGGGCACCACGAGGGCCGGAGCATCTTCTGCGGCATCGGCGAGCGTTGCCGCGAGGGCGAGGAACTCTACAGCGACATGAAGGCGGCCGGCGTGCTGCCGAACATGGTGATGGTCTTCGGCCAGATGAACGAACCGCCGGGCAGCCGCTTCCGCGTGGGCCACGCGGCGCTGACGATGGCCGAGTACTTCCGCGACGATGAGCACCGCGATGTGCTCCTGCTCATCGACAACATCTTCCGGTTCATCCAGGCCGGAATGGAGGTCTCCGGGCTGATGGGCCAGATGCCCTCGCGCCTGGGCTACCAGCCCACGATGGGCACCGAGCTCTCGAGGCTGGAGGAACGCATCGCCAACACCGATACCGGCGCGATCACGTCGATCCAGGCCGTGTACGTGCCCGCGGATGACTTCACCGATCCGGCCGCGGTGCACACATTTTCGCACCTCTCGTCATCAATCGTGCTTTCACGCAAGCGGGCGGGCGAGGGTCTGTATCCGGCCATCGATCCGCTTCAGTCCAGTTCCAAAATGGCCACGCCGGGCATCGTCGGCGAGCGGCACTACGCCCTGGCGCAGGAAATCCGGCGAACGCTGGCGCAGTACGCGGACCTGAAGGACATCATCGCCATGCTCGGGCTCGAGCAACTTTCCTCCGAGGACCGCAAGGTGGTCGCCCGGGCCCGCCGTCTGGAGCGGTTTCTCACGCAGCCCTTCTTCACGACCGAGCAGTTCACCGGCCTCCCCGGCAAGCTCGTCAGTCTCAAGGACGCCTTGGACGGGTGCGAGCGCATCCTGCGCGATGAGTTCAAGGACTACCCAGAGAGCTCGCTCTACATGATCGGTCCGATCAGCGAAGCCAAGAAGACAGCGAAGCCCGAGCAGCCAGGGAGGCCGGGCGAACCCAACTTGTCCGCAGCCAATCCCGCATCCACACCCGCCACGAAGCCCACCGCCGGCGGCAAGCCCGAGGCACAGCCGGTTTCCAAAGCCACACCCCCGCCCAAGGTCGAGCATGCCACAGCCGCTCATGAATCTTAGGGTGCTCCTGCCCTTCAATGTCTTCGCCGAGAAGACCGGAGTATGGCGCATCGTCGCCGAAACACGCGAAGGGTCGTTCGGGCTCTTGCCGCACCGCCTCGATTGTGTGGCGGCCCTCGCGCCGGGCATTCTGACCTACCAAGTCGGATCCGAGAGTGAGGTTTACGTGGCCGTGGATCAGGGGGTGCTGGTGAAGACCGGTCCTGACGTGCTCGTGTCCGTGCGCCGGGCCCTCGGGGGGACGGACCTGGGCGAACTGCATCTCGCGGTCGAGCGGGAGTTCTTGAAGGTGGATGAGCACGAGCAAAGCGTTCGCGCCGTCATGGCAAAGCTGGAAGCGGGAGTTCTGAATCGCCTCGCGGTGCTTCAACATGAATGACGAGCCCACACAATCCTCGAATAGCGAACCCTCCTTCGCCGAGCAGGTCGGCACGAAGGCGGCTCGCAAGCTCAAAGCGCGGCAGAACGCGGCCCACGGCGTCTGGTTCGGTTTGGGCATGATGGGCCTCATCGGCTGGTCGGTGGTGGTGCCGACGCTGCTCGGCGCGGCACTCGGGGCTTGGCTGGACAAGCACCACCCCGGCGGGCACGCCTGGACTCTGGCGCTGCTCGTGGCTGGGCTCGTGATCGGCTGCCTCAACGCCTGGCATTGGGTGGCCAAGGAGGAACGGGCCATGCGGGAGGATAAGGAGGATGGCGATGAATGAACCGCTGGCACTGGCTTTGGCGTTGGCCGCAGGAGGGCTCCTCGGCGGCATCTTCTTCGGCGGTTTGTGGTGGACGGTGCGCAAGGGCCTGTCTTCCGAGCGGCCCGCGGTCTGGTTCTTCGGCAGCCTGCTCCTGCGGATGGGCATCACCCTGGCCGGGTTCTACCTCGTCGGGCGCGGGGATTGGAAACGGTTGGTGGCCTGCCTCATCGGCTTCATATTGGCACGTCTGGTCGTGACATGGCTGACCCACTCGAAACGTCTGCGGCCCGCAGATACGGGACAGGAGGCACACCATGCGCCTCAGTCCTGACGAGATGATCTTCTGGCAGCACGGTGTCTTCAAGCTCAACGCCACCATTGTGTTCACATGGGGGCTCATGCTCGTGCTCGCGGTCGGCGCCAAGCTCATCACGCGGAAGCTGTCGATTGAACTGGCGCGTTCCCGCTGGCAGAACCTTCTGGAGATCGTCGTCACGGGCATGGCGACGCAGATCAAGGAGGTGGGTCTGCGTCATCCGGAGAAGTATCTCGGCTTTCTGGGCACGCTCTTCCTGTTTATCGCCTCGGCCAGTCTCTGCTCGGTCATACCGGGCTACGAAACACCGACGGCCTCGCTCTCGACCACGGCGGCGCTCGCGCTGTGCGTGTTCGTCGCGGTGCCGCTCTTCGGCATCGAGGAACAGGGACTGGGAGGCTACATCAAGTCCTACCTGCGGCCGACGTTCATCATGCTGCCGTTCAACATCATCAGCGAAGTCTCACGGACGCTCGCCCTCGCCGTGCGCCTGTTCGGCAACATGATGAGCGGCGCGATGATCATCGGCATTCTGCTGACGATTACACCCTTCATCTTTCCGATCGTCATGACGGCTCTCGGACTGCTCACGGGCATGGTGCAGGCCTACATCTTCAGTATCCTCGCCGCCGTGTACATCGCGGCGGCCGTGCGCACCCGCAAACCCAAGGCCCAGCCCGCCGCCCCCGCACTCCCCGCACCTGCAACGACTTGAACAAAGGACGTTCTATGGACAGCATGACTCTCATCGCCCTGGCCTCCATAATGACCGCCGGCTTCGCTACCTCGTTCGGGTGCGTGGCGCCGGCGCTCGGCGAAGGGCGCTCGGTGTCGACCGCCCTGACGGCGCTGGCCCAGCAGCCCGACGCCTCCGCCACCATCACCCGAACCCTCTTTGTCGGCTTGGCGATGATCGAATCCACGGCCATCTACTGCTTCGTGGTCTCCATGATCCTCATCTTCGCCAACCCGTTCTGGAACCACGTCATCGCGCAGGCCGCGGGGAAGTAACCCATGCTCTTCGACTGGTTCACCTTCGGCGCCCAGGTGCTCAACTTCCTCATCCTTGTATGGGTGCTGAAGCACTTCCTCTACAAGCCCATCCTGAACGCAATCAATGCGCGCGAAAAGCTCGTCGCCAAGGAACTCGCGGACGCGGCCGCGAACAAGGCCGAGGCCCAGAAGGAGCATGAGGCGTTCCGGCACAAGAACGAGGAGTTCGATACGCAGCGGGCCGCGCTCCTGAGCAAGGCGACAGATGAGGCGAGCGCCGAGCGTCAGCGTCTCCTCGGCGAGGCCCGCGCGGCGGCCGATGCGCTCAGCGCCAAGCGCAAAGAAGCCATGCGGAGCGAGGCGCAGAGTCTCGCGCAGGCCCTGAGCCGTCGAACCCGGGAGGAAGTCTTTGCCATCGCGAGGAAAGCCCTGGCAGACCTCGCCGCAACCAGTCTGGAGGGACGCATGGTCGAGGCATTCACGCGGCGTCTGCGCTCCATGGACGCTCAGGCCAAGGCCGACATGGGCGAGGCCCTCAAGGCGCTGTCCAATCCCGCGCTGGTGCGCAGCGCCTTCGATCTTCCTCAGGAGCAGCGCGACGCTGTTCACCAGGCCATCAACGAGACGTTCTCGGCCGACATCTCCCTCCGCTTCGAATCGGCCCCGGACCTGGTCAGCGGTATAGATCTCTCGGCCAACGGTCAAAGAGTGGGGTGGGACCTCGAGAACTACCTCGGCTCGCTTGAGAAAGGCGTCAGCCAACTCCTGAAAGACAAAGAACGATCCGGGCCGACGCCAGATTCCGAGCCGCACGCAAAGAGTGATCCGAAGCCCGAAGCCGCGGCCGCGCCAGGGACCGACGCGCACGCGGAGCCGAAGCCCGCGGCCCGGACCAAATCGGCGCCCGATTCACCCAAGCCGGAACCACAGAGCCCATGAGCACAGCCCCCGACACACTGCGGGACGTCTTTGATGGCGTGTTCGCTGGAATACGCCAGTCGCTGGAAGGCTTCACGCCGCACATGGCGCCGCGAGAGATCGGCACGATCGTCAGCGTCACCACAGGCATCGCCAAGGTCTCCGGCCTTCGAAGCGTCGGGTCCGAGGAACTCGTGAAGTTTCCCGGCGATGTGCTCGGCATCGCGTTCAATGTGGACGAGGACGAGATCGGCGTCGTGCTGCTCGGCGACTACTGGCACCTGCATGCGGGCGCCGAGGTCGAGCGCACCGGCCGCGTGATGGATGTGGGCGTGGGCGACGGGCTGCTGGGCCGCGTCATCGACCCGCTTGGTCGGCCGCTGGATGGCCGCGGCCCCACGGATACCACCAAAAGCCTGCCCATCGAGCGTCCCGCCGCGCCCATCATGGACCGGGCCCCGGTGACCGTGCCGCTCCAGACCGGACTGGTCGTCGTCGATGCGCTCATCCCCATCGGGCGCGGCCAGCGCGAACTGATCGTGGGGGATCGCCAGACCGGCAAGACAGCCATCGCGATCGACACCATCCTCAACCAGCGCGGCAAGAACGTGCTCTGCGTCTACTGCGCGATCGGGCGGCGCGCTTCCGCCGTCGCCAAGGTGGTGGCCGATCTGCGCCGGCACGGCGCGATGGAGTACACCGTGGTCGTCGTTGCCGAGGGCAATGATCCGCCCGGCCTGGTCTACATCGCTCCCTACGCCGCGACCAGCATCGCCGAGCACTTCATGGAATCGGGCCGCGACGTGCTGATCGTCTACGACGATCTCACGCAGCACGCCCGTGCCTATCGGGAGTTGTCGCTCCTGCTCCGCCGCCCGCCCGGCCGCGAGGCCTTCCCCGGGGATATTTTCTACATTCATTCCCGGATGCTCGAACGGGCGACGCATCTGTGCAAAGAGCGCGGCGGCGGTTCGCTGACCGCCCTGCCCATCATCGAAACCGAAGCGCAGGACATCTCCGCATACATCCCGACAAACCTGATCTCCATTACCGACGGCCAGATCTACCTCTCGCCCACGCTTTTCGAGCTGGGCGTTCTTCCAGCGGTCGATGTCGGCAAGTCCGTCTCCCGCGTCGGCGGCAAGGCGCAGCGGGCGGCCTACCGCGCGGTGGCTGGCGACCTCAAGCTCGCCTACTCGCAGTTCGAGGAGCTGGAGACCTTCGCCCGATTCGGTGCCCGCCTCGACGACCACACCCGCCAGGTCATCGACCACGGACAGCGCATCCGCGCATGCCTCAAGCAGCCCGAACTCGACCCGGTCTCGATGCAGGCGCAAATTGCGATCTTGCTGGCGCTCACGGCGGGACTTTTCGACACCGTGCCGCTGGGCAAGATGACGGACGCCGAGAAGGCGGTACGAGAGGCGGCGGAGAGGATCCCGGCCGAAATGGTTACGCGATTCGACTCCGCCGCGAAGCTCGGCGACGCAGATCGTGCGGCGGTCATCGACCTGGCCCGCGAAACACTCGCGAGCCTTCAACCCTCGCCTGCACCCAAGGCGCAAGCCGAACCCGACGCCACATCGGCTACCGGCAGGGCGGCAAGCCAGCCGGAACCGGTGGATATGAAACTGGAGATCCCAGCTTCCGCGGCCAAGCCGACGCCGGATACAAGGCCCTCCTCTCAAGCCCCGCTTGACGGCGGGTCCATGCCGAGCACGCCGAAGGAAGCCAGGACGGCGACCGCGCCGGAACCGCAGCAGCCGCCCGCGGCAAAGGAGAAGCCATGAGCGAAAGCACGGCGAATCTGCGGCGGAAGATCCAGAGCGCCGGAGACCTGCAGTCCGTCGTTCGCACGATGAAGGCCCTGGCCGCATCGAGCATCGGGCAATACGAACATTCGATTCGCGCGCTCGCGGATTATTCGCGGACGGTGGAGCAGGCGCTCAGCGTCTGCCTTCGGAAGAAAACCCCCGCGGTCACGAGGGTCGTTCCGGCGAGGCGGCCTGACGCTGACACGATCGGCGTCGTGGTGATTGGTTCTGACCAGGGGCTGGTGGGTCAGTTCAACGAGGTTGTCACCGAGTTTGCGATCAAGGCGATCGGCGCACTCCCCCGCACGCGGACTCCCATCCGAGTGTGGGCCGTCGGCGAGCGTGCTCACGCCCGTCTCTCGGACGCGGGCGTAACGCCGGCGGGGCTTTTCGCCGTCCCGAGTTCCGTCCGGGCCATCACCCCGCTCGTCGGGAAGATCCTCATTGAGAGCGAGGCACATCACGTCCGGGATGATGCCGCCGAACTCTACCTGGTCTACAACCGGCCCGCGGCCGGCGGCGAGGGAGCGGCGTATGCGCCCGTCAGCCAGCGCCTGCTCCCGCTGGATGCCCAGTGGCAACGCGACCTGACCAATCGTCCGTGGCCGACGCGAACCCTCCCCGAAATCATTGGTGACAACACCGCCACGCTGCGGGCCTTGATCCGAGGGTATCTGTTCGTGTCGATCTTCCGCGCGTGCGCGGAATCGCTGGCAAGCGAGAACGCCAGCCGCCTCGCGGCCATGCAGCGGGCCGACAAGAATATCGACGACCTACTCGAGGGCTTCAAGAGCGACTTCCATCGTGTCCGGCAGACCGGCATCGACGAAGAACTCTTCGATGTCATCGCCGGCTTCGAGGCCCTCGCGCCGGAGAAGTCAAACCCGGGCATCGGTGCCCGACGGAAAGACAACCCATGAAGAAAATCGATTCCAGCGACTTCCGAGTCCCGGCGGGCGCCACGGTCAACCTCAACAAGTGGCCGACACTCGTGAAGCCCGTCTACAAGTCGAAGAAGCAGTACCACAAGCTCCTCGAAGAGCAGGTGGAGGAGCTGAGCAATGTGCAGCGCCTTCAGTACGCCTCCGACCGGTATTCCGTGCTCCTGATCCTCCAGGCCATGGACGCGGCCGGCAAGGACGGCGCCATCCGGCACGTGATGTCGGGGGTGAATCCGCAGGGCTGCCAGGTGTTCAGCTTCAAGCACCCCAGCGCGACTGAACTCGATCACGACTTCCTGTGGCGCACGACCCAGTGCCTGCCCGAACGGGGGCGGATCCCGTCCGAGCGCGTCGTCTCGGACTCGAGCTCGATGTCCCCCCGAAAGAAATCTTTGTTGATGTTGTCTGACATCACCTGATCTAGCAGAAGCACGAAATCGTTGAGTTCCTTGGTCGTCGGTCTCACGAGAAAGCTGAATCCCTTCGGCCGAGGGTCGTACTCGTTCCGGAAGAGGGGGGGGTTTTCCCAGGAGCTTCGTCATGATGTTGATCTGCTTCAACTCTTCCACAAAGGCATCAAACACCGAAACCTTTTCGCCCCACTCACCGAGGATGGAATTCCTGAAGTAGTCGGGGTGCATCTTGAATCGGGACTCGTGGCGCTTAGCGTTCCAATGCTGCTGGTGTTCCGCCGAGAGGTCGGCAAGGTATCGGGTGAAGACCACAACGGCACGGTTGAGTTTGTCGTCGTACCCGAAGCCGAATGTCTGAAGGAAGACCTGGTCGTGTTCCTTCATCCCGCCAGGCTCCCCAAAGTCTCCGTGGACTGAAATCGAGCCGCGTACGTCATCGCACGAGTAGTAGTAGCGGGGATCATTCCGGTAGTGTTCCAACACGCTCAGGTCGAACGAGTGGTACTCCAGTTGAGGCTCGCCTAGCTTCAGTCGTCTGGTGAATGGAAGCTCTTTGGAATCGCTCGCGTCCACAACTTTCCCGAGGTCCTCGGGCACCGGATAGATGCATGCGTGATCAAGCGTGCTTTCCTTCAGGAAGGCGAGTTGCTTCTCCACGGGAGGCGGGGTGAGTGCCTTGATGTGCGGGTTCGGGTGCATTCGGCCGTCCTCGAAAGTGAGACGACCCACAGCGACCAATTGTCGGACCGCCTGCCTGACCTTCTCTCGATCAGCCGCAAAGTTGGGCAGATCGCGAATAGGGAGTCCGTTGTAGTCCCCAGACCCGAGGTATTGGTCAATCGCCATCTGCACGATCGGCTCCGCCGCGGCTGAAGCCTGCTTGCCACCTGCGCGACCCTTCGTCGCGGACTTCGGCTTTGACGTGCTCGCTCGACGGGCGCTTTTGGTCGCCGTTTGCTTTCGAGGTTGTTTGGATTTGGCCACAGGAGGATGGTATCTCAAAGCGAGGCGATTGGGTTTTGTCTTTCGCCGAGGCGGTCACTTCTGCCACAAGATCCGATCGCCCTCCAGCGGGACTGAGATTCCTCCCTCCCGCCTCTCCATCTCGCCCGCTGGATCATGCGCGGCGTGTAGTCCGTCGCGGGCCGCGAAAAAAACTCACGGCGACATCGGCAGTGGAGGCGCGACGCTCGATGCGGGTGTGGCAGGCATCGGGGCCTGTGGCGAAACGCTCCCCGCCGCGCTGCCTGTCGCGCTACTCACCGCCCCAGTGAAGTCGGTCAGTTGCTTGGGCCGCATCGCCGCGCGCAGGGCATTGAGGATTGCAAAGACATCGATGATCTCCTGAGCCACCGCGCCGGCCACGGGGGCGAGCAAGCCGCCGCTGGCCAGGCCCATGCCGACGACGCTGAGGGCCATGCCGCCGATGGCGCTCTGGAGCGCGATCCGCCGCATGCGCCGGCTGATGTGCATGAACTCGTCGACCTTCTCCAGCGAGCTGTCCATGATGACCACGCCCGCGGACTCGGTGGTGATGTCGCTGTTCTGGCCGATGGCGATGCCCACCGTCGCGGACATGAGCGCGGGCGCATCGTTGATGCCGTCGCCGACATACAACGTGCGGGCCTTGGCGGCCTCGGCCTTCACGATCGCGACCTTGTCTTCGGGCGTCTTCTCCGCGAAGACCTCGGTGATGCCGACCTGCGCAGCGAGGTAGCGCACCTCCGACTCGCGGTCGCCCGAGACGATCATGAGCCGCTGAAAACCGTGCAGCGGCATGAGGTGCTTGATGAACGACACGCCCTCAGCGCGCGGCTCATCGCGGAAGCGGTACGTCGCGGCGTAGCGGTCGTCGATGACCACGAAACACTCGAGCCCACCGGCGTGCGGGGGCAACTGGTCCGACCCCGCAACGGGCTTGCGGCCCAGCGCCCCGCGGCTGGTGATGGTGACCACATGCCCATCGACCGTGCCGCGCATGCCTTCGCCCGGCGGCTCGCTGATCTCGGTGGCATCGTGCAGCGTGATGCCCGCGGCCTTTGCCGATTCGAGAATCGCGTGCGCGAGTGGGTGCTTGGAATAGCGCTCAAGACTCGCGACCAGCCCCAGGACGTGCTTGGCGTCGTGGTCGGCGTCGTTGCCGGGAGCGACCACTTGATCGGTCAGGCGCGGGCGGCCGTACGTGAGCGTTCCGGTCTTGTCGAAGATCGCCGTGGTGCAGGTCGCAATGGTTTCGAGCACGGCGGGGTTCTTGACGATGATGCCGCGGCGGGCGCACAGCGAAATCGCCCCGATGATTGCTACCGGGATCGCGATGAGCAGCGGGCAGGGCGTGGCGACCACCAGCACCGCGAGGAACCGGGTTGACTCGCCGCTGACAGCCCACGCGACGATCGCGATGAGGACCGCCAGCGGCGTGTACCACGCGCCCAGCCGATCGGCCAGGCGGCGCATGTTGGGCTTGTTCTCTTCGGCCCGCCGCATGACTTCCATGATCTTGGCGTACCGCGAGTCCGCCGCGGGACGCGTGGCCCGGATGGTGAGGGCCGACTCGCCGTTGATCGCGCCGGAGATCACGTCCGACCCCGGCGTCTTGGACCTCTGGAACGGCTCGCCCGTGAGGAACGACTCGTCCATCACGCCGCGGCCCTCGGTGACGACGCCGTCCACGGGGCAGATGTCGTGCGGAAAGAGCGCGAGCAGGTCGCCGATGGTGACTTCGCTCAGCGGCACATCGACCACTTGCGTGCCCGTGCGTTTGTGCGCAATCGAAGGCATCCGCTTGGCGAGCGCACGCAGAACCGACGAGGCGCTCCGCACCGCATAGCTCTCCAGTGCCTCACCGCCCGAGAGCATGAGCACCACGAGCGCCCCCGCGAGATACTGGTGCAGCAGCACGGCCGTCACGATCGAGATGCCCGCGAGCAGGTCCGAGCCGAACTGGAGCTTGAGGACCTTGCGGAGCAGTTGGTACACCAGCGGTGCACCCCCGACGCCCAGCACGATCCAGAGCGGAATGTTGTACGCCCGCACATCGGCATGCACCGCAAACCGCAGCACCAGATGCACCGCGATCCCCGCGAGCGCGACGGCCGCGATGATCAGCATCCCGCGAGATGCGACAAACGTCGCGACCTTCGATCTCGGCGCGGCGGGCAACGGCATCATCATACAAAACCATAGCAGATGACCCGCGAATGCCTATTAGCACAGTTCCCCAATCGCGGGTGGCCATGCCAAGGGTGCAACCGGCATCGGCCGCTCGATGCCCGCCGCACTGTGCGCATGAATCGTGGAGCGACGGAGCGGACCGGCGAGAGGTCGTGGCCGGCGCGTCGGCATCCACCGCCTACGATTGAACTCTGGGGGTGGGCACTTCGGACATTTGAAGAGGAGTCTGGACCATGCGAGCGAACCCCCTCGGCATCACACTCGTTTCGGGGCTGGCGATTCTTGCGGGCTGCGATCGCGGCAATCCGGCCGCTGATGCCGCGAAACCTCCCGCCGCCGGAGCCGCTGCTTCCACCCCGCCCCCACCGTCTGGCAGCGCCACTGCGCCCGCGGGGCACACCGCCATCACCACCGACAAGCTCGAACCTTACGAGTGCGGCACGATCACGAATCTGCACACGCTGGGGGGCGTCTTCCTCGCCAGCCAGCCCAAGCCAGAGGATTTCGCGCAGGCCAAGAAGGGCGGTGTGAAGACCGTGATCAATCTCCGCCACGCCTCCGAGAACAAGGATTTCGACGAGAAGAAGGTCGTCGAGGACGAGGGCCTCGCGTACATCAACATTCCCTGGAACGGGCCGGACGAGCTGACCGACGTGATCTTCGACCAGTCCCGCGAGCAGCTCAAGACCGCCACGCGCCCGATCCTTCTCCACTGCTCATCGGCCAACCGTGTTGGCGCGGTATGGCTCCCGTACCGTGTGCTTGATGGCGGCTTGTCGTGGGACGATGCGCTCGCCGAGGCCAAGACCATCGGCCTCAAGAGCCCCGACTTCGAGGTCAAGGCCAAGGACTACATCCAGCGGCACAAGAAATAGCCCTCTCGGGCTCCCCCATCGACCAGCGCCCACACCCAACTATTGAGGAGTCCAACCGTGCCCCACGACGCTACCGAGTTCTACGAGTCCTGGCCCGCCGCGATGAACATGGCCAAGGCCAAAGGTCCCGACATCGGCAAAGCCTTCGGGCCATTCTTCCAGGGACTGATGAAAGACGGCGGCGAGGGCGGGCTTTCCGCCAAACACAAGGAACTCGTCGCGCTGGGCATCGGCATCGCCGTGCGCTGCGAGCCGTGCATCTACACCCACGTCGAGAAATGCCTCAAATCCGGGGCGACGGCGAAGGAGGTGATGGACGCCGCAGGCGTCGCTGTGATGATGGGCGGCGGGCCGGTGTATACATACACCACGATTGTTGCCGCGGCGTTGGAGCACTTTGAAAAGCAGGGCTGAGTCCCCTCCCGTGCCCGGGGCCCCTTACCCCATGATGATGCCCCGGTTCGCCCGGTGCTACCGGGCGTGGTTGCCGTGATGAGCATGCCGGACGTTGCCGCCCCAATCAGGCACCCGGCGTGCCCTCATACTGGTCCCGCCCATGTTGTTGAGCACAAGGTCGAAGCACATACAGATCGCGAGCGCCTTGTCTACCCCGACATACTCGTCAAGTTGCGCCCACCCGTCCTGCGGCGAGCCTCCGGGGAGATAACTGGGGTCAATGTCGAAGAGGTTGTTCGCCGCGTACGGACTCTCTGATGTGTCCAGCGTCGTGACGGGCAGCAGGTGGACCGAGTTGAAGCCCATGTCGCGGACGCGATTCAGATCCGCATCCAGTCGGCGACAGTGCCGGAGACGTTGTGGATCATGGCGTAGACACGCAGCTCATCCATAACAGGCGAATCGATCAGGATTGGTCTAGGGACATTGGCAAGTGTCAGGGTCCGTCGTCTAGGATCATGCAACTAGCTGTAGAATAACATGTTGCGCAACTTGGCGCAATCAAGTTCTTGACAAGTCCGACATCTTGTTCATGCCATTTTCGGCCATTCTCCGCCACTTCGAGCCCCAAGATTGGGAGAAGTTTGTACCTATCCAACATCGCTCTCCGCTTTCGCGGGCGGGACTATGGGTGGGCTGTCCGCGGCTGGGAATCCCTCCTTGCCATCAATCGCTATTTCTCGGCATTGAGCATCTTTTCTGACCGCTCAGATGGCCCCACTGCGCCAGTGAGGGCATGAGCACCCCCGAACTCGATCGTCGCGTCCTCCTCGGTGTTGCGGGCCTTGCCGGAGTCGCTGCCCTTACGCGGGTCGGCGTGGCTGGGCCGCTCTCGCCGCCGGCGGGGCCAGTTGCCTCCACTGGAAAGACTCTGACCGAGGTTGAGCCCCGCACGGCCATCAATGCCGCGAACACGCCGGGGGACGCCGCAAACGTGTATGTCATCAGCCAGCCCGGCTCGTACTACCTCACCGGCAACATCACGGTGCCGTCGGGCAAGTCGGGCATTTATATCAGTGTCTCCAACGTCACCCTCGACCTCAACGGCTTTTCCATCTCTGGGAACGCTCTTGGGGGCGGCGGCTCGGTGCAGGGCATCAAGGGGACGGGCGCCGACACACAACTGAATGTCACCATCCGCAACGGAACCGTGCAGCGGATGGGCGACACGGGCATTTTCTTCTCCGCCCTGCGCCATACCCGCATCGAAGACATCACCGCACAGGACAACGGCCGCCTGGGCGTGTGGGTCGGGGGCTGGTCCGTCCTCAACCGCGTGATATGCCACAACAACGGCACCGACACCTCACACTCCGGCATGTTCGCCAGCTACGCCTCGCGAGTGCATCACTGCCAGTTCACTTATAACCGTGGCGAAGGACTCGCCTGCTACAACTCAACCGTCACCGAGTGCGTCGCCACCACCAACGGCGGCATCGGCATCAGTGTGGACCACGGCTCGCACGTGTCGCGCTGCTCCAGCACCGACAACACCGGCCAGGGTTTCTACGGCAACGTCGGCTGCGTTATTGAGGCCTGCACCTCCTACAGCAACGCCGGGCGCGGCATCCAGTTGGGCAACGGCGGCGTCATCACCAACTGCTCTGTCGCCAGCAACTTCAACGGCGGCATCTCGACAGGCGACGGCTCCGCCATTTCGCATTGCAGCGTCTATTCCAATTACGCCTTCGCGACCCCCGCCAACGGCAACGGCATCAGCGTGGGCAACAACTCCACGGTCTCCCACTGCACCTCTCTGTTCCACTCCAACTACGGCATCTGCGCCGCCGCGGCCGCTACGGTCGGCGTCGTTATCACCCACTGCACCTGCCGCAGCAATAACGTCCACGGCATCTACGTCGGCGCCAAGAGCCGCGTCGCAGACAACCAGTGCAACCTCAACGGCATCAACGGCTTCACCGGCGCGGGCATCTATGCCGCCGGAACCGACAACCGCATCGAACGCAATAACTGCTCTGACAGCACCTGGGGCCTCAACATCGACGGCAGCGGCAACTACATCACGGGCAACTCGTGCTCGGGCAACGGCTCCAACTACCGGTTCGGCATCAACAACGTGTTTGGCCCCGTGGTGAATCAGACGGGGTTGGCTGCGTCGGGTATGCTCGGGAACGGGCCCGTTGCTTCGACGATGGGCAGCACCGATCCATATGCGAATCTTGCGTTCTGATTCTGGTGACATCCGACGCAGGAGCGGCTCCCTGCACGGCCACCTTCTGCGCGGACGACGCCTAAGAGCATGACTGATCGTTCCACCCTGGCCAACCAGCCGAGTCTTGGAGCAGCACCATCTGCCTGATGGAGCAGACGGCAACGATTCCACCGTCACTACACTAACCCTGATGAGCCATTCCAAGCAGGCGGGCACCCCGGCTGACCAATCGCATACCGATCTCTACCGGGCCATGAGCGGTGAAGGCTCTATCGCTGAGCTGATCGGCGGAGCGCTGTGGTACACCCAAAGCGTCACGGGAAGTTCCGCCTATCTCTACATTGCCAGTCAGGGACTGCCGCCCGGGCACTTGAAGGTCATTGCCGCGGGCACGATGGAACGCCCGGGTTTCGCGGGCGAGTTTGAGGGCGATACCGGCCGTCCCCGTTTGGATCATCTGCCGCTGCTCCAAAGCGGCTTACGCCAGGGCCTGCGGCTGGGGCCGCAGGCGTATGCAACTCCGTTGTGCGAGCTGCCCGCCAACGACCCCATGGCGGGTTATGTGCGTGGGTACCAGAGCGCGATCGAGGTTCCTATCTTCGACCGCGGCGAGGTTTTTGGGCATCTGGTCCTGCTCAGAGAAGGCACCGAGCCCGCGACCGAGCGCCAGGTCGAGTTTGCTGTCCACGCCACCGATGTGTACATCCGCAGCATCGTGTCACACCGCCTTCGCGAAGCCCTGGCGCGCACCAGCATGCTTCTGGAACGCGAGCTCCAGACAGTCGCAACAATCCAGAAACAACTCCTGCCGCCGATACCCGCGGATTCTCCTCACAGCTCCTTCGCGGCAAGGTACGTCCCATGCACCCGCGCGAGTGGTGATTTCTATAGCATGAGACGGAATGGCCCGCACACGTTCACCATGGTGATCGCGGACGTGGCGGGCCATGGCGCCGGTGCCGCGGTCGTGGTCGCCATGCTGCGGGCCTGGTTCGGCGTGTTCAGGCTTGGCTGGAGGCCGATAGAGCTGGTGGCGGTTGACATCAACCAGTTATGGAGTGAGATCGGCTCTTTATGCACCTTTGCCACTGCCATCTTTCTTGAGGTGGATGAGCGAACAGGGGGCGTCCGATGCATCAACTGCGGCCATCCCCCGGCGCTGGTCATTGCCGCCGACGGTTCAGTCCGCGAACTGAATCACGATTCATCGCTGCCGCTGGGGGTTATGCCGGAGATCACCACCCCGGTTGTGAGCGACAGCATTCAGCCGGGAGACACACTCCTCTTGTACACCGATGGAATCACCGAAGCGACCAACCTCGCGGGTGAGCAGTTGGGGGTACGCGCGCTGTGCGGTATTCTCAGGTCCGCGATGGCGTTGTCTAACGTTGGTGCGTGTGCCGACGCGCTCACCAGGGCGCTGAGCGAGTTCCAGACTGGCGTAACCCCTGCCGATGATCAGTGCTTTGTGCTGGCACGGCTGATTGCGCTCAGTCCTGAACGAGGGGCCGAGTTGTAGCGTCGGTACCTATCTCAGACCGTTCATGGCGCTGTGACGCATCTACATTAAGCAAGCACTTTGCCGGCAACTGCGGCTCGACTCGATGCGGAAGCTGGGGATCTAGGATTTGAACCTACAGCCCGTTTTTCGTTTATCCCTATTTTTACAGACCCAAACGCGCTTTCCGAAAAGCGTTGTGCCATAAACGTGCCACGTTTCCAGGCGGGGGCGTGCCAAGGTCGGCTGGGGGTGCCTGGAGGGTCTGGGCGTGCCTGGAGGGGTCTGGGCGTGCCCCGTCGGGCCGTCGCAACACGCCGTCATAACTGGAGGAACCATGCACACGCAGCAACCCGCCGTGACCCCCGTGAACGTGCCGCCGCGAGTCGGCTGGCAGAAGCGTTGCTCGAGTTTGGCCTGGCCTTTGGAGAGGGGGGCGGGGATTCGCAGTGCTGAACGGGAGGCCTCAAGCAAGGAACGACAAGAGGCTCAGGCGTCATGGAAGGCTGAAGCGCCCCCGGCCCTCCCCCCGGGCCTCTACAACACCCGCGAGGCCGCTAAGTACCTGGGGGTCAGCACCGGGACCGTGTTCAACTACACGCACCCGCGGGGGCCGTTGCCGTCGGTGCGGATCGGCGGTCTCGTGCGCTATTCGAAGGCAGACTTGGACGCTGCGATCGCGGGCTTCAAAGCCGGGCCGAAGGCATGAACGCTCCGCGCTTGGCCCGGAAGCTCCACCGACGACATCCCTCGGCGGAACTCACCACGGATCACGCAGTACTGACGCTCTCATGCAAAAATAAATTGCGCGTGCCTGGGGTTGCCTCTGAGGGTGTGGATGCGCACCGCAGTGCACGCTGTCCCGCGTCGCTACCAGACGCCTCCTGCGCCGATGAAATGCTCCACCGCTCGCAGCATAGAAATACCGGGAATGAGGAAGCTCTCGGTGCATTTCAAGCGATGGAGACAACGCGATGCCGGGCAAGACAAGCGATGTCGGGGCTGACCTTTCGTTTATCGCCGAGCCGCTCCGGCACTTGGCGGTGGCGGTGGCCGACCTCACGCCCGACCCCGCCAACGCCCGCACCCACAACGACCGCAACCTCGACGCCATCAAGGCAAGCCTCTCGCGCTTCGGCCAGCGCTTTCCAATCGTCGTGCAGAAGCAGGGCATGGTGGTCCGCGCCGGCAACGGCCGCGTGCTGGCGGCCAAGGCCCTGGGCTGGACGCACCTGGCCGCCATCGTCGTCGACGAGAGCGACGTAGAGGCGGTGGCGTTCGCCATCGCCGACAACCGCACGGCTGAGCTGGCCGAGTGGGACGATGAAGCACTGACGCGGCTGCTGCAGTCCCTGCCCCCGGACATGCTCGATGTGACGGGCTTCACGAGCGGCGAACTGGATGACCTCATCGAGGAGATCCACCCTCCGGAGACGGCAGAAGATGAGGTACCGGCACCGCTGGCCACCCCCGTCTCCCGCGCAGGCGACCTGTGGGTCATGGAAGGCCACCGCCTGCTGTGCGGGGACTCAACGGCCGCGGGTGACGTGGACCGCCTCATGGACGGCCACAAGGCCGCGCTGTGCGCCACCGACCCGCCCTACCTGGTCGACTACACGGGGGAGCGCGTGGGCGACAGCGGCAAGGACTGGTCCGCCACCTACAAGGAGGTGGAGATCCCCGACGCCGACGCCTTCTTCCGCAGCCTTTTCACCAATGTCCTGCGGGCCATCTCACCCCACGCCGCCATCTACTGCTGGCACGCGCACAAGCGCCAGCACGAGATCGCCCTGATCTGGCGGGAGCTTGGAATCCTGGACCACCAGCAGATCATCTGGGTCAAGCCCACCACCGTCTTCGGCAGCGTCTTCTACCACTTCCGCCACGAGCCGTGCATGATGGGGTGGGTCAAGGGCAGCAAGCCCGAGCATGACGGCAGCCACGAGTACAACAGCGTCTGGGAAGTGAACTGGGAGGGTAAGTCCCGGGTGGTGGGTAACGAGCACCCCACGCAGAAGCCTTTGGAGCTGTTCGCGCGGCCGATGCGCAAGCACACGCACACCAATGACATCTGCTTCGAGCCCTTCAGCGGCAGCGGCAGCCAGCTCATCGCCGCCGAGCAGATGGGGCGGCGGTGCTACGCCCTGGAGTTGGAGCCCACCTTCGTGGACGTGGCGGTACGCCGCTGGCAGCAGGCCACCGGCACGGCCGCGACGCTCGATGGCGACGGCCGCACATGGGAAGAGATCAAGGCCCAGCGAGAGAGCGAGCAACCGGCCGCGAACGCCACAACCCCAGAGAGAGAAACCCCAGGCGACGCCGGAGTAAGGAAGGGCAAGCGTGTCAAGGCGGCCTAGACTAGCTCATTCAGCTTCAGGCAGCGGCCCGTCCGTGGCCGTGGTCCACGCGACCTTGTACGCGGCTACGTCCTCGAGGTCGCGCGGCGTCAGAAGGCTGGCGGTCTCCCGCCCGTCGCAGGCGGCTACGGCGCGGGCCAGGGCGGTCACCTCCTCGACGGTGAGCATGTCGTCGATCCGGGCCCCCAGCAGCGCGCGGGCGGCGGCAAGGGCGGCTTCGAGTTGGCTGGTGGTGGCGTGCATGGGTCAGTTTCCCTTCCGCGCGGTAAAGAGCCCGCGGTCGTGCTTCTGGAACCGGCTCTCCTTGCCCTTGGCGGCGATCTCGCGGATGACCGCAGCGTAGAGCGTGGCCTCGGGGGTGCTGCCGTTGCTGGCCCAGAGTTGGCGCTTGAAGATCTCCGCCATCACGGTCTTCATGTTCATCGGCACCCCGGCCTCGCGCAGGACGATGGCGACGGCGTCGAGGCCGCTGACCTTCTTGGGCTTCTTCTCCTTGGGGGGCTTGGGTGCCTTCGCCGATTTGGGGCTGGGGGGCGTGGCGGGCGACTTCACCGCCCTGGCAGCCTTGCCGCCCTTGCTCCCCTTCCCGCCCTTGTTTGCCTTCGCTGCGTTGCTGGCCTTCGCGGGCTTACCCGCGGGGGCCGTGGTATCAGCCGTCGCGTCGTACGCGTCTTCGGGGATGCTCACCACCACCCGCCGCCCATCCTCGGCGTACGCGGTGGGCTTTCCCTCGTCGAGCGCCTCGATGCGCTGGTCGATCTCGGCCTTGGCGGCCTTGCGGGCCTTCTCGGTGGATTCGCTCTTCCCCGCGCCCCGCGTCTTGGCCTTGGTGCTCTTGATGGTCTTGGCGGCCTTGGTCTGTGCAGCGTCTTTCTTGCTCATGGCAAATGTCTCCGAAACGGTGGTGTGGACCCCCGCCGCACAGCGCGGCGGGGAAGCGTGGCCAGGGCGGTTTCCCGCGCTGCCGCGTGGGGCCTACAGGCCCGCCATCAGTTCCAGCGGCTGATAGCACTCGCGGACATCTCCGCCGCAGCCAGCCCCACCGTGCAGGGCGTGCTGCAGGGCCTGCGCCATGCTCCACAGGTCCTCGCGGTCGTCCGCCATGACCTTGTGGGCGCGCTGCAGCGCGGGCGTCACGATGGCTACGTCGATGAACTCGGCCCCCGGCAGGCGGGTGAGGATGGCGGTGCAGCCGGGGCGGCCTTCGATCTCAATCCTGGTGATGCGCATGGCGTGGCTTCCTTCCTTCAAGGCCGCTCAGCGGCTCTGGATGATGGTGATCTGGAACTCGCGGCCGTCGGCGGTACGCAGGACCAGCCCGTCGTCGCTGGTCAGCATCTGCACCGAGTCGTACGAGCGGATGCTCTCGACGCCTTCCATCTCGTCGATGAGGTCGCGGGCGATGTCCGCCAGGGTGGCGTCGTCGTCCGCGTCGTCGCGGGCGTCCATCGCGGCCTCGATGATGTTGAGCAGGGCGTCTTGCAGGTCGGTGGTCGTCATGGTCGTGCTCCTTCGTGGTTGAGGGGAAGTCGTTTCGTTGTTGATTCAGGCCCATTCCAATCCGGCGGCTTCCAAGCGGGCGGCGTCCGCGAGGCACACCACCCAGTACCGCCCGTCGTCGCCGAGCATCACCGCGCCGGCCTTCTGGCGGTGCGCTGCGGCGAAGGCCAGGCCGCGGTCTTGGTAGCGGGCAGGCTCGTGGCGCAGGGCGTAGATCTCTTTGGTGGTCTTGCTGGCGGGCGTGTTGGTGTGGTTCGTCGTCATGGCCGTGGTCTCCGTTGCGGGTTCTTGTTCCGCGTTGGACACATGAAGGCATGCACCGGGCGTGATTGGAAGGCCCATGCGGTTCATTTCGGGGTGGATTCCCCACTCTTAGCACAACGCCCGGGAGCGCCTACAGGGCTCCAGCCGCAAGCCGTACACGCGCGCTTCGCCCACGTTGGGCGGGGATGCGTCGGCCTCGCGGGGCGGGTCGTGGCGGCCTCGGGTCGGGGCAACGCAACGTGGGCCAACGTCGGGCCACGGGCGGGGGTTGACGGGGGTCTGTAGTTGCGGTCTTCGCCGCGTTCTAGGGCGGCTCTAGGGGGTTCTTTATGTCATCACCACGCGAAGCCAACGGCCTGGAGCCCAAGCACGAGGAAGCCATCGTCGCGCTGCTGGAGCAGCCCACCATCAAGAAGGCCGCCGAGCACTGCGGCATGGCCTTCCGCACCCTGTACCGCTGGCTGGATAACCCGACGTTCAAGGAGGCGTACAGGAAAGCCCGCAGGGAGACGTTCAAGCACGCTATCTCCATGACGCAGCGGTACGCGCCGCTGGCGGTGCAGACCCTCGCCAAGATCATGACCGACGACAAGGCCACCTCGGCCTCGCGCGCCGCGGCCGCGGAGGGCATCTTGAAGTTCAGCAGGGACTCGATCAACCTCGACGACCTGGAAGGGCGGATCGAGGAACTCGAGTCGGCCGCACGGGCGGCGGCGGAGCGAACTACGCCCACCCCCCCGCCGCCATCGCTCACCTCGCTCGATGACGATGTGAAGGAGGGCGCATGAGCAGCGCCTTGCGACGGGTCGCGAGACTGGAGAACACCCTTTCCCGCGCCGTCACGGCGAACGCGGGGCTGCGGCGACGGCTCTTCACCCTCCGCATCATGGAGAGCCCCGAGAGCCTGGAAGCGTGGCTGGAACTGCACCGCTGGTTTAGTGCAAAGGCGGCGGCGGCGGGCGCGGACCCATACATCACCGTGGACCCCAGGGGCGTCGCGCAACGCCAGGCGTGGCTGGAAGAGGATGACGGCCAGGAACTGCTCGCCCGCATCGGCCCCCACCTCATCAAGGCGAACCTCCCATGAACCTCACCGGGCGGATTGAACGTTTGGAGCGGCGGGTGCCGGTGCGCTGCAGCGCGTGCGGCCGCGTGTCCACCCTGGACCAGTCGCGCACCACCCTCATCCTCTTTGAGCTGGATGGCCAGCTCATGCGCGCCGACGGCACCCACATCGCGCGCGAAGATCTTGCGCCGTGCCCCGGGTGCAGGCAGCCCAAGGAACGCTGCGGCAAGATCATCGTCGGCGTAGACCCCGCAATGCTCTTTGGGAGCGTGGCATGAGGCTGGAATCGCGTCTCGCGCGGCTGGAGAAGGCGGCGTCCGCGGCGCGACGGGGTGGGCCGTGCCCCGCCTGCGGGAGCCCGCCGGGGGACTCGAACAGGATCGAGGTGTGCTTCGACGGCGACAACGACCAGCCCGGCGGCCCCTCCCGCTGCTCCGCCTGCGGGCGGCTGCTGATCATCACGATTGAGTTCGACACCGCGGGATGACAGGCTCATTCCGCGGACAAAGTGCTACTGCTAGCAAGAGCCCCCGCTGAGCACGCGGAAGAAGCTTTCGATGTCGGCGTCAGTACCGACATCACCGTCGCCATTGAAGTCGGCCCCTCCGGGGAAGCACTCCGCGCAGCAGTTGCCGCTCAAGCACGCGAAGAACGCTTCGATATCGGCATCTGTGCCAATGTCGCCGTCGCCGTTGAAGTCTGCCGTCCCGCACACCGGCGTTACCGTGAGCAGTGCGGCCTCGCTAATCGCGCTGCCGCAGGTGTTTGTGATCACCACGTCGTACGACCCCGCGTCCCCCGAGGTGATGTCGCCAATGCGCAAGGTGTTCGTAGTGGCACCAGAAACACGGGCGTCATCAGTCACCGGCTGCGTGTTGCGCCGCCATTCGTAAGCCAGGTCTCCCAAACCGTCGGCTGCGACCGCAAGAATCACGGTGGAACCCTCATTCGCCGACTGAGATGCCGGGGGAGTGATGACTACCGGGCACGGAAAATAGCCTCGGAGGAAGTCGTTGAAGGACCCGGTGAAGATGCCCGAACTCCCACCGTAGAAGTTTGCCTGGAACGCAAACTGCCCGCTGTCGTTAATGGCGAAGGACGGTGTCCCTGGCGCATACTGGCCAGCCGGGTACGCCTCCTGAACTCTCCGGAACACGCCAGGAGAAACTTCCAGTTCGGTTCCCGGCACCACCAGCGGAAACGGACCCGAATCCCGCGTCCAACCACAGATCCCGTTCGCGGTTCCGACATTGCCGGCGCAAACAACTTGGAAGATCACCTCGCCGCTGCTATTGAGTGAGGAGGGTGAATCCGGGGAGACGCGGGCGAACCCGGCGGGAACTCCGGAAGGAAACTCGGTGTTGCCGGCGAAGACAAGCTCCGTTCCTGCTGAACTCAAAAGTGCGAGGCTTGTGTTTGCGCACGGGGCGGTGCATGCGTTTGTGCTACGCACCAGCACCTCACCGGCTGGGTTGATGCCCCCTAGTGTCCTGACCTTGAGATAGCCGCACGATTCTTGGCGACGCGGCCGAGGATCGTGTTGGCGTCTGCCGTCCAGACGAAGGGCTTGGCGTCGTCGTTGCGGGTGTCGATGTAGTCGATCGCGGCCTTCTCCAGCGCGG
>JBBSOF010000009.1:0-93440 GCA_038260025.1 Phycisphaerales bacterium
CGGCCCCGCAGCACCCGCTGCACCACGGTGAGGGGGTTGGTGGCGCGGCGGCGATGGTTCGACTGGATATCGATGCCGAGTGTGCGAAGCTTTGCGAGCGCCTTGCGAATCATAAAATCTCCGTCGCGACCGCCTTGGGGCGGGTGGCCAGTTTAGCCGCCCGCAACAGGACACTTCGGCTGAATTGACGGCCTTCATGAGCGGACATGAGTGGAACGCCGGCGCTTACGGCGCGATGAGAGAGCGGTAGTGCTCGACCGTGCGTGCGAGCCCCTGGGCAAGGGGTGTCGATGCGGACCACCCCAGCAGGCGGCGGGCGCGGCTGCCATCAAGCACGCGGCGCGGGACGCCGTCGCCCTTGGCGGCATCCCACACGGTGCGGCCTCGGAAGCCCGCGGCAGCCGCGATCATGCCCGCAAGTTCCGCGATCGTCCGCTCTTCGCCGGAACTGATGTTGATAGGCGTGGGCTCTGCATCGCTCGCCTCGGCGGCCCGCACGATGGCGTCTGCCGCGTCGGACACGAACACAAAGTCCCGCACGGCCATGCCGGTACCCCAGCAGACCACCTCGGCTGCGTTGGTTGCCGCGGCTTCGACAAAGCGACGGACCAGCGCCCCGACGGCGTGCGAGCGTGCGGGGTCAAAGGCGTCGCCGGGGCCGTACAGATTGCCGGGAATGAGGTACTGCCAGCGCAGCCCGTGCTCGCGGTGGTATGCCTCAAGCATCGTCAGAAGCGACCGCTTGGCGAGCCCGTAGGGGGCGACCTCGGCGGGGGGCGGGCCGGCGTGCAGGTCTTCTTCTCGCAGGGGCTGGGACGCATCGGCCGGGTACGACGTCATGTGTCCGAGTTGTACAAACCGGCACGATGGCGCAAGCCCTGCCTCGCGCACACCTTCGATCAGGTTGAGCCCCATGGCGAGGTTGTCATGAAAAAACCGCGCGGGGTGGTCGCGGACTGCGCCCAGACCCCCGGAGAAGCCTGCCGCGTGGATGATGATGGTGGGCCGCGCCACCCGCAGCACCGCGCGGCAGGCATCAACATCCAGCAGGTCGCACTCGGCTCGCGTGGGGGCGGTGATGGCTGGGGCCGAGGCCCGTGCGGCCAGCGCGGCCATCACGTGCCGCCCGAGAAAGCCCGCGGCCCCCGTCACCAGCACGCGCTCGCCGCTCCAATCCATCATGCCGGAGCGTAACCCGGTGGAAGGGCGGGTGTCCGCGGCATGACGGGAACGCGCCGCAGCGGCGTCTGTAACGTACGGGGGAGGTACGGCGTGAACGGATCGGGGTAAACTGTGGGGGCTGCCGCGCGAGGGGTTTGGTGAATCCCGGGTGGCCACGTTCCCAAGCAGGGTGTGGTGAAGTTGATGCGTCGGGCCGGGGCGGCCGGGCGAAGGTGTGTTTGCCGGGAGGGTTGTGCCTGTGTGGAAGTGGCTGCTGATGATCGTGGTGGTAATCGGTGCCCTTGCACTGGGGGGCACCTACTTCTTCAATCGGAGCGGTCTGATGGAGGAGTTCCATAACTACCTCCACCCGGAATCGAAGCCCAAGACCGTGCGGATCGGCACGGTGGGGCGGAGCGACCTGGTGCGGATGATCTCCACACCGGGGGAGATCGAGCCCAAGACGAAGGTTGAGATTTCTGCGCAGGTCTCGGCGCGGATCATCGCGATCCCCTTCCGTGAGAACGAAGCGGTGAAGAAGGGTGACGTGGTGATCCGGCTGGATGCGCGAGATCTGCAGGCGCTGCTGGAGTCGGCGCGGGCGCAGCTCAAGAGTGAGCAGGCACGCTTTGAGGGTGCGCGGGCAACGCTGGAAAACGCACTGTCAGAGCGGACCCGCCGCCAGAAGCTGGCGGAGACGGGCGACATCTCGAAGGCGGAGCTGGACCAGTTCGAGACCGAGTATCGCCGCGCCGAGAGCGCTATGCGCGTCTCCGAACACACGATCGAGATTGCGAAGGCCAACATCACCCGCGCCGAGAAGGACCTGGACAACACGATCATCACGTCCCCCTTTGATGGCGTCATCACCAAGCTCAACGCGGAGGTCGGGGAGCTGGTGGTGGTGGGCACGCTCAACAGCGCGGGCTCGGTGATCATGGAGATCGCCGACCTGGGCCTGATGCTCCTCAAGGCCCGCATCGACGAGGCCAACATCGCGATGGTGCAGGAGGGTCAGCGGGCGCGGGTGTACGTCAACGCCTTCCCGAACCAGACGGTCGTGGGCACGGTCGACCACGTGGGGCTCAAGAAAGAGATCGACAAGGACGGCACGGCCTACTTCCTGACCGACATCGTGCTCGAGCCGCGCGAGAACATGTTCCTGCGCTCTGGCATGACTGCCAACGCCGACATCGAGGTGCAGACATTCCGCGATGTCATCAAAGTGCCCAGCCAAGCCGTGCAGGACCGGGTGCGCGAGGAGTTGCCGGCCGTCGTGACCGAGGGCAACCCCAGCGTCGAGAAGAACAAAAAGTTCGTCCGCGTGGTGTACATCGTCAACGATGGCAAGACCCGTTCGGTCCCCGTCAGCGTTGGGGCCAGCGACCTGACCGACACGGTCATCATCAATGGGCTGAAGGAGGGGGATCGCATCATCGTCGGCCCCTTCAAGGAACTGGTCGCCCTGCACGATGACCAGCAGGTGGTGGAGGAGGGCACGGCCGCGGCGATGGAGCTCGCGGGCGACAAGGCGGGCAAGACGAACAGCGACAAAGCAACCGGCGGCAAGCCTTCGGGCAGCAAGGGCAACCCTCATGGCGGCGCCTAGCACGGCAACCACCATCCGCATCCAGGGGCTGACCAAGGTCTACAAGATCGGCAGCGAGGTTGTGCACGCCCTGCGCGGGGTGGACCTCAGCGTGCAGCGCAACGAGTTCGTGGCGATCATGGGCGCATCAGGCTCGGGCAAGTCCACCCTGATGAACATCCTGGGATGCCTCGACCAGCCCAGCGCGGGGGTGTACGAACTCAACGGCAGGCTGACGCACACCATGGGGGCGGGGGCTTTAGCCCGCGTGCGCAACGAGGAGATCGGCTTTGTGTTCCAGAGCTTCGAGCTCCTCAACCGCGCGACCGCGCTGAAGAACGTGATGCTGCCGCTGATCTACTCGCGGCGGCACTGGCTCACCGCCCGCAAGCGCGCCCGCGCCGCTCTGGGAACGGTGGGGCTTGAAAATCGCGTCCGCCACCGCCCCAATCAGCTCTCGGGCGGGCAGCGCCAGCGCGTGGCCATTGCGCGGGCGCTGGTGAACGAGCCCTCCATCCTGCTGGCGGATGAGCCCACCGGCAACCTTGATTCGACGACGAGCGAGGAAATTATTGCGCTCTTCAAGCAGCTGCATGCCACCGGGCAGACGATCGTGATCGTCACGCACGAGGAGGACATCGCGGGCCACGCCGAGCGGATCGTCCGGCTGAAAGACGGGCGTGTGGTCTCGGATCATCCCACCCACAGCGATCCGATCCACCAGGATTTCCTCCGCCGTTCGCTGGAGGCAGCGCAGTCGATGGCGGGCGCGGGTACCCCCACTCCCCTAGAGGGGAGTATGTCCCAAGTAGGTACCCCCTCTCTCCAAGAGGGGAGCAAGCCTCAAGAAAACTTTGCCCCGGGTGCATCGAGTAATCCTCCCCTCTCGGAGAGAGGGGCTACCCAAGCGGAGAGAGAAGCTATACAGGCGGAGAGAGGGGCTACACAGGGGCCTGCACCATGCTGAGTATCCCGCGTCTGCTCATCCAGACAGTGGTCCTCGCCCTCGGGCAGATCTGGGCCAACAAGGTCCGGGCGCTGCTCACGACGCTGGGCATCATCATCGCCGTGGTGGCCGTGGTGGTCACCGTCGCGGGCATGGTCGGGCTGCGCCAGAACGTGCTTGATGAGTTCGCCAAGATCGGCGCGAACAAAATCTGGGTCTTCCCGCGCTTTCCCCCCGAGCTCCGCGATCGCTTCAACTGGCGGCAGATCCGCATCACGCTGGATCAGGCCGAGGGCATCCGCACGGCGTGCCCCTCCATCGAGCGCATCACGCCGCTGACGCGCTTCGGCCCTTCGGTGCAGTACAAGGATGTCGTCAAGCGGGGCGTCAACGTCACCGGCATCCGCCCTGACTGGCACGAGATCGAGGGCCGCACCGTGACGTACGGCCGCCCCTTCCTGCCCATCGACGATGAGGAGCGCCGCCAGGTGTGCCTCATCAACGACAAGGGCGTGGATGAGCTTGGCCTCGATACCGACCCATCGGGCTCGGTTATTCTGGTGGAGGGCCGCCGCTTCCTCATCGTGGGCGTGGTCGAGACCAAGGACCCGGTGATGATGATGGGCGGCAACGAGGCGCAGACCGAGCTCTTCGTCCCGTTTGCCACGGCCCTCATGATGCGCCCTGAGCCGCGGATCTGGATCATCGCGCAGACCTACAAGCCCGAGCAGTTTGACGACGCCAAGGCCGAAATCCGCTCGTACATGCGCCGCGTCCGCAAGCTTGAGCCCGACGACCCCGACACCTTCGGCATCGAGGCCATCGAGCAGGCCCGCAAGCAGTTTGATTCGATCGCCGGCATGATGACCTCGGCGGTGGGGGGGCTTGCCGCGATCTCGCTGCTGGTGGGCGGCATCGGCATCATGAACATCATGCTGGTGAGCGTGAGCGAGCGTACCCGCGAGATCGGCCTGCGCAAGGCGGTGGGCGCGCGGCCGGAGGTGGTGCTGGCGCAGTTCCTGGTGGAGGCCGTTACGCTGTGCCTTGTCGGTGGCGGCGTTGGGCTGCTCATCAGCGAAGGGCTCGTGCTTGGCCTCAAGAGCGCTGCGCCCAAGATCATGGGCCACGCCACCATCCCGCCGTGGGCCGTGATGGTGGCCGTGGGCGTCTCCGCGGCAACCGGCGTGCTCTTCGGCATGTTCCCGGCGATCAAGGCGGCGAGGCTGGACCCGATTGATGCGCTAAGGCATGAGTAGGAGAGCTTAAAGCTGAAAGCGTAAAGCTTAAATCAGATCAGCCTGGATCAACTGCTTTATTTCAGTTTTCAGCTTTACGCTTTCTCTCACGCCGCCATTCCCCGATCCTCTTCCCCGAAGAAGCCGCCCCACTGGTGCTTGGGCAGGTGGCGGTGGTGCATCTTGACGACGCGGCCCATCTGCTTGCTGAACAGCTCGCGGATGATCGCCAGCGTCTTGGGCGCGGTGCCCGCAAACGGCGTCCGCCGATCGCGAAAGAGCACAACCACCGCCAGGCACTCGCCCTCTTCGCGGCAGGCGAACGCCGCCACCGACGAGTCTTCCAGCCACTCGCCGCCAGGGCCCGGCATGCCGCGGAGGTCTGTCAGCCCCCGCATGATCGCGATGTCGTCACGGTTCTCAAACGCCGGGGCGATGATGTCGGCCAGGTGGTCGAGCAGCGTCTCGGCGGTGTCGCGGGGGCAGTCGTAGTTCACGTACGCGCCCAGCGTGTAGTCACCGGCGGAGTTTGGCAGGAAGATGGCGGCGTTCGTTGAGCCGACCTTCTTGAGCGTGTACTCGAGCACTGTTCGCAGCAGGCACTCCAGGTCGAGCTCCTGACGGAAGATCGTGTTGAGCTCTGCCGCGAGGGCCACCTGGGAGACGTGCTGGGAAATGTCGCGGTAGTTTGCCGCAAGGTCGCCGCACACCGAGCCGAGCTGGTGGACGAGCGACTGGCGCGACCGCGCCAGTTCGCGGCAGGCCGCCCGCAGCTTGCGGGCACGCCGCTCCTCACGCCGGGCGCGGGCCCGCAGCGAGCGCGACCGAACGCCCGCTTCCGCAAGGCTCGCGGCGAGGGCGCGTTCTGAGATTGTTTCTTCCAGCAGGTCCACACCCCCGGCGCGCATCACCGCGACGGCCATGTCCATGCCCGGCTCGGCGGCGATGACGATGCAGCTGACGCAGCGGTCTGCCGCGGCAACCTCGCGGGTTTCACGGATCGACTCGCCGTCGCAGTCGCCGATCACCACGACGTCATAGAACGACTCATTGAGCATGGCGGCGGCGGTGCCGCTGTCGCATGCCGCGGGGCTGTGTACGCCCAGGGCCGTCAGGCGGGCGATGACCGCCTCGCGCACATCACGCCTCGCCGCCAGCGTCAGAACGCGGAGACGGGCCAGGTCGGGAGTCGCGGCGGTCAGGGACGGGGCTTTGCGGCGTGGCATCGGGGGCTTCCAAGGGGTCGCGGATCGGTGTGTTCGCGCCGCTTCAAAACGCACACTCGCGGCAGGCACAGCATCGGCGTGTCCCTACACCCGGTTCAGTCGTTGTTTCCGGAAAAGTTCCTCAACAAGGCAGACCACGCCCGCGCCGCGTGTATGCCGCAGGGCCTTCGCACGCTGGACTCATCGTCGCTGCAAGGGGTTGCGACAAATCTGCGCGGAACGATGAAACGCGGCAAGGCTTTCCTCGTATCAAGCACGCAGTACCGTACACCTCCCCTGAACGTTGGAGAACGACCATGGTTGCCCGTCCCCTTGCCGTCTTGATCGCCCTGCCCGTGGTGCTGTCGCTGGGGGGCTGCATCTTTGTGTCAAGCAGCCGCGAGTACGGCACGCCGAAGAAGGTGCTGGAACAGACTAGGGAAGTCGTGCCCGGAGATGGCGCGCCGACGTTCCGCGGTGAGTACCGCGAGCAGCTCGCCCACCTCGCCCCAGGGATGTCGGTGGAGCAGCTCCGCTCGCTGTTCCCGCAGGCGGTGTTCATCGAGCAGTATGAGGATGAGAACCGGACGGTCGATGTGTACAGCGTGAAGATGTCGGTGGCGTACCACTCCCGCGAGGGCGTGGCCATACACACCGCCGACGAGGAGGCGAAGTTCTACTTCCATGAAGGGAAGCTGCTGAAGTGGCGGGAGTAGGGCTCGCGCGGCAGACCCGGGCCTGCCGCTGAGTTAGACCTCGACGACCATCGCCACCGAGTTGCCGCCGCCCAGGCACAGCGCGGCAACGCCGCGCTTGCCGCCCGTGCGGTGCAGCTGATGGATCAGCGTCGTCAGCACCCGCGCGCCCGATGCACCGATGGGGTGGCCCAGTGCAACGCCGCCGCCGCAGATGTTCAGACGCTTCTCGTCGATGCTCAGGGCTTTGATGTTGCACAGCACCTGCGCGGCAAACGCCTCGTTCACCTCGAACAGGTCGATGTCCTTGGCCGTCAGGCCCGCCTTCTTCAGCACGCCCGAAACGCCCTCGATGGGCGCGGCGAAGATGTCCTTGGGGGCGATGCCGCTGGTGTGGTACGCGATGATCCGCGCGATGGGCTTGATGCCAAGCTCTTCGGCCTTCTGCATCGAGGCGACGACCAGTGCGGCAGCGCCGTCGCTGATCTGGCTGGCGTTGCCCGCCGTGATGCTCTCGTGGCCGGGGACGGGGCGGAGCTTGCCCAGCCCATCGGCGGTGGACTCGGCCCGCACGCCCTCATCGGCGCTTACGCCCTGTCCGCCGTTGTACTTCTTATCGCCGATCTGCTCGGCCGAAAGCGCGACGATCTCGTTCTTGAAGTGCCCGGCCTTGGTGGCCTCTGCCGCACGCTGGTGGCTCTGGGCGCTGAAGCGGTCCTGGTCGGCGCGGGAAACCTCGTACTTCTTCGCGATGTGGTCGGCCGCGTTGGTCATGCCCCAGCATTCAAAGGCGCACCGCAGCCCGTCATACTGCATGTGGTCCTCAAAGCTGGTGGGGCCAAACTTCACACCCTCGCGCACCCGTGCGAAGTGGGGGGCCGCCGTCATGTTCTCAAAGCCGCCGGCGATGACTAGGCTGTTGTCGCCGGCCTTGATCGACTGCGCCGCCGTCATCACGGCCTGGAGGCCGCTGCCGCAGACCTTGTTGATCGTCTGCGCCGAGATCGTGTCCGGAAGGCCCGCCTTCAGCGCGGCCTGACGCGCCGGGTTCTGCCCCAGCCCTGCCTGAAGCACGCAGCCCATGATGACCTCATCGACCTGGCCGGCCTTTGCCGCGGCGGCCAGCGCGGGGTTCTCATTCAGGATCGCCTGGATCGCGAAGGCCCCGAGCTGCGGGGAGGGAACCTTGGACAGCCCGCCGAAGAACTTGCCGATGGGGGTGCGCTTGGCGGCGAGAATGACGGGCGTGGGTCCGGCGGTGGGCATGGAAAAGCTCCCAAAAAAGTGGTCGTGCCCAAGTGTAGGTCGCCGGGCCCATCCCCTCGCGAGAGCAGGGCCATTTGACGCCGCAAACAGGCCCTATTTCTTCTTTGAAAACGCCATGATGGCGTCGAAGAAGCACGCCGCGACACCCGCCTGTCTCCACTGCGGACGCCAGCCCTCGGTCAACGACTCAAGGTAGGTGTAGCCCCGGGCATCCATCTTGGCGATCCAGTACGACAGCGGCTGCTCGTTCACGTGGTCGGTGCTCGAGTGCGGCGAGGTATCCGCGGCTGTCAGCACGACAGTGTCGGACAGCGCGGTCAGCACATCGAGGAAACGATCCGCGCACGACTCGGGCAGGTGCTCGGCCACTTCGGTGCTGATCGCCACATCCACGCGAACGCCCGCCGGTATCGGGTCTGTCTCGATGTTCAGCGGCGTCACTTGCAGGCCGCGCTTGCGGCAGGTTTCCAGGGCAGCCGCGGAATACTCGAAGCCCTGGCACGAGACGCCCCGCTTCTGCAGGGCCAGCATCAGCACGCCCGTGCCGCAGCCGATGTCGGCGATGGTGCGGGGCGAGAACGCCGCCACGATCGCGTCGGCAATCGTATCGGCGGAGATCTGCATGGTGGGGTCCACGAGGCTGGTGTAGTAGTCCGCGTCGTAGATCTCATCGTGCTGCGCGGTCTTCTCCAGCCCGGCGATGAGCGAGCGGCGCATCCGTTTGATTGGCGCAGGGCTGGCGTGGAACAGCGCCTCGCGGGCCCGCAAGGGCATCACCGTCCGCCAACTCTTCTTGATCATTGAATACAGGCTCATCGCGTCAGTCCCCCTGCCTGCGGGTACGCCGCGGCATTGTCATTTTATTCGTGCCATTGCGGCCTGCCAACTACTGATTTTGCACGCTTGCCGCGGCCGGCTTGCCGCGGGTTTGCGCAGGCGGCACAAACGGCTCAAGTCCCCGCCCCTGGCCCTTGCGTCCGATATGCTTCGGCATGGACGAATCTCAGCACCGCTTTGGCACCCGTGCCATCCACGCCGGCCAATCCCCGGACCCCACCACCGGCGCGATCATGACGCCGATCTACATGACCTCGACCTATGTGCAGGATTCGCCGGGGGTGTTCAAGGACGGGTACGACTACTCGCGCTCCAAGAATCCGACCCGCACAGCGCTGGAGGCGAACCTTGCATCGCTGGAGGGTGCCGGGCACGGCCTGTGCTTCTCATCGGGCCTGGGCGCGATGGACTGCGTGCTGCACCTGCTGAAGGCGGGCGATCACATCGTGCTGTCGGATGATGTGTACGGCGGCTCGTTCCGCCTCATCGACAAGGTCTACAAGCACCTGAACATCGAGGCCACCCGCTGCGACATGACCGACCTGGCAAGCATCAGTGCCGCCTGCACCCCCAGGACGCGGCTGCTGTGGTTGGAGACCCCCAGCAACCCGATGCTCAAGGTGATTGATATTGGCGCGGTCGCAAAGATTGCCCGCCAGCACAGCGCGATGCTGGTGGTGGACAACACCTTCGCTACCCCGTTCCTGCAGAACCCGCTGGCGCAGGGCGCCGACATCGTGTGCCACTCGGCAACCAAGTACCTGGGCGGCCACAGCGACCTTGTGGGCGGCGCGTTGATGGTGAGCGATGAGGCAATCGCCGAGCGGCTGCGCTTCATGCAGAACGCCGTGGGCGCGGTGCCAAGCCCGATGGACTGCTTCCTCATCCTCCGCTCCACCAAGACGCTGCACGTGCGCATGGAGCGCCACTGCTCCAACGCCATGTCGATCGCCCAGCACCTTGCTAAGCACCCCAAGGTTGAGAAAGTGATCTACCCCGGGCTGCCCAGCCACCCGCAGCACGAGCTGGCGAAGAAGCAGATGCGGGCCTTCGGCGGGATGATTTCGGTCGTCCTCAAGGGCGGCCTTGCTGCCGCGACGAATTTTCTTGAGCGCGTTGAGCTCTTCTCGCTTGCCGAGAGCCTGGGCGGCGTCGAGAGCCTGATTGAGCACCCCGCGATCATGACCCACGCGTCGATCCCCGCGGAAGCGCGGGCGAAGCTGGGGATTGTCGATGGCTTTGTGCGGCTGAGCGTAGGGATCGAGGATGTGCAGGACCTGATCGGGGATATCGATGCGGCCTTGACTTGACAGCAAGCCGCAATCTAATCGCTCAGGCGTGGCAGTAATCACGCCACATCTCCCTCAACCCCTCTCCCATCTGCCGCGCGAAGCCCGCCCGGTCCATGAGCGGGGATTCCAGCATCCTGGGGCGGAGCGTTGAGCGGTACGCCGCCAGCCTGCTCTGATCGCGGCACAGTGCTGCCGCGATGTTTACATAGTCATCCGCATCACGCGCGATCAGTTCCGGCGCGCCCACGCTATTGAGCAGGCTGACCCCAACCCGTCCCGCGTGCATGACGCCGGCCATCGTCACCACCGGCACGCCCATCCACAACGCTTCGCAGGTGGTCGTGGTGCCCTGGTAGGGCATCGGGTCCAGCGCCACATCAATGCGGCTGTACAGCGCCAGGTGCTCCATCATCCCCGCGGGCGGGTCGAGAAACTCCACGCGCTGAGGGTTCACACCGCACGCCGTGAAGCGGGCCAGCACCAGTGCCCGGATGTCCGGGTCTGTCAGGTCCATCGCTTTCAGCACCAGGCGCGAGCCCGGTACCTCGTGTAGTAGGCGCGACCACAGCGCGATGATGGCGGCGTTGTGCTTGCGCGTCGCGTTGAACGAGCCGAACACGGGACCCGGGAAAGCCATGTCCCGCGCGGGAGGGGGGGATGGATCGGGCGGGCGGTAGCAGAGGAAGCACGGGTCCATCCGGTACAGCTGCTCCACCGCCCGCGCATCAACCTCGGGGGTCCTGGGGTCGGTGCAACTGTCGACGATCCGCCAGTCCATCTGCGCCAGGCCCGTCGTGTCCGGGTAGCCGCAGTACGTCACCTGCACCGGTGCAATCCGCAGCGCGAAGGCGAGCAGGCTGTTGCCATCGGTGTGACCCGCGAGGTCGATGGCGATGTCCACGCGGTCCTCGCTCATCTGCTCACCCATCTGCAGTTCAATCCGCGATGACATATCGCGCCACAGCGTGGCGAGGCCTTTCAGGCGGGCGCTCACATCATCAAACGTGCGGTTGGTCGAGTAGCACAGCACCTCGAACCGGTCGCGGTCAAAGTGCTCGAGGAACGGCTCGATGAAGTACGCCACCGAATGCCGCCGCAGGTCGGGCGAGACGAGCGCCACCCGCAGCTTCTTCTCCGGGTCCTTCACGGGCTGGTACGACGCAAGGAAGGGCGGCCTGATGCGGTCGATCAGCGCGCCGTACTCCCGGTGTGCCGCGGCAACCTCCTCCGGCTTTGCGCCCCACTGCGCCGTCATCGCCATGGGCAGGAGCCCCGCGAGGTACGCCTCGCCGGGGAACCGCACGCGCGCTTCGCGCAGGAACGCCACCGCGCGGTCGGCATCGCCCAGCGACGCGATCGCCGACGCGTAGGACACGCACACCTGCGGGTGCCAGCCATACTGCATCGCCTCTTCGCAGGTGCGGAGCATCTCCGACACATGCCGCTCATCCATCAGCAGGTTGCACTTGAGCAGGCGCGCCTCGTTGTACGAAGGGTCTACCGCGATCGCACGCTCGATGCATTCGAGCGCCTCGCCCTTGCGGCCCATCCCCATCAACACCATTGCCAGGTTGTTGAGGTTGGCGGCGTTGCCCGGCGAGCCTGCCGCGGCGCGGCGTGCAAAGAACTCAGCCTGCTCCAGACGGCCCAGGCGCATCGTCGCCATCGCCAGCAGGGCGTTGATGTCCGGGTTGGCCGCGTCTTTCGCTGCCATGCGCTGGAGCATGGCCAGCGACTGCTCGGGTTTGTTTGCCGTCAGAAGGTCCTGCGCCTGCTTGAGCTTCAGCAGGTCTGCCACGCTCATGGGCCGGGCCATCAGGCGCTCCTCCCTCGGCACCACTCCTGCCATGCGCTGCGCAGACCCGTCTCAAACCGCCGCGCATAGCCGGTGCTGTCGCACAGCGGCGATGCCGCCATCGTGCCCCGCAGCGATTGGTGCTGGTGCGCCAGCGCCGCACGATCCCCCGCCAGCCCCGCGGCAATCTCCACATAGTCCTCCTCACTCGCGGCAATCTGCGATTCAAGCCCCAGCGCCGTCAGCAATGACGCGCCCACCCGCGCTCGGTGTACATCCCCGCGCAGCGTCACCACGGGCACGCCCATCCACGTCGCCTCGCACGTGGTCGTCGTGCCGTTGTAAGGGAAACTGTCCAGTGCGATGTCCACCTGTTGGTACGCGGCAAGGTGCTGGTCCATGCCGGGGACGTAGCTGCTCCACAGGATGCGATCGGGAGTGATGCCTCCTGCCGCGAAGATGGCGTTGTACAGGGCCTTCACATCCTCCGACACCAGCGAACTCTTCAGGAACAGTCGGCTGCCCGGCACGCGCGCCAGCACCCCTGCCCAAAGGGCGGCGACCTGCGGACGCACCTTGCTCAGGCGGTTGAACGAGCCGAACGTGATCGGGTGGTGGCTGTCCGGCGTTGCCAGCGCCGGCGTCAGTTGCACCTGCGGGGCATTCGCCGGTGGCGTGTAGCACACAAAGCAGCCCTCCAGGCGCAGCAGGCGCTCGGTGCAGAACTGCTCAGCGCCCGGCGGATCGGTGATGGCATCGACGATGCGGTAGTCCATTGCCGCCAGGCCGGTCGTGTTGGGATAGCCCAGCCACGTCATCTGCAGCGGCGCCGCCCGCGGCACGAACGCACCCAGGCGGTGGTGCTCTGTCCAGCCCGCGGTATCAATCAGCACATCAATCCCGTCAGCGATGATCTGTGCCCGCAGGGATTCAATGTCCATGGCATGACAGGCCCGCCATTGAGACATCGCGGCAAAGCGCCGCGTGGGTTCGTCCACCTCGGCCCGCACGTAATAGCAGAACGGCTCATACCGCTCGCGGTCCATTGCGGCGATCAGGCCTTCCATAAAGGTGGCGCAGGCGTGCGTGCAGAAATCGCCGGAGATGAACCCGATCCGCAGTTGTCGCTCCGGGTCCGGCGTGTTGGGCAGCGAGGGCGCAGCGCCCCCCGCGCGCTCATCGTGAAAAGCACGGCCCAGCGCGGCATGCTCCGCAAACACTGTCGCCGCATCCATGTCATCCGCGAAGTTGCTCTGGTAGCACAGGCTCTCGCGCAGCCCCGCATCCCGCGGCAACCGCTCAATCCCCCGCCGCAGCACCGCCAGCGCTTCGGGCACGCGGCTCATGGTCGAAAGTGTTCCGGCGTAGGCGCGGTAGGTGGCCGGGTCATCGGGCGCGACGGCCACGCCGCCTTCATAGGCCGCGACGGCCTCGTCGTGGCGTCCCAGGCGGAGCAGGCATTTCGCCAAGCCGTCGTAGCCGTCGAAATATCCGGGGGCGAGCGTGGTACACCGCCTGTAGGCCTCCGCCGCCTGAGCGTCCTTCTTCAGCACCATCAGGATGTTGCCGTGGATGAACGCCAGGAGCGGGTCGTTGGGGGCGGCGTCCACCGCGCGGCGGATGTAGAACAGCGCCTGCTCGTACTCATCCAGCCCCGCGTGCAGCATCGCCAGCAGCTTGTTGGCCTCGGCATCACGCGGGTCTTTCTGCACCACCCGGCGCAGCACCGCCTTGGCCTGCTCGTGCTGGTTGGCGTGCAGGTGGGTCAGCGCGGTTGCAATGGCCTGCGGTGATCGGCTCAACGGGCGATTCTAACCCGGCAACGCCAATCGCCCCGGCCGCGGAGCCAGCCGCGGAGAACATGGAGGCTGCACCCTAAACTCTGCCCATGGCCCGCCGCCCAAACCGTTCCCACGAGCTTGATGAAGACCCCAGCGAGGCGGATGTTGAGCGCTTCGGCGGCGTGACCCAGATGTGCCCGGAGTGCCGCACCGAGCTGTATGACGATGCGGAAATCTGCTGGAAGTGCGGTCACGCTCTCAGCCGTCGCCCCGCGGGCCCTCCGAAATGGTTCATCATCACGGCCGCGGCGCTGGTGCTGAGCATTGTGATCGCGTACGTCGCGTTCGCGTTTTAGAGCTTTAACCCCGCCCGTGCAGCGCCCGCCACTTGGTGACGGCCTCGGGCTCGCGCGGGTACAGCGGCGCGAGCATCGCCGGGTCAACTGGCGCAATCTCGGCACCCGCCTCCGCGCACGCCACCGGGTCAAAGATCGGGGCCGCGATAGCGATGCCCCGGGCCTCGCACGCGGCCCGCATGGAACCCGGCACGAAACGGTCTACGACGAGCGTGCCGATGTCCAACCGCCCCACGCCCGCGGCGTCCAGCAAGGCCCCGTCGTCAACCCGACCGCCCTTCTCATCAAAGAGCGTGACAAAGGACGTTTCACCCTTGGAGGCGAGCGCGACTGCGAAGGGCCGCCCTGCCGCAGCCACGCGGCGTGCCACCACCCGGGCCGTGGGAACGCCGGAGCACTCCGCGCCCGTGACCTCGCAGATCATCTTCGCGGCAGTCACCGCGAGACGCACCGCGGTAAACCCCCCCGGCCCGAGGGAAACACACACACGGGTGAGCTCGGCCGGCACGCGTCCAAGATGCGAAAACAGCCTTTGCACCGCTGGCATCAGGTCATCCTGCGGCCCTGTGGTTCCTGCCCCCCCCATCCCTGTATGTTCCACGCCCAACACTCCCCCCGGTCCCACCAGCGCCACGCCGGGCAGCACGGATGCCGCCGCCGGCTGCACGCCTGAGGGGTTGCTCGTCTCGATGGCGAGTATCAGCGGGGGCTTCACGCGGCAAGGCTAGCCGCCCTGTGGATCGCGCGGGCGTGCCGCGCGGACCCTCCTCACATACGGTACCCTTCCGCCCTCACGCCGGCCGCCCTCACGCTGGAGCCTTCGATGATCACGCGCTGCATGCTGTCCGCCATCCTGCCCGCCGCCCTGCTTGCCGCGATGGCGACCGCGCAGGCTGTGGCGCAAGAGGTTTCTGCTTTGGATACCACGCAGCCCGCGGGCATGAAGGTGGCGCCGGACAGGCAGCCCGCCTTCGACCTCCGCGAGCGAGACCCTGATAAGTGGCAGATTGATATTGAGCCCGCCGTCTGGTTTGTGGGTCTCAGCGGCAACATCCGCCTGCCGCGCTCGACCGTCGGCAACTCCCCCCAGCGCGACTTTGACGATCTGAACCTGGATAACCCCCGGTTCGAGCCGATCGCCGAGATCAACGTCCGGCGCGGTCCGTGGCGCGGCACCCTGCGCGGGGCTTACTTCGAGTCCGATGAGCATCTCAGCGGCCTGTCCGGGCGGCTGGGCGATGTCACCTTCTCGGCGGCCAACACCCTGGCTGCCTCGCTCGACTTCACGTCGATCGAGCTGGAGGGGGCCTACACGGTGCTGGGCAGGCCGCAGGTGGTGGATGACCGCATCACGTTTGACCCGCGCATCGATGTCATCGCGGGGGTGCGGGTCTACGGCGAGGAGTTCTCCATCGAGAACCTCAGCACCGGCGCGAGCCAGAGCAGCAGCGAGTGGTATATCCACCCCCAGGTGGGCAGCAAACTGAACATGGAGTTCTACGAGGACTTCACCATCGATGTGCAGCTGACGGTGGGCGGTCTGCCGGGCAACGATGAGTCCTACGGCGTTGACATCATCGCGGGCTTCCAGTGGCGGCCAACACCCCATGTGGGTATGCAGATTGGCTATCGAGCGCTGTTTTTCGGCGCGACGTCCGGCGACGGGTCAGGCGAGTCGCGGATCAACGGAACCGTGCAGGGCCTCTACGGCGGAGTGACGCTCCGGTTTTGAAACAATGCGGAGCGCGGTGTCAAGTGGAATTGTGCGGTTGTGGGGGAGCGATTGTGCACGGTGTGGAGGCCGGGTGGACGGGAAATCCGGTGCTGGAAGGCCATTGACTGAAAGCGTGCGGCGCGCCATACTTAGGGCCTAGTCGGCGGCTCAGCGTCATTCGTGGGAGGGTGGCGATGGCTGGCGTTTGAAGGAGCGATGACCGGGTGGCTTGGGGTGGCGCAGGCACACCCCATTCGCACCAGGCTTTGAGGGACTACATAGACAGCACGCAGGCAACAAATCTAAACGCAACCGCCGCAGAACCTCGCGGCCTTCAGCGCACGCCGGGCACGACCGATCGACAGTTTCAGGCGCGGGATCAAAGGGATAAGCATGGCCACGATCACCAAAAAAGACCTCATCGAGCGCATCACCGAGCGCCAGAAGCTCAAGCGCAGCGACACCAAGAAGATCATCCAGGAGTTTCTCGAGCAGGTGATCGAAGAGCTCAAGAAGGGCAACCGCCTCGAACTCCGTGACTTCGGCGTCTTTGAGGTCAAGTCCCGCGCCGCCCGCCTGGCGCAGAACCCCAAGACCATGGAAAAGGTCGAGGTGCCCGCCAAGCGTGCCGTCAAGTTCAAGGTTGGCCGCCTCATGCGTGAGAGCGTCGAGCTCAACGTCAACGGCATCGCCCCGCTTGTTGAGGTCAAGCCAACCGCCTTGAAGGTCGGCGCCTGAGGCGTCGGCGTTCCGTCACCTGATCCAGCCGCCCGTGTTTAGTCGCTCGTCTGGCCGGCCGGTGCCAGTGCCGTTCCGGGGGCCGTGCACGCCAGCATGCGGTCCAGTGCGCGCAGCGCCAGTTCCCGCACCTGCGGGTGAACTCGCACCTCGTTCACCACCTTTGATCGCCCTTCCCTCCCCGTCATCACGCCGCTGCCCGGCCCTGCATCGCGCCCATCAAAGCGCCCGGCCAGGTTGTCCAGCACCCACAGCAGGTGCGGCTCGTCGATCCGGTACATCGTGGTACACAGGCACTGGCAATCGCTGAGGATCCGCACCGACACGCCGCGCTCTGCCGCGGATTTCGCGAGGCGTGCCACCAGGTGAACCTCGGTGCCGATGGCCCACCGCGACCCCACCGGAGCCTTCTCGATGGTGCGGATGATGAACTCAGTGGATCCAGCCAGATCGGCAAGGTCCACCACCTCCTTGGCACACTCGGGGTGTACAAGGAGGCGCACGGGCTCAGCCGAAGGGTTTGCCGCATTCTCGGCGCGGATGGCCGCGCAGTGCTCTGGTCGGAACAACTTGTGCACCGAGCAGTGTCCGGCCCACAAGATCACGCGCGCGGCGAGCACCTGTGCGGGGGTTGCGCCGCCCAGCGCCTCACCTCGCCGCGCAAGGCGCGGGTCGTACACGCACGTCGCCTCTCCCACATCAACCCCGTACGCCGCGGCCGTGTTCCTCCCCAGGTGCTGATCGGGAAGGAATAGCACCTTCACGTCTTCGCCCGGCGCGGCACGCCGCATCGCCCAGTCAAACACCGCCGCGGCGTTGCTGCTCGTGCAGCATGCGCCGCCGTGCTCCCCGACAAAGGCCTTGATGGCCGCGGAACTGTTCACATAGGTGATCGGCACCAACACACCCCGCCACCCGCTCCCGCGCAGGTTCTCGTGGATGGCCTCCCACGCGGCGACCGTGTCGTCATACTGCGCCATGTCCGCCATTGAGCACCCCGCCGACAGGTCCGGCAGGATGACGCTGACCTCCTCGGGCGTCAGCATGTCGGCCGTCTCCGCCATGAAGTGGACCCCGCAGAACACCACCCACTTCACGCCCCGCCCGCTGGCGGGCAGACCCGCCGCGAGCTGCGAGAGCTTCAGCGAATCACCCGTGAAATCGGCGTGCTGGATCACGGCATCGGTCTGGTAGTGGTGCCCCAGAATGACAAGGGCATCGCCCAGCTCGGCACGGCGCACCTCAATCGCCTGTGCCAGTTCATCCGGCTTCATCTTGTTGTAGACATCAGGAAGTGGCGGCTGCCAGAGCATCGACGGAATCATAGGTGGGGGTTCCACCCTGTCGGCACACGGTCAATCCAGCCCGCTCCGCCGCTTTTTGATCTGCCCGCGCGACTTCTTCTCCTGCAATCTCCGCTCTTTCGCGCCGCGGGAGGGCTTTGTCGCGCGGCGAACTTTGGGCACGATCAGCGAGCGGCGCACCAGATCGCCCAGCCGCTCCACGCACGCCGCCTTGTTCTGCGCCTGCGAGCGGTGCTCATCCGCCGAGATCAGCACATCACCATCGCCGGTGATGAACGTCGATGCCAGCCTCCGCAGCCGCCCCAGCTGCGCCTGCGTGAGGGGCAGGTCCATCAGGCGCACCCGCATCTGGCACCGTGTCGCACGCTTGTTGACGTTCTGGCCGCCCGGCCCGGAGCTGCTGGAGAATGAAAAATCAAGCGCCCCCGCGGCAACAAAGTGCCCCGGCGCCAGCCGCACCCCCGAAGTTGGCTCCTCGTCATCGAGCATGCACCACGATAGCGTGCCAGTGACGGCGGCTCCGCAACGTCCCTGGCGTGTCTTCCCGGTCGCCCGTTCTCCGCGCTCCTCTTCTCCGTTCCCCCCGTACCCTCACCGCATGGACTTCAAGGTTATCTCCATCGGCGCTCTCGCGGCAAACCCACTGTGGAACGAGCGTGCCCCCGCCCGCACCGGCCACGCCACCACCACGCTCATCAACACCGGCAAGATGCGCATCCTCGTTGACCCCGGGCTGCCCGCCGCCGCCCTTGCCGCGCGACTTTCCGAGCGCGCCAACCTCCGCCCGCAGGACATCACCCACGTGTTCCTCACGAGTTTTCTGCCCGATACCCGGCGCGGGCTCACGCTCTTTGAGGACGCGACGTGGTGGGTTTCGGAGATTGAGCGCGAGACCATCGGCAACCTCATCGGCGCCAAGCTCAAGCAGATGATGGAGGGCGACCACGAAGAATCGCTGCGCGAGGTGCTGCTGGCCGATGTCGCCATCCTCAAGAAATGCCAGCCCGCGCCCGACCATTTGGGCGACCGGGTCGACCTCTTCCCGCTCCATGGCATCACCCCCGGCCTCAGCGGGCTCATCCTCAGCGGCGAGCGCCACACCACCGTCATCTGCGGCGACGCCATCCCCACGCAGGAGCACTTGGACGCTGGCAAGCTGCTGCCAACCGTTGCTGACGGCGAGAAGGCTCGCGCGAGTTTCGAAGAAGCGATCGAAGTCGCCGACATGCTGGTGCTGGGCCGCGACAACATCGTCGTCAACCCGACCAAGAGGCCGTTCTGATGGCTGCCTGCCCGCTCTGCGACCAGATCATGGATGCGACGCACCCGCGCCGCATCGCCACCCTGCCCGAAACCATCGTCATGCTCGGGGAGAACCAGGGCTGCCGCGCGTGGTGTGTCGCGGTCCTGAAAGATCACGTTGAACACCTGGCCGACCTCTCGCTGGAGAGCCAGTCGCGGATATTCGCTGATGTCGCCCGCGTTGCCGCGGCAATCCGCGCTGTCATCGGCCCCACGCGCATCAACTACGAGTGTCTGGGCAATCAGGTGGGGCACATTCACTGGCACATCATCCCCCGCCATGGCGACGACCCGACTCCACGAGAGCCCGTGTGGGACTGGCCCGCCGCCCAGCTCCGCGGCACGATGACCGACGCCGACCGCCACGCCCTGGCCATGAGTCTGCGCGGGGCTCTCACCCGCCAGCTCCCATCCCACACCGCCTGAAACGAGGTGCCCCATGAAGCCCGCCACAATGGCCCGCTGGACCGACCTTCGCGCGGACAGTCCCATGGAGAAGCTGGAGCGCCGGCGCATCATCGGCGAGCACGCGATGATCTCGCACATCTCGCTTGCCGCGGGTTTCACGCTGGCGAGCCACGCCCACGCCAACGAGCAGTTCTGCGTGGTGCTCAGCGGCAGCCTGCGTTTCACGCTTGATGAGCCCGCGGGCCCGCGCACGCTGACCGTTGGCGCGGGCGAGGTGCTGCACCTGCCCCCCAATCTTCCTCACGCAGCCGAGGCGTTGGAAGATTCGGTGGTGCTCGACATCTTCAGCCCGTCCAGCGAGAAAACGGGCATCGACCGCGCCTAAAAAAACCACGCCCACCGCGAGGAAGTGGTGGACGTGGCCCTGCCCACGTTGGGCAGTGAGGGGTGTTCTTGAGGTTTTACGAGAGCGGCGTTGCCTGCGTCACCGGAACGGTGTACGTCTGCCCTGCCACCCGCACCGTCACGCTGGAGACCGCGCTGTGCGCATGCACCGCCGCGGTGATACTGAAGGGCACTTCGCACGACGCATAAGCATCACCGGGCGCGAGGTTGCACAGGTTGATCTCTGGCGTCCCGCGCCATGACTCGCCCGCGCTGATGGTCGTGATGAAGCCCTCACCCGAGTTCACGCCCTTGATATCCACGATCACGCGGTCCTCGCTCTGATAAGCCGCGAACCGCACCGACCGCGGCGAGACCTCCACCCGCGCGGGCCGCCGCTCAGCCACCACCAATGCGGGCTGGCGGCGGATCACGATCCGTGTGTCCCGCCCGCGATCATGACCGCCTCGGCCACGGTCCGGGCCGCCGGCGATCGCGAACGGTGCAATCAGGCCCACCGCCACGATCGGCATCATCCACAGGCCGGCACGACGAACACCCTGGCGGGAAACAACACGGGAGACGCGGCTGAACACGGTGCACCTCCATCAACCTTCCGCCGCCCGCCTTGGGGTCCAATCCCCGTGGCGGGCGGCGGCACTTGGCTTGTGCGGGAGCAGAGCACCAAAGTTAGTGTCCGCTTACCCACTCTCTAGTATGACGCACCAGCCCCATGAGTGTTGCACACTTGGGCCACGAATTGTGAGGTTTCTCGCCCCGGGGTTTCAGCCAGGGAGTTCTACTGCCGCGGCATCGCGGCCCTCCGCGGCCGCCACCAGCCCTGCCCGCCACATCCAGCGTTTCAGCGGCAGATGGTGCTGATACGCCATGTCGCGCAGGGTGTCGGCCCCGGGCCCCTCAAGGCGTGTGGAGGACAGGGCAGCGAGTGCGCGGAAGGGGGCGAGTGCGCGGGCTGCCGCGGCGCGCTCGCGCGCTATGTACTCGCGGCTGTACGACAACTCGGGCGGCGCATGCACATCACGGCCAAAGAGCGCCCGTGCGCACGCGGGGCTGGTCTGCGCGAACCCAAGTGCCTCATACCCCAGGCTGAACTCCCGGCGCAGGTACGCATCGGGCTCCATGCGGTGGTCGTGCATCAGCCTTGCCTCAGGCCGGTACAGCACCGGGGCGCCGTACCGCTCCTTCAGCTTGAAGGCGATCTCATTGTCCTCGTAGCCGTACCACGCAGGGAACACGGTGAAGCACCCGACCTCGCGGACGGCGTCCATCGGCGCGGAGAAGTTCAGCCCCCAGCAGTGGCGGAAGCCCCAGTCTTTCTCCCGCTGTGCCAGCGACTCGTGTGTGTCCATAACGCCGTAGAAGAAGACCATCGAGGTCTCGCGGATGAGCCTGTCAAACAGGCGATCGGGCTGATGCACCTTCCACGGTGAAGCACCCACGATCACCGTGCATCGCTGGGGCCGTTCCGCGTGCCCCGCGATGTGCGCTGCGACGAACCCGGGCTCAGGCACAACATCGTCGTTGGTCGAGATCATCAGCCGCCCGCGCGCCTGGCGCAAGATGCTGTTGCGCACTGCCGTCAGCCCGCTCCGTGGGCACTCGATGAGCCGCAAACGCGCCCGCAGGCTCTCGGGGCAGGCCTTGTGGGCCGCTTCGACACCGCGTGGATCGGGGCCATCAAAGCCTACCAGCACCTCAAAGCAGTCTGTCGTCTGTGCCGCGAGCGAGCGCAGACAGTTGTGCAGTTTGTCGGGCCGCTGGAAGGTGGGGAGGATGAGCGAGGCTTCCACACAGCATTATCGGCCTATCCGCTTCACAGACTTTCGTCCGACACGCTTGCTCCAGCCCCGGGCAGATCCGGGCCGATAGCAGGGGCATGAACGCCATCGAGCGCCGCGCTGGGGAACGCGTCCTGGTTTCCCGACCCGCCGCCATCTACCGCGAAGATTCCACAACGCCCCTTGCAGCGACAACGTGCGACGTGTCGGGCGTGGGGCTGCTGCTGCGCGTGCCGGTAACCGAGCCGCGATCGGCCCTCAAGCCGGGCAGCGTGGTGCGGGTGGTGGTGTCGTGGGGGCCAGGGGCCCTTCCCGCGGCAGGCGCGCCGCAGAAGGCCCGCATCTCCCGCGTGCTGCGCGCGGGCGACCATCAACTGGTGGGCGTGGAGCTCATGCTCTCGCCGCTGCGGGCCCGCCGCGCGGCTTGAGGCGACGGTGTGGTGCCGTGAGGCCCATCCTGCTCGCCGGTAATGAGCCGTGCCCCCCGCTCAAAGAACACATACGACCACAGCCAGTCCACCATCACCATCAGCTTCTGCCGGAAGGTGATGAGGAATGCGACGTGTATGAGCGCCCACAGCGCCCACGCCGTGAAGCCCGCCATGTTGAACCGCGGGAACGCTGCCACAGCGCGGGCCCGCCCGATGGTGGCCAGGTTTCCCTTGTTGTGATACGCGAACGCCGGGCGCGCTGTGGCGGCCCGCTTGCCGCGGGTTTCGCGCACGATGACATCCGCCACGAAACGGCCCATCTGCATCGCCGCCGGGGCAACGCCGGGCACCTGGCCGCCCGCGCCATCGGGCACATGGGCCATGTCGCCCAGCACGAACACCTCCGGGTGGCCGGGGATGGAGAGGTCCGGCCCCACCATCACCCGCCCGCTCTTGTCCAGCGGTGCGCCCAGGGCCTTTCCGATGGGTGATGCCGCGACGCCCGCGGCCCATACCACGCTGTGCGTCTCCAGCCGCTGCTGATCGGCACCGTGGCCCACCGTCACACCGGCCTCGTCGATCTGCGTGACGCGCTTGTGCAGCCACACCTCAACGCCCAAGTCCTCGAGATCGCGCTTGGCCCGCGCTGAGAGTTCTTCAGGGAAGGCCCCCAGCAGCCGATCCCCCGCCTCCACCAATATGACGCGCGCCGTGGTGGTGTCGATGGATCGAAAGTCCGCGGGGATCGTGTTGCGGGCGATCTCTACCATCGCCCCTGCCAGTTCGACCCCGGTGGGCCCTCCGCCGACGATCACGAAGGTCAGTTCCGCCTGCTGTTTGCCCTGGTCTGCCGCGCGTTCCGCCCGCTCGAACGCCAGCAGCAGCCGGCGGCGGATGGTCACCGCGTCTTCGAGGCTCTTCAGCCCCGGGGCGAAGGGTGCCCATTCATCGTGCCCGAAGTAAGAATGCGTGGCACCTGCCGCCACCACAAGGTAGTCATACCCGCACTCGCCATCGCTCAGCAGCACCCGCCGCCCCGCAAGGTCAAAGCCGGTGACCTCACCCATCAGCACCTCGGCGCTGCGGCGTCGTGACAGCACCTTGCGGATCGGCGCAGCAATCTGCGCCGGCGAAAGCGTGGCCGTCGCAACTTGGTACAGCAGTGGCTGAAAAAGGTGATGGTTCCGGCGGTCAATCAGCGTAACGGCAACGCCGCGGCGCGCCAGAGCCTGTGCCGCGGTCAGCCCCGCGAACCCGCCGCCAACCACCACCACGTGCGCACCTGCCATGCGCGCACTGTAGCAATGGCCGGGTACGACTCGTTCTTAAGTGGCTCGGCGACGCCGGCGGAGCGCCATCAGCCCCGCGCCTGCGCCCATCGCCACCGCGCCTGGTGCGGGCACGGTGTAGTTCACGACGATGGTGGGCCGGAAGGAGGCCGTGCCGCTCTCGCGTGAGGCGAACCGCTTGGCGATGCTGGTGAGGAACTCAAGCTCGGATGTCAGCATCCAGCCATTGTTGGGGCGTGTCCCGTCCAGCCACCCCTGCACATCCGCCTGCATGCCCGCGCCCGCCCAGGTGTAGGAGGCCGGCTGGCCCACATCGCGGCTGGCGCTCGGCGTGGGAACAAAGTCCCCGCCCGGCGTCGCCCACGCGCTGCTGGGGTCGCCGAAAAAGCGGTAGTTCCATGTCACATCACCCGGCTGCGCGGGGACGCCCGTGCCCAAGGTGCCGCTGTTGCTCGCATCCTCGCCCCAATCCGCCAGCATGCGGTAGAGGTTAAAGGTGTAGGTGCCGCCGATGGTCTTGGTCATACGCATCGACAGCGACACGCTGTTGATGGTCGCGCCCGCCGGGATGGCGGTGAGGGGGAAGTGGATCAGGGCCCGCCGCCGGTACGCGTTACCAAACTCGTTCTGCTGAGCGATACCGCCCGCGAACAGGTCGCCGCGCCCGCTGCTCAGGTCCGGCAGCCCGGCCATTTCAAAGAGCGTGTTGTCCTTGTCCGCGACGATGCTGACGGTTTCGCCAGAGGCCTGAGCGACCAGAAAGGCCGCGCACCCGGCCGACAACACCCCTGCCAGAGTCGTATTCCGCACAGAAAGTCTCCCTCGGCCCTCCGGCCAGCAACGCCCCGCGAACGCTCCCAAAGTACCACATTCGCTCTGTCGTTCAACAGCGAGTCACAAAAACCCGCAACAGTGACTCGAAACGCCCGATATCTCCGAAACCCTCACAGGCTGATGCGCCCTGAATCCCACCCCTCCCCTACCTTATAAGACTCGGCATCGGGCCCACCACGCCCGCACGCAGGATTTCAATATGGACCGGCGAATCTGGAACAGCAACACCCCGATGGGGCCGATGGACGATGGAGCCAGGGCCCGCCTTGTTCACTCTTTATGGCTTACCCGCGCGCTCGAATCCGGCCGGGAGTATCCCCGGATCCCGGTGCGGCCGGTCGTCACCGGGGGCTTCTCGCGCCTGCTGGCCCGCAGTAATGGCCGCCAACTGGCCGACCGATGGTGGCAGCGGGCCCTTGCCCGTCTTGAAGATTAGATAACCCAGGAACTGAGAATGACCACCGACCCGTCCGCGCCCGCCACCTCCATCATCGAGCCTTCCACCGCCACCGTCTCCACGGTGAGCCGCAAGTGGACGCTCAAGATGATGCTCATCGCCCTGGCTCTGATCGCCTTCGGCCTTTACGGCCTCTACGACGCCCTGGTCAGCTACCCCAAGCGCGGTGCCGAGGCCTCGGAGTTCCTGGAATACCAGTACCTTCAGTCCCTCAGCACGGCAGGCCAGTTGTCCCGCGCCAGCATCGCCGACCCCGCCACCACCCTGCGCGACCTGCGCGAGAAGGAACGCAACGCCACGATCACGCCCGCCGACCACGCCGCGGCGGCATGGCTTGAGCAGCTGGAGTTCATCCACCGCCTGGAGCCCGCCAGCGAATCCACCAAGATCCCCCGCACCGACTTCCGCGGCGACACCGTTGCCGACTCCGATGCCCGCCTCGCCACCCTCAAGAAGCGCTGGACGACCGACGCCGGCGGCACTAAGTCTGCCTCACCCCTGGGCGTGTTCGACATCCCCAGCCAGTGGGTCATCCTGGCCGTGGGTGCGGGGATCGGCGCCTACCTGCTGGTGCTGGTGGTGCGGGTCAAGTCCAAGACGTATCGCTGGGACCCTGCGACCCAGCGCCTGACCCTGCCCGGCGGGGCCTCGTTCGTGCCCTCGGACATCGAAGAGGTGGACAAGCGCAAGTGGCACCGCCTGTACGTCGCACTGAAAATCAAACGATCACATCCCCAACTGGGCGGGTATCTGCTCAACTTTGACCTCATGCGCTACGAGCCTGTCGAGGCTTGGATCCTGGAGATGGAGCGCACCGCCTTCCCCGAGAACGTGCAGGCCGTCGGGCTCGCCGCCGACCCAGCAACCGAACCCGCCCCCGGATAAAAAGTGCCCCTGAGCGAAAGCTGGATCCCTGTCTCCATCATTCTTTTGAGCGCCTGGCTGGGCGTGGTGCTCACGCTCATCACCCTGCCGGGCACCTGGCTGGCCCTGCTTGGGGGCATCGCCGTGTGCTGGTGGAAGCCCGAACTGCTGTCCCCGTGGACAGTTGTTGCCGTCGGCGTGCTGGCCATCATCGCCGAGGTGCTCGAGTTTCTCGCCTCCGCCCTGGGCGCAACCCGCGGCGGCAGCACCCGCAAAGGGGCCATGGGCGCGCTGGTGGGTTCGATCATCGGGGCCATCGCGGGCGCGCCGTTCCTCCTGCCGCTGGGTTCGATCCTGGGCGGCGTAGTCGGGGCGGGGGTGGGGGCCCTCATCGTTGAACGCGGGGTGGCGGGGCGCACCTGGCGTCAGTCCGCGGCAGCCGGCCACGGTGCGGCCACCGGCCGCCTCGTCGCCACCATCGCCAAAGGGGCCATCGCCCTGGTGATGGCGATCATCCTGACACTTGCGGTTTTCATCCGTGGATTCTGAACACAATCCCCACGCGCAGGCAGTATGCTGAGCAGCCGGGGACGCCGGATTGTCCCCATGCGGAATCGAAGGAGCGACATGGCCAAAGGCCCATCGGCTGAGCCCCCCGCGGCACGGCCCCACAACACGTCGGGAACCCCCGCCCCCGTCAGCACCCCCGCGGCTGTCAATGGCGAGCACACCGCCCGCGCCGCCTCGCGCCAGGCCGCGGGCGTGGGCGTCAAGACGTTCGTGCTCGACACCAACGTGCTGCTGCACAACCCCGACGCCCTCTTTGTCTTCAACGAGCACCACATCGTCGTGCCCTTCGCGGTGATCGAAGAGCTTGACAAGATGAAGCGCAAGGATGACGACCTGGGCCGCAACGCCCGCGCCTGCATCCGCCACCTCGACCGCTTGCGTGCCATCGGCCACCTTGATGAGGGCGTGAGCTGGGGCGCGCTCGGTGCCATGGCCAACACCGCCTTCGCCCCCGGCGTGGGCGGCGTCACCGGCACCGTCAAGATTGATGTCGTTGAATACAAGCGTCCCGACGCCATCTCCGAGGACAGCCCCGACAACCGCATCATCGCCGTCGCGTGGCACCTGAAGGAAACCGGCACGCGCGTCGTGTTCGTGACCAAGGACCTCGCCTGCCGCATCAAGGCCGATGCGCTGGGGGTCAAGACCGAGGACTTCAACAACCAGAAGGTCGATGCGGACAAGCTCTACACCGGCTACCTCACCGCCGATGTCGAGGGCGGGCTGATCGATGAGCTCTACCACGACCGCCTGCTCGCGGTGGAGCGGCTGGAAGAGCCGCTGCGCGCACAGACCGAGAGCGGCGACAGCTACCAGCAGGTGCTTGAGCCCAACCAGTACATCGTGCTGAAAGACAAGGACGACGAGAACCACACGGGTCTGGGGCGCCGCCTCGCCGACACCGACCACGTCATCCCCGTCACCGGCCCCCGCAAACCCGTGTTCGGCATCATGGCCCGCAACGTGCAGCAGACCATGGCCATGGATGCGCTGCTGGACGAAGAGGTCAAGCTCATCACGCTGCTGGGCGGCGCGGGCACCGGCAAGACGCTGCTGGCCCTTGCCGCGGGCATGGCCAAGGTCTTCAACGAGGAGCGCTACGAGAAGCTGCTGGTTGCCCGTCCCATCATGCCGCTGGGGCGCGACATCGGCTACCTCCCCGGCGACAAGGATGAGAAGCTTGCCGCGTGGATGCAGCCCATCTTTGACAACCTCTCCTACCTCCTCTCAACCCGCGGCAGCGGCACCCAGGCCGCCGAGAGCCACTCCCTCGAGCAGCGCATCGGCAAACTGATGGCCGACGGCAAGCTGGTCCTTGAGCCCCTGACCTACATCCGCGGGCGGAGCATCCCCCACCAGTTCATGATCGTGGATGAGGCGCAGAACCTGACGCCCCACGAGGTCAAGACCATCGCCAGCCGCGTGGGCGAGGGCACCAAGCTCGTGCTCACCGGCGACATCGGCCAGATCGACAACCCCTACCTCGATAGCAGCAGCAACGGCCTTGCATACGCCATCGAGAAGATGAAGGGCGTGCGGCTGTTCGCCCACGTCACCCTGGCGAAGAGCGAGCGGAGTGAACTGGCGAGTCTGGCGGCAAGCCGGCTGTAGCCGTGCCACCTGCCGCAGCTCTGAGCGGCCGGTGGGGGCGTCCCCAGCCCAAGGTTCGTCAGGCAATCCCATGCGAAGTGGGAAAGATACGGACCTGAAGTCAGGTCTGTGGCATTTTTTTGCAACCGGTCCTTCCGCCCCCGGTACCACACGGGCTCCCCGGGGTCTCTGGGGGCTATCCATTGACCGCCATGTTTCAGAAGGGGTTGCCATGTCGATGCTCAGCCGTTGGATTGGATTGGATCGCGGTGGCTCGGACCGACCGCAGGCCTTTGAGGCCCTGGAACCCCGTCAACTTCTGTCGATCAGCGCCACGGTCATCGACACCACCGTCCGCCCTACCGAGTGGCTGCTGGTGGTGCGGTACCAGTCTGATGCCGCGGTGGACCTTTCGACCATCGGCAATGGGGACATCCGCGTGACGGCCAGCGCCAACCCCGGCGGTGCGCCCCCCTTCTCCTATGAGCAGCCGGGCACGCTGTGGATGCAGCCCATCCCGCAGCAGGACGGGTCGGTGCTCGCGGTCTACCGCGTGGGTGCTAATGGCGGCGCGTGGGACTACAGCGACAACGCCTGGTACCGCATCCGCATGAACCCCAACGAGGTGCGCGACACCTCCGGGTCGTACGCGCCGGAAAAGATCATCGGGCAGAACTTCCTCTGGTTCACCAACCCCAAGGCCGAGATCACCCAGGCCGTGGTTGGCGGCAGCGGCTGGCAGGTCACCGTGCTCTACAGTGATGACAACGGGATCGACGAGTCCTCCCTCGCCAGCGGCAACATCGAGGTCCGCAAGGGCGCGTTCACCGCCATCGGCACCTTCAACTACAAGCTCGCGGTTGCGGGCGGCATCAAGGCCTACTACACCCTCAAGATCGCCCAGGTCTCTGCGAGTTGGTTGAACAACGGCAGCTATGACGTGTGGATGCGTTCCGCCCAGGTGTTCGATACCGCGGGCTACAGCCTGCCCGCGTTCAAGCTGGGCACCTACTCCTACAGCACCAGCAACCCCGGTGCGCAGCTGGTCAGCCAGAACATGACCGCTTCGGCGTGGACAGTGACGGTGCGCTATAGCGACGATGCGGGTATCAACGTCAGCAGCATCGGCAACGGCGACATCCGCGCGAAGCTCAACTCTTCATCGTTCCTCCCCAGCACGCTCGTCGGCTCGCCGACGGTGGACACGGACGGCACGGTGCTGGCGACGTACCAGATCCTCGGCTCGTTCTCTGCCGCGGGGGGCGTGTATGACCTCACGATGACCGGCACGCAGGTGTACGACACGGCGGGCAACTCGGTCACAGGCGGCGAGTTCATCCGCAAAGAGAACACCGCACGTGGCCTGCCCAGCGGCACGACGCTCTCAAACACCCGCGTGAATGCCAACACGTGGGACGTGACGGTGCGGTTTACGGATGATGTGTCCCTCCTGGCCGCCAGCATCGCCACCGGCAGCGTCAACGTCACGACGACCCGCGGCTTCTACGCCATGCCCATCCTGGTCTCCGCAACGCAGGAGAGCAGCGGGTCGTGGACTGCCACATACCGCATGACGACGACCGCCTCGTCCTTCGCGCCCGGCCGGTACTACCTGCGGACGCAGAACCTGGGCGTCTTTGACAATGCGGGGCATGGTTCGCCGGATATGGAGTTGTTGGCGTTTACCCTGTAGGCTGCTGTTATAGGACATTGCTGTTGTACGACCCGGGGGTTCCACCCGGGTTTTTTCTTGCCAAAAAGGTGTTGCATGGCTAGATTAACGCCCTGTAACCCCATTGTGGGGTGTGAAGTGGTTGGCGAACCGCCTGACGGCGTTCCGAGGGAGAGGGATCATCATGAAGAGTTTGCTGTCGATTCTTGCGCTCACGATTTTGGCCGGTGCCGCCCAGGGCGACATCGGCGATGCGTACCTGTACAACAACCGCGCTGCCGCGGGCACGCGTCAGCTGGCCACGGTGCCGGTGGCGACGGGCACCCCCCGCACGTTCATCAACCAGACGGGCACGGCGTCATACTTCGGCATGGACTTCTCCGCCGATGCCAACACGCTGTACGCGGTGGATTCCACCGTCGCTGCCGCGCCGACGCTCAACACGCTTGATCTGGTCACGGGCCTGCCCACGCTGATTGCGCCCCTCACGGGTATCAGCGGCGGCACGGTGCTCGACCTCGCGATTGCCCCCGATAACACGGCCTACCTGTTCGTCGGCGCGGTTGCGGGCGTTTCTCCCACGAACCTCTACACGCTCAACCTCGCGACGGGCGCGGCCACGCTGCTCTCGTCGATCACCAACCTGCCCGCGGGCGGCGTGCCCATCGACCTGGGCATCGATGTGAACGGCCTGTTCTACTACAACGACATCGGCACCGATTCGCTGTATTCGCTCAACCCCCTCACCGGCGTGTCCGCGCTCATCGGGCCCACGGGCTTTGCCACTGGCTTCGCGCAGGGCATGGACTTTGACTGGGCGACCAACACGCTCTACGCCACCTTCTACATCAGCGGCGGCGTCGGCAACTATGTGACGATCAACACCACCACCGGCGCTGCGACCAACGTCTTCACGACGACGCCGTGGAACGCGGAGATGGAAATCGCCATCCGCAACCCGGTCCCGACACCCGCCGGGTTCGCGCTGCTGGGCCTGGGCGGTCTGGTTGTCGGCCGCCGCAAGCGCTAAGCCGTTGACCCGCTTGTAAAAAAGCACGAAGCCCCGGGCAGTTGCCCGGGGCTTTTTCGTGCGCCCACTCTCTCGATCGTGGATGACTCTTCGCGGCTGCGGGTGCTTGTTCGGATGAGGTGGGCGGGTGAGGTGGTTGGTAAGGCGGGGCCACAGGGGGTCCTCTGGCGCAGCATGCGAAGTGGGCGGGCATGGTGGCTAAGGAATTGGCGGAAAACTTGCCGCCAATGATGCGGCATGTTGAACGCGGCCATGCGGTGCTGGGGCGGGGTTGTCATCACGGTGGCCGGGGCCGACACGCTGCGCGCGGAGGTTGCCGGCGAGCGTGCGGGTTATGCGCCGGACTGGCCACCGCTGCACTGGGATGCGGGTGCCATCGGCTGGCTGCTCGACAAGGCGGAGCGGTTTCCGGATGAGCCCTTATGGCAGGCCTGGTATGTGACGGAGGGCGGCACGATCATCGGCACTGTGGGGTGCAAAGGGCCGCCGGGACCCGAGGGGGTGGTCGAGATCGGCTATAGCGTCGTGACTTCGCGTTGGCGGCAGGGGATTGCCACGCGCGCTGTCGCACTGATGCTTGAGTGGCTGCGCGAGGATGCGCGCGTGCGGGGCGTGTGCGCACACACGCTGGTGGGCGATGCGGCATCGGCGGGCGTGCTGTTGAAGAACGGGTTCGTGGCGGCGGGGCGGGAGATGGAGGATGGGGTAGAGGTGGACCGGTATGAGCGGGGGGCTTGAGGAGTGTTGCCAATAACCCGGGCGCGTCAGTGGAGAGGTTGGCTCGGCGCGGGTCGGTTGCGCCGCGTTGGGTAGAACTTCAAAGCAGCGCGACGGCGAAACCCTTGTGACCTGCCGCGGGGCCAGGTCGGCCGGACCACAGGTCTATGTGATCAGACGTGAATGGTGTTCGGAAGTGAAGCCACTGATCTTCGCTTCGGTGGTCAAAGGTTTTTGGGAGCGTGGGAGCGAAGAATCAGTGGCACGGGGGGTGTCGCAGCGGGGTTCGGGGGAGGTGGGGTAGAGGTCAACGCCACCTGCCGCTTGCAAAGGAGGATCCGACGCGGCGGGTTGGTCGTGAGGTTCGCCAATGACGTTCGCGGGTAGGCGTTGGGAGTTCGAATGATGTTGGAGCGAAGGTCAGTGATACGGCTGATGTCATCGCAGGCAATGAGTTCGCTTACGGGAGAAGATCAGTGCCACCCGCGGAGCCGTGCTGATAATGGAGGTGAAATGAAAAAGGGCAGGCCTTTCGGCCTGCCCTCTGAAAACCGTTGTTCGTCCGGAGCTTGCGCTCCGGGCTCGTCAGGTGGATTATCGCTTGCTGAACTGGAAGCGGCGGCGGGCACCGGCCTGGCCGTACTTCTTACGCTCGACCTCGCGGGCATCGCGCGTCAGCATGTTGTTGTCGCGGAGGGCTTCTTCGAAGGAGGGGTCGTAGTCGAGCACCGCGCGGGCGATGGCGAGCTTGATCGCGCCGGCTTGGCCCATCAGCCCGCCGCCGTGGACCTTCGCGATGACCTGCATGCGGCTGGCCAGCCCGGTGGCGGTGATGGCCAGCGTCGAATCGCGGCGGTCGCGCTCCTCGGGGAAGTAGGCGTCGATGGTCTTGAGCTTGCCGTTGGGCGTCTCGACCATCACCGAGGCCTTGTCGGCATCGACGGGCTTCATGCGGATGCGGGCAACGGCGGTCTTGCGACGGCCCGTGCCCCACCACCAGCCGTGCTTGTCGGCGGGCTTGGGGTTGCGGGGGGCGCGGACGGCCTGTGCCGCGGGGGCGACAGGCTCGGAGCCGGGGATCATCAGGGGAGAGCCAGAGGGGGTGGGGGCGGTGGTCATAGGGAGTCCTGAGTGAAAAGTACTGAGTCCTGAGTGTCGCCGTCCTGATGCTCTCAGCACTCAGGACTTTCCACTCAGTACTTCCGTCATCCGATGGTCATGGTCTGAGGATTGTGGTTGGCGAAATCGTGCTCGGCGCCGGGGACGATGCGGAGGTTCTTCAGCATCACGCGGCTGAGGCGGTTCTTGGGGAGCATGCGGCGGATGGCGTCCTCAACCAGCAGCTCGGGCTTGCGGTCGCGGACCTGGCCGTAGGTCTCGGCCTTCAGGCCACCGGGATAGCTGGTGTAGCGCAGCTTCAGGCGGTGCTCGGCCTTGCGGCCCGTGAGACCGACCTTGCTCGCGTTGGTGATCACCACGTTCTCACCGGTATCGACGTGGGGGGTGTACTCAGGGCGGTGCTTGCCCATGAGGACCTGCGCGACCTGTGCCGCGAGACGGCCCAAGGGCACGCCCTCGGCATCAACGATGTGCCAACCCTTGGTCACCTGACCGGGCTTGGCGAGGTATGTCTGACGACGGCTGGACATCGAAAAACTCCTGTAACCCCCGCCTGCGGCAACGCCCGCGGGTTCACACCAGGCATTCCCAAGGGAGTCATTCCCAGGTGAACTGGCGTCACTTCTGCTCGCCGCCTACCGGGCGGGACGGGCTTTGCAGAACCCCAAAGGGCCACTGCATCGCAGGATTGAGGACGGTTGACGCGCACGGAGGCCCGGCACGGCTCGTTTTCGAGCGGGGAAGAATAGGCGGGGCGGGGGCCGAATCAAGGATTTCCCCTTTGCCGCGAAACAGACGATAGTGGAGGCATGTCCACCTTTCCGCCCTCGGCCCAACCTCCCGAATCACCGCCTGTGCAGGGGGGGCTCGCAAGCCGCCCGGACCCTGGTTCCCGCACCGCCGCAAAGATCGCATGGGTGCTGGTCGCGGTGCTCATGGGAGTGCTGGTGGCCGGGAACCAGATCCCGGGCTGCCAACGCGGCAAGACCACCGTGGTCGAGAAAGCCCTTGAAGAGAAGGAAGCACCGACCCACAAAGAGATTGAGCCCCCCGACCCCGCGGATAAGGGGACGCTGACGGCGAAACTGACGGCCGCGTGGAATCAAATCTCGCCAATGAAGTCCGACGCCGACGCGGCCCTCGACACCCTGCCGACTGCCACCGATGAGGACCGCATCCGAACGGCGATCATCGCGGCAGACATCTCCGGCCCAAAGGCCGCCCTTCAGCGCCTCGAGGCGTTGATCGACAAGCCCGACCTGAACCCCGCGCTGGCGGAAGATGCCGCCACGCTGCGTACCGCGTATGAGGGCCCGGGCCGCGTGACGGATGCGGACGATGTGGCGCGCCTCGTGAAGCATCATGGGTGGTTCGGCAAGCTTGCCGCGACGCACGGGCTGGACGCATCGGACCCACAGCGGAAAGAGTTGTTTGCGTTCCTGCCGCGGCTGGTGGGGGCGTTCGTGCTGCTGGGCTTGATCGTGGTGGTGGGTGCGGTGGGGGGGATCACGGCGTTGATCATCCTGCTGATCCGGACTTCACAGGGGCAGGTGCGACCGGTGTTCACGCCCCCGTCGCCGGGGGGCAGCGTGTACCTCGAAACGCTCCCGTTCTTTGTCGCCGGCTTCCTGCTGCTGCACCTGGTGCTGGAGCGGGTGCCGGCGGCGTGGGGGCTCCCGCCGTGGGCTCCGCTGGCGGCGCAGTGGGCACTGATTGTGCTGCCGCTGTACCCGGTGCTGTTCCGTGGCGTCTCTTGGGCGCAGTTCCGTCAGGATGTGGGGCTGCACTCTGGCCGGGGCTTCTGGCGCGAAGTGGGCTCGGGCCTGTTTGCCTACCTGGCGCTGCTTCCGGTGCTGGCCGTCGCGATGGGGCTGACGCTCGTGCTGATAGTGCTCAAAGCGCTGGTGGAGCACGCACTGACCGGCGCGGAGTCGCCCGCCCCGTCCAACCCGATCGCCGAGGTCATTGCCGGCGCGACCCCGGGGGTGATGATCGCGCTGTTCCTGCTCGCCACGCTGTGGGCGCCGCTCGTCGAAGAGACTATGTTCCGCGGCTGTATCTTCCGCCACCTGCGCTCACGCATGCCGATGCTGCTGGCGGCGGGGGTGTCGGCCCTGCTCTTCGGCCTCATGCACTCGTATGGGCTGATTCTGCTCGGCCCGGTCATCACGCTCGGCTTCGGCTTCGCGCTGATGCGCGAATGGCGCGGCTCGATGATCGCCTCGATGGTGGTACACGGCCTGCACAACGGTATCGTGCTGACGCTGGCGTTTTTGGTGCTGGGGGCGTTGAAGGGGTGATTGCAGCCGAGGACGGGAGAACGGAGAGACAACACGGACCGTCAGAAAAGTCCGTGGCACATCACCCTCGACCCTTGCTCTTCAGCCAGGCGTGCAGTTTGTCGGCGGGCCAGGTGTTGATGCAGCGGTCGGCGGGCAGCCAGCCGCGCCGGGCGGTTGCGATGCCGTAGCGGAGGTTGCCGAACTCGCTCGCGGCGTGTACATCGCAGTCGATCGCCAGCAGGCACCCGGCGTTGACCGCCTGGCGCACATGTACATCGCGCAGGTCCAGGCGCATCCAGTGCGAGTTCACTTCCAAGGCGACGTGGTGCTCGGCTGCCGCGGCAAAGAGCGCGGCCATGTCGGGCGAGAGCCCCTCACGCTTATTGATGAGCCGTCCGCTCGGGTGGCCGACGATGTGGACGAAGGAGTTCTGGATGGCGCGGATCAGGCGCGGCGTGGCGACTTCCGGGGCCTGCGAGAGTCCACTGTGGGGCGATGCAACGATGACGTCGAGCTGTTTGAGCACCTCGTCCGGGTAGTCGAGCGTGCCGTCGGCGAGGATGTCTACCTCAGACCCTGCAAGGACGGTGATTGGTTTGCCCGCGGTCCTGAACTTCGCGTTGACGGCGCGGACGGCTGCCGCGTGCTCAAGCAGGCGCTCGATGGTGAGCCCGCCGGCAATCGCCGAGCTGCGCGAGTGGTCGGTGACGGCGATGGTGTGGAAGCCTTGGGCGAGGGCCATGTCGGCCAGTTCTTCAATGGAGAGGTTGCCATCAGAGGCGGTGGTGTGCGCGTGCAGTTCGGCCTTGATGTCCACAAGGTCCACCAGGCGCACGGCGGCGGCGGGCTCAAACTCGCCGCGGTCCTCGCGGATCTCGGCGGGGATCCAGGGCAGCCCGAGCCTCTGGTAGATCTCCTCTTCGGTCGCGCTCGCGAGGGGTGCGATGCCCCGCGACTGCGGCGGCAGCTTCTCCGCATCCTTGTCCAGCGGAAAGAGTCCCCACTCGTTGAGTGTCATGCCTATTCGCAGCGCCCGCTCGCGCAGGCGCACGTTGTGCTCTTTGCTGCCCGTGAAGTACAGCAGCGCCGACCCCCACGAGGCAAGGGGCAGCACCCGCAGGTCCACCTGGATCGTCGGCCCGCTCTCGGGCGTGCCCGCTTCTTTCTTCCAGCGCCCGAAGTTCTGCGTTAGACGCGCCCGCACCGATGATTTCGTGTCGCCTGCCGCAAGAACCTCCGACACGCCCGGCGCGGTGCGGAAGGCCTCGCCCACGGCGGCAGCGGCGGACTCCTGGCCCGGGTGCAGGGCCACGAGCAGGTCGATATCGCCGACGGTGTCCTTGCCCCGGCGGAGCGAGCCCGCGGCCTCGGCACGGGCCACCGCGGGGATGGCCCGCAGGCGTTCCAGGAACTCCTCTGCGAGTGGCGCGGCGCGCCCCAGCCACAGGCGTGTCTCGCCCTGCGCGGCAAACGTCAGGGCCAGCTTGATCTTCTCGACCAGTTTTTCGCCCATCCGCGGGATGGTGAGGATGGACTTGTCTTCGATGGCCCGCTGGAGCGACGGGATGTCGGTGATGGTGAGCTGCGTCCACATGTTGCGGACGGTCTTGGGGCCCAGCCCGGGGATCTTGAGCAGCATCAGCAGCCCGCCGGGCACGCGGGCCCGCAGCTCGGCATACTCCGCCACCGCGCCTGTCGTCACGAACTCGATGATCTTGTCGGCCATCTTGGGGCCGATGCCCGGCGTCTTCATCAGCGCCTTGCGGTCCTGGGCCAGTTCGGCAATGTCGGTTGGCAGGTCCTCGATTGCGCGGGCCGCCCGGGCGTGCGAGGCAGCACGGAAGCTGTCCTTGCCCAGCAGGTCGAGCATCTGGGACATCTCGCTAAGGACTTCACGCAGGGCACGGTTCGCGCTCATCGCGTGATGGTACGGAGCGGGCTGGCGCGGGCTCGGATGAAGCCCGCTTCAGGATTCGGTCGCGGGTGAGCGGCGGGTGCAATACCCTTCCGCCCCGTGCCCTGCACGGCTTTGGAGCGCACGATGAGCCTCTTACTCGCGGCAGAGCAGGCCCACAACTTCTGGGACTTCTCGTCCGTTCTTGACCCCGCAAACCTGGGCACCAACCTGATCGCGCTGCTCACCCTCACCCTGCTAGAGGTGGTTCTGGGCATCGACAACGTCGTGTTCATCGCCATTGTGGCGGCCAAGCTGCCCCCGGCACAGCAGGCCAAGGCCCGCCGCACAGGGCTGCTGCTGGCGCTCATCACGCGGGTGCTCTTCCTGGCGACGATCACGTTCATCCTCGGCCTGGCGACGAAGAAACTCGGGTTTGCCATTCCCTTCTCCGGCTATGAGCCGACAGGCAAGGACCTGGTGCTGATCGCTGGCGGGCTCTTCCTTATTTATAAAGCCACGAAGGAAATCCATGTTCGCGTGGAAGGCGAGGAGGAGGGGGCTGAGGTGAGGGCTGCCCCTGCCGCGTTCTGGCCGACGATTGGCCAGATCCTGGTGATCGACCTCATATTTTCGATCGACTCGGTGGTGACGGCGGTGGGCATGGCGAAGGAACTGCTGGTGATGGTGGCGGCGGTGGTCATTTCGGTGGGGGTGATGCTGGCCGCGGCCGGGCCGATCAGCGCGTTCATCTCTAAGCACCCCACGATGAAGATGCTCGCCCTGTCCTTCCTGCTGCTCATCGGCGTGGTGCTGGTGGCCGAGGGCGTCGGGCAGCACATCAGCAAGGGCTACATCTATTTCGGCATGGCGTTCGCCCTGTCGGTCGAGACGCTGAACATTGTCAGCCGCCGCAAGCGTGCGAAGGGCACGGTGGGGGTAGCCCTGCCAGACAGCGCGCTAAAGTCACGCTGATTCACAGCACCCGGAGAATCCCGCCATGAGCACCGCCACCCCGCAGACCTCACCCAGCGCCGTGTTTGACCAGCGGGCGGATGCCATCCTTGCTGGCTTGCGCGAGGGCGGGCAGTACAAGCACCTCCAGACGATCGAAGGCCCGATGGGGCCCACCATCCGCATGGCCGGCTACGGCGAGTGCCTCTGCTTCTGCTCCAACAACTACCTCGGGCTGGCCGACCACCCGGAAGTGATTGAGGCGGGCCTGCGCGGGCTGAAGGAGTATGGCGCTGGGACGGCATCGGTCCGCTTCATCTGCGGCACGTTCTCGCCGCACCTGGCCCTAGAGGGCCGCATCGCCCGCTACATGGGCACGCAGGCCGCGTACACCTTCGTGTCGTGCTGGAACGCCAACGAAAGCGTCTTCGCCACGCTGTGCGAGCCCGGCGACATGATCATCTCCGATGAGCTCAACCACGCCAGCATCATCGACGCCGTGCGACTCGCCAGCGTCATCAAGAAGGGCGTGCATAAGTGCGTGTACAAGAACAACAGCATCGAGGGTCTGGAAGCGCGACTGAAAGAGGCCCGCGCCAACAAAGACGTTACGGGCCAGGTGTGGGTCGTAACCGACGGAGTCTTCAGCATGGAAGGCTCGATCGCCGACCTGCCCGCCATCCGCCGGCTGTGTGACGAGCACGGGGCGATGCTCGTGGTGGATGACAGCCACGGGCACGGCGTAATGGGCAAGACGGGCCGCGGCACCCACGAGCACTGGGACATGCTGACCCGCGACGGACGCCCCGGCCCCAACGGGCAGGTAGACATCTTCACCGGGACACTGGGCAAGGCGCTGGGCGGCGGCGCGGGCGGCTTCATTGCGGGGCCGTCGAACGTGATCGAGCTCATCGTCCAGCGCGGGCGTCCCACGCTCTTCAGCAACGCACTGCCCGTGACGGTCGCGTGCTCGGCCGACAAAGCCATCGAGGTGCTGGAGCGCGAGCCGCAGCGCGTTGAAAAACTCCGCAACAACGTCGCCTACGCGCGCAAGCAGATCAAGCAGGCCGGGTTTGATGTGCTGGAAAGCCCCACGGCCATCCTTCCCATCATCGTCCACGACACCGCCCGCGCCATCGCCATGAGCAAGCGCCTGCTGGAGCTTGGTGTGTTCGTCATCGGCTTCGGCTACCCCGTCGTGCCGGAGGGCCACGCCCGCCTGCGCGTGCAGGTCTCAGCAGCACACGAGACCACCCACATCGACGGCCTTGTCGCAGCCCTCAAAAAACTGAAGTAACGTGCCACAGAGTTGTCTTCAACTCGGTGTCTTTTCGGGCATCAGCATTTCGAGATCGGCTGCAACGCGGCTCTGGCAATCGCGCGATCCGTTGCCGCTTCCATCTATACAGCCTACACGTGTGCCCCGCGTCGCGTAGATCCGCCGGACCTCCAGCCCCTGCGCCTCATACACGCCCCGCCGCGCCCAGATGTCATCCATGTTGATCCACGAGCTGATGATCACCGCATCCGCCCCGTGCGCTCGCGCCTCAGCCGGTGCGATGACAGGCAGCCCCAGCAGCATCTCGCCCTGACGCTGCGGGTCATCATCGGCGAATGCCGCAATCTGCCCACGGTGCTCGGCAAGCACCCCCGCCAGTTCGATTGAATGCTGTCCTACCCCATGCACCACCACGCTCCGCCCCTTGAGCACCCTGAACAGTGCCCGCACACAGTCCGCGCCGCCGGGCGGCACCGCCCCGCTCCCCCAGGCGGCATCCATCGCCGTGAATGACGGGTTGCGATCCGTGGGCCAGCGGCGCGGCGGCTGGGCTGCCGCGGCATCGATCATCGCCTCAGCATGGTCCACATGGCGGGCGATGGAATAGCGGTCCTCAACAGTGCGGATGGCGGCCGTGCTCATGGCGGGCAGTTGGCGCAGTACGCGGGTGATGGCGTGTGCGATGGCGACCCCCACAGGTGCCTCATCGGCCTCAGCCGCGACATCCACAACGACACCGTTGCTTCCGTCGATCACCTGGCCGCTGCCGGATTCTGTCCGTGCCACCACAGGCACGCACCCGCGTGCCGCGGCTTCCAGCATCGCGATGCTCAGGCCCTCCACGCGGGAGGGCAGCACGAAGATATCGTGTTCATCGAAGAGGCTGGCAACCTCACCCGGGCTTGCCGCGGGCAGCAGGGTGATGTGATCGCGCCCCGCCGCCGCCCGCGCCACCTCGCCGCTCGCAGGCCCGTCTCCCACGATGGTGAGCTCATGCATCACGCCGAGCCTGCGCAGTTCATCGCACATGGTGAAGAGGGCCATGACGCGTTTGACATCGCGGTTGAGACGGCCCAAGTAGATGATCCGCGGCCGGGCAGTGTTGTAGCGGCCCCGTCCTCCGCCCACGCTTACACCGCAGGAGATGTTCCACACCTGCACGCCGTGCAATCGCTGTGTCAACTCCGCGGCAAGATGATCGCTCACCGCTGCCACGTGCCCCAGCACGGGCCGGTAGAACTCCAGCACGCGCCGCTCATAGGGGCTGTCGAGGTGGCACCAGCCCGCGACACGCACATCGCCGCGTTCGCGTGTGAGTGCCGCGAAGACTCCCGTGCAGTCACCCACGTGGCAGGGCACGCAGACAACGGCCTGCCCCGACGCGGCCAGCGCATCCACGGCCGCGCGGTACGAAGCCAGGAAGGGCGAGAGATCGCCGTTGCAACCGTCGAGACGTTTGGGCGCCTGCACAACCCGCACGCGCGGGTCGATGGGGATATCCAGCGCGGCCCCATTGCCAGGGTGCAGAATCAAACCGGCGCTGCGTCCGCGCGCTGCGAGCTCGTTCACCAGGCGCGCTGCCCACACCTGCACACCACCGATGGTGAGGCCCGAGGGAAGGGCGATGAGCAGCGCGGGTTTCATGCGCCGGTCACGGTCGCGATGCACCAATACTCGCCCCATTGCACGCTGATGGACTGCGGGAAGAGCCCTGCCGCGAGCAACTCATCGCACAGTTGCGGGCGTGTGTACTCCGTCTCGTGCGTGGGGTCGAGGCGCCACTCCACGCCAAGCTGCTTCTTCCACGGCACGCGCCAGTCACGGTCAAAGGCGGGCACGCGGATGAGGAATCGCCTGGGCGCATACCACGCCCGCCACATCGCGAGGCGCTGCGGCCGCTGCGTGATGTGCTCCAGCACGTTGCTCAGGACGATGGTGTCGAAGGTGCCTTCCACGCGGTGGTCGGTGATGTCTCCCTCGGCGAAAGCGATGGGGTGCGAGAGGGTCGCCCGCTCCGCTGCCGCGCGGGCCTTGAAAAGGTTCCGGGGGCACCAGTCCACGCCCGTCACCTGTGCGCGGGCACGGGTCGCCATCGAAAGGGCCAGGGCACCCACACCGCAGCCCAGGTCGATGACCCGCTCGCCGGGGGGGAGGTTGTTCACGAAGAAGTCGTGATAGCGCATCAGCGCGTGCTTGGGGTGCAGGCCCATATGCAGCCCCGCGCCGACAGCCGCTTCGCCCTGATCGTCGTACAGCGCGGCATCGAGGGCCATGAGGAACTCGGCCTTGTCCCGAGGCGCAAGGGTGCGTGCGAAGGCCCGGACTGCTCCCGCCCATGCCCGCGAGGCCTGCGGCCCCTCGCGGGCCAGTTCGGGGTCGAAGGTGATGGGGTGACTCTGGAGTGTTGCTTCAGCCATGGTGCTCCCGCGCTGCTAGAAAGTGGTCCACAACCTCGCGCACCGCGCCGTACCCGCCGGGGGCGCGGGTGACGACCCTTGCCGCGTTGATGCAGCGCGGCTGTGCATCCGCCACCGCAATCGGCAGGCCGACGTGGGCCATGCAGGGGATGTCGTTGACGTCGTTGCCGACATAACAGACGTCCGACGGCTTCGCGCCCTGCGCCGCGATCATCTCGATAAGCGCGGGCAGCTTCTCCCGCGCCACCTGCACACAAGGAATCTTCAGTTTTTCGCAGCGGCGCAGCGGCACGGGGTTCACCTCCGCCGTCAGCACGCTGATGGGCAGCCCGCTCTCGCGCAGGTGTGTCACACCCAGCCCGTCAGAGCGGTTGCAGAGCACCGCCTCGGTACCGTCCTGCATCACCACGACCTGGTTGTTGGTCCATACGCCGTCAAAGTCGAACACGAGGAACCGGATGCCGCGGAGCTCCGCCCGGATCGGCCCGGTCCAGCCCGGTGGGCCGAACAGTCGCTCATCGGCTTGCACCAGTTTCCGGGCGATGCTGCGCAGCAGGTTCATCAGGCGGGTACTTTCTCGGAGGCAGCGGCTACGACTTGCCGCGCTGTTCCGTTGGCGAGCGCCCTGCGGTGGGCTTCTACTTCGAGCGTTGTGATGATGTCGAGCCCAAAGGCCGCGCGTGCCGCAGCCGCGCCCGCGCTGCCCAGCCGGTCGCGCTCCTGCGGGGATGCCATCAGCCCGGCCAGGGCCGAAGCCAGTGCCGAAACCAGCCCCGCGTTGTCGGCCGCGACCCTGAGCCCCGTTTTTTCGTGCGCAACGAATTCAAGCCCGGGGGCGTCGGTCACCAGCACCGGCGCGCCCGCTGCCATCGCCTCGATCACGGTCTTGGGGTGCCCTTCCAGCTCAGATGCCTGGGCGTACACCGTGCACGTCCGCATCCGCCCCGCGAGTTCATCGTGCCCCACCCGCGGCGTGAACCGTGCCGGCACGCCCAGGCCTTCGGCCAGAGCCTGCAAGTTCGCTTTTTCAACACCCTCGCCGACCACATCCAGCCGGGCCGATTCCGGGGCGTGCCCGCCGCGCACCCATTCCGCGAACGCCTGGATGAGCAGGTCCACCCGCTTACGGGCGATTAACTGCCCGGCGTACAGCACAGTGGCGCTGTCACGCTCCGCCGCCAGACTCACCCGGCGGTCGCACACCACATAGTTCGGGATCGTCCGCATGCGGTCCGCCGCCAGCCCGTGCTGCACCGCCAGAGCACCGACCATCTCCGCCGTCGTGCCCACCACCAGGTCGGCGTTGGTGCAGAGCACCGCCTCCCGCGCCGCGGCATCTTTTGCCGCGGCAGAGCCTGCCCCCTGCTCGTGCGCCACAAAACGCGACCAGTGGTAGCCGCCGCGGGCGACCAGCCCCGCCCGCACGCCGCGCGCGCGCAGGTGCTCCGCGATGCCAACCGCGACATCCCCGCCGTGCATCTGGTTTGTCTTGATGACGACCGTGCCGCACCCCGCGACTGCCGCGCCAACCGCCGCCGGGATCGAAGGCACATACCCCCGGTTAGGTTGGCCGCTGGTGTTGCAGACCAGGCGAACGCGCCCCGCCTCTTCCGGCGTCAGCAGGCGAGACAGCACCTCCGCCTCCTCCGCCCCGCCGTACGTCACCAGCAACATCCGCCGATACCGCGGCAGCAACGCCCGATACAGCGCCCACTCGCGCCCCAGCATCCCGCTCCGCTCCCACTCGCCCAGGGAAAGGTTCAAGGTGAAGACAAGGATGAGGGCGTCGGCGATGGGCATGACAAAACACGACATGATGGGACAAAGCAGGCAAAGGCGGCAGCAGCCCGGCGCACCGCCGGACCGCACGGGCCAGCCGCGTGGCTGTCATCGGAAAACCACGCCGCCCGCGGTCAGATTTCCGCCCCCGGCCCCCGTTGTGCCGATGGAGGCGGCATGCCGTTGGTTTCCGTGGCGCTGCCGGTACACCGTGACGAAGGCACGCTCACCCGTGCTGCGGCATGCATGCTGGGCCAAACACTGGCCGACCTCGAACTTCTGATCGTCTGCAACGGCTCCGACCCCGACACCCTCGCTACCGCGGCCGCCATTGCCAAAGGCGACTCGAGGGTCCGGGTGCTTCAACTGCCTGATGCCAACCTCGCCCGCGCCCTCAACACCGCCCTGCGCCAGGCCGCGGCACCCTTTGTGGCCCGCATGGATGCGGATGACTGGTGCCCCCGGCAGCGCCTTGCGAGCCAACTCGCGTTCATCAGTGATCGCACCGCCGTTGCCGCGGTTGGCTGCTGGTACGACGTGCGGGCCAGCGATGGAAGCAGGGTTTTCACCGTCCGCCCGCCGCTGGACCCCGGCGAAGCGCGCTGGCGACTGCTCATCGCCAATGTGTTTGCGCACGGCTCGATGCTGCTGAGGCGCGATGCAGTGCTGGAGGTGGGCGGCTACGACTCCGCCTGCGCCCGCGCCCAGGATTACGACCTGTGGCTGCGTCTCGCTCGGCGGTGGGGGCTCTGCGCGGTGCCGGAAGTGCTGTACACCTACACCGTTCGCGATGCGGGTGATGCGTCCAGGTCCAGCCGCGAGCAGTCGGGGTTTGCGGCACCCGCGATCCTCAACGCGTGGAGCACACTACCCGCCCTGAAAGACCCAACGCCCCTGGCGCAGGCGATGTCGCAGGCCATGACCACAGGCCAGAACCCCGAGGCCGCTCGCCGAGCCATTGAAGCCGCGCTGACCAGCGAGCCCACCGGCGAGGCGCTGCTCGCGTGGCTGTGGTCGCAGCACGTTTCTCCCCCCGCCCCTTCCCGCGCGGCAGAAGTCTCCCGCCGCGCCCGCGTGCGCGAGGTGGGGGCCATGCTCCGCCGCGATGGTGTCACGGCGGTATGGCTGTGGGGCGCAGGTGATCACACACGGAGACTGCTCGAACACCCCGAGGATCTGGGCATGGAAATCGTCGGCATCGTGGACGATGCCCCGATGATGCCCGAGTTGTGCGGCGTGCGCACGGCATTGCCGGATGCCCTGCACCGCGGCGACTGTGTGGTGCTGTCCAGCGATTGGCACGAGGATGCAATGTGGGCGTCATCGCGCGCCTGCCGCGAGCGGGGCGTACGGGTGGAGCGGCTTTACGGCGTATAGGCGGGCTTCACGCCGCACTGAGCCGGTCGTGCATGACCTGGGTGCAGGGCCACACCACGCGGGCCTTGCACCGCGACAGGGTCGCCAGCATGGTGCCCGGATTGTTCGGGGTGATGGCAACGACGTTCTGCGGCGTGAGATCGCTGATGGTGATGCGAACGCCGCCGGCGGGGGCGGCCGCGCCGGGGTGATCATCCATCCACGCGATGGCCCGCCCGGGCAGCAAGGCCGCCAACTCGGCGACCAGCGATTGCCCGTTCCAGCCCATGCCGTAAATCGTCGGTGTATCGCGCGGGCCCAGGTGTTGGGCGATGTGCCTGGCCGCCGCGGCCCAGTCGTTTGTCATGGCTTTGAATCGGGTCAGCAGGTCCGCGGCCCACGCGCGGCCGCCCACTGCGCTCGCGAGCTCATCGCGCCACGCGTGCTCATGGCGCAGCGTGTCAGCAGGTCCGATCAGCCTGGCCCGCTGAAACGCGGGCCGGAGCGTCTCGGCCAGCACGGTGAGGTCGTCGCCCCCCAGCGGCTCAATCGCGGCAAGCAGGTCCACCGCGAGCCCGGCATCCTTGTAGGCCAGTGCGCGGGCGGCGTTGCGCAGACGCCACCGGCGCAGCGCGCGATCCTTCAGCGCCGGGTCCGTCGCTGCGCGGGAGATGACCCCAACGCCCGTGCGCCACATGTGCTCGATATTCCGCGACAGCCCGTGCAGAAGGCGGTAGTTCACCAGCGGCTCTGCCACGGTGGGGGCCCACCGTAGCCCCGCCGCCACGGCGCGCAGCCAAAGGTCCCAGTCTTCCAGCACGCGGAGGCGATCGTCAAAGACCTGCCCGCTGCCCGGCGGCAGCGCGCACTCCAGCAGCCGATCCCGCCGCGCCACCACGTTGCACAGGAAGCTGTTGTTCTCGATCAGCCTTTCCAGCGTGTGGTTGTGCGCAGCCGGGCGCGTGATCCAGTTGAGGGGCTGCCCGTGCTCGTTCATCATCGCGTAGGCGCAGGCCACGATGTCGTTCTCGCCCAGGGCCGCCGTCATCGCCCCCGCAAAGCCGGGGTGCAGCGTGTCGTCGGCGTCAAGGAAACTCACCAGCGGTGTGGAGCAGTGGCGCAGCCCGGTATTGCGCGCCCCCGCCAGCCCCGTGTTCGCCTGCGTGATCACCCTTACACGCGTGTCGCACGGCCGCTCCGCCGCGTGCGAGGTGCCGTCGGTGCTGCCATCATCCACGACAATGGCGCACCAGTTGTTCGTGGTCTGTGCCCGCAGCGACGCGAGTGTCTCTTTCAGCGTCGCAGCCGCGTTGTAGGCGGGGATGATGAAGGTCAGCACGGGGCGCGGCGCATGGGCTGCTGGGTTACCGTGCGCGTGGCCGCTGCTCATACAGCCTCCTGAAGGGCACCTGCGCCAAGGTGATGATGCAAAAGGGCCAGCAGTCGCGACGCGAACGCATCGTGCGTCAGATGTTTCCGCGCCCGTGCCCCCACCCGCGCCACCGTGCGGTCGCGCCACGCCCGATCAGCCAGAGCCTTTTCCATCATGGCGGTGAACTCCCCCTTCCGCGCGAAGGTTGTCTCTGCAAGGTCACCCAGCAGGAAGGCCGGGTCGTGGTCTGCCGCGAGAGCCGGACGCAGTCGCCGCTGGTTCAGCCGCCGCTGCTCACCAGTCCAGTAGATGCCCTCGGTCAGCCCGTGACCCAGGCGCGCCATGTGCGCGGCGACGGCCATCAGTTCCGGATGGTCCGCGATGGTGTACCCCACGCGCCCTGTCGCCTCTTCAACGTGGTCCGGGGGCCGCAGCGAAACCACCAGTTCTGCCGTTGTCCTGGGCCCCGCCAGCGCATCGCGGTGCATCCGCGGGATGCACAGCCCGCCCGACAGGAAGCACTCGACCACCCGCTGATGAACCAGAGCCGTGCCCGACACATGCAAGTGAACACCCGCGCACCGGTACGACGCCCGCAGGGCCTCGCCGTGCGCCAGTTCCCCTCGTGCATACTTCGCGAGCGTGGGGTGCGTTTCCCAGCCCCGGCCGTACAGGTGCAGCGAGAGGCCGCGCTCTTCCACAAACTCCGCGGCCCACTCCAGCGTCTCGTGCCGCAGAATGCGGTCTACCAGCGGCACAGCCGCGTTCTGGCAGATGGTGGTCAGCGTCTTGGCATCGGGCTCGCGTCCCAGGGTTTGGCGCAGGCACACTTCGGCCGCGTTACGCAGGCGGAGTTGGTGTGGGATTTCCGCGGCTTCTGCCGCGGCACGCTTGATCTCCGGCCACAACGCACGGAACCCCTCGGTCACCGCCGGGCTCCCCGCCATCTCGCGGCAGAGGCGTTCAAACAAGGCCTCGGGCGTCTCGCTGTGATGGCTCACGAATGCGAGGTCGCACGTGTGCGCCGCGGCAAGGTCCGCCGCCACCGGGCAATCGTGAAACTTGCACGTGTCGGCAACCATCGAGATCGGCATCAGCCGCTCCGTGGGGTAACCATACTTCAAGAAAAGCTCGGTGAAGGTGTGCCCGACCAGAAAATCCAGCGGCCCCTGCCTCGCGCCCAGCGCCGCATCGAACAGGTGGGGCATCGCGTCCTGCAACCAGCACACAAAGGGGACGTCGTCGGGAAACACCCCCGCCAGCATCGCCCGCGGATAGTTGATCACAACGATCAGGTCGGGGTCCAGCCGCCCCAGTGCGCGGCTGAAACCGATATTGGAAAACTGCGTCGTGTCGTCCGGCTCGATCATCACCTCCGCTGTGCACCCCGCGCGCGTCAGCGCCGCCGCCAGGTCGCGTGCGGCATGCTGCACCACCGTGCTATACCGCGTCGTAGGGATCAGCACCCGCAAGGGTGGGCCGCCGCACGCGGCCTCGCGGTAGCGCCGCTGCCAGTGCGCCCTGTCCCGCCTCGCGTACGCCCCGCGCATCTGCGTGTGCAGCCGCTCCAGTTCGTCGTGCTGATGGTTGAGCGCGGCTTCCACCGCCCCGCGCAGCCTTGAGGTGGCTTCGCATCCCGGGGCGGTGATCACCAGCCGCGGCAGTGTGTAGGCAGCCCTCTCCGCCATCTGTGCCGCGAGCCCTTCCACCGCTGCATCGCCAACGAACACCGTGACGCGGTCATCCATCAGTTCGTGCCGCAGGTCGGCGGTCGAGAGCGCATCGAGGAAGGCCATCACATCCGCGGCTACCAGCGTCAACCGCGTTCGCTGGCCAATGACCGTGGCCGGTGTCGCCTCGTACAGGCCCTTGAGTAGAGCGGGACACAGACCATCCATGACGATCCGCCCCAGGCCATCGCCGCCATTGCCGCGGATTGAAGCGATGATCCCCGTGGTCAGCGCCGCATGGTCTACCCACACCCTCGGCAGCGCAGCGCCCCGAACACGCTGAACGACCTGCCCACCCAGCGTCCGGAAGCACTCATGGTCGTTCGCATGCTGCACCCACTGCTGCCAGACTCCCGAGGCTGGGAGGCCGGGCACAAGCCCCCGCGCCACCAGAGCCTTCAAGTTTGCCGCGGCGCAAGCCACCCGCAGTGGAGCCGCCACCGCATCAGGGGGTAGCTGCTTGATGGCTTGCAGCAGCGCGGCCACGTCCGGGTGTTCCGTGCCGAAGGGCGCGAGTTGTTCCTGCGCGGCCGTGCGCAGCCCCAGACGCGCAAGATTTGCAGCAAGCAGAAACCGCAACCCTTGATCGTGGGGGGCCTGCACAACTGCCTGTGCCGCGATGGGCAGAAACTCCCACGGCTTGCCCGCCTGCCCCAGGCGCAGCACGTCCTCGCGGGTCAGCGTGCGCGAGGCCGCAGGAGCGGAAACCGGTGGCGGGTTGATTGGCGTTTGGGTTGGCATCTGGCGTTGCACCGTGGCACATCTATCGACGTATCCACGCCGTGGCCGATAAACCCCGTGATGCGGCACGGCTTTTCCAACGGGGGACCCGACAACGACGCCGCGCCCGAGGGCGCGGGTCTGCCGCCATCCGTGCGGGCCAAGATCGTCAACCGGTCGCAGTTGCTCCAGGCGCGGCTTGCCGCGCGCGATGCGGGCCGCTCGCTCGTGCAGTGCCATGGCTGCTTCGATATTGTGCACCCCGGTCACATCCGCCACCTCCGCCAGGCGCGGTCGCTGGGCGACATGCTGCTGGTCAGCATCACGGCCGACCCGGGCATCAGCAAGGGCCAGGGCCGACCGCTCATCCCCGAAGAGCTTCGGGCTGAGAATCTTGCCGCGCTGGACTGCGTGGACCTTGTTTACATCGACGACCAGCCCACCGCGCTCACGCTGCTGGAAGCGGTGACGCCGGATGTGTACGTCAAGGGCAAGGAATATGAGCACAACAGCGACCCACGCTTCGCCATGGAGCGTGCCGCGGTGGAGCGGGCGGGCGGGCGCGTCGTGTTCAGCAGCGGCGATGTAGTGTTCAGTTCCACCGCCCTGATCGCGGCCCTGGAGCAATCCGCCGATCCCTTCCACCAGCGCCTGGTGCAGCTCACGCGGCGCGATGAGCTGAGCGGCCCCGCGCTCTACCAGCGCATCGGCGCGTTCAAGGGCCGCCGTGTCACGGTCGTGGGTGAGGCGATCATCGACACCTACATCCTCTGCGACCGGCCCGAGGTTGCCAGCGAAAGCCCGGTCATGACGCTGCGTCCCCTCGAGGCCCGGCACTACGACGGGGGCGCAGCCATCGTCGCCCGCCACCTCGCCGCTCTTGGTGCCAAGCCCATCCTGGTCACGCCCCTGCCCGCCACGCGCGATGGCGCCGCCCTGCGCGAGCGCCTCGAGCGAGAGGGCGTTGAGGTCCGGGCGATGCCCGTCGCCTCGCCCGTCCCTGAGAAGCAGCGCTTCCTCGTCGGCGCCCAGAAGGTCATGAAGCTCGACCTCGTTGAGCCCATGGTGCTCGATGCGGGCCAGCAGGACCGTTTCGTGCAACTCGCCTGCGACACCGCGGCAGACACGCCCGACGCCGCCATCATCACCGACTTTGGCCTGGGCCTCTTCACCCCCCGCATGATGACGCGCCTCTGCCGCGGCCTGCGCCCGCTGGTGGGCGTGCTCAGCGGGGATGTCAGCGGCAAGCGGAGCAACCTGCGCTCCATGCGCGGGCTCGACCTCATCTGCCCCAGCGAGCAGGAGCTCCGCGAGGCGACCCGCCTCTACAGCGAGGGCCTGCCGCTCGTCACGTACCGCCTGCTTGAGAGCCTGCGTGCCAAGGCCGCGATGGTGACGCTGGGGGCCGATGGACTCATCGCGTTCTCTCCCCTGAACACTGCCGCGCCCGAGCCCGCCAAGGCCGGGGAGCAGGCCCCATGGACGACGCGCCTGCACGGGGAGCACATCCCGGCGTTGTGCCCCATCGCCCTCGACCCGCTGGGCTGCGGCGATTCACTCCTCGCGATCGCCACGCTGGCCCTGGCGTCGGGCGCTTCGCTCACGCAGGCCGGGTTCCTCGGCGCGTGCGCTGCGTCTGTGCAGGTGCAGCGCCTAGGCAACATGCCCATCGGCCCTTCGGACCTGCGATCCACCATTGCCCGCGCTCACAGCGCCCACCTTGTCTTCACCGGCGTGGACGCCAGCGAAGCAAAGGCACGGAGTTTGCAGAAGGCTGTCTGATGATTTCATACGTCCTGCCCACCCGCGACCGTCCGCAACGCCTCAAGCACACCCTTGCCGCGCTGGCGACCCTGGGCGACCACGCCCGCGTAGGGGGGGCCGAGGTCATCGTCGTCGACAACGCCTCCACCGAGCGGCTGGTGATGCCCGCCGCCCTGTCCTCGGGCGTGCCCATCGTGTCGATCCTGCGGGCGACGAACGAGGGAGCAGCCGCCCGCAACGTTGGCGTGCGTGCCAGCAGCCCCGCCTCTCAGTGGATCGTCATGCTCGATGATGACTCCTACCCCGACGACACGCTCTTTCTCGAGCGCCTCCGCACCCAGCCCGCCGACGTCGCGGCAGTCTCTGCCGATATCTTCCTGCACGCCCGTGCTGGCGCCAGCGTCTCGCGCGAGGCCGGTGGGCTGCCCGAGGTCTTCATCGGCTGCGGCGTCGCCATCCGCCGGGACGTGTTCTTGGAGCTCGATGGTTACGACCCCGCCTTCAACTACTACGCCGAGGAGTATGACCTCGCGGCCCGCATACTGCTGGCCGGCTACCGCGTCGTGTTTGATCCGCTTTTCAGCGTCACGCACGCGAAGGACACGCGCCACCGCGACATGAACACAATCCTCTCGCGCCTGGTGCGAAACAACGGTTGGGTGGCGCAGCGCTACGCGCCCGATGCCTGCCGCGGGCCGGAGCTGCGCGAGGTGCGCCGCCGCTACCGCCGCATCGCCGGGAAGGAGCAGGCGGAGCAGGGCTACGCCGCGGGGCTGGCAGAACTGCGCCGCACGCTGCGTGCCGAGCTGCGCAGCCCCATGACACCAACGTTGTGGGACCGCTTTACCGGCCTTGCCGCGGCGCGCGAGGCGTTGCACGCGGCACACCGCGCTGCCCCATTCCGCTGCGCCGCCATCATCGAGCCGGGCAAGAACGCGTGGGTCGTGTCACGAGCGCTCGATGAGCTGGGTGTCCGCGTGCTGGGCGAGGGTGAGGACGCCGAGGTGTCGGTGATCGGCACCATGAGCCCCGGACCAATGCTGGATGCGGCGGAGCGGCGGGCAGGCATGCGGAGCCGCGGAAGAGTTTTGATGCCGTGGCTCGTTGATGATGCGCCCGTCGAGCAGGCTCGGGCCGCGGCGTAAAAATCCAGCAGGACGCATCAATCCTCGCGCCGGGGCGGCTCCTTGGGTTCGCGAAGCGCCGAGTCGTGAATAAACCAGAAGGCCATCAGCCCCATCAGCCCGGTCAGCAGCGTGACCACAAACCAGAAGAACGCCGGCATGTAACGCAGCGTGTGTGCCAGCCGCTGGTGCTCCGCACGCATGTACACGCTAAAGGCCATCACGAGGTGGGCGATCAATGTCACCGCGCCCACGGCGATCATGAACAGACCCAGAGCGCTCCCCAAGAATCCTGTTTGTGTCGGCATGGCAGACTGTACACTCGCCTCATGCTCTACCAACTCCGTCAAAAAATCCTTGCTTTCGGCGATGACTTCACCATCCGCGATGAGCAGGGCCAGGACGTCTTCTTTGTTGATGGACACGTGTTCGCCCTGGGCAACAAGCTCTCATTCCAGGACATGCAGGGCAACCAGCTCGCGTTTATTCGCCAGCGGCTGCTGAGCATCGGCGCCACCTACGACATCGAGCGGTCGGGCAGCGTCACCACCATCCACAAAGAGATCTTCACGTTCCTGCGCTGCCGATTCTCCATTGATGTCCCCGGCCCCAACGACCTCGAGGCCAGCGGAAACCTGCTCGACCACGAGTACGAGTTCGTCGATACCCGCGGCAGCGCCATCGCCCGCGTCTCCAAACGCTGGTTCGCATTCAGCGACCACTACGGCGTTGAGATCGCCGACGGGCAGGATGATGTGCTTGTGCTTGCCGCGGCAGTTGTCATAGACCTGTGCTGTCACGGGGATCGGAAGTAGCCACCCCGTCCATCCCGTTCTCAACCGGCCCGCCCTCGGCCAGGGCAGCCTCAACCAGCACCGCCATTTCCTCCACGCGGGCCAGCCCGGCGTCGATCTCCGCGACGGTCGGCCGCTTGTACCACGAGCAGGAGATCCAGCCGTTCTCGATGCGCCACGCCAACTCGTGGCGCGGGGCCTTGCGCACGAACGCCACCACCGCCGGCGAGAGCACCGCCGTGGCGGCCACGGGGTCGTTGCAGTCCACGGTCCACCGCTTGTTGAACGCGGCATCATCCACCGGCGAGGGTGCGGACGTGAATATCTTCCCCAGCGGACGTTGCGCCAGGCCCAGGTGCGGCGTCAGGGCGAAGGCAGGGAGGCCCACCGGGAGGTCGAGGGCCACCTCCAGCACACGCAGGGCGTGGCTGCTCTTGCCCCCGCCGATTCTTATTTCGTACTCCGCGGTGTGCGCGGGCCGGCCGTTGTGAATGCCGAGCGCTGAGTGCAGCGCGCGGAACTCCCGGTGGTTTGGCGCTTTGCGGTAGTGCAGCACCTGCGGGGCCCCACCCTCCGACTCGTTCGTAACGTAGCCCCGCGTGAGCAGCCCCTGAGCCAGTTCGCGCCGCCGCTGGCGGTCGTAATACGCCACGACGCCCGTCGTGATGAGCAGCGGTGGTACAACCACGCCCACCAGCGCGAGTTTGGTGGAGCCACGGCGAAGGTTGAGCGACATCACATAGGCGAACCCGCCCATTGCGCACACCCATGCCAGGACAATGATGATCACGCCGCGGACTTTCATGGCCGGAGTTTATCGCGCCGTCCCCGGCCCGATGCGCAGGAGTTCGGCGACCGCCGTCCCGGCGATGATCTCACGCACAACCTCGGCGCACGCACCGCGCTGCCCTGGCCACATGAACGCCTGTTCCACTTCGCCCTGCGCCACCCAGCGGGCCGCGTCGTGCTCCCCGTTCAGCACCGGCTCCCAGCCCTCGGACACCTCAGCCGCGAAGCGGGGTGACAGCATTACCGCATCCAGCGCGGCAACAAAGTACGGGTGAACCTCTTCAAGCGCCCACAGCCCCAGCAGCGGCGGGCCTGCCTGGCCGGGCTTCAGACCGGTCTCCTCATGCAGTTCCCGCACCGCGCACGCAGCCGCGGGTTCGCCGGGCTCGGTGTGCCCCATCACCGGCTGCCAGGAGCCCGCCAGCGGCGGATGCGTCCGCCGCAGTTGCAGAAACTCCGCACTGCCCGCCCTTCGGCGAAACACATAAACATCAATGAGGTCGCAGCGGATGCTCGTCACTGGCCCACCGCCCGGCGCAGCACCGCCGCCTTGTCCAGCGTTTCCTGCCACTCCGCCTGCGGGTCACTCTCCGCGACGATCCCCGCACCGACGCTGTAGCGCAGCGTGGCCGACGTTGATGTGTCCCACACCGTCGGCTCGTGACCGCCCTGCGAGGGCTTCGATCCCGCCGCCGGAACAAGCGTCGCCGTTCGGATGGCGACATTGAACGCTGCGTGCCCGCTGCGGCTGACAAACCCGATGCTGCCGCAGTACACCGCCCGCTCCACCACCTCCAACTCGCGGATGATCTGCATCGCCCGGACCTTGGGGCAACCGGTGATGCTGCCAGCGGGGAACATCGAGGCCAGCGCATCCACCGCCGTCAGCCCATCCCGCAGCCGCCCCCGCACCGTGGCCGTGGTCTGCACGAGGGCACCATCGCCCGCCCCGTGCCGCTCCATGGACCGCTCCTGCTCCACCCGCACCGTCCCGAGCTCGCTGACCTTGCCGACATCATTCCGCATGAGGTCGGTGATCATGTTGAGTTCCGCGCGGTCCTTGCCGCTGTCGTGCAGGTCCGCCTCTGCCCCCGCCTTCCGCGTCCCCTTCATGGGCCGCGTCGTCAGCGCGCGACTTTCCGGGTCAAACGACATGAACAGCTCCGGCGAGGCCGACGCCACCACGCGGTCGGCCGTCTCGACATACGCGCCATGCCACGGCTGCGCGCTCGAGGCGAGCGCCATGAAGAACGCCCGCGGGTTCCCCGAGAACGCAGCACTCAGCCGGTGGGCCACATTTACCTGGTACACATCGCCGGCGTGGATGTAATCCAGGGCCTGGCGCACCGCGTTGACATACTCCGCGGGGCTCCACCGCGAGGCCAGGGGGCCCACCTCAAACCCCGCCCCGCCCTCGTGAATCTCCTGCGAAACCTCACCGCCCTCGGGGATCGGTGGATTCCCCACCGCCCACCACTGGCCGCGGAGGTGGTCGAACATCAGGGCATCGTCGCAGCGGTGGACTTCAACGGTTGCACCCGGCCCCGGCAAGGAGCCCTTGCCGCCGCGCAAGACGGCAGGCTCAAGCACGCTCCCCAACTCATATTCCAGCACGCCGATGATCCCCCCTTGAAAGGGCGGTGCGTCAGGACCTGTAAACTCGGTGGTCGCGGTGTCTAACGCCACTTCCAGCAATGCTTTAAGCGTCGTGACCACCGTGTTTTCGTGCGGCACAGCACGGGCCACACTCGCAGGCTGAGCCAGCACCGTCCAGCGGGCGTGAGGCCCCCCCCCCGCCGACCATATTGCTGCCAGGGGCACATCGCGGGGCCAGCCGGCGAACACCTGCTCCGGGGAGCATTTCAACGCGATGCGTTTCGCGACGCCCGCCACGGGGTGTGGGGCGAGTTGCGGGGCGGAACTGTTCCCGGGAAGGGGCATTGGAGCATGCTAGCGGGCCACCCCGTGCCGCTGGAATGACGCCAGGGTGGGTGGGCGGGGGTCGTCAAACCCCTGCCGCGTTCCTAGACTTTGACGCTGCTTTGCCCCCCCGGCAGAACAGTGTTGATCCCGCAGAACGCAGGGGAATCCGGCCAGACCACGAACGCGTGGGCGGGTCCCTCAATCGGCACAGATTCAGACCGCGGCAACCGCCGTCCATCAAAGAGGTACCTCGATGCCCAAGTCGTCCCCGAAGGTCCGGACCCCCGTCATGTCCCCTGTCCAGCACGGCCCCGCCAGCGGCTCCAAGAAGGTTCTGAAGAAGGTTGCCCGCAAGCCAGACGCCGCCCCCTCGCCCAACATGCGCTCCAAGCCCGGCAAGATGGTCTACTTCTTTGGCCGCACCGCCACCGAGGGCGGTGCCGAGATGAAGGTACTCCTGGGCGGCAAGGGCGCCAACCTCGCCGACATGACCTCCATCGGCCTGCCCGTGCCCGCGGGCTTCACCATCACCACGGACACCTGCGCCGCGTACTACCGCAACGGCCAGCGCCTGCCGCACGGCCTGATGAATGAGGTCCACCGCAACATCGCCACGCTCGAGAAGGAGAGCGGCAAGAAGTTCGGCGACAACACCACGCCCCTGCTCGTCTCGGTCCGCTCCGGCGCGGCGGTCTCGATGCCCGGCATGATGGACACCATCCTCAACCTGGGCCTGACAGACGCCTCGGTGGTGGGCCTGGCCAACTCTACCGGCAACACGCGCTTCGCCTACGACGCCTACCGCCGCCTCATCAACATGTTCGGCGACGTCGTGATGGGCGTGGATCACCACAAGTTCGAGGATGCCTTCAAGAAGATCAAGGACAAGTACAACGCCAAGCTCGACACCGATGTCCCCGAGAAGGGCATGGTTGAGCTGTGCGAGCTGTACAAGACCGTCTACCAGAAGTCCGTGGGCGAGGTCTTCCCGCAGAACCCCTTCAAGCAGCTCGAGCTCGCCATCGAGGCGGTCTTCAAGAGCTGGAACGGCGAGCGGGCGATCTCCTACCGCCGCATCGCCAACATCTCCGGCCTCAACGGCACCGCCGTCAACGTGCAGTCGATGGTCTACGGCAACATGGGCGATGACTCGGGCACGGGCGTGGCCTTCACCCGCAACAACGCCACCGGCGAGAACACCTTCTACGGCGAGTACCTCGTCAACGCCCAGGGCGAGGACGTAGTCGCCGGCATCCGCACGCCCCTGCCCGTCGAGCAGATGGCCAAGTGGAACAAGAAGGTCTACCAGCAGCTGCTGGAGATCAAGACCAAGCTCGAGAAGCACTACAAGGACATGCAGGACATCGAGTTCACCATCGAGCGCGGCACGCTCTACATGCTCCAGACCCGCACCGGCAAGCGCAACGGCTTCGCCGCCGTCCGCATCGCCTGCGACATGGTCAAGGAGCGGCTGATCGACGAGAAGACCGCCATCCTGCGCATCCCCGCGCAGGACCTCACGCAGCTGCTGCTGCCCTCCTTCGACCCCGCCAAGAAGAAGTCGGTCGAGATCCTCACCCGCGGCATCCCCGCCAGCCCCGGGGCCACCTTCGGCAAGCTCGCCTTCACCGCCGATGAGGCCGTGAAGCGCGCCGCCGCGGGCGAGAAAGTGCTCCTGGTCCGCAAGGACACCAGCCCCGAGGACGTCGAGGGCATGCACTCGGCCGCGGGCATTCTCACCAGCACGGGCGGGCGCACCAGCCACGCGGCGGTCGTTGCCTGCGGCTGGGGCAAGTGCTGCGTCGTGGGCGCGGGCGAGCTCGACATCGACAGCGAGAAGGGCACGCTCACCGTCAAGGGCAAGAAGTTCGGGCGTGACGACATCCTCTCGATCGACGGCTCTACCGGCGAGGTGATGGCGGGCATGGTCGCCAGCGTCGAGCCCAAGCTCTCCAGCGACTTCGCGCAGGTGATGAAGTGGGCCGACAAGTACCGCACGCTGGGCGTGCGCACCAACGCCGACACCCCCGCCGACGCCCAGCGCGCCCGCGACTTCGGGGCCGAGGGCATTGGCCTCACCCGCACCGAGCACATGTTCTTCGAGGGCGACCGCATCAAGGCGATGCGCGAGATGATCCTGGCCGAGACCCGCGAGAACCGCGAGAAGGCCCTGGAGAAGCTGCTGCCCTACCAGCGCGACGACTTCATGGGCATCTTCAAGGCGATGAAGGGCCTGCCCGTCACCATCCGCCTGATCGACCCGCCCCTGCACGAGTTCGTGCCCCACGAGGAGAAGCAGCAGAAGGAGCTGGCGGCGTCGCTGGGCCTCTCGCTGGAGAAGGTCCGCCAGCGCATCAGCTCGCTGCACGAGGCCAACCCCATGCTGGGCCACCGCGGCTGCCGCCTGTGCGTCACCTACCCCGAGATCCTCGTGATGCAGGTCACCGCCATCGTCGAGGCCATGATCGACTGCCTGCGCAGCAACATCAAGGCGATGCCCGAGATCATGATCCCCCTCGCGGGCACGAAGAAGGAGCTCGCCCTGATGCGCGCCGAGGTCGAGGCCACAATCGCCAAGGTGAAGGAAGAGCAGGACTTCAAGCCGCGGCTGGACATCAAGATCGGCACCATGATCGAGGTGCCCCGCGCCGCCGTGACGGCCGACGAGATCGCCGACAAGGCGGACTTCTTCTCCTTCGGCACCAACGACCTCACGCAGATGACCTTCGGCTACTCGCGCGATGACATCGGCACCTTCCTGCCCGACTACCTCGCCAAGGAGCTGCTCCCCGCCGACCCCTTCCAGACGCTCGACACCGTGGGCGTCGGCCAGCTCATCGAGATGGGCGTGAAGAAGGGCCGGGCCAAGAAGCCCGACCTCAAGATCGGCATCTGCGGCGAGCACGGCGGCGACCCCAAGAGCATCTACTTCTGCCACAAGGTGGGCATGGACTACGTCTCGTGCTCGCCCTTCAGGGTGCCCATCGCCAGGCTCGCGGCGGCGCAGGCGGCGCTGATGGACGAGAAGTAACGGTCAAGGTTCTACACCACCAGTGACAAGGGCGGCCATGTGGCCGCCCTTTTTTACGCGCCCGTTGCGCTGCTGTGTGCTGTGTCATCAAGAGAGGTTCCATTGCCGCTCTTTCTCCGGGCCTGATCGCTCACCTTCTTGTCCGCTGATCCGAGATGGGCTCCAACGCCGCTCACCCTCTCGCTCTCAATCGCCGTGTTTTCTTCCGCTGATCCGAGAGGGGCTCCAAGGCCGCCCCTCTCGGGCTCTCCGGGCCTCTTTGCGCGGACCGGTGGTGCAGGGTGCGCGGACGCCTTGCCTTCAGCAGGGAGTCGCAAGAGGGGCGGCAGCCCCTTTTGCATGAGCGCAATGAAGCGCTGCGGCGTGCGTTTGAGTTACGCGTTGTCCTCGAAGCTCTGCGTGTTGATTCGGTCGGCGCCTGCGATCTTCTCTGCAGTGACGTGGCGGTGCGCCAAGAACCAGCCGCGGATGCCCACGAAAGTCATAGCCACGAAGATCGTCGTCTTGAGCAGACCAAGCCACAGCGGCACCGACCCCGGGGCGCTGGCGGCCCAACCCGCGATGAGTAGCACCAGCTGCAGCGCTCCCAAGATTGCAAACGCGAGATAGACCCAAGGTTTGGGAAGCTTCGATGCCACCGCCAGAAGCTTAGCACGGCTTGCGTGCGCTGCTGCTCCGAGAGGGGCTCCAAGGCCGCCCCTCTCGGGCTCTCCGGGCCTCTCTGCGCAGGCCGGTGTTGCAGGGTGCGCGGACGCCTTGCCTTCAGCAGGGAGTCGCAAGAGGGGCGGCAGCCCCTTTTGCATCAGCAGCGAACTGTGTACGGGGATGATGCTTGGCAGGCAGCGCTAGTCGTGGGTACACTCGCCTCACGCTCGGAGAATGAGGATGGCATCTAAGAAAGGGAAAAAATCGTCGAGGGTTAGGGTGCCTTCTTCGGCCGCGAAGCCAAAGAAGGAGAGCTTCGTTGCGCGGGCACAAAGCCTCGTGCTGAAGTCCGACGATTCGCTCCGCGGCAAGTTCCCTGATGAGGTGCTCGATGCCTTTGAGGTGCGAGAGTGGAAGCACGCGGGTGCCATCCTTGCCACCGACTTTCCGGCACACCTTGAGGACATCCTTGCGGTCCTTGAGGGTCTCAAGGTGCGGAAGAAACACATCATCAAGGGCGGCGGCGGCAAGTCCGACCTCGCGAAGGACCTGGACCGCGCGTTCCGCGCTCGCGGGTGGGCTCCGAAGCGCTGGGATACGTCGATCGTTGTTGACAAAACCGAGAAGCAGAGCCCGACCCACGAGGTGGATTGCTACAAGGATCGCATCGCGCTTGAACTGGAGTGGTCCAACAAGGACCCCTTCTTCGACCGCGACCTGAACAACTTCCGCCTGCTCTTTGACCTACGGGTGATCAGCCTCGGAGTGATCATCACGAAATCGGACGACCTTGCCGCGACTTTCCAAGAACTCGGCATCTGGAGCAAGTACGGCACGAGCACCACCTGGATGCACAAGCTCTTACCCCGCATCGAAGGCGGTGGGGGCGGCGGCTGCCCGCTGCTCGTCATCGGCATCACGCGAAAGCTCTACACAGAGGATTGAATGATGTCCAGGAAGAATGAAGAGTGGGCGGCTACGGGTGCGGCGGCGGAGATCCTCCGCTACGGCGCGGGCGCGGCCGGGACCATCCTTGCGGACCCGCCGTGGCAGTTCTCCAACAGCACGGGCAAGGTTGCGCCCGAGCACAAGAGGCTTCTGCGCTACCCCACGATGACGCTCCAGCAGATCATGGAACTCCCGGTCGCGCACGTCGCCGCCCCCAAGTCCCATCTCTACCTTTGGGTGCCCAACGCGCTCATCGCGGAGGGCCTCGAGGTCATGAAGCGGTGGGGCTTCACCTACAAGAGCCAGATCGTTTGGTACAAGGTGCGCAAGGACGGCGGTCCGGACCGGCGCGGCGTGGGGTTCTACTTCCGCAACGTGACCGAGGTCTGCCTGTTCGGCATCCGGGGCAAGGGGAACCGCACCCTAAAGCCCGGCCGCACGCAGCCCAACATCATCGTGTCGCGCAAGCGTGAGCACTCGCGTAAGCCCGACGAGATCTACAACATCGTAGAGTCTTGCAGCCAGGGGCCCTACCTGGAAATGTTTGCGCGGCACACGCGTTCCGGCTGGATGCAATGGGGCAACGAAGTTGGAACGCCGGCCGCAAAGCTGCATAAAGGGTACGGGGCCTGCCACCCGGCGGTGCAGAATGTGCTAGCGACCTCCAACGACTATCAGATAAGGCTGGTGGCTCAGTAGAACACCCATGCCCTCGCACGGCGGGTCTGTGCCATGTTCATTTCCCTCGCCTAAGCATCTGCAACCGCCTTTGAAAAACCGACGCAAGACTCGGGCGCACCCGCGCTCCTGTTGGGCGCTCCCGCGCACACGCCGGGGGCGCTCACCAACGCCATGCCCGCACCCGCGAAGGAGTTGGGGGAGCCGCCCAACACCTTGGCGAAGTCCCGCACGCGCGTGGGAACATCTCTCATCACGGTGCGCACGGCACCCAACATGTTGCGGAACCCTCCCAACACGTTGCGAGGCCCGCGCAACACGGTGTAGGACCCTCCCAACACGTTGCGAGACTCGCGCACCGCGGTATAGAACCCTCCCAACACGTTGCGAGCCTCGCGCAACACGGTGTAGAACCCTCCCAACACGGTGCGGGCCGTCGCCACCCATTTTCAAGGTTTTGTCCTCATGCCGCTCAAGCCGCTCATCAGGTTGCCCGATCCTCTGTGACCGCGGCGTAATGATGCGTCGCCTTTGGAGGCTTTCGCCATGTCAAGCTGGTTACCGTTGAGTGATGCCGGGTTTGATGACTTCTATCTCAACTTCAAGACGCTGATCGCGGCCAACCCTACCAACTACGCTTTGGATTCCGCCGATGGCACCGCGCTGTCGAGCGACTACACGGCGTGGCATAACGCGTTCCTTGCGGCGACGCAGGAGACGACACGCACCAAGGCCACGGTCGCGACCAAGAACACGCAGAAGGGCGTGAGCCTGCCGCTGGTGCGCGGCTATGCGGCGCAGATCCGCGTGAACCGCGCCGTCAGCGAGGCGCTCAAGATCGGCCTGGGGCTGCACATCCCCGACACCGTCCCCACCCCCGTGCCCGCCCCGTCGACCAAGCCGGTCCTCTCCATCGCGCGGATCGACCAGGGCTTCCAGAACGTGCGGGTGACCGACGAGGCCACGCCCAACAAGCGCAGCCGCCCCGTCGGCTCCGCGGGCATGCTCGTGTACCGCGCCATCGGCGAGACTTCTGTCAATGAGCCCGACACCGCGACCTTCCTCGGCTTCTACGGCCGCCCCGACTTCACCAACACCTTCACCAGCGCCGACCGCGGCAAGACCGTGACGTACTTCGCGCGCTGGACCAACGCCAAGGGCGAGACCGGCCCCTGGAGCCAGGGCGTGTCGGGCTCGATCGCGGCGTAAGGAACGGATTTTTAACCACAGAGCACACAGAGAGCACGGAGCGGAGAGGGGAGCGTGTGCGCGTTGATGCACGCCTGCTCTCTCCGCTCACGAGCTTCTCTCTGTGTGCTCTGTGCCCTCTGTGGTGAAGTCTTTGAGGAGGACGCGATGACAACTACCGCCACCAGGGTGCTGCGCACGGACCGGGCGCGCCGGCAGTCGCCCATGGAAGCCGGGCTGCCCGATCCGCGGCCGGTCACGCAGTACAGCCTTGCGCTGACCACCGTCGGCAGCGACACGCGGATCACCATTACGCTTGCGCAGCCGTGCGTGGTGCGGTCGCCGCGGTGGCGGCTGGTCAATAGTGACACGGGCGTGCTTGATGAGCTGCCCGCGCCCACGGTCGTCAGCAACACCGAGTTCTATTACACGGTGCTGGGGGCGCTGAACCCGGCGGTGGGGTTTATGGACGTGCCCTACATGGACACGCAGGTGCAGAACTTTCAGGGCGGCTTCGTGCGCCCCGGCGGCCAGTGGTTCCGCGCCCCGGTCAAGCCGTGAGCGGGCGGGTCGGAGAGTGGGGCGGTGTGGGCGTCCTATCCTGCCCTCCCCATGCGCATCATCTCCGGAGAGTTCCGCAGCCGCCGTTTGTTCACGCCGCCCGATGACTCGGTGACGCGGCCGATCCCCGACCGCGTGAAGGAGTCGGTGTTCGGGATGCTGCGCGGGCACTGCGAGGGCGCGAGCGTGTTTGATGGCTTCGCGGGCACGGGCGCGGTGGGGCTCGAAGCCCTCAGCCGCGGCGCAGCGCGGTGCGTGTTCGTCGAGCAGGACAAGACAATCGCGGGCGTGCTGGCGAGGAATATTGAACTCCTGGGCGTGGGCGACCGCGCCGAGCTGGTGGTGGGCGACTGCCTGGGCCCGGGCGCGCTGGCGCGGGCGCCGAGGCCGCTGACCATCGCGTTCCTCGATCCGCCCTACCCGATGGTGCAGGATGCGCTGGGCTGGCGGCGCGTCATGGCCCAGCTGCAGAAGATCGTGGGCCTGTTGACGGAGGATGGCATCGCCGTGCTGCGCACGCCCTGGCCCCTCCAGCACCGCACCGGCCCCGCGCCGGCGGTTGAGCCGGGCGCGAAGCCGCGGCCCACGCCGCGTAAGGGCAAGAAGCTCGACCGCAATCAGTGGCGAAAGGCGGTGATGGAGCGGGGGGAGTTGGACGAGGCGGTGGAGGAAAGGCCGGGGGCGCAGATTGAAGGCGGGGCCGAAGGTGAAGAGGCGGCGGTGATCGCGCGGGCGGTGCCGGTGGACCTCACGCTGGCGGGCGCGAAGGGCCCCGAGACGCACGCGTACCACAACATGGCGGTGCACTTGTACATGCGGGCGTAATACGCTTGTGCCATGCGCGATCCCCTGACGACATCGCAGGTGCGGGCCGTGGAGCACACGGGGGGCCCGCTCATCGTGCTGGCCGGGCCCGGCACGGGCAAGACGCGGACGATCATCAACCGCGTGGCGCACCAGGCCGACCGCGGCGTACCCCCCGAGACCATCGTCGCGCTCACGTTCACGGCCAAGGCCGCCGGGCAGCTCCGCGAGCGCCTGGCGCAGCTGACCACCGCGCTGATGGCCGAGCGCGTGAACATCTCCACCATCCACGCCTTCGGGCACCGCCTGGTGCGGCGCTTCAGCGATGTGCTGGGCCTGCCCGCGGATTTGCAGCTGATTGATGCAGCGCAGTCCAGCCGCCTCCTGAAGGAGATCGTGCTGGGCCACGGGCTCTTCACGGCCTCCCGCGGCGAGGGGCTGGGGAGCCTGGTACACACGCTGGACGGCGTCTTCGCGGGCGTTGCCAACCGCGGGCTCGCGGCCAAGGCGTGCGTGGACTTCGCGCACGCGTGGGGAGCGCGCCTGGAGCGCGGGCCCGGGCCCGGCGCGGACCCGCTCGCGCACGAGGCGGAGAAGGCGCAGCACGCCCACTTCAGCGATGCCATGCTCGCGCTGAACCTGTTCACGGCGGAACGCTGGAAGCGCGGCTGGGTGACCTTCGACGACTTCCTGACGCTGCCGCTGCGCCTGCTGCGCGAGCACCCCACGGCGGCGGCGATCTGCCGCGGGGACTACCGCGCGTTCGTCGTGGATGAGTTCCAGGACTGCAACCCCGCGCAGATCGAGCTGCTGCACCTGCTGGCCCCGCCGGAAGGCAACCCCGACCTGTGTGTGGTGGGCGATGATGACCAGGCGATCTACCGCTTCCGCGGGGCCGATGAGCAGGCGTTCAAGCGCTTCGCGGACATCTGGAAGAACTACACGCTCATCACGCTGACGGAGAACTACCGCAGCCAGCCGCCCATCATTGCCGCCGCGAACGCGGTGATCGAGGCGGCGCAGGTGCGCTTCAAGAACGACAAGGTGATCGCCTTCCCCAGCGCCTCGACGCCGCTGGCGGCGTGCGACTGCGGCGTGGAGGGCGTGCGGCTTGAAGACGAGTACCAGGACCCCGAGGTCATCACGGCGATGATTGTGGCCGACCGGGCCGCCACCGCGCAGGCGGGCCATGCGCGGCAGTGGGGCAAATATGCGGTGGTGGCCCGCTCGCACCTGGAGCTGGACCGCACCGCGGCCGCGCTGCGCATCGAGGGCATCCCCTACGCCCGCTCGAAGGACGGCTCGCCGCTGGACGATGCGGGCGTGGAGGATGTGCTGGCGTGGGTGCAGTGGCTGGTGGACCCCGCGGCAACGTGGGCCGCGCGGCGGATCCTCACGCGCCCGCCCTTCGGCCTGCCCCCCGCCGAGGTGCTGGGCTGGGAGCAGGAGTTCAAGGCCCAGGCCTCCCACGCCGCCGCGGGCCGCGAGGGCGTGGCCGCGCCGGGCCGCTTCGACGCGTGGGTCCGCGTGCGCGGGGCGGGCACGCCCGCGGCCCTGCGCTGCATGGAGCTCTACGACACCCTTCAGCAGGAGACGGCAACGCTGCGCGGCGACGAAGGCCTCTTCCGCGTGATGATGGCGACTGATGCGGCCCACGCGGAGCTGCTGCCCGGCCGCGAACGTGCCGAGCGCGTGAGCGCACTGGTGGCGCTGCTCTCGCTGGCGCGGGACAAGCAGTCACGCCTCGCGCCCCCGGGGGACCTGGCCGAGTTCTGGGCCTACTTCAACGAGCTGCGCGACGCGGGCAGCGACGGTGCGGTGCAGGGGCTGGCGCAGCTGTCGGACCCTGCGCCGTCGGGCGATGGCGATACCGAGGGCCGCGTGCAGTTGCTCACCGCGCACGCCGCCAAGGGGCTGGAGTTCGACACCGTGTTCGTGCAGAAGGTGAAGGCGCCCAACGGCTTCCCCAAGAGCCGCGGCGATGGATCGTGGCAGCCCCCCGCCGGACTCTTCGATTGCATGGACACACGCGAGGAGGCCGAGCGCTGCGCCGAGGAGGAGCGGCGGCTGTTCTACGTCGCGTGTACGCGGGCGGAGCGGCGGCTGGTGCTGCTGAGCAAGCCCAACAAGACGGTGACCAAGACGACCAACTTCTTTGATGAGGTGACCCGCGGGGGCCTCATCGTGACGGTGCGCGATGCGGCGGATGTGCTGGCCCAGGCGGCGGGTGCGGGCGCGGCCGCGCGCAGCGCCATCGAGGCATCCGGCATGGACTTTAAGTCCCGTGCCGCGGCACGCGAGGTCGCGGACAAGGCGCGGCGCGAAGCACGGCTTGCCGCGGCGCAAGCGCTGGAACTGGTGGACCGCTCCGACGCGGAGCCGGCGCACCTGCGCGAGGCGGCGGAGAACCTGAAGCGTGCCGCAGAACAGATCGCACTGGTGGCCGCCGCGGAGCGGGCGGGCACGCCGCCCGCGTGGCTCATCGAGCAGCGCCCGGACCTGCTGCCCCTGGCGCAGCGGATCGACGCCATGCTGAAGCGCGATGCCGCCGAAGACGCTGCGCCGACCTCACTGCTGGTGAAGCCGATGCCCCCGCCGCTGCGCCTGTCGTACTCGACGATCGACTCCTACAACCGCTGCGCGCGGTGCTTCTACCTGTCCCGGGTGATGGGCCTGCCCGAGCCCGACTCCGACGAGACGACGGTGGGCACCATCGCGCACGAAGTGCTCAAGGGCTTTTACGAACGATGGGGCCGGGCCGATGCGGACGGCCTGCCGCGCCCCGGCGTGGACTCGCTAGTCGCGATGGCGCGCCAGGCGCTCGTCGCCTCGCTGGGCAGTCGCCAAGAGGTATCCAAGGAAATGCTCGAGCAGCTGACCGCGCAGATGCGGCTGATGTTCGCCAACCTGCACCAGCCCGATGCCCACGTGCTCGAGCTCGAGCGCACCATCGACTTTGAGTACCCCCTTGATGGACTCACGCACCGCTTTACCGCGAAGCTGGACCGGATCGACCTCCTGCCCGATGGCGGCGTGCGCGTGATCGACTACAAGACCGGCTACGCAGCGCAGCGGTATCTCGAGCCCAAGCGCGATGATCTGCAGCTGGGCATCTATGCCCTGGCGCTGAAGCTCGGCAAAGGGTTGTCGTGGGCTGCGGATGGGGTCGTGCAGGGAACGGCGGAATACTGGTGCCTTTCGACGGGCTGCCGCGGCGCGATCAGCCTGACCGACATCGACGAGGCGAAGGTGCGAACGAAGGTGGACAAGGCGGTGCGGGCGATGCTCAAGGGCGAGTTTCCGCGGGCCAAGGGCTGCACGGGGCCGTGCGGGCTGCTGGGGGATTAGCCGGGACGCGGCAGCCCTCACCGGCCGGTTATGATATTGCGGGGTCGCCCATGGCCCCATCTCTGTTGCACATCGCGGCGGCTGGCACAGCGCCGGGCCTGATGCATTGTGTTGACAACCCATGGAGTCTCTATGAGCCTGCTCCCCCGCGCCTTCTACCCCGCCTCGTGCGTGCTGGCGGTTGCCGCGTTCGCCGCGCCCGTCTGGTCTCAGCCCCTGCCCACCGATGGGCGGCTGGTCACGGGCACCCTGGACAACGGGCTCAAGTACATCATCATGCACCACGATGTGCCCGAGGGCCGCGTGGAGCTGTATGTGCATATGGGCACGGGCTCGCTCAACGAGAGCGAGAAGCAGCGCGGTATCGCCCACTACCTTGAGCACATGGCCTTCAACGGCTCGAAGAACTTCGAGCCCGGCGCGCTGATCCCGCTGTTCGAGTCGATGGGCCTGCAGTTCGGGCGGGATCAGAACGCGTACACCAACATGGAGGAGACGGTCTACCAGCTCTCCATGCCCGAGGTGTCGCCGGACCTCATCAACAAGGGCCTGCTGTTCTTCTCCGATGTGGTGGGGCGTCTGTCGCTACTGCCCAACGAGATCGACTCCGAGCGGCAGATCATCCAGGAGGAGCGCCGCCGCAGCCTCTCGGGCCAGCAGCGCGCGGGGTACTACGTGCTTGAGCACCTTGTGCCCGGCTCGATCTATGGCCAGCGGATCACCATCGGCACCGAGGGCACCATCAACTCGGTCACGCAGGAGGATTTCCGCGACTACTACGGCAGGCTCTACACGGCGTCCAACGCGACGCTCATGATCGTCGGCGATGTGAAGCCCGAGGATATGAAACCGTACATCCAGAACGCGTTCGGCGACCTCCCCAAGAAGGACAAGCCCACCCGCCAGGACCTTTCAATCAAGATTCCCGCCAAGCCCTACGCGATCGTGGCGAGCGACCCTGAGCTGACGTCCGCGAGCATCGACATCACGCGGATCGACATGCCCCGCGGCGAGCCCAAAACCGTACCCGAGTACCGCCTGGAACTGGTGGAGCGGATGGGTGAGTCATGCTTCAACACTCGCATGCAGAACAAGGTTTCGCGCGGCGGCACGAGCTTCCTGCGCCTCTCCGCCGGCATGGGCGATTCTTCGGGCGCGATCCGCGAGAGCGGCATCTCCGCCTTCTGCGAGCCCGGCAAGTGGAAGCAGTGCCTGGCGGATTCCGCGGCCGAACTGCAGCGGGCGCGGAACTTCGGCTTCACCAGCCGCGAGTTGGAGAACGCGAAGAAGCGGATCATGTCGGGGGCGGAGCGCAGCGTGAAGATGGAGGCGACAACGCCATCCCGCGGCATCATCCAGCGCCTCAACCGCGATGTCGGGGCCGGCGCGGTGCTGATGTCCCCCGAGCAGGAGCTGACGCTGCTGCAGGAGCTGGTGCCCTCGATCACGCCCGAGGAGGTGTCGCGGCACTTTTCGAAGGAAATGGAGCCGCGGAACGCGGCGTTCGTGGTGGTGGTGCCCTCCAGCGCCGAGGTGCCCACCGAGGCGCAGCTGCTCGAGCTGGGGCTCAATGCCCTCAAGGCTCATCCCGAGGCAGAGGCCGAGGGCGCACTTGCCGAGAGCCTGATGACCGACAAGCCCACCCCGGGCAAAGTGGCGGAGAGCACGCTGCACGAGGCAACGGGCACCTGGAACGGCTGGTTGTCCAATGGCGTGCGGGTCCACCACAAGTTCATGGATGAGCGCAAGGACAACGTCATCATCTCAATCTCGCTGGTGGGCGGCGAACTGCTTGAAACCCCCGAGAACCGCGGCATCACCGCCGCTGCCGCGCTGGCGCTGGCGCGGCCGGCCACCAGCACGCTGTCTTCGTCGGATATCCGCGAGTTGATGACGGGCAAGAAGGTGATCGTGGGGGGCATGGGCGGCGGCCGGGGCGGGCGTGGCGGCGGGGGCGCAAGCCTCACCGATGGCCTGCGCCTGATCGTGGCGGGCAGCCCCGACGACATCGAATCCGGCATGCAGGTGGCGTACCTGGTGCTGACGGACCCGAAGATCGAGGACGCGGCGTTCTCGCAGTGGAAGACGCAGGAACTCCAGAGCATCGAGGGGGCAACGAAAAATCCGCAGCGTGCGGCGTCCCGCGTGATCGCGCGGACGATCTTCCCCGAGAGCGATGTGCGGGTGCAGCCCCTCACCGCCGAGCAGGTCACGCACATCGACCAGGCGGCAGCGCAGCGGTGGCTTGACAAGCTGATCGCGAAGTCGCCCATCGAGGTGACGATCGTGGGCGACCTCGATCGCGACCGGGCGATTGAACTTGTGGACACCTACCTCGGCTCGCTGCCCGCGCGTGGCCGCGTCAGCGAGAAGACGCTGATGAAGGAGCGGACGATTCCGCGGCCCAAAGGCCCCCGCACCTCGATCGTGACCATCAAGACCGAGACTCCTCAGGCCTTCGTTCTCGCAGGCTTCTACGGGGCCAACGAGAAGGACGTGGCGGATGTGCGGGCGCTAAGCATGGCCAGCCGCATCCTCTCCACGCGGATGATCAAGGAAGTGCGCGAGGACGCGCAGCTTGTTTACAGCATCGGCGCCTCATCCTCGCCCGCGACAACGTTCCCGGGCTTCGGCGTCGTGCAGGCCGGGGCCACCACCGAGCCTCACAAGGTCGATGCCCTGATCGCCAAGCTCAGCGAGATGTACGCGACATTCGCCAAGGAAGGCTGCACAGACGAGGAGCTCAAGACCGCGAAGCTGCAGTTCGCCAAGACCTTCGAGGACCAGTACAAGGAGCCCGGCTTCTGGCAGTCGCGCCTCGAGCAGGTCAGCTTCCGCGGCACCGACCTCGATGAAATCCTTGCAGCCCCCGAGGCGTACCAGGCGCTGACATGCGAGCAGATCCGCGCCGTCTTCGCCAAGTACTACAGCCCCGAAACCATGATCGTGGTGGCCGTGAAGCCGGAAGAACAATAACGAGCCCGCCCTACGGGCCCTCGCAACGAGCCCTTTGCGCAAGCAAAGGAAGAACATTCCGTCTCACACGCTCACGCCCACCAAGCGCGTGACAGCGCGTACCCAGATCGTCATCTTTCTGACTCGCTTTGCGGAAAGAACGAAAACACCCTTTGCTCGCGCAAAGGGCTCGTTCATCCCAGCGCCGCCGCCCCCGAGATGATCTCCGTCAGTTCCGTTGTGATCTGCGCCTGGCGGGCGCGGTTGAACTTGCGGGTGAGGTTCTTGCCCATTTTCCCGGCGTTGTCGGTCGCGGCCTTCATCGCGATCATGCGGGCCACATGCTCACTCACCACGGCATCATTGAACGCCTGGAACAGCACAGCCTTGACAGCCGCGGGCAGCAGGTCGTCCAGCAGCTCCTTCGCGCTGGGGCTGAACTCGTAGATGGTGTTGTAGCCCTTGCTGCTCTTCTGTGCGGCAGCGGGCGCCGCGCCGGGCGTGGTCTGGAACGGCAGCAGCTGCATCGCCGTCGGCGCCTGGCGGCCGGCGGAAATGTACTTCATGTAGATCACGCGGACGGAGGACACCTCGCCCGACAGGAACTTCGCGATGTACTCCTCGCCCAGCGCACGCACCGCGTCATAGGTGGGCTTGTCGCCAAACTGGGTGTGGCCGCGGCTGACCGGCACCTGCGCGAACTTCAAAAAACTGGCACCCTTGCGCCCGACGAGCTCAATAAGCCCCTCGCGGGCGCCGGGGTTGCCGCGCAGGGTCTGCATGGTGGTGCGGAGCACCGCGCCGTTGTACGGCCCGCACAGCCCGCGGTCGCTAGTCAGGATCAGGGTCAGCTGCTTCCCGCTGCGGGGCTTGCCCTTGCCGGCGTCGAGCAGTGGGTGGGACATGTCGCCCAGCCCTGCCGCAAGCTCCGTCACAAGCTGGAAGAGCGCCTCGGTGTAGGGCTTGCTTGCCGTGGATGCCTGCTGGGCCCGGGCAAACTTGCTGGTGGCGATCATCTGCATCGTCTTGGTGATGCGGCGGATGTTGCCAACGGCCTTGATTCGCTTCTTGATTTCGCGGGTTTTGCCCATAGGGGGAGAAGTGTAGGTGGCACCGGGCGGGGGGGAAAGTGCTTACCCCAACGCCAGTCCATCCCATGCAAGTGCCATCCCCTCCGGCAGTTCCGCCTGGGTTTCCGCGTGCTTGAGGTCGTGGGTCATGTGGATGAAGTAGGTCTGGTCCGGCTCCAGGCGTTGGGAAATGCTAATGGCCTGCCCCACGGTGAGGTGGGTCGGGTGGTGGCGGTGGCGGAGGGCGTCGATGACCAGGGTCTTGAGCCCCTCCAGGTGCTTCCAAGACTCAGGGGGAACACCGGATACATCGGTCAGGTAAGCGAGGGGGAAGGGCGACCCGTTCGACGGACCGGTCGTCCCGCCGGGCATGTCGATGCGATAGCCAAGGATGGGCAGCTTGCCGTGGAGCACGCGGATGGGGGTGAAGCGGGCCCCGTACAGCTCGATGGCGGCCCCGGCGCGGATCATGCTCTCATCGATGCGGTGGGGGATGAGTGTGGCGACAAAGCTGTCGTTCACGTTCTTGTGCCGCTCGAAGATGTGGCTGTAGACCCGGCCCAGGTGCTCCATGGTGTGGGGCTCGGCGTAGATGTCGATTGGGGCGTGCTGGAGCACATTGAAGCGGCGCACCTCATCAAGCCCAAAGACGTGATCGACGTGGTTGTGGGTGAAAAGGATGGCGTCGCAGCGGCGCAGGCCGGCGCGCAGGGCCTGCTGGCGCAGGTCGGGCCCGGCGTCGAGCAGGACCACGCGTTCATTGCCGCGGGCATCGGTCCACAAGACGGCAGCGCCGGTGCGGAGGCGGTTATCGCGCGGGTCGGTGCTGGTGCAGGTGGCGCAGTCGCAGCCGATGGCGGGGATACCCGAGGAAGTGCCGGTGCCGAGGAACACAAACCGCATCGGGCGACAGTAGGTTCGGCGTTTCCCTACGCTTGCGCATGGCCGCAATGTCCCTGACGAAAGAGTTTGTACGAGAAGCCCTCGGCACGGTCCTTGGCCCCGTTGAGGGTTCCTCGCTGGCGCAGCAACTGCTGCATGTGGCGGCGTGCGATACCTACGCGAGCGTGAAGCTGGGGATGAGCGGCCCACCCGCGCGCCTCCAGCAACTGGCGGAGGCCGCTCACGCCGCGTTGCAGGCAAGCTCCGCCAAAGCGGGGGGCAAGGTCGATTCGTTTATCGTCGAGTTCATGGGCCCGGAGAACAAGGTCGTTCATACGGCGCGGTTCGGCTCCATGAACCCGCCGACCGCGCCCGCGCTGCCGACGGGCGGCGGGCACACGCCGATCCCGGGGCTCAAGCCAGCACCTGCCGCGGCGGGCGGCTCAGGGCTGCCGGGCGTCGCGCACATCGTGGCGGTGGGGGCTGGCAAAGGGGGCGTGGGCAAGTCCACGATCGCACTGAACCTGGCCGTGGGCCTGGCCCGCAAGGGTCACGCGGTGGGGCTGCTTGATGCCGACATCTACGGCCCGTCCATGCCCACCATGCTGGGGCTGGATTCCATGCAGGCGCAGGTACACCAGGGCATGCTCCAGCCCTTCGTCGTCCACGGCATCAAGGTCATGACGATGGGCAAGCTGGTAGACCCCGAGAAGCCGCTCATCTGGCGCGGTCCCATGGCGCACGGCGCGTTCAAGCAACTGACCGAGCAGACAAGCTGGGGAGAGCTTGACTACCTCATCATCGACCTGCCCCCGGGCACAGGGGATATCTCCCTGACCATGGCGCAGATGCTGCGGCTGGCCGGCGCGGTGGTGGTCTGCACTCCCCAGAAGGTGGCGCAGGATGATGCCGTCCGTGCCGCGAAGATGTTCCAGCAGCTCAGTGTTGAGGTGCTGGGCGTGGTCGAGAACATGAGCTACTTCGTAGGAGACGACGCCAAGGTGTACGACATCTTCGGGCGTGGCGGGGCCGAGGCCATGGCCGCGCGCCTGGGCGTGCCGTTCCTGGGCGCGGTGCCCATCACCATGTCGCTGCGCGCCAACAGCGACAAGGGCGACCCGACGGCAAACTTCACAGGGACCGACCCCGCCGGCCGCGAGCAGGCCGCGACCCTGACGGCGCTGGTGTCGGCCGTCGAAGGCCAGGTGGCGCTGGCGGCGGTACGGCGCGAGGGTGCGACGCCGGTACTGAAGATTTCATGATCGAGCCCACCGGCAGTCACCGCGTGATTCATGAATCGCCGCGGCGGGCCCTGCTGGGTCCCCATACCCTTGTGGCCTATGACCACCCCTGCCGCGGCAGCAAAGCCTGAGAACGCGACCTCCGTCAAGGAGACGCTGACCTCCATCATCATCGCCTTTGCCATGGCGTTTGTGTTCCGCGGCTTCGTCATCGAGGCGTTCGTTATCCCCACCGGCTCCATGGCCCCCACGCTCCTGGGCGCGCACATGGACTTCAAGAGCCCCTACAGCGGCTATGAGTGGACCGTTGGTCCCAAACCGGAAGCGGGCGGGCTCGCCAACCCCGCGCCGATCCAGCTGAAGGTCGATGTCCGCGACCCCATGACGGGCATGTCGATCGCCCGGGCGCAGGTGCCCACCAGCTGGGGCGACCGCATCTTCGTGATGAAGTACCTCTACTCGCTTTACGAGCCCAAGCGCTTCGACGTGGTGGTTTTCAAGAACCCCACCGAGCCCAGCGTGAACTACATCAAGCGCCTCGTGGGCCTGCCCAACGAGATGGTGGCGCTGGTGGATGGCGATGTGTTCGTGCGGCCGCTGCTTGAGAACGAATCGGCCGAGTCCATCGACCGCGACCGGGCATGGACCGGCAGCGCCTGGCATGTGGCCCGCAAGCCAGAGGCGGCGCAGCGGGCCATGTGGCAGCCCGTGTTTGACAGCCAGTACACGCCCATCGACAACTCGTCGCTGCAGTTCCGGTCCCCCTGGATTGCCGCGGACGGCACGTCGGGCAAGTGGAGCATCGCCGACCGCCGCGCCTACGAGTATTCCGGCAGCGGCCCGACCGCGCTGTCGTGGGATGCGAGCCGGCCCATCACCGACGCCGTGGCGTACAACGAGCTCTCTAGAGCCTTCAACACCCAGTTCCCGGTGAGCGACCTGCGCATGAGCCTGGGCGTTCGGCCCCAGCAGGCGGGCGTGATGGTGAGCGCCATCGTCCGCGCCCGCCGCCACGAGTTCCGTGCCGACGTCGAGGGCTCTTCGGTCACGCTCCGCATGCGCCAGTCCGACGGCGAGAACCCCGATGGCTCCTGGGCCACACTGGGCCAGGGAACGCTCCCCCGCCCGCTGACGCCCGGCGAGGTCACCAACATCGACTTCTGGCATGTCGACCAGTCACTGCAGGTGTTCATCGACGACCACCTTGTGGCACACGGCGCGTACGAGTGGACGCCCGAGGAGCGTGTGCGCTGGGCGACCGACCTCACGCTCGAGTCGATTAACCGCCTCCGCTCGGGGCTGATCGACCCGAAGAACTACCTCACCTCCTCCGCGCGGTTTGAGTTTTCCGGCGGCCCTTTCACGCTCTACCGCGTCGCGATGGCGCGGGACATCCACTACCAGGCCGCGCAGTACCACAAGACCGGCCAGCCCGCCCGTGCCACCGCCCCCAGCAGCACCGCCGTGCTGACCGGTGACCAGTTCTTCACCTGCGGCGACAACAGCCCCATGAGCCTGGACGCACGCCTGTGGGATTCGGTCGACCCCTGGGTGGCGGAGGTGGACAGCCAGATCGGCGTCGTCCACCGCGACCTGCTCATCGGCAAGGCGTTTCTGGTCTACTTCCCGGCACCCAAGCGCTCGCCCCTACGGGTGCCGATCCCCGACTTTGGGTCGATGCGGTTTATCTGGTGAGCCTTGCGCCCACGGGAATCACCGGCAGGAACTGCCGGGCGGGGTTTCCCAAGAATTGCTACCGTGTGCCCTACGGGGTGCCTGAATCCGGGGAGTTCTGCGTGCGAGCAACGGCCGCTGCGTTGGTAGGCATGATGCTGTTGATGGGCGGCTGCGGGGCCAACCCCTTCGCGTCCGACGAGGATGACTACGCCAAGCGCGTGGCCCTTGATCGCCTGCGCGATGTGCAGCCCTCGGGCCTGGAGCGATTCAAGCGGCCTCCGCCCCCGCCCTCTGCCGCACCGGTAGACCCCGACGCCGCCATAACCCCACCCGAGCTGGACATTGCGCGGCGGCGCTTTGAGAACGTCGCCCAGATCGACCTCGCCCTTGAGGAGTGCCGCGCGAGCGCACTGCAGCACAACCTCGACCTCAAGGTCGCGCTGATCAACCCGGCGCTGGCGGCGCAGCAGGTGTCGATCGAAGATGCCCGCTTCGAGTCCGCGTTCACGCTGCGGGCGGCGTATTCAGACCTCGACTCGCCCACGTCCTCCACGCTCAACGCCGCGCAGTCGAAAAACCTCACGATCATCCCCGGCGTGCGCATCCCCACCCGCACCGGCGGCGCGGTGACGGTCAGCCTGCCCGCCTCGCGCAACGAGAACAACAACACCTTCTCAACGCTCAACCCCGCGTATACAGCCGATGCCCAGGTTACGCTGTCTCACCAGCTCCTCCGTGGCGCGGGGCGTCGCGTCAACACTGCGGGGCTGCGCATCGCCGGCTACAACCAGCAGGCCAGCGAGGCGCAGACGAAGCTGGAGGTCATCCGCCAGCTCGCGGCTGTCGACCGCTCCTATTGGAGGCTCTTCCAGCTCCGCCGCGAGCTTGAGGTGTCCCAGCAGCAGTTCGAGGTCGCCAAAGACCAGGAGGCGCGGGCCCAGCGCCGCGTGGATGCCGGGCTTTCGCCGCAGATTGAGGTGATCCGCGCGCAGGCAGGCGTGGCCGACCAGCTTGAGGCCATCATCGTCGCCCAGAACAATGTGCTGTTCGGCCAGCGCGAGCTCAAGCGCATTATCAACATGCCCGGCCTGACCCTCGACACGCAGACGCTGGTGGCAACCGTGACGCCACCCGACCCCGTCGAGTATGTCTTCGACACGCAGAAGCTCATCGCCGCCGCCCTTGAGAACCGGATGGAGCTGCTCGACCTGGAGCTGCGCCTCGCGGCAGATGCGGCCAACATCGGCTTCGCCCGCAACCAGACACTGCCCCTGCTCACCCTCGACTACACCTACCGCGTCAACGGCCTGGGCGACTCGGTTGGCAGCAGCTTCCGCACCCTCCGCCGCAACCACTTTGAGGACTGGGAGCTGGGGCTGACGGCAGAGATCCCGTTGGGCAACGAGGCCGCCCGATCGCAGCTGCGCCTGGCCATCCTCCAGCGCATTCAGCGGCTCTCAACCAAGGAGGCCCGCGAACTCTCCATCCGCCAGGAGGTCCTCAACGCGGTGGACGCCATCGACGCAGGGTGGCAGCGTGTGCTTGCGGCGCGGCAGTCCGTCATTCTCAACCGACGCACGCTCCAGGGCGAGCAGCGCCAGTTTGAGGTTGGCGGCGCGACCAGCACCTTCGTGCTCGATGCCGCCGCACGCCTTGCCGTCGCGGAATCCACAGAGGCCCGCGCCCTCGCCGATTACCAGATCGCGCAGGTTGACCTCGCCTTTGCCACCGGCACGCTGCTGGGGGCCGCCAAGGTCTCGTATGTGCCCGCCTCAGACCCCAGCCTCAGCGGGCCCGACCCTGAAGAAACCGTGCCCGCCGGCCGCGAACAGCCGCCAGCCGAACCGCCCGCCACCGAGCCCTGAGCTGCCCAGGGGCCTCAGCAGTTCCCCCCGGCCAGGACGCGGAAGAACGACTCGATATCGCCATCGGTGCCCGCATCACCATCGCCATCAAAATCGGCGGAGGAGCAGGTGATGCAGCAGTTGCCCGCAAGGCACGAGAAGAACGCCTCGATATCCGCATCGTTCCCCGAATCGCCATCGTGATTGAAGTCGGCGGTGCAGCCAGCGCCGGGCAGTGGCGCGTCGCAACGCGTGTTGTGGCACAGGCTGCCGTTGCCACCGTACGTGCCGCCGTGGTCGCGGCAGGCAGCCTCCGAGAGCATCGTGCACGCGTGGTCGATGCAGCACGCGCCGGTGTGGGGGTCGGTGGCCGAGCAGGTGGTGTTCGTGCAGGGTGTGCCTACCCCGCCGAACGTCCCGCCGTGGGAGGCACAATCCGCGGCAGTCATCTGCGTGCAGGTTGTGCCGGCGGCCGACATGACGCAGCAAGCGCCCAGGTTGTGAGGAACTTCGCAAGGCTCGTTGCCGCAGGCCGAGTTATCGCCGCGGTACGTCCCGCCAATGGCCGCGCAGTCGGCGTGCGTGCGGATGGAGCAGACGGGCGGCACGCAGCACGCGCCGGTGGCGGGGTGTGGGGGCGCGGGGCAGGCGTGCTCGCATGATGAACCGTTGCCGTGGTAGGTGCCGCCCATCGCGTGGCAGTTGGCCTCAGTCGTCTGCATGCACGAGCCGGTGGGGTCATTTGCGAGGCAGCAGGCCCCGGTGATGGTGGGAGTGCATGGGTTGTTGTCGCAGGATGTGTTGTTGCCGTGGTACACGCCGCCCCGGGCATGACAATCGCTTTCCGTGGTCCGAACGCAAGACTGGGCACCCGCGTTGGCGATGCAGCACGCGCCGGTGACGGCGGGGGAGCAGGGGTTATTCTCACAGTTGGTGCCGTTGCCGCGATAACTGCCGCCGCGTGTGTGGCAGTCGGCCTCGGTGGTCTGAACGCAAGACAGGGCGCCCGAAGTGGCGATGCAGCAGGCGCCGGTCACGGCGGGGGTGCATTGCACGTTCGTGCATGAAGAGCCGTTGCCGTGATACGTGCCGCTCAGCGCGTGGCAGTTGGCCTCGGTCGTCTGCACGCAGGAGCCGGCGGGATTGTTCATCACGCAGCAGGCACCGGTGACGGAAGGGGTGCATTGCACACTGCTGCATGAAGTGCCGTTGCCGTGATACGTACCGCCACGGGCGTGGCAGTCCGCCTCAGATAGCCGGACACACACCAGCGCACCGCCCTCTTGCACACAACAGGCACCGGGCTCGGCAAGCGCGGGGGCCGTGAAGGCCGCGATCAAGGCAAGACAACCCAGACAAAGGCGGCGAATGTTTATGAGCATGACGGTTTCCTTCAGGACGGAGTGAGCCGAGGCCGGTCGAACGGGCCGCCGCAACCCAAGCGGCAGCCGCAAGCCAAGACAGCCGACAGCCTACCACAGGTATGAAAAAATCTACAATAAAAGTGCGTTGTGGCGACCTGTCAGACGGGGCCGCCCAACCCTTCCGCGCCCCCGGTTGGGTGGTCCATCGCTCAAGGCCGGTCAGTGCGTCCGACGCCGCTTCAGCTCGGCCTCAACCTCTGACCCCATCGCGAAACCGCCCCGCGACACCTGCTGGATGGCCGCGAGGATGGTTTCCGTGTTCTCGTTCTTGCTCACATAGCCCCATGCCCCAGCCTCGACGGCCCGGTCGATGTAGTCGCTCCGGACATACCCGCTGAGCATGATGACCCGGGTCTGCGGCAAGGCAGCCGCCAGTTCACCCAGGGCCTCAAATGAATCCTTCCCGGGCATATCGATATCGAGCAGCACCACGTCGGCGCCGGTTTCCCGCACCTTCTCAACCAGGTCCTTCGCCTCGGGCAGCCACCCTGCCCACACGAAGCCAGGGTCCAGCGAGAGTTTGCGGCGGATCGCCTCCGCGACAAAGTCGTTGTCGTCGACGCAAAGCACGCGGATGGCAGAATCAGGGTTCACGTGGGGAAGCAGTTTCTTTTCCTCGGGCGGACCCGCATCTTCGCAAGTCACATGCCGGGTTCAACAGAAACCCCGGGGCCGCACCACAAAATGAAAGAAAACTCATCCGCGGCCTCATGCCTCCGGAGCGAGAAAAGCGGGCAGGAAACGCTTCGTTTGGCTCACAAGAGGGTCTGGAAGGCCGTCGCGGCCGTCTGCCCACTTCACCTCCGGGCATGCGCTTGCCAGCGGGGGAACGCCGCCGGGATAAGCGGTGGGGGGGGGATTCGAACCCCCGAGGAGGACAAGCCCCCTACCGGATTTCAAGTCCGGCGCATTCGACCGCTCTGCCACCCCACCGGCCGATTCTAGGAACGCGGCAGCCGATCGGACACCCTCTCGCGCCGCACCGCGCTGCTACTCGGGCTTTTTCCAGCCAGATTCTGGGTCCTTTTGCAGGATTGCCGCGGATTGCTTGATGCAGCGCTGGCACGCCCACATGTTCTCCAGCGGTCCCTTCCAGTGGGGCAGGTCCTTGTGCTCCAGGCACAGCGTGCAGGTGACGACCTCAGGGACTTTTTCACCCTTGCCATCGCGGACCACGGTCGCGTAGGCGCTGGTCAGGCACTGCGAGCAGACCAGGCTGCCGCGGTGGCCCTCGACCATCTGCCGATCTTCAGCCCAGTGGTTGGCGCAAAAGTCGCACAGGAAGTCGGTGGGCTGGAGGTTGTCTTCGTCGGTACCGGGGCGGCGCATGGCGGATGATACGAGCCCCTGGCGCAATACGAGCCCTTTGCGCAAGCAAAGGAAGTAACTCTTCTCCGGAGCAGGCCACCCGAAAGAAGACAAGCCATCCTTTGCTTGAGCAAAGGGCTCGTAGCGCGCAAACTGCTTGTACCGCTCACGCCGGGAACTGGTGCTGGGCGATCCCGCGGTACACATCGCACCGCTCGATCAGCTCCTGATGCGTGCCCTGGTCCACCACCTTGCCGGCATCCATCACCACAATGCTGTCGCAGTTGAGGACGGTGCTGAGGCGGTGCGCGACGATGAGGCACGTCCGCCCGACTCCAAACTCGGTCAGGGCCGCCGCGATCTGGGCCTCACTGTCACTATCCACCATGCTGGTGGCCTCATCGAGGATCAGGATGGCAGGGTCACGCAGGATGGCGCGGGCGATGGCAAGGCGCTGGCGCTGACCGCCTGACAGGCTCAGCCCCTGCTCGGCCACCGACGCGTCATAGCCGCCGGGCTTGGCCATGATGAAGTCGTGGGCCCGCGCCTTCTTGGCCGCGGCAACAACCGCCGCGTCATCCGCCCCCGCGTTGCCATAGGCGATGTTGCTGCGGATGGTGCCCTTGAAGATAGCCGTCTCCTGGGTCACCACGCCGATCTGCGCCCGCAGGCTGCGCACCGAGTAAGACGTGATATCCATCCCATCGATCAGCACCGCGCCGGCGTCAGGGTCGAACAGTCGGGGGACCAGAGACAGCAGCGTCGTCTTGCCGCAGCCGTTGGGGCCGACAAAGGCGATGCGCTTGCCATGCGGGATCGAGAGCGTCACGCCGTCGATGGCCGGTGTGGAAGCGCCGGGGTACACCATCGTCACCGCATCGAAGGTGATGGACTGGGTGTGGCGGGGCAGGCGCGCCAGGCGGAAGCCGTGGCCGGGCTCGGGCGCCGCATCAATAAGCTCGCGCAGGCGGTCCGCCGCCGGGGCCGACGCCTGGATGTCGTTGATCAGCCCCGTTATGGGCTTGAGCGAAGCGCCGGCGACGGCAAGCGAGATCATCGCGAGGATGAAGTCGGCGGGCTCGACCCGAACGTCGATGATGTGGTTGATGCCGATGAAGCCGAGGTCAAGACGGATACCCTCGACGATGACCCAGCCTGCCGCCAGGGTGAGCCCGCAGAGCAGGAAGATGGCAAGCATCTCCGTCAGGGGGCTGGCGAGGGCGCGGGCGGTGCGGACTCGGTTGAGCTCGCGCATCACCTGCTTGTTGGTGCGGTGGAACCGACCCCCCTCGTACACCTCATTGGTGTAGACCTTGACCACTCGCAGCGACTGGAGCGACTCGGTGGCGGCGGCCAGCAGGCTCGACTGGCTCTGCAGCGCAGCCCCCGACGCCCGCTTGATGCGCTTCCCCAGTTTGCGGATGACGGTGTACATCGCCGGCGCTACCAGCAGCGCGCCCAGCGTGACGTACCAGCTGAAATACAGCGCGGCAAACAAACCGCCGATGCCCTTGAGGGCCTGCAGCAGCGTCTTGCTCAGAACCACGTTCAGGCCGTTCATCAGGATGTTGCTGTCGTTGATGATGCGGCTGATGGTGTCGGCCGTGCCGTTGCGCACCACGTTCCGCAGCGGCGAGCGCAGCGTGGCAAAGAACGCATTGCGCCGGATCGCCGTGATCGAGCGGTTGACGACCGTCAAAGAGAGGTAGGCGTGCAGGAAGTTGGCGATCGAGCCGACGACCGTCACCGCCGCCAGCAGCCCCATCACCACGGCAAGGGCTTGAAACGGACTTGGCGGCAGGCTGTCGATGATGTCTTGCCGGATGTGCAGGTGGGAGAAGGGCCATACAAGGGTGGAGGCTCGCTCGTTGAAGTCTGCCGCGAGTTGTGGCAGGCCCTTGCGGCTGCCCAGGATGCTCTCCATAACGGGCTTGGCGCCGATGATGCCCACGCCCAGGGTGAAGCCCGAGAGCACGGCCATTAGCACGGTGCCGGTGACCAGGCCCCGGTAGCGCAGCATCCCCCGGGCAAACTGCCAGAAGGCATCCTTGGACTGGTTTTTGGAGTCCTTAACGGGCATGGTTGACGGGGCGGCGCCGCCCCGGGCTGGGAGCGTACCCCGAGACGGGAGTAAGCGTTGGGCACCGGCAGTGGCGCAGAAAAAAGCCCGCCGCCAGGGGGCGACGGGCTTGGTCTGACAGGTGAGGAGAGAATCAGGCGGGGCCGGGGACAGTGAACACGGGATCGATCGGGGAGATGCCAGGCTCGGACGGCATGCCGGACGTTGCCACGTATCGGCCATTGGCCGCGTCATTGCGAGACAGGGTGACGAAGCCCGCGGCCGGCGCGGACGTCGAATCGGTCGAGTTTACGCCCGTACCGAACACCTGAATGGCGTAGGTTCTGAACTGACTGCCCGAACTGATCTTGGAGATCACGCTCGCGAGGCTGCGGGTGGAGATGTCGATGCGACCGCTCGCGCCCAGGGTGTTGGCCGCCCCGTTGATGATGGTGCCATCGGAGAAGATGAACCGCACGGTGTAGTTGAAGGTGATGTTGGGATTGCTGAAGGGGTTGAGGATGCTGACGACCTCGTTCTCCGCCGTATTGGTGGGATCGAGGCGACCGGCGAAGAAGGCGTTCTGCGAGAGCTTGGTGGTGAAGGCAGTGGCGAAGCCGTCGGCGTTCTTGCCGCCCGCGTTGCGGCCCACGGCGTCGAAGCTGGTGTACTGTGCGCTGATGGCGGTGCCGGAGGAGAAGGTGACGCTGAAGTTGGTGCCGCTGGCGACGCCCAGGTCGGCGGTGGTCAGGTCGAAGTCGCTGCGGGCACCGGGCTGGACGAGCACCGTGCGCGTGGTCGCCGTTGCGTTGGTATTGCCCGTGGCCCAGAAGGACAGCGTCACAGAGGCAACCGATGTGCCCGGGTTGTACAGGCTGATGGTGTTGGTGAAGTTGTCCTCGACCCGAGCCAGGCCCAGGCCGCCGGTCGTTGAGCCGCCGCCCTCGGTGCCCAGCACGCCGAAGGCGGGCGTATAGGCGCTCGTCGCAACAACGCCGGAGTTGGGCAGGTCCCAGTCGCTCAGGGCCACCACGACGTCGGCCGTCGATGTCACTCGAGCCGAGAGCACGCCGTTGGGCAGGCCCAGCAGGCCGACCTCAACGCCGCCGCGCCGGTAGGCATCCACCACGCGCGTCAGCGTCTGTGTGCCGCTGGACGTGCGGAAAGTGAAGGTGAGAGTCGCCGTCTGGTCCGAGAGGTTCTGGTACAGGATGAACTCGCGGCTGAGCGCGTTGCGTTCGATTCGCGGCAGGTCCCACGTCCGCATGGGGGTCGTGCCGCTGGTGGCGGCGGGATTGAAGAAGTCCTCGGAGGTCGCGCCATTGAAGTCGATGCGGTTGCTGGTGGCGGCGACGGGGCGCGGGGCCACAACGCTCTCGGCGAAGGCCGCCTGCACCTCGACGCTGTAAGGACTATTCGTGCGCACCAGGTTGAGGCCCGCCTGGCCGAAGTCGGAGAGCTCGATGTTCAGGCTGCTGGTGCCCGAGATAGTGCCAGAGGCGACCACCACATCGCGGATGCCCGACTCATAGTGAACGATCACCTGATAACTGGCGCTCGCCGAGTTGGAGTTGCTCAGAGTGATGGACTCGATGGAACTGCCCGAGCGGAAGCCCTCGGGGTAGTTGATCGTCTGCGTGAAGAAGCCGGCGGTCCCGGCGGGCTTGATGATCTCGACGTTGACGAGGTTGACCAGGTCTTCCTCGCGCACGCCGTCGCCCGCGTCGTAGGTGGCTCCGACGGGGACCGTGCCGAAGTTGCTGGCCTCATCGCCGATCAGCCGGGCATCGCCCGTCAGGTCGGGGTGGGACAGGTCCTGGATGGTCTGGACGACCTCCCAGCCGTTGATCACCCGCCCGAACACCGCGTAGCCGTCATTGGGGCTCGTGGGGTTGAGGAATGCGTTGTCAACGTAGTTGATGAAGAACTGGTCAGTAGCAGAGTCGATGGCGTTGGTGCGGGCCATGGCCACCGTGCGGGCCTGGTTCAGGCGGCCCGTGTTCTCGCGGATGATCGGGGCGTCTGTCTGTACGACCTCCAGCCCGGTCGTCTGGTCGAACTTGAACCCGCCGCCCTGAAGGACGAAGGGGGTAGAGCCGCTGAACGCCGAGCGGTGGAAGAAGCTCTCGTCGTAGCGCCCACTGGTGACGTAGTTCAGGAAGTTGGCCACCGTGATCGGGGCATCGCTGTTGAACAGTTCAATGTCGAAGTCGCCGTAGTTCGTCTCGATGCGCACCACCGTGTTGGTGGGCGACTCAAGGTCGGCGAGCGTGGGCAGGGGGCTGTTCGAAAGCAGCTTGCGCGACTCAAGCACCTCGAAGGAGTGCTCGGTGGGCAGGCCGCCGGTGCGCGTGGCCAGCAGGCGGGCGAAGAGGTTCGTGAGCAAAGTGGAGCGACCAGTCCCTGTCGAACGCATGCATGCCTCCAAAGAAAGTAGTTTGGCGACGCCCGCGGCAGGAGTCTCGCTCACCACCTGCGCCGTCGCTGTTCCTGTACACCCGTTCCCGGCCCCGGGTTCCCATATCCGCGGCAATCACGCCGCCAATGAACCCCCCCATCTTACACGAAAACGCCGGCGAGGAGCGATGAAAGAGTTCTCACGCCCGGATTGCTCGGTTTCACACAACCCTCGCGCGTATACTCACGCCCCATGGATTTACCCCCGCTGCGCAGCCGTCCGGCTGTTGTGGGCCTTGAGGCCCTGACCAACGCTAACGGCCGGCACACCACCACGCAAACTTATCCAGATTCACGCCCGTGGAAGGTCGCGGCCGTGGTGCCCTGCTTCAACCGCCGCCAAGACTTGGCGGTGCTGCTTCAGGATGTCGCCCGGCAGAACCTGCGCCCTGTCTCTGGCCGGCCGATCGAACTTTGGCTGACGGTGGTCGATAACGCCTCGACCGAACCGCTTTCCACGCTCCCTATTCCCGACGGGCTCATCGTCGAGTTTAAGCGGCTGGACAAGAACTCCGGCGGCTCGGGCGGCTTCAATGCGGGTATGTCCCATGTCCTTTCCGGGACGGGGCTTGCGGGCGAACTCGGGCAGCCTGATTTTGTCTGGTGGCTCGACAGCGACGCCCGCGTCGCCTCCAACTGCCTTCGTGAACTGGTGAAGGTGCTGGCGCGGCACCCCAAGGTGGGGGGGGTTGGCTCGGCTCTTGGGGATATCCCGACCGGGCACACCTGGGAAACCGGCGCGATCATCACCCGCAAGAACGGGTACATCCGCCCCTGCCATCCCGTGGACAAGCGATTCCTGGTCAAGGCCGACTACCTCGCGGCATGCAGCGGCCTGGTCCGCCGCACGGCGATCGAGCAGACCGGGCTCTTTCCCGAAAACTTCATCTACTACGACGACATCGACTGGTGCATCCAGATGACGGCCAAGACGGGGCTGAAGATCCTGGGTGCCCCCCGCAGCCGCGCCTATCACCCCCCCGGCAACCGGCGGTATGTGACATGGGGACGGTATTACATCGCCCGCAACTGCTTCTCTCATATTGATGGGCTGGAGCTGGGGAACTGGGTCCGCTTCCGCCGCGCCATGCGCGAGCTGCCGCGGGCCGTGGGCCAAGCGATGATGGGCCTGGAGGAGCTCGCCGAGCTGCACCTCAAGGGTCTCGAGGATGCGCTGCACAAGCGGTTCCCGACCATCGAGCCGCGGGATGTGGTGAAGCCGCTGGGCTTCAGGCCCTTCAAGGACATCCAGACGGTCGTGGACTCTGAGATGGCGAAGCTGAAGGCCGAGGGCGTGGCCTCGCCCCGCCTGTGGGTTCACCCGCTGCTTAAGTCGCGAATCGCCGGGTTTGAGCAGTTCCGGCGCGAACTCAAGAAAATGGATTTCCAGTGGCCCAAGGAGCGCAAGATTTGGCGCCACCGTGCCCTCGAAGGGCACATCGCCCACGACTTCATGGGCGCCCTCTGGCGCGGGCTGGCGGGGCCGACGGCCGATGTCGCCATCGTCCCTACGGGCTGGCCCACATCCTGGTTCCGCGGGCGCGTGCTGATCCAGGTCACCACCGAAGGCCTGCTGGTGCGACGCCCCCGCCCTGCGCAGGCGGCAGCCAAGGCCCTGCGCGTCTGCGCCCGTGGCGTGCGCCTGGCCGTGGGCCTGGGCCTGCGCGGCCCTCACACCATGACCCTGCCCGCCGCCCCGGCCTACCGCCCCGCGGCACGCACCGTGCCGATGGTCGAGACCGTCACCAGCAAGGTCGCCACCCCTGTCGCGTGACGCCCGGATAGGCTGACGCCGTGCTGTCGGTCATCATCCTTTCCTATAACCGCCGCGCCGCGCTGCAGCGCACGCTGACGGAACTGCACGCCCAGGGCCTGTTCGACCGCGGCGAGGTGATCGTCGTTGACAACGCCTCCGCCGACGCCTCGGCCGCCATGGTGCAGCAGGAGTTTCCGCAGGCGCGCGTTGTCCCACTTCACAACAACATCGGCGTCGCCGGGTTCAATCGCGGCGTTGCCGCGGCACGCGGCGACATGCTGCTGATTCTCGATGACGATGCCTGGCCAGAGGCCGAGGCACTGACAGCGGCGCTGGCCATCCTGCGTACCCGACCCGCCACTGGCGCGGTGGCGCTGCTGCCGCGCCACCCCGGCACCGGACGCGAAGAGTGGCGTCACGGCGGCGTGCCCCAGGCCCGCTGGCCCGTGATGGGCTGCGGCAACCTCATCCGCACCGAAGTGTGGAGAGCCGTTGAGGGCTACGAAGAGTCGTTCTTCCTCTACCGCAACGATACGGACATGGCCCTCAAGCTCCTCGCGGCAGGGTTTGATGTGTGGTTCGATCCGGCGTGGGTGGTGTGGCACGACAGCCCTGCCGCGAACGCCAAGAGCGACCGCTGGTTCACGCTCGCGACGCGCAACTGGGCATGGCTGGCGCGCCGGCACGGGCGGCGGACGTCGCGATTCATCGGGATGCTGGCGGGCTTTGCCTGGGCCTGCCGCCTTGCAGGGTTTTCCCCGCGTCGCCAATGGTGCGTGCTGCGGGGCGTCGCCCGGGGAATCCTGGAGCGTCCTCCGACCGTGCCGCAGGCGTGCCACGTTGATGGCAAGGCGTTCCGCGAACTTGTAAAACGCCAGGTCGGTGGCCGCCGCCACCGTTCACCATGAAAACCCGGGCTGTTTGGGCGGGAGCGCGAAGCACGCTGCCAAAGACCAAGCAGGTAAAGCCGCTGCTGAACGCAAAATCATCCGCGTTCTTAGGCCGATGCTCCATTATTTCAGAGCATGGACCTCCGCTCTCCTGAACCCTTCTGGCCCCTCCACGACCCGCCGCAGCGGCAGTACCCCGCCCTCTCCGGCCGGGTTGAGTGCGATGTCGCGATCATCGGCGCGGGGGCCTCGGGCGCGATGGCGGCGTACGAGCTTTCCCGTGCTGGTCTGCGCGTGGTGGTGGTCGATAGCCGCCAGCCCGGTCGCGGCTCCACCGCGGCGAGCACTGCACTATTGATGTACGACCTGGACACCCCGCTGCATGAACTCAGCGCGATGATGGGGGAAGATGCGGCAGCGCGGTGCTATTGCATGGGCGTGCAAGCCATCGAGCGGATCGCGCAGATCACCGCTGCTCTCAAGGATGATTGCGGCTACGAGCGTCGCCCATCGCTGCTGGCGGCGGAGAGCGAGAAGGACGCCGCGGAACTTGAGTGCGAACTGGTCGCCCGCCGCGAGGCGGGCATCGATGTCCGCGGACTCTCGCGTGCTGAAGTGTCCGCTCGGTACTCGCTCAGCGCCGCGGGCGCCCTCTGGTCGCCGCACGCGGCACAGGTCGACTCGTACCGCCTGACGCACGCACTGCTCGCCGATGCGTGCGACCATGGCGCGCGGGTCTTTGCGGGCACGCGGGTCGAACTCCCCACCGGCGGCCCACCCTTCAGCCTTCGCGGTGAGAGTGGGGAGGTTGTCGCGCCGCGCATCGTTGTGGCCGGCGGTTTTGAGTCCGCGGCGGTGCTTGGCATCCCGCTGGCGAAGAAGCCCACGCACGAAAATAAGACCCAGGGCGGGGAAGCACCGGAACAACTGCCGCGCCTGCTCAGCACGTTCGCCGTCGCGACAACACCTGTTGCCGCGTTCCGCGGCTGGGAAGACCGTGCCCTCATCTGGCAGACAGCCCGGCCCTACCTCTACATGCGCACCACGACCGACGGTCGCGTGATGTTGGGCGGGGCCGACGAACCCACCACCGACCCCGACGAGCGCAATGCGATGGTGCAGCGCAAGGCCCGCGAGCTCATGAGAGAGTTCCGCCGCATGTTCCCGAAGATCAAGGCCGAGGCCGAATATGCGTGGGCCGGGTTCTTCATAGAGACGCCCGACGGCCTGCCGTACATCGGAGCGGTGCCCGGTCGCGAGGGCGTGTACATGTCGCTGTGCTACGGCGGCAACGGGACGACGTTCGCCGCGACCGGTGCGCGGGTGCTGCGGGAGTTGGTGGTCGATGGCCACAGTGCCGATGCGGCACTGCTGGGTCTTGAGCGAGCGCGGGGCGCTGGGTCAACACCGCTTATCAGGGCGTGAGCGAATCGCGGAGGGCATCGAGCGCATCAGCCCACATGGCTCGCGCACGCCCTGCCGCCGCTGCTGACTTGTGCTTTCCATGCTGCACAGAAACCTGCGACTTGCCCACACCCTTTGCGTAAAACATCACTTCGACGCTCGTTCCATCAGGCCAGGTGATGCGGATAGATCGGTCACGGGTGGCGGTCCGTACGGTAAAGTCGCGGGTCGGCAGCCAGGCGCCGCCTTTCTCCCACGCGCGGTACAGCGCGGTGATGGGGGCGGGCACCGTGCGGCTGACGCTGATGGAGTAACCATCGGGCCGCTCGTGCTTGCGTCGAAGGCCGCGTTCACGCTCATACAGCACCGTCACCATCTGGCTCCACCACTCCGGGCAGGCATGGGCCGTGTGCAGGTGAGCCGCGGCAGGCGCGTGCTCATGGCCGCCCGTCGACTTCGCGAACGCGGCAAGCGCTTTGAACCACTCCGCTGTTGATCGGCCCGTGGCACGAAGCACAGCCGCGTCGGAAATGGCCGGCTTTTTCGGCACGATCTTCTCCGCAGAGGCCTTCTTTGTGGCGGCCTTCGAAGTGATTCTCTTCGACGCCTTCCGAGAGACCTTCTTCGCTTCGGCTCTGGCCACGGCTTAGTTCCCCGCGGTCAGCATCCGCCCCGTGCGCCGCTCAATATCCGCCGCAATGCGAGCCCCCAGGCGCGAATCCTGCGAGATCGGCACCTCGTACGCATAGCCCGTTCCCTGCGCCACCGCCTGCGGGTCGAGCGTGGCGCTCGTCATGCCGATGGCGCGGCTCGATGGGCGCAGCCCCGGCGTCTGCATCCGATAGATCGTCACCTCCACCCGCGCGTGCATCGCAAGGGCCGGGTCCACCGTGTCCCCCGTGGCGCGGGCACCATCATCATCGTTGAAAGTGACCCGCACGATGCGTCGCTGCAGGTTCAGCAGGTCATCAAACTCCTGGCCCACGCTGGACTGGTCGCTGTCCCACGGCGTCGCCACTCCCCCCGTGGACTTTGGCAGTGTGGTGATCACGCCTGCCGCGGCGTCCACCCGGTCGAGCTGAAAGTGGTAGTCGCGGAGCACATCGCGGGTGGCGTCAAAGGCAAGGGCATACTGATTGGGAGCCACCTCAAAGTCCGGCGATGTGGGCGTGGAGGAGCAGCCGGCCAGGCACGCGAGCAGCGCCGCCGCAAGGAGCAGGGTGGGCGTGCAACGGCGGTGCGAGGCTGTCATCATGACCCAAGCGTATCACGCGGAGGGGTGGTCTTACAAAGCCTTTGGATCAGGCCCCATGCTCGGCGAACGTGCGATTCTTCAGTACGGACGGCCCCGATGGCCATGCGCAGCACCAGCGCCGGCATGCCATCGTGCGGCACGACCGTATGGGTGAGGAACGCCTCCCCGCTCGCATTGATAGCGTCGAGCAGGGCCTTGTTGGCGGCGTCAGCATCGGGCCCGCTGCCCCGCAGGCGAAAGCAGACAAGGTTCACCCGGCGGGCCGCGACCACCTCGAACCGCGTGTCGGCGCGGACGAGCCCCTCGAAGACTTCCGCCAGGCGTACGTGATGGCGTATGTGCGCCCGCAGCCCCTCAAGCCCGTAGTGGCGCAGCACAAACCATAGTTTCAGGGCGCGAAAGCGGCGGCCCAGGGGCACCTGCATGTCGCGCAGGTCGGTGACAGCGCCGGATTCGCTCGCGGCGTTGCGCAGGTATTCGGGAGTCACGGAGAGCGCATCGATCAGCCCCTTGCGGTCGCGCACCCAGAAGCAGTCGCAATCAAAGTTGGTCAGCAGCCACTTGTGCGGGTTGAAGCAGAAGGAGTCCGCCCGCTCCACCCCGCGCAGCATCCAGCGGAACTCCGGGCACACGCACGCGGAGGCCGCGTGCGCGGCATCAACGTGCAGCCACACCGGTGAGGGATTCGTGCCGCAGACATCAGCGATCGCGGCGCAGTCATCAAACGCCGTGGTGCTGGTGGTGCCAAGCGTGGCGCAGACGAACAGTGGCCATCGGCCTGCCGCGACATCCGCGCGCATGGCGGCGCTCAGCGCCTGCGCGTCCATTGCCAGGTGCCTATCGACAGGAACAAGGCTGATATGCACGGGGTCGGACACGCTCGTCGCGATGCCCGCGACCATCGCCGCCTTCGCGATGGATGAGTGCGACTGGGTTGAGACATACACCACCAGCGGGTCTGACCCGTTCCAGCCCTGCGCACGGGCCCGCGTCCGCGCTGCGACAAGGGCCACCAGCGCCGCCTCGCTGGCCGTTCCTTGGATGACACCGCCGCCAAGGCCCGAATCCGTCCGCCACTCCTGGGGCAGGCCCAGAGCGTCCACCAGCCAGTCCATCATGCGCTCTTCAACCTCGGTACACGCGGGGCTGGTGGCCCACAGCATCCCTTGGATCCCCAACCCGGCGTTGAGCAACTCCCCCAGCACCGCGGGCCCCGTCGAGTTGGAGGGGAAGTAGCCGAAGAAGCTGGGGCTCTGCCAGTGCGTGATCCCCGGCAGCATCACGCGTCCAAGGTCATTGAAGATCGCATCCCATGTTTCATCACCCGACTCCCCAGTCTCCGGCGGGTGCAGCGGCAACAGCGATTTCACGTCACCCGGGGCCACCCGTGAGAGCACGGGCAACTGCTCCAACTGCTCCCAATAGTCGGCGATCCAGTCGATCATGCGGTGTGCCTGGCGGCGGAAATCCGCGGTGGACATGTGGGGAGCCTCGCTCATGGCGGGAGCGTACGACCCCCGCCACGAGCTGCGGGCACCGAAACCCGCGGAGCGGAATTCCCAAAGCATTGAAAGCCCGGAGGTCTTTCCATGCTCAGCCCCATCCCGTTTGTCCGCAAGGTTGTGTGCCTGCCCGTCTGGGGCCTGTGGAGCCTCTACAAGGGCTTGTGGTGGGCCTTCAGCGGCGATGCGCCGCGCGAAGGGGCCGATGCGGACCCGGCCAAGCACCCCTCGCAGGGTCAGACGGCGGCGTTTGAAATGGTCGATTCGCGGGTTGGGTCTGGGGACAGGCGTGCGGCCGTACCGGTCCGCACCGGCACGCTCAAAGGCGGGTTTGTCGCGACGCTGATTGCTTCGGTCCTCGTTGGTGTCGGGGTCCGCACGGGTGTGACGCACGGTTCGCTCCAGGAGACGACCGCAGTATGGCTTTGGCTGTGGGCCACAGGCGTGGCGGCAGTTATCAGCGTGTGGGCGGTGCGGCATGTGGCGCACCGGCAGGCCGCGATCAATGCCCGCGGCTGGAAGGCCAACGCACGGGCCACGGGCGCGGGCTTCGCCGACATGGGCCGCTCCATCGCCGGCGCGGCCGTCAACACCCGCAACGCCACCAGCGCCGCCGGTAAGCAAGCCGCCTGCGCCTGGCGGGCTTCGTGCGACCGTGTGGGCCGCGTTGCCGCGTCGGTGCGGTCCAAGGCCTGACGGCGTGGCACCACTCACTTGGCAAGCCCCCGCGCCCGTGTGATACTGTCCATTCATGGACATGACGTCGCAACGGTGGGACAACACCAAGAAGTATCTCAATCAGGTCTTTGGCGCGCCAACAGGAAACGCCCCGCTCGCCGAGCAGCTCCGCACGCTGATGCCCCGCGCCGTGGCTGCGGGCCTGCCCGACATCGCCGTCTCCGGCGATGTGGGCGCGCTGCTCCGCCTGCTGACGATGATGGCCTGCGGAGACAGTGCATCACGCGGCAAAGTCCTCGAGCTTGGCACGCTTGCGGGCTACTCGGGCATCTGGATCGCCCTGGGGTTGCCCGCCGATGGGCGGCTCATCACCATCGAGTTCAACCCTGTACACGCCGAGTTCGCCAAGGGTGAGTTCCGCCGCGCGGGCGTGGGCGAAAAAGTGCGCGTCATCACCGGCGCAGCACTGGATGTGCTCCCATCCCTCGCGCAGGAGCTTGGGCCCGGGTCGCTCGACCTGGTGTTCATCGACGCCATCAAGACCGAATACAACGAATACCTCCGGCTTGTGCGCCCGCTACTGCGCCGCGGCGGCCTGCTGGTCATAGACAACGCCCTGGGCAGCGGCCACTGGTGGATCGATGATGCCCCCGGCGACCCCAGCCACGAGGCGGTAGACCGCATGAACCGCGCCGTTGCCGCGGATGCAGGCTTCGCGGCAGCGTGCGTGCCCAGCCGCGAGGGCGTGATGATCGCGCGGAAACTCTGACAAGGGGGTGTGGCATGTGGGTCGTATGGATTATCGCCGGGATCGTCGGACTGCTCGCCTTGGCGGCGGGTGTGCTGTGGCTGCTGGGTTCTCGCCTGCCGCAAGAGCACACCGCGGCGCGAACCATCATGCTCAACAGGTCACCGGAGGAGGTGTGGGCGGTGGTCGCCGACAGCCCGGGCCATCGCGACTGGGTCCGGGGCATCACAGGGCTGGAACGTTTGCCCGACCGCAACGGGCACGAGGTATGGCGACAGCGCATGGGCCGCAACAGCTTTGTGCTGGAAACCACCGACATTGAGCCGGGCACACGCCTGGTCCGCACCATCGCCGACGACCACAACTTCTTCGGCGGCTCGTGGGAGTACCTTGTCTCGCCGCACCCGGGCGGCACGCGCGTCACAATCACCGAGCGCGGGCGCGTTTTCCACGCCATACCTCGGGCGATGATGGAGTACGCACTCGGTAAGGACACCTACCTCAAGCGCCAGCTTGAGGACCTTGCCCACAAGTTCGGTGAGCCCGCACGCTTCGTGTAAAGGCTATTCCGGCGCGGCCTTGTTCTCCGGCGCAATCCGCGCGGGCGGGCGGCGATCAGGGGCCATGATCGCCATCATGGCCATGGCAGTGCCATACGCCCCGGATCGCTCAAACACGCGGTCGTTCCACGAGCCATCCTCCTGGCGGACCGAGAAGAGCAGCTCGTTGATGCGGCGGCGGTACTCGCCGCGCTCGGACTTGGGCAGCATCTCCACAGCTTCTGCCGCGTAGTAGTGCGCGAACATGAAGTAATAAGGCGCGACCATGTACGGCTTGATGTGCGTGCCTGTTTTGGCGCGCCGCTGGTTGAGCCAGCCCCAGTGGACAATGAACGCATCGACCGATGCCCGCGCTGCCGCGGCAGAGCCGCGCCCCGCCAGCAGCAGCGTCGCCTCGGTCGCGCACATGCGGCCCACCGCGCCCGGAACCGCATCGCTCTCGCGGTCCGGCCGCTTCGGGCTCGCGCTGCCCGAGTACACCACCGCGCCCGACGCGGTGTGCGTGCCTTCCAGAAAATCCAGGGCCCTGGCGATCGTCCCCGCATCCACCGCGTAGCCCGCCTGGGCCGCCTCAAACAGCGCCTGCGCGCCGCGGCTGGTCATGAACGACGACGGCGGCGCGGGCGTGTCCTTCCCCGGCGGGCGGGAATAGTTCCAGCCTCCGTTCTTTGGGGTTTCCAGCGTGTGCACCGCATCGAGGTAAAACACCATCGCCGCCTCAACATCCTCGCGGAGGTCCTGGGGGATCGCGTCCAGCTGCTTCATGCGGGCGATCGCACCCACGGCCTCGATGTGCCCCCAGCTCCGCACGTCATACTCGCCGTCGTATGTCGTGACGAGCAGGTCCTCTTCCCCGCGGCTGCCGCAGATGAACTTGAGTGCGCGGTGTACCGCCGCCTGGCGGTCGGCGTCCTCGCCATAACCCGGTGCCTCGACCAGGGCGAGGGCACAGATGGCGGTGCCGCCCACGCGGTATCCCCATGGAATCTTGCCGTGCACGCGGTAGACGCCCTCGTAGGGCCACTCGGCGTTGTCGTTGCCCTGCTGAAGTTTCAGGAGAACAGCGATGCCCTTCGTGATGGCCTGTGCCTTGGCGTCCGCGTCAATCTTAATGGGCACCGCGGAATCTGGCTGAAAAAGGCCCGGTGATACGGGCGGCACGACGGTGGAGCAGCCCGCGAGCAGGACCATGGAGAGCAGCATGGGTGTGCGCATGAACATCACGATATCAGAGATTGGGCGCGGACTGTGCAAAAACAGGACGATGCCCCGCCACCATCACGGCAGGCTGAACTCAGGACTTCCGCACAATGGTGCTGCGGTGGCGTTCGCCGGCGGCCTTAATCACCTCCAGGGCGCTGGCCCCGTCGGCGGGCGTCTCGCTGGTGAAGAGCAGGCGGGTGGTGCCGATGCCGATCTCATCGCCATCGGTCAGCGGCGACTCGGCGTGGATGGCGCGGCCGTTGAGGTGCGTGCCGTTGGCGCTCTTCATATCCGTCAGCACATACCCCTTGCGGGCCTCATCAAACCGTACCTGCGCGTGGCGGCGGGAGGCCTGCTCATCCTCGATCTGCAGCGACACCGCCGGGTCCCGCCCGATCACCGCCGGGCTCTTGCCCAGGTGCAGAAACAGACCCTTCTGGACGCCTTCGTTGATGATGATCGCGGGCATAAGAGAGACCTCCGGGTGCGGGCAGCATACACGAAAAGTGCCCGTTTGAAACAGCCGATTGTGCGTGCCGCACACTGATTGTACGGTCGAGCACCGCGCCGGCTGCAGCGCCCACAACACTCACAACCGCTCAAACCGCGGCAGCGTTCCCACCAGCGGCCGGCAATAGTCCACGAAAGCTCGCGTCACGTTGCTGTGGCCGTCGATGAACTCCGGCGGCATGTGGCGTGTCTTGGCGGCAATCGCTGAAAGCTCCACACGCTGATAGGCGCACGTGTACGCCTCGTTGCCCACGCCCG